>CAZAWR010000003.1:0-149784 GCA_964488865.1 uncultured Polyangiaceae bacterium | reverse complement strand
TTGGGCTTCTCGTCCTTGGGCTTCTCGTCCTTGGGCTTCTCGTCCTTGGGCTTCTCGTCCTTGGGCTTCTTGTCGACCGAAGGCTTGTCAGACTTGTCGGCCTTGGGCGGCGGCTCGGGGTCAGCAGGTCGCTGAGGGGCAGGGTCGATGGTGCGAGCCTGCTGGGTGCGGTCGTGGCCGCCAGGCATGGTGGTGACCTCGATGTCCCCGAGGACCCGGGTCTGGCACGCGAGTCGGCGACCATTCCCTGCCCCGTGGAATCGCTCCCGCAGGTTCGGCGGAGAAGCGGCATGGCTTGCGCTCTCGCGCACCCAGACCTTGCACGTACCGCAGAGGCCGCGCCCACCGCAGGTGAAGTCGCTGAAGAACTCGCGGTTGGGGAAGATGCCCACTTCGAGAGCGACCTCCCGAACGGAGCGTCCTGCCCGTACGTCGACCTCATGATGCTCGACGAGAAACTTGATCTTCGGCATGGCGGTTGAGCCATGCGTACCGCCGGGCTCAGGCTGGCGTCAAGGCGAGGCCTCGTGCCCCGGTCGAGAATGCGTCACGGATCTGAAGATGAGAGGGCGTCCTGCCTGCCGGGGAGGTGCGCCGGACCGGATACCAAGTTGTCGGGGGCTGTACTAGGGTCTCACCATGAACGCTTCGAAACAAGTCACGTGGCATGAGCCTCCGCTCGCGGAGGTGGATCCGGAAATCGCAAGCCTCATCGAGACCGAGGAGCGCTACCAGCGTGACACGGTTCGCTTGATCCCGAGCGAGAACTACGCCTCTCGGGCGGTGCTCGAAGCGGCCGGCTCGGTGCTGAGCAACAAGTACTCGGAAGGCTATCCGCACAAGCGGTACTACGAAGGTCAGGCGCAAATCGACGCCATCGAGGAGCTCGCGTGCAAGCGCGTTGCGGAGCTGTTCGGCGCAGAACACGTGAACGTGCAGCCCTACTCGGGAAGTCCGGCGAACATGGCCGTGTACACGGCTTTCGCTGCGCCGGGAGACACCGTGATGGGCATGATGCTGCCCGCGGGCGGCCACCTCACGCACGGCTGGGGCGTGTCGGTGACCGGCATGTTCTTCAAGGCGGTGCAGTACGGAGTACGCGAGAAGGATCACCTCATCGACTACGAACAGGCCAGAAGCCTGGCGAAGGAGCACCGGCCGAAGATCTTGTTCTGCGGCGCCACGGCCTACCCGCGCATCATCGACTTCCAGGCCTTCCGCTCGATCGCCGACGAAGTGGGCGCCATCCTCGTCGCAGACATCGCGCACATCAGCGGCCTCGTCGCCGCTGGCGCGCACCCGAGCCCAGTGGGAATTGCCGACGTCGTGACGTCGACCACGCACAAGACGTTCAGGGGCCCGAGGGGCGGCATGATCATGTGCAAGAAGGCACACCGCAAGGCCATCAACAAGGCGGTGTTTCCTGGCTTGCAGGGCGGTCCTCACAACCAAACGACCGCGGCGATCGCCGTGGCGGCTCGCGAAGCCGCGACCCCCGAGTTCAAGGCCTACGCGCACAAGATTGTCGAGAACGCCAAGGCTTTGGCAGAAGAACTGAACGCGCGCGGCTTCCAGCTCGTGACGGGCGGCACAGACAACCACCTCATGATCATCGACCTGACCAACAAGGGTGTTCCGGGGAAGGTGGCCGCGAAGGCGCTCGACCGCGCAGGACTCGTCGTCAACTCCAACACCGTACCCTTCGACCCGCGCACCCCCTTCGACCCGTCAGGTATCCGTATCGGTACACCTGCGGTCACCTCCCGCGGCATGGGAACGCAGGAGATGCGGCGCGTCGGGGCTTGGATCGAGATCGTGGTGGCGCACCACGAGGACGAGGCGACTCTTCAACGTGTGGCAGCGGAAGTGAAGGAGATGTGCTCCCAGTTCCCCGCCCCGGGCCTGCCCATCGGCTGACCCGTCAGCGAACGGGTCGCAGGATCCGAATCACGTTGACCACGTTCCACAGCGCGAAGAACCCGAACAAGGCAAAGAGCGCGACAGCCCATCGAGAGGCGCGCGGGGAGGCTCCGTCGACGAGGAGCCATCCATCGGCGGGGATGCTCTGCCCGGTCTGCTCGGCCACGGAGCGGGCGACCCCGGCGTGGCGCAGGCCCGCCTGGGAGAACGGGACGAGTCGCCCTGTGAAGTCGCCCGGGGGCACGAACCGGGGGCCCTCCATGCCCTCAGGGATGCGGATTTCGACCCAAATTCGACTTGTTCCTGCCACGGGCTGGAGACGGAAGGAGTCCCCCTCGAGGGGACGCGCATAGCGAACGGCGCCTGCGGTTCCGAGCAGACCGCGCGCCTCGACGTATTGGTCGGGCTGAACGGTGGACAGGTCGAGCGTGGCGAGGTCTCCGAGGGCAGCGGGGAAGGGTTGTGAGGTGGCGTACAGGACTTCGCTTCGCAGAGCCCAGCACATCGCACAAGCGGCGACGGCGGTGATGATCATGAGCGCCGCGGCCAGCGTTCGTTGCCGCTTGGGAGGGCCGGGCAGCGCTCGCAGATCGGGGTCGTCGACCTCCTTGTGCGCCAGGGCACGGGCGTCGGACAGGGAAGGGAGGTCGGCGGGCTGGTTCACGGGGGGTTGCTCCTGGTCGAAACCGAGGTTGGCGCGTTCCTCTCGCTCGGACAACGACAAAGTGCGCCGGTTCCCGCCCTTTTTTCCCGTGCTGGTGTTGACCCCGCCACTTGGGCTAGGCTGTGTCGCTCGGAACGAGGGAACCTGATGGCGAAAAGCAAGACCGTCCTCTGCCCGTCCTGCGGATTCAAGAACGCTTCTACCCAGAAGCGCTGCGTATCGTGCGGCGCCAAGCTCGAACAGCTTGGCCCATCCTCGCGCAGCCGGGAGGAAGAGATCGAGCGTCGCTATCAGCAAGAGGGCTTCAGCCTCATCTGGATGCTCGTCGCGCTGGTCGTCCAAGGCGTGCTCACCGCCGCCATCGTGATCGGGCTGCCCATGGTCGTGCAGGCGTTCGACTTCGAGGGCATCTACGGCATGTACATCTGCGTGCCGGTTTGGTTCCTCGGCGGCATGCTCGTGGGTCTCATCTCCCCGGGCAAGACGTTCATCGAGCCCGTGGTGGCTGCCTTCTTCGTCGCCGTGCCCACCGTCTTTTACCTCGTGCAGAACCAGACGGTCCGCACCATGCCCACGTTCATGTACGTCATCATTGGCTGCGTGGGCGTGATGTTCACGCTCATCGGGTCGTACATCGGCGAGCGCATCCAAATGGGGCCACCCCCTAAGGCCGCCGATTGATCCGCGCACTGCGCTGCCGACTTGACCGCAGCAAGATCCGTGGAGCACGATCGATGACCGAACGGGACGTGTCCCGGGCGGCCCTCTCGTGCTAGGGACGACGACTCCGTGCAACGACTCAGCGCCCCTCCTCCACCCCGTCTGAGCGCGCTCGCCCCGCGGCGAGACGCATACGCCGACTTGCTGCAGGACAGCCGAGGGCTGCGCAGGGAGCAGCAGCAGGCTCGCGAAGGATGGCTTTCGACACTGTCGGCCGAGCGCAAGGAGCTGGTCTTCGAGCTCGAGGTGTTGCTCAAGGGCGCTGCGTGCTTTGCGAACCCGCGCAACCACCCTGGCCGGCCTCGTCGCGTTCCCGTGGTGGCCCAGGACTTCCGCGAGCCGCTTTCGCTACTCTGCAAGGGCTTCAAGCGAACGACCCAGCTCGCGCGTTTCTGCCTCGGCGAGCGGGACAAGGCGTTCGTCTTCCATCGGTACCTCGAGACGCTCTTGCCGGAGGACGCCGCGCGCACGCGCCTGCTACGCGAGGACACCTCCCAGGACACGCCCGAAGGCAGCTTGTTTGCTCTGCGTCGTGGCTTCTCGAACCTCGCGGAGGTGTGCGACGGCCTTCTGCGGCTTCCGCGGATCCCGTTCCGTTTGTTCTACGCGACGGCGAGCCTTGCGCAGCGCGAGGTATCCCAAAACGCGTTCTTCAATCCGCTTTCGGCCCTCGAGTTCCGGCCCGAATTCGATCGAATTCAGTCGTCGGAGGTCATCGAAATCATCGAGCGCGTTCCCGGTGAGCACGCGCAGCGCTTGGTGTCTCTGACCTTCCTGTCGCTGTTTCGCATGTTGCGGTACCTGCGGTTGCTCGAGCAGATCGCGCCTGACCTCTCGGACCCTCTTGGGTCCGCCGCGGGACGCGTCTACCTCGTGCTGTCGGTCCTGCGTTCCGACGCTCGTGCGCTCGCGAGCTACTTGCGTCGCAAGTCTGGCGAGCAGCTCGCCAGCTCCTACGAGCACGACCTGCTGCGCACCCCTGCATCGCAGATCGGGTCGCGGTACGAAGAGCTTCTCGCTTCAGGACACCGGCTCATCGACGTGCGCGGCGCGTTCGAGTGCGTGAGCGCGAACATCCGGCTGGAGATGCGCCGGGCGTTCGAACACGGATTTCCTTCGCCCGACGATGGAAGCGTGTCGACGCAGCTGCGAGACAGTGTCGTGCTGTGCGTGTCGATGCTTCGACCGGCCCTGCAGAACGTGATTTTGTTTTTGGGTCAGACGTTGGGAACGACGCTCGAGGAAGGTGTCGTGTTCGACGATCAGTCGGCGAAGCGACAGATCTCGGAGAGGCTTCGTCAGCATGTGTGGATGTTCGCGCAGATCGTGCGAGCGTTCACGGCGAAGGCCCGACACGCGCGCGGGACGGGGGATGCGTGGAGCACGGTGACGAGCTTCCAGTTCGTGCGGGAGTTCTTGGCGTACTTTCGCGCGATGGGGTACCCGCTGCTGCGTGCGAGCGATTACCCTCGTTTCGCTGCGTTCTTGCATGCGATGAACGCCTTGCAGGACGCGGACCTGATGGATCCGGACAAGCTCGATCGCGCGATGATGGAGTGCGATGCGTTCCACGCATTCCTCACGGAGCTTCTGGATCGCATCGGGCATCGCGATGAGCTGCGGGGCGTGGTGTTCGACAAGCGCGCCGCCGCCATGGCGCTGCGCCTGTATCTGGGCGAGTGAACGAACTATCCTGTTTCGGATAATATGGGTTCGCGTCGATCTCCCGTCGGGAGACGCGAACCTTGGACGTGAGGGGAGGACCGCCGTCGACGAGACCGGCAGCGGGGGCTGAGCCCTCGTTCCGGCCGTCAACTTAGTCAAGAAATCCTGACAGAGCGGGACGCACCACCAAGCGCGGCGAGGTTGAACAGGTGGGACTCGCCCCGCAATACTGGTTTGGTGACGCGGTCATCCCCGCTGGGGAGTGAGCCCCAGCTAGTCAACGTGGAGTGATCTACTCCTCGTCGTCGGGAAGCGGGGCCACGGGGGCGGCCAGTTCCTTCGGCGCGGTCTTCCGACCACGCGCGGGCTTCTTGGCTTCGCGCTTGGCCGGACGTGGACTTGCCTTTTTGGCAGCCTTTTTGGCGGCCTTTTTGGCGGCCTTCTTGGCGACCTTCTTGGCGACCTTTTTGGCGGCCTTCTTGGGCGCCTTCTTGGCGGCCTTCTTGGGCGCCTTCTTGGCAGCCTTGGCAGCCTTCTTCGGCGCCTTGGCAGCCTTCTTGGGCGCCTTGGCAGCCTTCGGCGCCTTCTTGGCGGCCTTCTTGGCGGCCTTCTTCGGTGCCTTCTTGGCGGCCTTGGTCACCTTCTTGGCGGCCTTCTTCGCAGCCTTCGGCGCCTTCTTCGCGGTCTTGGTCTTCGCCTTTGTCGTTTTCTTCGCAGCAGCCATGCTAGACCCTCCTGTATGCTACCTCGCTCGCGGGGTAACGCATATTGCACGACTTATATGGCCATGCATTGCGCTTGTCAATGAAAAATGTTCACGGGTCATACGAAGGTCCTACACTTGTGCCGATCACACCCCGCAACGCATGCATAGACGAGAATTTCTCGACGAATTCGTTGGGTCCAGCCTCCTGCTCCCCAGGCCTCTATTTCTCTTGCCAACTTGCTGGTCTTCTTGTTGCCGACTTACTCGTTCACACCTTCGGTTGCCGCCGTTGACTTGGCTGGCGACGAGGCTGTAAAAAGCGCGCTCTGAAGCGAGGTTTCCTGCCTGCTGGAATCCCGCAAACGTTCCCAAGGACGGTCGAAGCATCCTCTTCGGCGTACACGCAAGAAAGGTTCGACAATGCGCTGGCATCGCTCAGTCGGGATGTCCTTTTTCGCAACGGTGCTGCTCGCACTTCTCATCGGGGGCTGCGGTCATTCCGAAGAGGAATGGCAGGCGAAGCTGAAGGAGGTCGACGAGCTCAAGGCGCAGTTGCAAGCGGAGAGACAGGCCCATCGCAAGACCGAAGACGACTACAACAGCGCGAAGGCCGAGATCGACGAGCTCAAGGAGCGGCTCAAGCAAGCGGGGGTTGACGTACAGCAGCTCAACGCATCCCTTGCCGAGCAGCGCAAGGCGCTCGAGGAGTTCAAGCGCAGGGCAGAGCAGCTGGAGGCCATCCGCAAGCGCTTCGAGTTGTTGCGCAGCAAGCTCGATTCTCTCGTCAAGCTCGGTCTATCCGTATCCGTTCGCAACAACCGCATGGTCATCTCCATGCCGGGGGACGTCCTGTTCGACTCCGGCAAGATCGACCTGAAGAAGGATGGAGAGTCAATTCTGCGGCAAGTCGCAGAGGTCATTCGCGGCGACGCACAGCTCAACTCGCGCACCTTCCAGGTGGCCGGCCACACCGACAATCGGCCCCTCGGCGGGGGACCGTACAAGGATAATTGGGGCCTGTCCCTCATGCGCGCACGCCAGGTTCTCATCTTCCTCGTCGAGCCCACCGAGAAGGAAGGCGGAGGCCTCAACCCCATGCGCTGGAGCGCCGCCGGCTACGGCGACACCGACCCCGTCGCGCCCAACACCTCCGCCGATGACATGCGCAAGAACCGTCGCGTCGAGCTCGTCGTTCTCCCGAACGTCGAGGAGATGCTCGACCTGCAAAGCCTCACGCGCTGAGTCCCCGACCCACGGGTCGCCCCCTTCCCTTTCCCATTCCCATTCCCAAGAGGCTCCCGTTGAAGGTCGCAACCATCGACATCGGCACCAATTCCGTTCTCCTTCTCATTGCCGAAACCCTCGGCGACCACGGACCTACCCCGGTCCACGAGGTCTCCACCATCACGCGCCTGGGTCAGGGGGTCGACAAGGATCGATGCCTGCACCCCGATGCCGTCCATCGCACTCTCCTCTGCCTCGAGGACTACGCACGACGCATGCAAGAGCATCACGTCGAACGCCTCGACGTGGTCACCACGAGCGCAGCGCGAGATGCTGTGGGAGTGGACGCCTTTCTGGACGCGGCGGAGCGCGTTTTGGGCGCCCGTCCCCGCGTCATCTCGGGTGAAGCGGAGGCACGGCTCACCTTCCTCGGTGCCTTGAGCGGCTTGTCCGTGGCGGGTCCGGTGGCGGTCTACGACATCGGGGGAGGGAGCACCGAGATCGTGTTCGGCCATGTCGAGCCGGGACGCGCGCCCACGGTCGACTTCGCCACCAGCCTCGACCTGGGCTGCGTGCGTTTGACGGAGCGCCATATCCGGCAGGATCCGCCTTCCCGATCGGAGCTCGACGCCGTGCGCAGCTCGGTCGACGCGCTTCTTGGAGGGCTGGTCAAGAGCGAGGGGCCGCTCACGTGGGTAGGGATTGGCGGGACGATCACCACCCTAGTGGCGGTGGAGCTGGGGTTGGCACAGTACGATCCGTCCAAGGTGCACGGTTCGAGTCTCACGGTCGAACAAGTTTCAGACTTGGCGCAGCGGCTCGGCGCCCTGCCCGTCTCCGAGCGCAGGCTCGTGCCCGGATTGGACCCGAAACGAGCCGACGTCATCGTGACGGGCGGCTGTATCGTGCAACGTCTGCTGGCTTGGTCGGGGGCCCACCAAACTTGCGTGTCGGACCGCGGCGTACGATGGGGACTTGCGATCGAGCTGGGCAGCCCCACACTGTGCTAGCTACCGCCGCCAGGATGAATCGTCGAGCTGGATCAGTTTGGGATTGACAAACCCCGGTTCGCGCTACTACCATCCCAGCGCCTGCCGCAATTTACCCTACATCTGACCTCCTGCTTCGCTGAAGCAAACACAAGGTCCTTCATGCAACGTTACCTTTGCCGGAATAGTCCTCCGTCTTGATTGTTCCTGCCTCAACGTTGCACGAGCAGCGCCGCCACGTGCTGAGCGCGGGGAGATTTGCGGCCCGTCATATAAGGAGACGCCAATGCAGGCACGCTCGGAAGTCAAGTTCAAGGTTGGAGACAAGGCCGTCTACCCCGCCCAAGGCGTGGCTGAGGTCATCAGCATCGAGGAAAAGGACATCGCTGGGTCCCGTCAACGCTTCTACGTTCTGCGAATCATGGACACGGACCGCAAGATCATGGTCCCCGTCAACAACGCTGGCGCCGTAGGTCTCCGACAGGTCATCTCCGAGCAAGAAATCCGCGAAATCTTCGACATCCTGCGGGAGCGAACCATCGCCTTCGACAACCAGACCTGGAACCGTCGCTACCGCGGGTTCATGGACAAGATCAAGACCGGCTCCATCTACGACGTGGCAGAAGTGCTTCGCGACCTGTATCGCCTCAAGACGGACAAGCAGCTGAGCTTCGGCGAGCGCCGCATGCTCGACACAGCCCGCAGCCTCATCGTCAAGGAGATCGCCATCTCCCGCGGCCAGACCGAAGAGCAGGTTCGCACGGAGATCGAAGCCATCTTCCTCGCCAACTGACCTCATCCCCCCCCATCCGGACGCTTCTCGATCGCTGGCAACGGCGGCAGCACCAGGTCAATCCGCCACCGCCCTTCCTCCAACACACACGGAACCTCCGCACGCTCGACTTCGGGGTCCGCTCCCACCACGTCGACCACCGCACGATCCCCCGCCACCCGCGAGCGCATCGACCGAGGCGCAAACCGCAAGGAAAACCGCGACGGCGCCAACATGCTCTCCGGCGTCATCTTCCGGCCCGTCGCGGCCGAGGCTCGGCGAGCTCTCTCCTCGAGGTTCTTCTTGGTCTCGATCGACAGCAGCTCGTACGCACGCGCTGCGTCCTCGGGGTCCCCGTGCACCCTGGCCATACGCTCGAGCCACTCCTCCACCAGGCCCTCTGGCGTCTCGTCAGGCTCTCTGCGTCGACAGCCAGCCCACAACAGGCCGACCGCCGCCAGGATCTGCCTGCGCGTCAAGGCGTCCCGAGGCCCATGCATCGTCGAACGTCCGCCATGGTCTGCTCGGCCCAAGGCCGACACCGCGTCGCTCCGGTTCGTAGGATATCCCAGACGTCGTCCGGGCGTTGTCGAAGGTCGGCGAGGCGCTCCTGGACCGGGCCGAGCTCCCGCATCAGGTTCTCGTGGAGGATCTTCTTGCAGTCGCCGCACCCGATGGCCGCGGTGCGACAACTCACCGCGATCTCGTCCACCTTGTCTCCCGGTGTGACCGCCCCGTGCATGGTGAAGATGTTGCAAATCTCAGGACGCCCCGGGTCTTCCCGTCGCAGTCGCTGCGGGTCCGTGAACGCCCCCTTGAGCTTGTTCCACACGGCCTTGCCGTCTTCGGAGAGCGCAATGGTATTGCCCCTGGACTTCGCCATCTTGGCCTGCCCGTCCAACCCCATGATCCGCGGCGCCTTGGACAAACGGGGAGCCGGCTCCGGAAATACCTTCGCCTTGAACCGCTGGTTGAACCGTCGCGCAATGTCACGCGTTAGCTCCAGGTGCTGCACCTGGTCGTCCCCCACCGGAACCACGGACGCGCGGTACAGCAGAATGTCCGCCGCCATCAGCACCGGATAGGTGAACAGCCCGGCATTCACGTTGTGCTTGTGCTGCTCGCTCTTGTCCTTGAACTGCGTCATCCGCTGCAGCTCGCCCATCTGGGCACAACAGGAGAGGTACCACGCCAGCTCCGTGTGCTCGCGCACGTCGCTCTGCACGAACATCACGCTTTGCTGCGGGTCGATCCCCGCCGCAAGGTAGCCCGTGGCCGCTTCGAGAATGCGCTCGCGCAGCTTCTTCGGCTCGTAGTCCACCGTCACCGCATGCGCATCGACGACGCAGAAAATCGCGTCGTAGGCGTCTTCCCGGGACAGGTCGACCCACTGGCGCAAGGCGCCAAGCCAGTTTCCAATGTGCAGCTCACCGGAAGGCTGCATTCCAGAGAAGATCCGTGGCTTCATGTCACTCCCGTTCCGCCGAAAATCCGTCCCAGCGCCCTAGCGAATCGGCCCGCTGAGGGCAAGGATCGCGGAATTAGGAACGATGTATTCATGAGTAGTACGATGTGGCCATGAACCCAGACAGGTCAGCCCCCGCCGCACGCTCAGCGCCGGGAGCCGCCGGATGGCACCTGCACCACATCGACGGCGAGAGCCCGGGCCTTCGGCTCATTCGTGGCGACAACCTGCGCGCGCTGGAGGCCCTCCGAGGCGAATTCCGCGGGGTAATCACCCTCGTCTATCTTGATCCTCCCTTCTTTACGATGCGACAGCACGAACGGGTGGTCCGACAAAAGGCAGAATCGGGACCTCCGGTGCGGCTGCTGACGCCTGCGTTCGATGACCGGTGGCGCGACCTGCCGGACTACCTCGCCTCGATCCGGGCACGACTCGAGGCGCTCCAGCCGCTGCTCGCTCCCCACGGGAGTATCGTCCTGCACGTCGACCCGCGGACCAGCCACTACTTGAAGGTAATCGGGGACGAAGTCTTTGGCGCGAACTGTTTCGCGAGCGAGATCATCTGGCGATACCGCCGCTGGCCGGCACGAACCCCGAACTTCCAGCGCGTGCACGACGTCTTGCTCCGGTGGGTCGGCGATTCGCGGGAAAAGCCCAGGTTCGTGCAGCACTACGAGGACCTGGCGCCCTCGACGCTGAAGACCTGGGGAAAGGGCAAACAGCGCGCGGTGTTCGACGACACGGGGCGGCGTCGGCGGTCGTCGACAGAGCCGAAGGAGTCGCCCGGGGTGCCAATGGGGGACGTGTGGGACATCCCGATTTTGGCGCCGGTGGCGAAGGAGCGGACGGGGTATCCGACGCAGAAGCCGGAGGCGCTGTTGAGCCGCGTGGTCGGGACCTGTTCCTTGCCGGGGGACTGGGTATTGGATCCCTATGCGGGCAGTGGCACGACCGTCGCGGTAGCGGCGCGCATGGGGCGCCGGGCCGTGGGGATCGATGCGAGCCCTGCGGCGATTGGCGTATCGCGAGGCCGCTTGCAGCAAGCGGGTCTCGCGTTCTCGGAGTACGCAACCCGTGCGGTTTCTGGGCAGTCCGAGGATATTGCGGAACCGAGGTCCCAGGTGTCTTGACCGCGCCGCCGTTCTTGGCCACACCCTTCCGTCATGAAGCACGTCGGATATGCGGTCCGCATGGCTGCGTTGATCCTTCCCATCGCCGGGGTGTTGATCCTTGGAGACACCGGGGAAGGCAAGGCGAGCAAGGCTCCCGATGGGTCGACCCGCGTGGTTGTCAAGGTGGGAGACGGCGTCATCACGGTGGGCGAGTTGGAACGACGGCTCCGTGCGGTTCCGGCCTTCCAGCTGCGGGTGTACGGAGCCACCCCCGAAGACGTGAAGCGCAATTACCTGACGAAGGTGTTGATCCCGGAGTTGCTGTTCGCGCAAGGGGCGAAGGACCGGGGCATCCACGAGGACCCGGAGATCCGGTCCAAGCAACGTGATCTGTTGAAGACGTCGTTACTCCTGAAGCTTCGGCACGAATCGACCCCGGACACGGGGGTGAAGCCGGAAGAGATCGCGGGGTACTACCAGGCGAACCTGGACCGGTACCGGACGCCTGCGAGGGTGAGCGTGTGGCGGATCCTGGTAGCGGACCGGGATCTGGCGCAGAAGCTGATCGTGGAAGCGCGCAAGGCACCGACGCCGAAGGCCTGGGTGGAGCTGTCGCAGAAGCACTCGCTGGACAAGGCGACGAGCCTTCGCGGGGGCAACCTTGGGTTCTTGATGGAGAATGGTACGAGCGCGGACGGCAAGACGCGGGTCTCCCCGGAGCTTGCGAAGGCTGCGTTTGCGGTGCGTGACGGTGAGATCGTGGGGGAGCCTGTGCCCGAGGGCTCCGGGTTCGCGGTGGTGTGGCGGCGAGGGAGCATGCCTGCGGTCAACCGATCCCTGGCGGAGGAGGCGAAATCGATCGAGAAGATTTTGCTTCGCGACCGTACACGCGCCGGACAGGACACGTTGATCGCACGTCTCCGCAAGGAGCAGGTTCGCCTGGTGATGCCGGAGGGACCCGAGTTGATCGCCGTCTCAGGGGGGGGAGAGATCGAACAGGAGAGCAAGCCGGGGCGCATCGTTCGGCGCCCGGGCAGAACGGGTCCGCTGCCCACACCGCGCGGCCTTCGCTGAGCGCGTCGCGGCAACGCGCGCATCGGGCTTGGCTTGCGGGGCTGCCCTGGTCGTGGCCGTTCGCGCTGGGGTGCGTTCCGGGTCCTGCATCGACGTACGGTTGAAGTTGGGTAGGGCGAACCCGAGCGTCTGCAGGACCGACTGGAACGTCTTGGCCTCGCCCGACGACGTCTGGATCTGGCGGATGAAATCCGACACCTGGCCGTCGATGGCCGCTTGCATGGCGCGCTCCATGGCGGCGAGAGAGAGCAGCAAGTGCGGGTGGGCGTCGCGCACCTCGGTGGGGACGTTCATCTTGGAGGCGACGTCGAGTCGAGCCTGGGCCATCTTGTGAGCGTTCCTGGCGAGCTCCTTGTCGCCCAGGTTCGATCGGATCCATCGACCGGTGTTGGCGCTTTCGTGCAGGAGCATCGTGGAGGTATTGAGGTACGGACCGGCCCAGGCAGAGGAAGAGATCGCGGTCGCGAGCGCGAGGATGGCGGTGACCAGCAGGACCTTGCATGCGCGGGTTCGATCGGGGGTGCTTGTCATTTCGGCGGCTCCTCGGGCTGTTCGAGCTGTCCTAGGGCGACCCGGGCGGCGGCCTGCTCCGCGGCCTTCTTCGATCGCCCGTGCCCCTTGCCTAGCACATCGTCATCGACACGCACCTCGACGTCGAACTGGTGGTCGTGCTCGGGACCTTCCACGGATAGGACGCGATAGACGGGGGCGTTGCGTCCACCTCGTTGCATGCGCTCTTGCAACTCGCTCTTGGGGTCACGTCGCGAGATTCGGGCCCTGCCTGTCAAGGCCTCTCCCGCAATGCGCAGGGTGAGCTTCCTGGCACCATCGAGGCCGCGGTCGAGATACACGGCGGCGACGATGGCTTCGACGACATCGGCGAGAACCTTTGGCCGGAACGCGTCACCGGAAGAGACCGCGCCTTTGCCGAAGTTCACCCAGCGTGCGATGTCGATGGACAGGGCGAAGGCGGCGAGAGCGTCGGTGTTGACGAGGGAGGCGCGCATCCGGGTGAGGCGCCCTTCCTTGGCGTCGGGCGCATGGGTCAAGAGTAACTCGGTGACACAGAGCCCCAGGACCGCGTCGCCCAGAAACTCGAGGCGCTGGTAGTCAGTCGCGCCAGGGTGTTCGTTGACGTAGCTGGAGTGGGTCATGGCCTCGTCGAGGCGCGGGATGTCGCCCTCGATGCCTAGCTCGTTCAGCAATGGGGATCGGTCGAGCATGGGGAATCGAGGGAGGTAGATAGCACAGCTCGCAGCCCGAATCCTCGGTCCCCCTTCGTCCCGGGCGGCACGTAAGGTCGCATGCTCACGGGTGGAGGTCGATCGTTCCCGTCGCCAGGAGGTAGGCGAGGACGAGCAGTCCGACGGCAAGCGCCATGGCCACGAGAAACCCAGTCAGCAGGAGGAGCATTCGCCGATCGACAGGAAGCTTGGAGACAGGCTCGGTGCGAGGGACACTCGTGTGGGGAACGCTGCTCGCAGGTGACGCGCTTGCGGTAGGTGCGTCGAGCTCGCGTGCAACCTCGGGTGGGATCAACCAGTCGCCATCCTCCGTCTCCACCACCTGCCGTCGTAAGGCGGCCAGGGTGTCTGACAGGGGAGCATCCAGGGTCGGCTCGATGCACGCGGGAGGTCCTGCTTTCCCGACCACCAGCACAGGAGATGCGCACGACTTGCCGTCGGCTGCTTCCACAGGGCGAGGGTGAATCGCCACGTTGTAGCTCATGGGGGTGGGCTCGACGCACAGCTTGGTGCTTCCCATGGAGGGATGCAGCCCGAGCAAGGCGTCGTGCATGGCATGAGCGTTCGGGTAGCGCTGGGATGGCTCGAAGGCGGTACAGCGTCGAACCACGTCGATCAGGCCGGGGACTTTCTTCTCCACGCTGTGCAGGACGGCGGGTTCGGGCTCGGCGACGACGCCGTTTTCGTAGGCAACGATGAGGTTGACGACGGTGGATCGAAAGGGAAGCCCCGTGGGGTGTCGTTCGAAGAGCAGGAGCCAGAGAAGGACGCCGAGGGAGAACACGTCGGCGGCCATGGAGGCGTCGGAGGACATGGCGCTTCCGAGGAGGAACTCGGGAGCCAGATAGGCCGCGCTACCGACGACGAAGCCGGGCTCGGTGTGAGCGGTGGCGTGACGTGAGGTACCCTTGGCGATGCCGAGGTCGACGACGACGACGGAACCGGAGACACCGTTCTCCCATCCCTGGCGGAGCAAGATGTTGGCGGCCTTGAGGTCGCGATGCACGAGGCCCTTTCGGTGCAGGACGCTCACGATGCGAGCGAGCTCGCGTCCCAGGGCCCAGACCTCACGTGGGGCCATCCTTCGATCGCGACGCAGGTCGTTCACGGAGATGCCGTTGATGAACTCCATGACGAGGGCGAGGGGTTTGCCGTCGGGCTGCTCCAGGACGTGGAGGCAGGCGGGCAGGCCGGGGTCGGTGAGGGCGGTAAGGATCTGCGCTTCGCGCCGGAATCGCGCCAGCTCGACCGTACCGGTGGCGTCGGGGCGGAGTGTTTTCAGGGCCACGGTGGCTCCTGTGCGCCTGTCCTTCGCGCGCCAGACCGACCCCTGTCCCCCCGCGCCCACCGGCTCGATGAGCACGTAGGGTCCGACGCTTTGTTGGTCCGCCATCGGGTTTCGCTTCCGGCAGGATCTGAAGCTTGGACGAGGTTCCCGTCAAGAGGGAGGGTTCAACGGGCCCGTGTTTTGGACGAGTCGGAGAGCCCGAATTCCTTGATCTTGCGATAGAGGGTGACCCTGTCCATGCCGAGGGCATCGGCGGTTCGTTGTCGGTGATGCTGATTTGCCTCGAGCGCGGCGTGGATGCGGGCTCGTTCGTCGCCCGCCCCTGGAGCTGCGTAGCGGCCGCGCGTGGGGGGCTCGCGAACGACGAGGCGAGGGTGGCGAACGTCTTCGGGAAGGTCCCGGTCGGCGACGGTCTCTTCGGGGGCGAGCGCGATGACGTAGTCCACGGCGTTGACGAGTTCGCGCACGTTGCCGGGCCAAGCATATGCTTCGATCACGCGCATGGCGTTGGGCGTGAAGCGCATGGGGCGTCGGCCGGCGGCGACGGCTCTGCGAGCGAGCAAGTAGGTGGCGAGGGGGGTGATGTCTTCGGGCCGGTCACGGAGGGGAGGCAGGTGGATGGGTACGACGCGCAATCGGTAGTACAGGTCTGCGCGGAACGAGCCGCTGGCGACGGCGTCTTCGAGGTCCACATGGGTGGCGGCGACGACGCGGATGTCCGCCACGCGCGTGCTCGACTCACCGATGCGCTGGAACGTGCGTTCTTGCAGGAGGCGAAGAAGCTTGGATTGCAGGGACGGGTGGAGGTCACCGATTTCATCGAGGAAGAAGGTGCCGCCGGATGCTGCTTCCACGGCCCCGACGCGGTCACGCACGGCTCCGGTGAAGGCACCTCGGACGTGACCGAACAGCTCGCTTTCGATGAGGTCGACGGGGAGCGCGGCGCAGTTGACGGCGATGAACGCCTTGTCGCGCCGGCGGCTGACGTCGTGGATAGCGCGGGCCACGAGTTCCTTGCCCGTGCCGCTCTCCCCGGTGACGAGAACGGAGGCGTCGCTGCGCGCGAGCCGTCGGATGGTGTCGACGGTCCTTCGGATTGCGGGGGAGCGTCCGACGATGGCGCGCAGGGGAGCGGAGTCATCGGGGTCCCAGGGTCGAGAAGGGCGGGAGAGGCGTTGTGTGGACGGGTCTTGGAGCTCCCGCAAGGTTTCGACGACACCTAGGATCTGGCCGTTGTCGTTGCGGAGAGGCTGAGCGCGTCGGTGGACGAGGATGCGTCCGCCGTTCGTGGTGGGAAGCTCGAAGACGTCTTCGTTGGGGGCTGCGCCGAGGAGGGGGTTGCAGAGGGGGCCACAGGCCGGGCAGCGGAGGGCTTCGAGGCAAGTTTTTCCGAGGACGGCATCTCGCTGCAGGCCGAGGAGTCGCTCACATGCGTGGTTGAGCAGGACGACCCGCCGCCCGGTATCGACTACGAAGACCGCATCCTGGACGGCGTCGATGACGTCGAGCAGGGTGAGGTTATCGAGGGTGAGGGGGGGAGGCATGGGGTGGCTTCATTGTGCATCAAGGCGCGAGGGTGGGTGGTGGGAGGTTGGGGAAGCTGTGTCGTGGGGGGGTCTGTGCGGCTCAACAAGCGGAGGGGCGGGGTGGAGGGGGTGATTCGCTGAAAATCAAGCCGAAGTGACGGCCGGATGGCTTCCCGCACTTCTTGCACACCCACGCAATCGTTGCAGAAACGCAGCGCAATTGCCTGTCGGATCGAGGCGGAAAGGGGGACCTCCCGAGATCCACCGCGCGGCATGATGCTTGCTTCGTTCGGCCATGGGTCAACGGGCATGATACGAAAATTCCCACATCACCCTTCATCGACACTGTGTCATCGACGGATAGCGCGTGGGTTCACGTTGCTGGAGTTGATGACGGTGGTGGTGTTGATCGGGATTCTTGCGGTGGTCGCCATTCCCACGGCGAGCCGGATGATGCGAGAGAACCGGTCCGCGACGGCGGCGCAGCGCATAGCGCTGATGTACCAGGTGGCGAGGGCGCGAGCCATTGGGCGGGGTGTGGCGGTGTTGGTGCGGTACAAGGGCGGGACGTTCGAGGTGCGCGAGGCGATCACGGGGGATGCGAACTCGTTGATGCCGGTTTCGAGTTGCACGATGCCCAAGACGCGTTGGAATGACGGCTCAACGTTGTTCCTGCCGATCGAGGCGTTCTCCTTGGGGGGACAGGCACCCTACGAGTTGGTGAAGACCTACTTCAGCGACAACGCGGTCAACTCATCGGGCACCACGACGACCGTCGTGCTGGGTGAGAACGATGTCGGGGATGTTTGTTTCACACCCAATGGCACGATGATGTACCGAACCGGGTCGACCGGGGCGTTCACGACCGCGGCTCGGACGCTGATGGTCCGCGTGGTGCAGATGTCAGGGACGACCGAGATCGGCGTCAGCCGCACGGTGTTCATCTTGCCGAACGGCGTGGCGCGGGTGGCGGCAAAGGCGACGGTGAACTGATGGAACGAAAGCGGAGCTACAGCCGCGGTTCGACGGTCGTCGAGGTATTGATGGCGATCACGGTGCTCGCGATTGGGGCATCGGGCGTGGTGGCCATGCAGAAGGTGACGACGAGCGCCAACCGCAACGCGAGGAGCCTAGCGATAGCGAACGAGATCTCGCGCACGTGGATCGAGCGTCTTCGGACGGACGCGATGTTGTGGAACCACCCATCACCGAGCAACGCCACGGAGGACCTCAGCGCGGACACGCTGTGGCTCAAGAGCGTGACCAGCCAACACAACGTTTGGTTTCGTCCGACGGATGGGGCGTCGCGGTGCGGGATTCATGATGTGTTCGGTCGGGATCAGGGTTGCTCCGGCACCGGACCGTACTGTGTGAACGTTCGGCTGGTTTGGATTCGAGAAGAACGCAGGATGGTGCGAGCGGACGTCAGGGTGTACTGGGTCGGCCGCAACGAGGGCACCGGTGCGTTGACTGCTGACAAGTTGCCCTGCGGGGACGCGGCGGATCCGCCGGATGTGGACACGTTGGCGACCCAGGGGATCTTCCGGGTGGTGCACGCGGTGACGGCCGTCTCCAAGAACGAGGCGCCGTGAGCGAGGGATCATGAGGAAGCGAGACGGCAACACAAGAATTGCTCACCGACTGCGTCGCGGCTTCACGTTGATCGAGTTGTTGGTTGCGGTGGTCGCGGGGTTGCTTGTGGCCGCGGCGGCCGTTTCGTTTTCGCGTCAGTCCACGCGGTTCTTCGCGCAGGAGGCGCGGATCGCCAGCGCACAGATGTCCGTACTCGCCGGCTTCCAGCGGCTGCAAGCGGACGTGTCGCGAGCGGGCTACATGTCCACAACGGACATGACGCGCGACTACAATTTCCAGCGCCTTTGTGCTCCCCAATACGGTGCTTGGCCGGAAGCGATGCGGACCTTGACTAGCGTGACGATAGCGTCAACTAGCCCTAACAAGATCCGCGTGGCGGGCAATCTTGCTTCGTCGGAGATGTTTCCGGTACGGGCCATCGAACCCTCGGGGGGTGGGCACAACGTGTACCTGCAGGTCAACAACGGTCCGATGACTCGGGCGGGGTTCCTCCCGAGCGACACGGACTCCGACGCTGCGTTCCAGAACGTGTTTCGCCCGGGCCGGCTCCTTCGCATCCTCGACGATCAAGGCAAGTTCGAGTTCGAGGTCATCAAGACTTCGAGCTATGTGACGTTTCCGGTGATCACGACCAACGGCCCGCTCCCCCTTCGGGGTGAGCTATCCATGGCGACGAGCGGCGGTGTCGCGGCCACGTCGGCCCCGTGCGGGATCGGGGGATTTGGCGTGGGTGTGCTCGCAAATCCGATAAGCGTGGTCGAGTACCAGATCGCCAACGTATCGACCGTGAGTCCTTACAAGGAAACGATCTACCACGCGGACTACAAGGTTGCGGCAGCGGACGACAACCGAACCGAGTTGGTGCGTAACGAGTTGTTGCTCACGAACTCCGGTACGGAGTGGGTACCGTCGAGTGCGAGTGAGATCGTGGCTGAGTTTGGCGTAGATTTGAGGGTTGGGGTATGGACGACACGCAACCCGTCGGGATGCACGGCGGTGGGCAAGCTCTTCTACTGCGCACCGGGCGCCAATGCGGCGGCAACGACGCTGCCGGCGACCACGGACGCACCCGGACTTGCTGTGACCGGTCCCACGGCGATTCGGTCGCTCGATCTCCGCTTGGTTGTCCGGTCGCGCGAAGCGGATCGTGGCGATGACATCACCAACGCTGCAAACCCGCTCGTCTCGGAGGGGTTCATGTTTCGGGCACCCATGCCGAACGGACGTTTTGCCCGGGCGCGCACTCTATCCGCGAACGTTGCGCTGATGAACCACCGAGGTGACGCATGGTGATGCGAATCCATCGTGTTCTTCCGAACGCGGGTTACTGCCGGAGCGCGGCGTGGAGAGCACGTCGGCGTGAGCGTGGGGCCTCGATCTTCGTGGTGATGTCGGTCATCGCGGTGCTTACCGCGGTCGGCGTTTTCGCGGCCCACACCGCCGGCTTGAACCAGCGGATGTCTGGCTACGCACGGCAAGCCACGCAGTCCGCCTACGTGGCCGACCTGGGAACCGTGGCCGCCGTCGACGAGCTATCTGGCGGCACTGCCCCGGCCTATATGCAGCTGGTCACGGCCGGTAACGAATCGTGCCGTGCGAATCAGTACGTCGTCGGCGTGAGCAATCTGCCTTGCTATCGCATCACCAAGCGCGACATCGAGAAGCGAATGGAGAGCGAGAGCAACGCCGCAGACGCCGTGTTCGACGTGAACGGCAGGAGCTTGAGCTCGCCGCTTGCTCCCTTGGAAGGGGATTTCGTGGTCGAGTTGACCGACCCGGGACCGGCGGGCCGCCCGGTGGCGGGGATGGATCAGAGCGGGGTCGGTCCACGTTTTCGTTACATGCAATTGACCCTGTCGGGAACCGGGCACGTGCGTCCGGCCTCTGGTGCCTCGAACGATGCGATCGCGAAGCTCGCAACTGTCCGCGCCAACCGCGCGGAGGTTCAGGTTGGCCCTCTGCCCCGGTGATGGATGGAGCATTCGAACCATGACGCGCACAAGACTTCGGACCCTGACGACCCTCGCCTCGATGGCGGTACTCTGTGCGACCGCCCACGAAGCGAGGGCGCAAGCCGGAACCACGGAGTACGCGGCCTCGGATGTTCTGCTGCTGCTCGACACGTCGGGGTCCATGGCCTACACGACGGTGCGAGCGCCCGAGGATGCGACTCGGTATGGGCTCCCTCGGTGTGGCCCGTCCGGGGCGAAGTATCCGACCACGGGCAGCGTGTCCTTCGACGCATCGGCGTCGTTCACCGCCGGACAGCCGACCCCTGCGGATCGATGGGCGATCCTCGTCAACGCGTTCACGGGAACGATTCAGGGACCCCAGTGCGGGGCCCAGGATCGCTCGGAGGTCGCCTTCTCGGAGGAGTTCGGACTGGGCACCAGCCCGGGTTCGAGCGCAGCACCGTACGACAAGGGGTACTACCTTCCGTTCAACCGGATCGTGGCCACGAGAACGGTGGGGGGGACGACGATACGATGCACACCGGCCCCCTCCTGGCACACCGACGTGCGGTCCATGACCAACGCCATGGCTTGGCCGGACGTTGCGCCTGTGTACTGGCGTGACATGGACGCAGGGTTCGATCCCGGTGTTCCTTGCCCCTTCGATCCCCAGGATACGGACGGGATCATCGACCGTCTTCAGTCGGCGGTCCGGTTCGGCATCATGACGTTCGATTCGACCCCGCGCCGAACGGACACGGGAGGAATCGGGACAGGCATGTCCTCTTCGTTTGCCCCGGAGTACGTCCCGGGCATCGCGGACACGTGGAGTTACTTCGACGGTTGGCTCACCAGCACGGCGAACGCGGCCACGGGATGGCCGAACGATTGCGCACCGGCGGAAAGCAACCTGCGGCTGTACGAGGTCGGAGCTCGGAATCCGGCGGCGCCCCCCTGGGAGGGACGATTGATCGGGTTCGGAGACCCCCAGGCCACGACGGAGGAGATGATCGTCCACAACGAGCGGGTGCAGCAGGCCATTCTGGGCATGCGCCCCTTCGGGGGGACTCCCGTCGCGGGCATGCTCGCGGATGCGTATTACTTCATGACGCAGGACGCCACCACCCCAGCAAACGTCGGCAATGCGAGCTTCTATGGCGGCAAGGTCGACAAAAACGTGTGGATGGATGACAGGACCCAGCGTGGGTGTCGGAGACGCATTGCGATCCTGATCACCGATGGCGGGCCGAACCTGGACTTGCAGCCCCACTGCGATCCACTGCAGGACGCGACCCCACCGGGAAACGGCAAGTGCCCCTACAGGACACCCGTGCAGCTCGCGGATGATCTCTACCAACACAACATCGATCTGTTTGTGGTGGGCTTCTCGGTCACGGCAACGTCCGGGACAGGGTCCGGGGCTAGCACGCTGACGTGCGGAGACTTGATGGATCCCGCCAAACCCCTCACCTACAAGAGTTGCAGCACGGATTTGGCTCCCTGCACCAGCACCTGTGGCGCGAACAAGTGCGCTTACGGCTACTGTGTCACCAACCCGGCAGACGAGCTCCTGGCCGTGTGTTGCAACCTCGAGGGAGTTGCCAACGCGGGCAGCCGATACACCTCGGCCGACTTGGGCAAGACTCCGGGAACCGGCCGCAGTGCGTACTGGGCCGAGTCCGGCCCCGCGCTGCTGGCGGCCGTGACCAACATCCTGCGCTTCCCATCGTCCGCGATGACTCGAACGCAACCGGTTTTCGCCACGGGGAACGTGAGCGCCAACAACCTGGGTAGCACCATGAAGGGCGCAAGGTTCTTCAGCTCGTTCGATCCCATCGCCGACGATCTGTACGCAGGGCACCTCGTCCGCGAGCGTTACGAATGCTTGCCGCCGTCTGGAGGAAGCGGGGGCAGCGGAGGCTCTGGAGGAAGCGGGGGCAGCGGAGGAGGAGGATCTCTTGTCGCAACGGAGGTCCCCATCAGCGGGGCCTATGGCGACTACTTCGAGGAGAATGTCAACGGCATACCGTCCGCATTCACGAATCGTAAGAACCGAAGGATTTACACGGTGGTCTCCGAAACCGATCCGACGGAAACGGGAGTCATCTACTCGGAGCGGTCTGTGCGCCCTCTGCACGACGTGAATACCACCGACCCGGACGGCCTGGGCACGATTGGCGGGACCACAGTGAACCACCCCCTCACGGACAGCGGCACCGCTCTCTTCGGGGCCGTTCCCCCCTCCGCGTTGTTCGGATCGAATGACTGCACGTCGACAGCGAGCCTGTGTTGCCCACGGATTACGCCCAACGTGGTGCCAAGCGCCAGCGAATGCCGCAATCGCATTCTGAGCATGCAGCTGGGTTTCGATCCGGGTGACCCTGGAAGCGAGTATCTTCGCACTTCGGCCTTCGGCGCGATGATCAACTCGACCCCGGAGATTGTCCTGACGCCAAGCGAGTACCTCCGCGACGAGAGCTACACGAAATTTCAGAAGCTGTTCGCCGATCGACCCCCGATGATCTACTCAGCCACGGCGGATGGGCAGCTCCACGGGTTCGTCATCAACCAAGTGACCAACGACATCAACGAGTTGTGGTCGTTCATGCCGCCCGCGGTGCTTCCGTCGGTCGGCGATCAGTTCCCCACACGCTACGCTGCAGCCAACAAGACGTTGCTGAGCGGTCCGATCGTGGCGACTGAGGTGGCGGGAACGGCCACGGTGGATGGGACCACGGGCAGATTCCTGACGCGGACCGCCCCCCTTCCCAACGCAGCGGACGCAACCCAGTGGTATTCGGTCCTGCTGGGTACGTTCGGGTCGACGGGAGGCTACTACGCCTTGGATGTGACCAACCCCAATCCGGCGACAACGAAGCTTGGCTACACGTCCGGTCCGCGGTTCTTGTGGCAACTCACGACGGACGACAAGGGCAACCCACTGTTCGGCCCACGGTCCACGCGTCCCGCGGTGGCGACCCTTTACTTCGTCATGCCGGGAAGCGGGACGGGCGCGCCCGCTGCCCAGCATGCGGTCGCCATTCTTCCAGGTGGCTACGGCGGCTCACGGTCCACGACGCTCACGGAGACGACGATCTACCCGACTGGCAGCGTGGCCCAGATGGACGTGACCCATCGGACCGCGACGGCCAAGTACACCCCCCTCAGCGATACGATGAAGGACAAGCTGTCGCTGGCTGGGGCGCGTTCGCTATCCATCGTCCGACTCGACACGGGGGAGGTGATTCGCTCCTTCCGTCGAAGCAGCACCTACGACCTCACCAACCCCGAAGCTCCCAAGGGGTTGTACGACAAGGGGCGAGTCACCGCGGTGCCCTTCGCGGCGCCGATGATCGGCAACATCGTTTCGTACCCGAACACGCCAGGGTCGGTGGCAGACCGGGCGTTCATCGGGGACGCAGAGGGAAGGCTGTGGCGGATCGACCTCTCCTCCGCGGAGCCCGAGGATTGGTCGGTCACTCTGTTCCACGACGCCTACCCGTCGTCCGGGTCGTTCACGCTGGCCGACATCGGGCCGATCGAGACGCCGCCGATCCTCTCGACCGATCCGTTGGGACGGCTCACCATCGCGATCTCCACCGGTGAGCAATCCTCGCTCACGCCCAAGGGCAAGCACTCGGTGTGGTCGCTCTCGGAATGGAGGCAGTCAGGGCAGATCGCCTCCCACGTCAACTGGTTCCTGGATGCCACGAACGCCAAGAACAACACGCTCAGCGCTAGCGACAAGACAGAACACTTCACCGCAGGCACGGGTGAGCGCGTGACGGGTCCCATGGCGTTGTTCGCGTCTACGCTCTACTTCACCACGTACAACCCGTCGACCGTTGAAGAGGCTTGCTCTCCCGGCAACAGCTACCTTTGGGGGGTGCATTACCTGCAGGCGGGCACGACCGGAACGGCGGCCACGAACGTCCCGGCCAACGGCCCGATGCCGCAGTTCACGGACACCGCGGCGGGAATCGGTCCGACCAACTACGTGCGCGTGATCCCGCTCACCGCAGGCGGCGTCGCTTTCGGCGTCGGGGTCATGCAGAAGCCAAGCTGTATCGAGACCACGACAAGCGACGACCCCTTCCTGGGTCTCTCCAATCACCAGTCCATCTCGAGCGTCAGCCCGGGATCTTTCCAACTGGTCGTGCAGAGCGGCGCGAATGCCGCCGCGGGCGACAAGAAGGTCCGCGTGGACACCTTCGACCTCACGCCCCCCTCCGCGCGGTCCATCATTGACTCCTGGGCGGCGATCTTGGATTGATCTCCACATCCCATCCATGTCTCCCCATTGTCCCTCCCCTCACGTGACCGCAGCGATCGTGTGTCTCTGCTCCCTCGCGTGGATGGGGTGCGAGCGTGACACCCCCGAGGCGTCCGCGTCCGCGCCCGCGGCCACGGCATCCACCGAAAAGCCGCGGCCCGACCGGCTCGATCCCGGCGAACTCCCTCCCGGCGAGGAGGCCGCCTTCGGGCTCAAGCTCCCTCGTGTGATGACCGTGATTCGACGCGAGCCCTTCAGCGTGCACAGCGAAGGACAGGTTCAACCCGAAAGGGTTGCCAACTACCTGCGACGGAACATCGACGCGAAGACCATCGAGCTCGGGTCCGTGAAGACCATCTTCGACCGAGCGGTCGTCAAGGGAACGACCGCCCCGTTGCTTCGGATCGAGGTAGAGAAAGTCGATAGCGGCACGCGCCTGATCGTGCAGGACCTCACGCCACCCAAGGTGGATCGCTCGCTGACGCCTGAGGACGTCTGGAAGATCCACGGGTTCGACGGCGAGGGGAAGCGGCTGGACCCTCGCAAATTCGAGTAGGGGGTAACGTGCTTGCGCTTTGGGGTGAGCCGCGGTGAGCGCGGCGAGGGGGCTTTGCGAAAGCCCCCATAGAAAAACCTAGACCCAAAGCAGCGCGGAGCGCTTGATTTGGGTCTAGTGCGCGCGGAGGGCTGAGACCAAGCGGTCCAGGTCCTCTCGGGTGTGCTTCTCGGTGACGGCGATCAACAGCTGATCGTCGCGGGAGGGCAGGAAGCGGGCGAGCGGCACGCCGGCGAGGATGCCGTCACGAGCCAGGCGCTCGAACAGGGCGGGGGCGTTTCCGCCGGGCACGCGCACCACGAACTCGTGGAAGCTGACCGTATTTGGATAGACGAGGGAGTAGCCCTCGAGGCCAGCGATCTGCTCGCGGAGGTACTTGGCCTTGGCGAGGCACTGCCGGGCGACGTCGACGAATCCCTGCTTTCCGAGCAAGCACATACGGATGGTGAGGGAGAGGGCGACGAGTCCATGGTTCGTGCAGATGTTGCTGGTTGCGCGTTCGCGGCGGATGTGTTGTTCGCGGGTGGCGAGGGTCAGCACGTAGCCGCGCTTGCCGCCGGTGTCGACGGTTTCGCCGACGAGGCGTCCGGGCATTTCCTGCAGGTACTTGCGGTCCGAGCGAGCGGCGAACAGGCCCACGCCGGGACCTCCGAAGCTCGGGGTCGTGGCGATCGCTTGACCTTCGGCGACGCAGATGTCCACGCCAAGGTGACCGGGGGCTTCGAGCAGAGCGAGGGCGTAGGGGTCTTGGGTGGCGGTCACGAGCAATGCGCCGGCAGCGTGCACGCGCTCCGCCAGGGGGCGAAGGTCGGCGACGCACCCGAAGAAGTTCGGATAGCCGACCACGAGGGCGGCCACCTGATCGTCCAGAAGATCCCCCACGCTGGACACGCTCGTCACGCCGTCGTCCCCTACGCGTGTGCGCACCACGTTCTCGGCGCCGCCTTCCAGCCCGGACATGTAGGTCTCGATCGTCTCGATGTACTCGGGATGAACGCCGTCGCAGACGATGATCTTGGGCCGCTTGGTGATACGGCGGGCCATCAGGGCGGCCTCGGCGACCGCGCTGGCGCCGTCGTACATCGAGGCGTTGGCGACGGGGTGGCCGAGGATTTCGGCAACGATGGTCTGGAACTCCCAGATGGCCTGGAGGG
Source organism: uncultured Polyangiaceae bacterium (assembly GCA_964488865.1). Lineage (GTDB taxonomy): Bacteria > Myxococcota_A > Polyangia > Polyangiales > Polyangiaceae > MWCO01. Next base: position 123,887 of record CAZAWR010000003.1, on the reverse strand, counting down.
TTCCCTGGGCCACTTCGGGTTGGTAGGGGGTGTAGGCGGTGTACAGCTCGCTGCGCAGGAGGAGTTGATCGACGGCTGGGGGGATGTGATGGTCGTAGATGCCGGCTCCCTGGAAGGAGAGCATGGTCGCGCCCTGATTCTTCGCGGCGAGGTCGGTCAGGTGTCGCATGAGGGACACCTCGTCGAGGCCTGGCTCGATGGCGAGAGGTCGCCCGAGGCGCGTCTCGGCGGGGATGGCGTCGAACAGGGCATCCACGGTGGGGGCACCGATGGCTGCGAGCATCTGATCGATCTCTTGCTGCGTGTGGGGCAGGTAGCGCATGCGGGGACCTCGGTCGGAGGTTGGGGTCAGTGGGCGGAGTTCTTCACATGGGCGTCGTAGGCCGTGACGTCCATGAGCTTGTCCATTTCGGCGGCCTTGGAGGGCTTGATCTTGACCATCCAGCCCTTGCCGTAGCAGTCGTCGTTGATGAGCTCTGGGCTCTCCTCCAGGTCGCCGTTGACGGCTTCGAGGGTGCCGGAGATGGGGGCGAACAGGTCGGACAGGGTCTTGACGGACTCGATGGTGCCGAAGGCTTTGCCGGCCTCGAGGCGGTCGCCCACGCTCGCGTCGACGCTCACGAGGGTGATGTCACCGAGTTGTTCGACGGCGAAGGCGCTGACGCCGATGACGGCGTTGTCGCCTTCGAGCTTTGCCCATTCATGGTCCGACGTGTAGCGACGGTCGTTGGGAAACGTGCTCATGATTGCTCCTCGCCGGCTGCGGGGTGTGGTCAGCTGGCTCGCTTGTAGAACGGGGTCTTGGTCACGACGGCTTCGATGTGTTTTCCGCGGCAGTCGACCTTGAAGCGTGTGCCGATCTTGGTCATGGACGCGGGGAGGAAACCGAGGCCGATGTTCTTACCGAGGGTGGGGGAGGGGGAGCCGCTGGTGCAGACGCCCACGGGGTTGCCATCGAGGTCGAGCAGGGGGTAGCCGTGGCGGGCGATGCCGCGCCCCACCATTTCGAACCCGGCGATCTTGCGGGGGAGGCCTTGCTGTTTGATCTCGATCAGGGCGTTGCGGCCGATGAAGTCATCGCCATCGAGCTTGACGATCCAGGCGAGGCCGGCCTCGAGCGGGTTGGTGGTCTCGTCGATGTCGTTTCCGTAGAGCGACAGGCGCGCCTCGAGGCGCAGGGTATCGCGGCACCCGAGCCCGGCGGGCTTGAGGCCGGAGGCTTGCCCGTGCTCGAGCAGGAGGGTCCACAGCTTCACGGCGTGCTCGTTGGCGCAGAATATCTCGACGCCGTCTTCTCCGGTGTAGCCGGTGCGAGCCACGGTGCAGGGGATGCCTTGCAGGTCGAAGTTCCCGAGGTGGAAAGACCCGAGGTCGACGCACTTGGGGCCATCGCCCCCGAAGCGCGCAAGGACTTCGAACGCGTTGGGGCCTTGCACCGCCACCAGCGCCGTGTCGAGCGTCTGATCCTCGCAGGTGCAGTGATTCTCGGACGCCTTCGCGAAGTGCGCGGCGATCTTGTCGTGGTTCGACGCATTGCACACGACCATCCATCGATCTTGCGCGTGGCGATACACGAGAAGGTCATCCAGGATCGTGCCGCGCTCGTTGCATGCGCAGGTATACATCGCCTGCCCGTCCACGAGCTTGGTCGCGTCCGACGTGATGAGGTAGTTGACGACCGCACCGCTGTGCTCGCCGGTGAGCAGCAATTCGCCCATGTGAGAGACGTCGAAGATGCCCGCGGCGTTGCGGACGGCGTGGTGTTCTTGCGTGAGTCCATCGTACTGGATGGGCATCTCGTAGCCCGCGAACGGGACGATGCGAGCCCCCAGCTTCTTGTGTTCGTGGTACAGGGGAGTTTTGCGGAGGATGGTGTCGTTCACAGGCACGGTTCTAACCCTCACCGTCGGCGGTGTCACGGGGGACCGCACGGGGGCTTCCGTCGTCGAAAAACGGTGAAGCCACGGTAACCGCATCACCAAACTGGGGGTCTTCGGGCATTTCGCTCACCGAGGGGCAAACGAGTACAATGCCGGGCAGATTCGGCGCGAAGGCACCTTGCGCAGGGGAACAACCCTCGCAACCTGCGCGTTGCTTCTCGTCTCTCACTCTTTGGAGCCCCCATGCCTGCAGTCAGCCGTCTCGCTCTCCTTGTGCCCCTGGTTGCCCTGACGGGCCTCGGCGGCTGCGACAAGCCCAAGCAAGATGAGCGTCGGGGACCTCCCCCTCCTGAGGTGGCGGTTCCCACGCCGGGGGGGTGCGCCCAGGGAGGCGGGACCATTTCCGACGCCGTGACGGCGGCGTTCTTCCCTCGCACCCTTGCCGACTATTGCATCGACCCCCTTGGGGAGACGCGGACCTACGGTTCGGCAGCCAGTCGAGAGATGGACGCGATCTGCATCGAAGCGTTCAACGGCGACTGCGAGATGTACAAGTCCTTCGGGCTCGAGCGGGTCGTCATCCTGCGCTACGTGGACGGGTCCGGCTCCCCGGGGGCCATCGACGTGGTCGTGTCCAAGTACGGCTCGGCGGAGGGAGCTTTCGGGATGTTCACCAAGCGGGTCATCTCGGACGGGGATCCGGCCCGGGAGGACGCTCCGAAGGCGATGCAAGTGGACGGAGTGGGAGCGCTGGGCGCGGGGACGGCGTATCTGTGGAAGGGCCAGATCGTGGTGGAGCTGACGTACACGAACGACCAGCAGACGCCGCAGCAGGTGGAGGCAGCGGGGGCGAAGCTTCTGACGGATCTGGCGAAGACGGTGGCGGGCAAGCTACCGGCTCCTGCAACGCTACCCGCGGCGGCTGCCCGGCTGCCGACCGACCATCGTATTCCGCTCGGAATCAGGTTCGAGCCCAAGGACACGTTTGACGTGCAGGGAGGGGGCGCGGGCGCCTTCGGGTACTACCGCCAGGGGGCCAAGCGCTTCCGGGTCCTCTCCGTTGCGCGCGAGGATGCGGATCAGGCCAAGGACGTGCTGACGGCCCTTGCGAAGCGGGAGGGCGCCGCACGCATCAAGGACCTGGGGGACGGGGGCGTGCGACTGATGGTGGGGGAACCGGACGATGCGCGAGCGGAGTGGGTCATCGCGCGGTCTGGCAGCCAGATCTTCGGCGTGGGAGACGAAACGGCGGTGCTCAAGCCTGGGATGTCGGTAGCGGACCACGACGAGGTAAGCCTAACGAAGGACGAGAAAACGGAGCGGCTGCGGGCGTTGTTATCGGCCAAGTAGTTGCTGGGTTGGGGCTGGACGGAGGCTGCGCCCCTTGCACCCCAGGCGCGCAGAACGTAAGAGCGCCTTCACTCCATGAACGTGTCCAAGGCCATCGAGGGACGACGGTTCCTGTTTCTGACGGGCAAGGGCGGGGTCGGCAAGACCACGGCGACGGCGGCGCTTGCGCTCGTGCTGGCGTCGCAAGGCAAGCGGGTCTTGTGTGCGATGTGCCAGGCCAAGGACCGGTTGTCGACGTTGCTGGACGGTCCGCCGGTGGGGGAGGAGATCGTACAGCTGCGGCCCAACATCATGGCGGTGAACATCCAGCCGGAGGCGGCTCTTCGCGAGTACGGGCTGATGGTGTTGCGGCTTCGGGCGCTGTACAAGGCAGTGTTCGACAACAGGTTGGTGGCGTCTTTCTTCCGAGCGACGCCTGGGCTTTACGAGTGGGCGATGCTGGGCAAGGCGTGGTTCCACACGACGGAGCGCTTGGCGAACGGGTCCCCGCGGTTCGACGTGGTCCTGTTCGACGCGCCGTCCACGGGGCATGCGCTCGACATGCTTCGGGGGCCGAAAGTCATCGTCGACGTGGCGCCGCCGGGGTTGTTGCGGCGGGAGGCGATGAAGGCGTGGTCGATGTTTTCGGACCCGGAGCAATCTGGGGTGGTGTTGGTGACGTTGCCGGAGGAGATGCCGGTGACGGAGACGTTTGATCTGTTCGATGCGCTGGACAAGGAGCTGGGGCTACCGGTGGCGCAGGTCATCGTAAACGGGGTGATCCCGCCGGTGTTTTCGCCAGAGGAGCGGGACGCGCTGCTCGCGCCGAGGGAGCTCGACCTAGCTCGCGCGGGGGACGAGGCTTTGGCGGCGGGAGCCCGGCGTGCCCGGCGGGAGTTGGTGCAGCACGATGCGCTGGTGCGGCTTCGCGACGGGATGGGCGCGGGGGTGGGTGGGGACGGTAGGCGGATTCCCTTGGCCTATTTACCCTATCGTTTCGAGGGGGTGAACACGTTCGAGAGCATCTCCGAGCTGGCGATGCGCCTGACGTGAGCTCCTCCCGCAGGAGGGGGTCCACCTTGCTTTGGGGCGATCCCGGACATACCTTGGCGACGATGCGATGAGTGACGACCTCTACAACGTGCTCGGTGTGAACCGGACCGCCAGTGCGAGCGAGATCAAGCAGGCGTACCGCAAGCTCGCGTCGAAGATGCACCCGGACAAGAACCCCGGGGATTCGTCTGCGGAGCTGCGCTTCAAGCGGGTGAACCAGGCGTACCAGGTGCTCAGCGACAAGAAGCGTCGCGCCATGTACGACGAGTTTGGGGATGCTGCTCTGTCGGACAACTTCGATGCGGAGCGCGCCCGCATGTACAAGCAGTGGGCGGGTCGCGGTGGCGGCGGTGGCGGCGGTGGCGGCGGTGGCTTCGGCCGGGGGGGCGGCGTGCAGGGGGTCGACCTGGAGGATTTGTTCGGCGCCAACACGGGTGGGCAGAACATCGGCGATCTGTTCGGCGACCTGTTCGGCGGGGGAGGGAGGCGGCGAGCGTCGCGGTCGGCGGGCACGAGGGGAGCGGATCTGGAGAGTCCGTTGTCGATCGACTTCGTGTCGGCGGTGCGGGGCACGACGGTGTCGCTTCGGCTCGAGGGAGAGACCGAACCGATCCAGGTGCGGATCCCTCCCGGGGCGTCGGAGGGCAGCAAGGTGAGGGTAAAGGGCAAGGGGAGCGCTTCGCCGTTCGGGGGGCCGGCTGGGGACTTGCTCCTGCAGCTTCACGTCGAGCCGCACCCGTACTTCCGAATGGAGGGGGACGACCTGCACGTGGACCTACCGATCACGGTGACGGAGGCGTACCGGGGGGCGAAGGTTCGGGTGCCGACGCCGGACGGTTCGGTGACGATGACGGTGCCGGCGGGGTCGCAGAGTGGGAAGTCCGCGCGGCTTCGGGGCAAGGGGATCGCGAGACGTGGGCGACTTCCGGGAGATCTGTACGTGCACTTCCAGGTCCAGGTGCCCACGTCGCAGGACAAGGCGGTTGAGCAAGCGATGGAAACCTTGTTGGCATTCGAGCAGGACGTGCGAAGCGATCTCCATTTCTGACGGCGCTTACCGTTTTCGTCTTGGAGGACGGTCTGGTGTGCTAGACCAAGCCGCCGCGATGATGCTCCGACGACTTCTGTTCACCCTGCTGACCGTGTTGATTCTGTTCGTGCCGGCCCCGGCTCGGGCGGCGGTGATCGAGCGAGTGGTCGCCGTGGTGGGCGATCAGGCGATCCTGATGAGCGAGCTGCGTCAGCGAGCGCGTCCTTTCCTCCTCGAGATCCACACGAAGATGCCGACGGAGGCCCAACGTGCGGCGGCCGAATCGGAGATGCTGCGGCAGATGCTTCAGCGGATGATCGACGATCAGCTGGAGGCGCAGGCGGCAGCCAAGCTGCGGATCCGCGTCGAGGCCGAGGAGATCGACAAGGCCATCGCACGGCTGGCTCGGATGCAGGAGATCTCCGTGGAAGACCTGATGTCCGAGGTCCTGCGAAGCGGGATGACCGCCCAGGAGTACCGCAGCGAGATCCGTCGCCAGCTGCTCGAGGGCAAGCTGCTCGAGTTGCGGGTCAAGGGCCAGGTGCGGGTGACGGAAGAGGACATGCGAACCATGTACGATCGTCTGCGCAGGGAAGAGCGGCGGTCTCTGGCGTACGCGCCGCAGTGGGTCGTCCTGCGGATCCCTGCCGACGCAAGTGCGGCGGTGAAGGCGGAACGTCGGGCGCTTGCGGAGCGGATCGCGAGTGAGGCTCGGTCGGGCAAGGACTTCGCAGAGATGGCGCGGCGGTACTCGGACGATTCGCCGTCGCGGGCCCAGGGTGGAAACCTGGGGATGCGGAAGCCTGGGGAGCTGGAGGTACCGATCGAGCGGGTGGCCTCGTCGCTCGAGGTGGGGGAGGTGTCGGCGCCGTTCCGTTTCGCGGACGCGTTGATCGTGTTGCGCGTGACGCAGCGGGAGGAGAGCCGCCTCGGGACGTTCGAGAGGGCGCGCGATCAGCTCGCTCAGCGTGTTTACGCAGAGAAGTTGGAGACGGCGAAGCGGCGCTGGCTCGACAATTTGAAGCGGAGCGTGCACATCGACGTGCGGCTGTGAGCGGTGAACTGTGAGGCCGGAGTCGTGATCCCGACTTCCGGATCATGGGCTCGTAGCTCGTAGCTCGTAGCTCGTAGCTCGAGGCTCGCATGTGAGCCGTGAACCGTGGGAAGCCGGTGCAACATTCACTGGATCCACCCAAGATTCACGATTCAAACGCGGGAAGCACACGGAGTTTTTGGTACTCGATTCGTGGACATTTTGTCCAAGAATCGCTGAGCGAATCCAACATTTGTCGCGATCCGCTTTCACGAAAATCGTTTTGTGTGGACCGGCATCTCATCGGTGTTGTGGTTTGTGGGCCCCTCCCCCCGGCCCACGAATGGAGTTCCACCCATGTCGCGTCAAGATGAAGGCGCCGTGTCCCGACGCACCGTGATCGGTGCGGTTGGAGCTAGCGCGGCGGCGAGTGTGCTGACCACGGGAAGCCGTGAGGCACATGCATTCAGCGTGCTTCGGTCGCCGGAGGTCACGCCGACCGAGCGAACGGTGCCCACGTTCTGTGAGCTATGCTTCTGGAACTGCGGGGTACTGGCGGACGTGAGCAAGAACCGAGTTCTTGCGCTGCGGGGGCAGCCGGACCCACCGACGGCGATGGGTCGTCTGTGCGGGCGTGGCAATGCGGGGGCGGGGTTCCTTCGGGACGAGGACCGGTTGAAGTACCCGATGATTCGTGTGGGCGAGCGAGGCGAGGGCAAGTTCAAGCGAGTCGGGTGGAAGACGGCGTATCAGACCATCGCGCGCGGCTTCAAGAAGATCAAAGACGAGCACGGGGCGAAGGCGTTGGCGCTCTTTTATCACGGGTCCGGCGGGCCTCTGTTGCGCAAGATGCTCGTGGCGTACGGCAGCCCCAACTACGCGGCTCCTTCTTATGCGCAGTGCAGGGGTCCGCGTGACGTCGGCTACACGTTGACGATCGGTCAGGGGCCTGGGAGTCCGGAGCCCCTCGACTTCGACAAAACGCAGTGCATCGTGTTGTTCGGCTCGCACCTGGGGGAGAACGCGCACAACAGCCAGGTGCAGGAGTTCGTGCGGGCTCGCGCGCGAGGGGCCAGCCTGATCGTACTGGACCCGCGGATGTCGACGGTGGCGTCGCGGGCCGACGTTTGGCTTCCGGTGAAGACGGGTTCGGACACGGCGATCATCCTGTCGTGGCTGCACCTGCTCATCACGAGGGACACGTACCACCACGCGTTCGTGGAGAACCAGTGCACGGGGTTCGAGCCGTTGGCGGAGCATGTGAAGCCGTTCACGCCGGCGTGGGCTGCGGAGCAAGCGGCCGTGCGGAGGACATCGTCAAGGCGTACGAGCTGATGGTGAAGGCGATGCCGGCGGTGGTGGTGCACCCGGGGCGTCACGTGACCTGGTATGGGGAAGCAGACACGCAGCGAGCGCGCGCGCAGGCTATCTTGAGCGCGCTGCTCGGGTCGATCTGGGCGCCGGGAGGTTTCTATCGTCCGGCCTCGGCCCCCTCGCTGAAGGACTTTCCGGCCCCGGACTTCCCTGAGCTTCCGGACAACGTCGACAAGGCGGCGAAGCGTTTCCCCTTCGCCAACGAGATCACGACCAACGGGATCCGGGAAGCGACGCGGACGGGGGCCCCCTACCCCATCAAGGGTTGGTTCGTGCACGGCTCGAACCTCATTCAGTCCTTGCCCAACCAGAAGGAGACCTTCGAGGCCATCCGCAGCCTCGACATGCTCGTCGTGACGGACATCCAGCCGACGGAGATCACGGACTGGGCGGACGTGGTTTTGCCGGAGGACAACTACCTCGAGCGGTACGACGATCTGAAGACGGGGGGCAATCTTCGACCGTACGTTGCGATCCGACAGCCTGTGGTGAAGAGCCCGCACGACACGAGGCCGGCGTGGAGGATCGCGAAGGAGCTGGGCACGGAGCTCGGGGTGGGTGACTTTTTCGGGTTCGAGACGTTCGAGGAGTACTTGTCGGCGCGGCTCGAGGGTTCCGGGGTGACGCTCTCGGAGCTCAAGGACAAGGGGATCTACTTCCCGAAGGGCGAGGTGAAGCCCTACCTCGACCCGCGGGAGCCGCATGCGTGGAAGACGCCGTCGGGCAAGGTGGAGCTGTACAGCAAGCAGTTGGCGGACGCGGGGTTCGACGCGATGCCGAAGCACGCGCCGCCGCCGGACCCGCCGAAGGGGATGCTGCGGCTCACGTACGGCCGCAGTCCCTTGCACACGTTCGGTCGCACGCAGAACAACGACATCTTGCACGACCTGAACCCTGGCAACTGCGTGTGGCTTCACCCCATGTGTGCGGCCGCGCTCGGCGTGCAGCACGGCAAGCCCGTCTTCGTGCAAAACGCGCATGGCGACGTCACAGGACCGATGCCTGCGCGGGTGACGGAGCGCATTCGTCCGCAGACCGTGTACATGATTCATGGGTTCGGCCATACGGCCAAGGGCCTGACGAACGCGTGCTGCATGGGGGGGAGTGATGCGGAGCTCATCCGTGGGTACGTGGTGGACGGCATCAGTGGTTCGACGGGGATGCGGACGGAGTTCGTGAAGGTGACGCCTGCGGAAGGCGGCAAGGAGAAGTACCCATGCGCCATGGGATGATGATCGAGCTGGACAAGTGCGTCGGGTGTCTGGCGTGCGTGTCGGCCTGCAAGGAGCGCTGGGATTCGGGTCGTGGCGTGGCGCGGGACTGGGTGGCCACCTTCGAGCATGGTTCCCGGGAGAAGGGGAACCTGGGCATCACGTTCTATCCTGGGCTTTGCATGCAGTGTGAGGATCACCCATGCACGTTGGACTGCCCGACGGGTGCGACCTACGCGAACGACAACGGCGTGGTGGTGGTCGACCCGGAGGTGTGCATCGGGTGCGGCAACTGCGTGACGATGTGTCCGTACGGGGCTCGGACGCCGGACTCGTCGAAGGGCATCGTGGAGAAGTGCAACCTGTGTGCGCCGTACGTGGCGAAGGGTGAGCAGCCGGCGTGCGTGACGACGTGTCTGGCGGAGTGCCGGCACTTCGGGGATCTGGACGATCCGAACGGTGTGTTGGTCCAGCTGATCAAGAAGCGGGATGCGAAGACGCTGACGACCCCTGAGGTAGACGTGGGGCCGAAGGTCTATTACGCGCCGGAGGCGCAGCGTCAGGAAATCCTTGCGCAGAAGGTGATTCGAGAGCCGACGCCGACGTGGCTGACGAAGGTGTGGCAGGGCGCGACGCGTCCGGTGGCGCAGCTTGGGGTCCCGGCATTCGCGGTGGTGGCGGGAGCGGGTGGGCTTCTGATGAATCTTCGCAGCCGAGCGGCGAAGCGAGCGGAGCGGGAAGGTCATGAGACCGCGAAGGCCGACGGCACGTTGCCGCGGCACCGGTTCGGTATGCGGTTCTTGCACTGGTTCAACGCGTTGTCGTGGGTGCTGCTCGTTCTCACGGGGACGGCGTTGATGATTGCGCCGTCGTTTGCGTTGTTCGGCACGGGGTTCCCGCATGTGGTGTCGGGGTTGTTCGGGGGTCAGGGGAACCTGATCTTGTTCCACGCGCTATGGGGACTTCTCTGGTCGGCGGTGATCATCCCGCCGTTCCTGTACTACAAGCACGGTGGGATCGAGGCGATGCGCGAGGTGGTGCTGACGCGCGACGACATCCGTTGGTTCATGTACAAGCCGAGGGTGATGTTGGGGATTGGCAAGCACGAGCTGCCGCCACAGGACAAGTACAACGCGGGTCAGAAGGTGTTCGCGATCAGCGCGCTGGCCGGCACGACCACGATCATTGCGTCGGGACTGGTGATGACGTTTCACCTTGGGTCGTCGGAGGTGGTGGCGGCGGCGATCTTGGTACACAAGCTCGCGGTCGGGCTCGCGCTGGTGGGGGTGGCGGTGCACATCACGATGGCGGCGATCATGAAGGAAGAGCGACCGGCGTTGATATCGATGCTCAAGGGAGACATCGAGCGTCGGCATGCCGAGCATCACAGCAGCAAGTGGGTCGAGGAGTTAGCTCACGAGAGCAAGGCGGAATCCGCCGAGCCCGTGGGGGAGAAGGCGTCATGAGCAAGCAGAGAGAGTTCTGGAATCCCTATGCGGCCGGGGTTGCCCTGGGCCTGGTGCTCCTGGCCAGCTTCGTGCTCACGGGGCAGGGGCTCGGTGCGAGCGGAGCGATCACGCGACTGCAAGCGTCGCTCTGGCACGCGGTGGATCCGACCTGGGCGACGGAGAACGCGAACATCGGCAAGTACTTCTTGTCGGAGACGGGGGCGTTGAACTCGTGGATCGTGCTGCTTGGGGTGGGGGTGGCGATCGGGGGTTTGCTCGGGGCGATCTCGGCGAAGCGGGTGAAGGTGGAGACGATCCGCGGGCCGCGCATCGGGCGTGACATGCGCTGGGTGTTCGCCCTGGCGGGCGGGATCATCAGCGGGATTGCGGCGCAGATCGCGCGTGGTTGCACGAGCGGCCAGGCGTTGACGGGAGGGGCCCAGCTGGCCCTTGGCAGCTGGGTGTTCATGTTCGCGATGTTCGGGAGTGCCTACGGTCTCGCCTACTTCATGCGTAAACAGTGGATTTGAAAGGGAGGCACAAGGACCATGCAAGCACCTCTCGCGACCTCGCTTCAGTGGACGCACGGCATGCAGATGGAGCTAGCCGTGCTGGTCGGCATCGGCTTCGGCTTCGTGCTCGAGCGCGCCGGATTCGGCCGTGCGGACAACCTCGCCTCCATCTTCTACGGCCGGGACTTTCGCGTGATGCGCGTGATGTTCACGGCCATCGTCACGGCCATGATCGGCGTCTACTTCCTCGATTTGATCGGCTTCATGCCCATCGGTGACCTCGGGTTGCTGCCCACCTACCTGGTGCCGCAGCTCGTGGGAGGTCTGCTGCTCGGCGCGGGCTTCATCATCGGCGGCTACTGCCCGGGGACCTCGCTCGTTGCGGTGGCCAGCGGCAAGGTCGACGCCATGTTCTTCGTCGGCGGCATCTTCGTGGGCTCGGCGGCTTTCACGCTGGCGTACCCGTCGCTCGCGGCGTTTCACGAGAGCACGTACATGGGTCGCGTCCTGATACACGAGTGGATGGGAATCCCGTCGGGCGTCATGGTGGTGCTGGTGGCTCTCTTCGCGGTGGGTTCGCTGTACGCGGTGACCCGGATCGAGGCGATGGTTCGCAAGTCGCTCGAGAGCAAGCGCGTCCCGGAGGCGTCGTCATGAACCGGTTCAACACCAAGTACGGCGCGATCGCGCTGGTGGGGCTTGCAGCCCTGTACATGATCATCTCGTTGGCGACGGGGCGGTCTGCCGCATCGGAGCCGCCGCCGAACCTTGCCCCTGCGGAAGCTGCGGTCGACGTGTGGCAAGCCACCACCTTGCTGGCCCAGCGGGGTGATGCCGCTGTCGTCGTGGACGTGCGGCCGCGAGAGCAGTTCGACCTGTATCATCTACCCCGGTCGGTCTCGAAGCCGGGGGCCTCGGCGGGTGCGGTGCTCGACGCGGCTCGCGGCAAGGCGGCGGTGCTGATCGTGGCGGACGCGGACGCGAACGCGTCGAAGCTGGCGGGTGAGATCGCGACGCAGGACAAGGCGGTGTTGGTGCACTTCCTGAAGGAAGGGGTTCGGGCGTGGTACCTGGCGTACGTGGTGCCGGTGCCCTTGTTCAACGAGAAGCCCCCGCCCTATGGCTGGAGCGAGGCGATGGCTGCCGCGCGGGCCTTCGTGAACGATGGCGCGGGCAGCCCGGAGGACGTGGTGAAAGCGGTCGGAAAGCTATCCACATCGGGATATGCGCCTACGCAGCTCGAGGGCAAGAAGAAGCCAGCGGCTGGGGGCGCCAAGAAAAAGATCGCCGGCGGCTGCGGCTGAGGGTCCGGCGGCTCATCGAATTGGTCACGAGCACCACGGGAAAAATGACTTGGGCTGGCGGCGGTCCTTGGACTACCTCTCCCGCCCATGACCGACGCACAGTCAGACGGCTCTGGCCGCATGTTCGATCGCATCTCCGATCGGTACGACCTTCTCAACCGTGTGATGTCGGTGGGGTCCGACGCGCGGTGGCGTCGGCGAGCGGTGGGGTTGTTGGGTCCGGACGTGCGGGAGGTGCTTGATCTCGCGACGGGGACGGCCGACGTGGCGATCGAGGTGGCGCGAGCGATCCCTGGAAGCCGGGTGGTGGGGGTGGACCCGTCGGTGGGGATGCTTCGCGTGGGTGGGGAGAAGGTGAGGCGAGCGGGGTTGGAGGGGCGCATCACGTTGCGGGAGGGGGACGGGGAGAAGATCCCGGCGGAGGACGACGCGTTCGACGGGTCGATCATGGCGTTTGGGATTCGGAACGTCCCGGATCGGGCGGCGTGCTTGCGAGAGTTGGGGCGGGTGGTTCGGCGTGGGGGTCCGATCGTGCTGCTGGAGCTCGCGGAGCCGGAGGGGCATCCTCTGGCCTTTGGGGCGCGCTTCTGGAAGCGGCACGTGGTGCCTCGGCTCGGCGCGCTGCTGTCATCGACGTCGGAGTACGTGTACCTGGAGCGGTCGATCCGGGCGTTCCCTCGGCCGAACGAGTTTTTGGGGATGATGCGCGACTGTGGTCTGGGGGAAGGTGAAGCGATACCGCTCACGTTCGGCGCCGCGACCTTGTTCGTGGGCCGGGCGCCGTGACGCGAATCACGGGGAGGTGACGTGCACGCCGCAGCGGTAGTAGTTGCCTTCGACCTCGGAGCTCTGACCGGCCGCGGTGACGCGGACGAAGTGCGTGCCGGTCGCGACGATGGCGACCGCGTCCATGGACGGCCCGGCCAGGGCTTCATCCGACCAGAAGACGTCCTGGGTGTCGACCTCGGTCTCCTTCTGCAGCTCGGCGTCGGTGGGGCTGTGAATGGCAAACACGGGGGCGAGCAGGCCCGAGCCGCTGCGGATGGCGCCGCACGAGAGGCTGACCGTATCCCCTGCCACAGCCGCGAACCCGAAGTAATCCACGTCGGATACGTCGATGAAGCCGAGGAGGTAGCCGCTCTTGATCTTTGGATTGGTGGTCGACGCGGTGAGGGTGATGGTCTCCGCATCCCCGAACACGTCGTTGGCTCCTGCGGTCGTCTCGACTTCGCGCGGGTTGTCGGAGTTCCATAGGATGCTCGACAGGTTGTAGAAGTCGTTGGCGCCTGCCGTCGTGCCAGCGGCGCGGTTGACCCACAGCAGGTAGCTCGAGCCTGCCTCGAGGGGGACGGTCATGTCGCTCGAGCCCTTGGAAGCGTCGAGCCGGGCGAGGATGGATGTGCCGCCGTTGTCGCTGATGGCCACGAACCCGAGGTCCAGGGTGGAGCCGTTGCCGCTGACGCCTGCGCTGCCGGGACCGGTCGGCGTGGTGAAGTCCTCGACCGAGAGCATCACGTTGCCGGCTGGCATGGTGAACGAGAACACGTCGACGTCGGTTCCTGACGCGAGCGTTCCCACGGTGAGTGTGGAGTAGATTCCAAGCGGGTTTCCGCTGGAGTCTTCGAACTCGGCGAAGGACTGCGCTTGCGCGCCCGCGACGCCGTTGTTGGGCTCGGCGTCGACGGTTCCGCCCTCGGTCATGGAAGCGCCATCGTACAGGCCGAGGTCGTATTCGAAGTGAAGGCCGGTGGGCGGATCGGGGCGAGTTTCGCCGGCCCAAGCGGCCCAGTCCGCGACCTCGATGCAGTAGGTGCCGGTGGCCGGGACGCGCCAGACCAGTTCGGTGTTGGTGTTGAGGCGGGGGAAGGCGTCGTCCATCGTGGCGACGATGTTGTCGTTGGCGTCGTAGATGGTGAGGGTCGTGTCGAGCACGTCCTCGTAGGGGAGCGTGTCGGGGTCTTCGTTGTTCGGGGTCGTGGTGGTGGCGCGGAGGATGACCCAGTCGCCTTCGGTGAAGGGGAAGGAGTAGAAGTCGGACTCGTCAGTGGGGTTGATTTCCCCCTCGCCGATGCCCGTGGTGCTGATGTCGGTGGCGTGGTCGCAGTCGTTGTCGTTGTCGCCGCCGCCGCCCGTGCCGCCGGTTGCTCCGCCGGTTCCGCCCGTCGCTCCGCCGGTGCCGCCCGTCGCTCCGCCGGTTCCGCCGGTCGCGCCCCCGGTGCCGCCCGTTGCTCCTCCGGTCCCACCGAAACCTCCGGTACCGCCCGTTGCTCCTCCGGTCCCACCGAAACCTCCGGTGCCGCCCGTTGCTCCTCCGGTCCCACCGAAACCTCCGGTACCGCCGGTCGCACCTCCGGTCCCTCCTGTCGCGCCTCCGGTGCCTGCGGAGCCGCCGCTGTTGTCGTCGTCGTCACTGCCGCAGGCGGTCATGGTGGCGAGGACCAAACCGGTGGCGAAGAGCCCCAGAACCCAATTCGATGTGCGAGCCATCCTGCACTCCTTCCGCGTGTCTACCATCCGAGCGTGAAGCCTCTTGGAGGCGCCCGACCGGCCCACCCCGGGGACCGGCGGGAGGGACCCTAGCGCGAAATGGGGGGAGTTGCGTACAGGAAGAGGGAAATCGACCACGATTGCGGAGGGCTTTCGCGAGCGTTGGGGCAGGGAATCGGGCAGGGAGGGAGGGGGATAGGCTGCACGGCTTGACCTAGGCAACGGTGGCGAGCAAGGTGCGACGCGTGCGTTTCCCGATTTTGCGCTTCGGCGTCGTGCCTGTCGTGGATGGCCCTACGTTTCGCGCGGACCTGAGCCGTGTGTGTCAGGCGCTCGGGTACTACCTTGGGACGACGGTGGAATGCAGGCCGCTACCGACCTATGCGAAGCTGGTGACGTTGCTCTCCCAGGGGCAGCTCGATGCGGCGTGGGTGCCGCCTGTGGTGGCGATGGACTGTGGGGCGATGCGGATTGCGAGGCCGCGCATCGCGATGGTCCGGCAGCGGGAGACGGCGTATCACGCGGTGCTTTTCACGCTGCAGGATTCACCGATCCGGAGCCTGGCGGACCTGCAGAAGGTGAAGGCTGCGTGGGTGAGTCCGGACAGTGCGTCGGGGTATTTGGTGCCGCTGGCTTCGTTGCGAGCGCGAGGGGTGTCGTTGTCGAAGGCGTTTGCGGACCAGATCTTCGTGGGGACGCACGAGGCGGTGGCACGCGCGGTGGCGGAGGGCAAGGCGCAGGTGGGCGCGAGCTTTGCGCACTTTGGGCCGGCGGACCCACGCGTGCCGGTGTCGGCGAGTTGGATCGAGTCCAAGGTGGATGCGGACTTCCGGATCTTGCTGGCGGCCGGGCCGATACCGACGGATGTGATCGCGACGCACCGAACGATGGACGAGGGTCATCAGCAGGCGCTCATCTCGGCGTTCGGGTGGCTGGTGACGCGACCGGAGGCGGCGGCGGCGAACGCGATCTTCCGATGCGACGGGTTCGAGGGATGCGGGGACGAGCACCTGCGTGGGTTGCGCAAGCTGATTCGTTTGCTGGACCGGCCCTCGATGTGCTGAGCTGACGGTGGGTCCGATGGCGGAGAACGTTCGAGAGCCGATCATCCAGTTCCGGGGCGTGCACAAGGCGTTCGGGGAGAAGGTGGTATACGCGGGGTTGGACCTGGACGTGTACCCTGGGGAGACGCTGACGATCATCGGGGGTTCCGGGGTAGGCAAGAGCGTGATGATCAAGATGTTGATCGGGCTCTTGAAGGTGGATCGGGGGTCGATCCGGTTCCGGGGCCAAGACATCACGGCGATGTCGGAGCGGGAGCTGCAGAGGGTGCGGCAGCACATCGCGATGCTTTTCCAGGGGGCGGCGCTGTTCGACTCGGTCAACGTGGGGGAGAACGTGGCGTACGGCTTGCGGGAGCACTTTCGCAAGGAGATGTCGGAGGAGGACATCCAGTCGCGGGTGGCGTGGGCGCTTGGGTTGGTGGGGCTCTCGGGGATCGAGGCGATGGCGCCGTCGGACCTGTCGGGGGGGATGAAGAAGCGGGTGGGGCTGGCGCGGGCGGTGGCGGTACGGCCGGACGTGGTGCTGTACGACGAGCCCACGACGGGATTGGACCCGATCAACACGACGCGGATCAATCACATGATCACGGGGTTGCGGCGGGTGCTGGGTATCACGAGCGTGGTGGTGACGCACGACATGGCGAGCGCGTATGCGATCAGCGACCGGATCGCGATGGTGCACCGCGGGCGCATCATTGCGTCGGGGACGCCGGAGCAGATCCAGGCGTCCGAGGTGCCGCATCTGGCCGACTTCATTCGGGGGAATGCACCCGTGAACGAGGATCTGGATACGCTCTTGACGACGTGATCTTTCCGGTCATCCTTGTGGCTCGGCAACGCGGTCTTCCCGGAAGGAGCTCCATCGTGTATCGAGGGATGGCTGCGCGGAGGATGTCCCTGGGAGTTTGAGAATGGCCCTGTCCCGAGAGATCAAGGTCGGCGTGTTCGTGCTTTTGGGGTTGGTCCTCTCGGGAGCCGTCGTGTTTCTGATCGGGGACCAGCGCAACATGTTCGCGCGCAAGATTGACTACACGTCGACGTTCAACGACGTGCAGGGGCTTGCGGCGGGGGCGCCGGTACGGATGAACGGCATCAACGTGGGTTCGGTGTCGAGCGTGGGGCATTCGGGAGACTTGGGGGACCCGCGCATCCACGTGGAGCTTTGGATCGTGCGGTACGAGGCGTTGCGATTGCGGCAGGACGCGCGAGCGCGGGTGGTGAACAAGGGGTTACTGGGCGACAAGATGCTGGAGATCGACCCGGGCTCTGGGGGGAAGCCGCTGGGGCTGGGGGGAGCGATCACGGGGGAGGACCCGACGGACTTTTCGAACCTGGTGGGGCAGGTGGGATCGATCGCGGAGCGGACGAACTCGGTGCTGGGGAACCTGGACAAGGCGTCGGCGTCGATGGCGGACGAAAAGGTGCAGGAGAACCTTCGGGGTTCGATCCACTCGGTGAACATCATCTTGAAGCACGTGGCGGAGGGGGATGGGTACGCGAACCGGTTGTTGACGGACCCGCAGGAAGCGGAGCGGTTGTCGCGAGCGATTGCGAACTTCGAGACGACGAGCGGGGAGCTTGCGACGGCGGCGACGGAGGTGAGGCAGTTGGTCGCGCGGGTGAACCGTGGGCCGGGGTTCGCGCACAGCCTGGTGTATGACAAGGAAGGGACGGACGCGATCAAGAGTTTTGGGGGAGCGGCGGACGAGGTGGCCTTGACGCTGCGGGGGGTTCGGGAGGGCAACGGGATGGCGCACGCGCTGCTGTACGGGGGCACGGGGGACGAAGCCGAGATCGTGTCGAACCTGAACGCGGCGAGCGCGGACCTACGGGACATTGTGTCGGGCCTCAAGAAGGGCAAGGGCACGCTGGGCGCCTTGCTGGTGGACCCTTCGGTCTACGAGGACATGAAGGTCGTGCTCGGGAACGTCGAGCGCAACGAGGTGCTTCGGGCGTTGGTGCGCTACTCGATCAAGCAGGACGAGCAGCGACCGGGTGTCGAAGTGAAGGACCCGACCCCGCCCGCTTCCAGCGCCAGGTGAGGTTGCAACCCCTGGGCAGGTGGGGCGCGCGGCCCTACAATGCCTGCCAGGAGGACGCCATGCGTGGAAGGACCCTGATCTGTGCCCTGATCGCCTTTGCTGTCTCGTCATGTTGCGGGAAAGAAGCGGGACGGGTGCCCTTCGCGGGGGAGGGGGCATCGGACATCACGATGAACCTCACCGCGGGAGAGATCGCGTTCTGGACTGACATCGACATCGAGTACAAGGGGGACGCGGCGCTGCAGTACGACGTCGAGCTGGTGCAATCGGGGTCGACGGTGGCGACGGTGGCGTGCGACCCCTTGGCGGAGCTGAACGTGAAGATGAGCTGGGTCGAGACGAACCTGGGGGACGAGCACAGGCGCAGGGGGTCGGGGAAGATGCACTGCACGGCGACGCTGGCGTCGGGCGGGTCGACGACCGTTCGGGCGAAGCTCGGGTTTTCCCGGCGGCCGGTGTCAGTGCGTCTGGCGAAGGCGGACCTGGTCGTGAAGCAGTGAGGCGGGATATCTGGAGAAGCCTCGACTCCTTTGGGCCTTTGCCTCTTGCCCTTTGGCCTCTTCCTGGCCGAAAGATCGCACTCGAAACGTGACTTGTCCCGTCCGTCATCTATCCTTGTGAACCATGCGCGGCATTGAACGTATCACCAAGCTGCTGATCCTCTTCAGCGCCTTCGGTCTCTCCACGTACTTCGCTCTCCAGTTCCGGTCCGGTGGTCTCTGGCACGGCATCGAACCTGCCCACGCGGTGGCCGCGCGTGGCAAGGTCGACACCAAGACCCCCTACGACCTGACGAAGCTCGAGGCGGTCACGGCGACCATCCAGACGATCCGCGACAAGTACGTCGACCCGACCCGGGTGAAGCCCAAGCAGATGCTGCTTTCGGCGCTCGACTACGTGCAGCGTGACGTGGCCCAGGTGATTGTGCTGCGCGACAGCGGGTCGGACGAGGTGACGGTACGGGTGGGGTCGGAGGAAAAGAAGTTCGACGTCAGCAACGTGCAGGGTCCGTGGGACGTGTCGGCGAAGCTGCGGGACGTGTTTGCGTTCCTTCAGGAGCATCTCAAGGGGGATGCGGAGGTGGATCTGCGGGAGGTGGAGTACGCAGCGTGCAACGGGATGCTCAACACGCTGGACCCGCACTCGGTCTTTCTCAGTCCCGAGGCCTACCGGGAGATGACCATTTCCACGCAGGGTGCGTTCGGGGGCGTGGGCATCGTCATTTCGATTCGGGACCAGATGCTGACCGTAATCAAGCCGATGCCGGGGACGCCGGCCGGGCGAGCGGGTCTGAAGCGCTACGACAGGATCGTCCGGATCAACAACGAGTCCACGCTCAACATGCCCCTCGACGACGCCGTGCGGCGGTTGCGCGGGGACCCGGGCACGGACGTGTCGGTGTGGATTTCGCGCGAAGGCGCGGGAGGTTGGTCGGGAAGCCGGCCCTTCAAGTTGCAGCGCGAGGTCATCAACGTCGAGTCGGTCGAGAGTCGGATGCTCGACCAGGGCGTGGGGTACGTTCGTCTGAAGCAGTTCCAGGCTGGCACGGCGGGTGAGTTGGACAGCGCGCTGGTGGCCTTGCACCGGGCCGAGCCGAGGATGCGCGGGCTCGTGCTCGACATGCGCTCGAACCCGGGAGGCTTGCTCGATCAGGCCGCCAAGGTGGCCGACCGGTTCCTGCGCAGCGGGGTGGTGGTCACCACCGTGTCCGCATCGGAGCCGCGCGACGAGAAGGTCGCCAAGTCCCCCGGCACGGAGCCCGACTATCCGCTCGTCGTTCTCGTGAACTCGTCGAGTGCGAGCGCGAGCGAGATCGTGGCGGGAGCTTTGAAGAACCACGACCGAGCCATCATCGTGGGGCAGAAGACGTTCGGGAAGGGCAGCGTGCAGCTGGTGTTCCCGGACGTGACGCGGGAGAAGGCGGCGTTGAAGCTGACGATCGCGCAGTACCTGACACCGGGGGACATTTCGATTCAGTCGGTGGGCATCACGCCGGACGTCGAGCTCGACCCGATGACGGTGGACGCGTTGGAGATGGACGTGATGCGGCCGGGCAAGCGAATGCGGGAGCGCGATCTTTCCAAGCATCTGTCGAGCGCGCGGGCGGCGGCGGGCCAGAAGCCACTGGAGGTAGTGCGGTACAACATGCCATCGGCGGAGCGGGAGGCGATGCGGGAACGTGGGGGAGACCCGGAAGACGACTTCGAGATGGACTTTGCCACCAAGTTCGCGCGGGACCTCGTCCTGAACTTGCCAACCGGTGGTACGCGGGTGGACGGGGTGCGCAAGGCGGCGGAGTTCGTCGACAGGGTGCAGCAGGAGGAGATGGGGAAAGTCGCGACCGATCTCAAGCAACTCGGATACGACTGGAGCGCGACGGACCCGGGCACGCCGGGACCGACGAAGGATCAGTACGAGGTGAAGGTCGAGACCAACCGCCCGGGGGACCGCGTGAAGGCGGGCGAAGCGATGGAGCTCAAGGTGACCGTGAAGAACACGGGGACGGAGCCCATCTACCAGCTTCGGGGCCTGACCACGGCCGAGAGCTCCTACTACGATCGCAAGGAGCTCATCTTCGGAAAGATCGAGCCTGGCAAGTCGAAAACGGCGACGGCTCCCCTGGGGTGGTGTGACCTCGAGGGCCGTCGCATCGGGTCCACGAAGACGCCCAAGGATGCCAAGCGGGTCTGCTCGATCCCCAAGGACGCGCCCACCCGCTCCGACGGCGTCAAGGTGGAGTTCTTCGCTGCGAACGGGGAGCCCCCGAAGACGGTCGAGTTCCGGCCGACCATCGAGGAGCTGCCGGACCCGTCGTTTGCTTATGCGTACCAGATCATCGACAACCGGGAGGGGTCGAACGCGGACGGGCGTCTGCAGCGAGGCGAGGGGGTGTCGATGTACCTCACGGTGAAGAACATCGGGCGAGGCCGTTCCTTCGACACGCAGGCGAACTTGCGGAACCTGTCGGGCGACGGGCTGGCGTTGCAGGCGGGTCGGTTCGACGTGTCGAACATGCAGCCGGGGGACATGCGTTCGGTGGTGTTCACGTGGGCGGTGCAGAGCCTGGCGGAGTCTGAGATCACGATCGAGCTGAGCGTGGGGGATCGGGACCTTGGCGAGTACGTCAACGAGAAGATCAAGATCCCGGTGGAAGGGGTCTCGCCGTTGACGCCGGACAGCGGGGTGTCGAAGGTGACGGGCTCGGAGGCGCCGCTGGTGGAATCTCTGCGTCCGAGCGCGCGTCTCTTCGGGTCCATCCCTGGGGGCAAGCTGGTGCGACGGCTCGGGCGGCACGGGGACATGGTGAAGATTGACCTGGGTGCCAGTCGGTTTGCCTTCGTGCCGATCAACTCCTTGTCGGATGCGCCAGGCGGCGCGGCACCCGACACGCTCAGCTTCGACACGATCTTCTCTCACTCCCCTCCTGCCATCGAGCTTGCCCCGGCCTCGCTCGTCGTCCGGGGGCCCTCGGTGAAGATCACGGGAACCATCGTGGACCAGACCCGGCTGCTCGATGCGTACATGTTCGTGGGAGCGAACAAGATCTTCTACCGAACGAACCAGGGTGCGAATGACCCGAAGGTGATGAAGGTGGAGATGGACTTGCCGCTGCGTCCTGGGATGAACGCGATCACGCTCGTGGGCAGGCAAAACGCGGACACGGTGTCGCGACGGACCATCATGGTTCGGCGGGACGGGGCCGCGGGGGAACTGTTGCCGACGCCGAAGGACGACGGGGCGGCGCTGCTGGACTTCGTGGAGGATGGCCCATGACGCATCGAGGACACTTTCCGATCGTGGTCGCGGCTTTGATGGCTGCGGGATGCGGAGGGACCTCCACCGAGGACGAAGGGACCGATGCCGGTCAGGACACGAAGTCGGAGACGGCCCCGGGCGACGGGCAAGCCGGGTGCAACGCTCTTGGCGCGTGGGAGGTATCCTACGCCTCGGCGGACGCGGGGATGTGCAGTCCTGACCCCGACACGATCACGGTGGAGGCGGATGGGGACGGCGGTGTGGTGGTGACCTGGGCAGGGAGGAAGAGGCCCTCGACGTGCACGTATCCCGACGCAGGGGACGACAGCACCTACGAGAGCCCGGCGTCGCTGTCGTCGGATGGTTGCACGTTGACGGCGGCGTCTTACGCGTCGTGGTGCATGTCGGGGGAGGACCAGTGTGATCGTCGGGACCTGACGCTGGAGGTCGCGGGAGACGCGGCCTCGGGAACGGTGACGTACTCGCGGTGCTGGTGCATGGGGCCGGGACCGAGCAGTCCAGCGGATTATTCGGCGACGGCGGTGAGGGTGCCTTAGCGAGCCGGGGACTGAGCGGAGGACTTACGTTGACGGCGGCGTCTTACGCGAACTGGTGAGGGAATGGTGAGCGGAAGACTTCTTCTGTTCTCTGCTCCTGTTGGGAACCCTTGCCGTCTGATCGAGGAACACGGGACGTGGCCCGGCAGAAGCCCGCGTCCCTTGGGACCATAAAAAATGACGCCGTTGGTCATTTTGGGGATGCAGAAACATCGTGGGGCGATATACCTGCCCGATTCGTCCCGCGAAGTCACGGACCGAGACCACGGCTACCCTTCGCCGGACCCTGCACGGAGGAATCCGCACGATGCGACACCTCATGTCGCTCATACTGCTAGGCCTTCTTCTCTCTCTGGCGGGCTGCAAGAAGACGTCGGCGGGGCAAAAAGACGAAGGACCCCCGGTCATTGCTCCGCCCTCGTCGGGGTCAGCCTCGGCTGCGGCGGAGAAGCCACCTGCGTCGGACCAGGACTTTCAGGCATCGGGCACGGCGATGGCGGCACGCACGTCGATGCTAGCGGCGAAGGGGTCGGGTATCCTGCGATCGATCAAGGTACGTGAGGGGGACCGGGTCAAGGCGGGACAGGTGCTGTGCGTGCTGGACACGGTGAACACGTCGCTTCATGCGGAGGCGGCGAGGACGGACCAGGCGCAGGCGTTGGCGGCGCTCGAGGATGCGAAGCGGGATCTGGAGCGGGTGGAGCATCTTGCGGACGCGGGGGCGCTTCCGGAGCAGACGGCGGAGAAGG
Source organism: uncultured Polyangiaceae bacterium (assembly GCA_964488865.1). Classification (GTDB taxonomy): domain Bacteria; phylum Myxococcota_A; class Polyangia; order Polyangiales; family Polyangiaceae; genus MWCO01. Next base: position 101,058 of record CAZAWR010000003.1, on the reverse strand, counting down.
CGAAGCTTGGGATGCAGATCGCGACGCTCCGGGCGCAGGCGGCGGGGGTGGGCGTACGGATGGCGCAGCAGGCGCTGGCGGACGCGACGTTGCGGGCGCCCTTCGACGGGGTGATCGCGAAGGTACTATCCGAGGAGGGACAGTACGTGACGATGATGCCGCCGAGTCCTGTGTTCTTGCTGGTGGACACGGACACCCTCGAGGTTCGCGTTCCGATCCCCGAGAGGAAGATTGGGAGCATCTCGGTGGGGCAACCGGCACGGGTGGTATTGCCGGCGTTGAACGTGACGCGGGACGCGAAGGTGGACCGGATGGCGGACGTGATCGATCCGGTGACGCGGTCCGCGGAGGTGGTGATTCGGCTGGACAACAAGGATCGTGCGTTGCCGGCTGGATTGTTCGCGCGGGTGACGTTCCCGGGTGTGTCTGGGGAAGCCGAGGGGGAGGAGGGTCTACCCAAGGGACCTCACGGCAGCGCGCCGAACGAAGGCGGGAGGTAACGAGCCGTGTTCCTGTCGGACCTGTCCATCCGAAGGCCGGTGTTCACGATCATTCTTTCGGCCATGCTCCTGCTGTTCGGGGCGATCTCGTGGTCGAAGCTGGGCGTGGACATGTTCCCGAAGATCGAGGCGCCCTTCATCTCGGTGTCCACCGTCTATGCCGGTGCGGACCCGGAGGTGGTGGAGAGCCGCGTAATCGAGCCGATCGAGGACGCGGTTTCGACGATCTCGGGCGTCAAGAAGATCACGTCCGTGGGCGTGGAGAGCTACGGGCTGGTGATGGTCGAGTTCGAGCTCGACGTGAACGCGGACACTGCGGCGCAGGACGTGCGCGAGCGCATTGCGAAGATCCAGCAGGACTTGCCGAACGACGCGGAAGCGCCCGTGGTGGAGAAGTTTCAGATCGGGGCGGCGCCGGTCATCTCGCTGGTGCTCACGGCGCCGGAGGGCAAGACGCCGGCGGAGATCACGTACGTGGCGGAGGAGCGGGTCAAGAACCAGATCCAGCAGCTGCGGGGCGTGGGTGCGGTGGACGTCATCGGCAAGCAGGAGCGCGAGATCCATATCATCGCGGACCTTGCCAAGCTCCGAACCTATGGGCTCACCCTGCCGGACCTTCAGCAGGCGGTGGCATACGGGAACATGGACGTGCCTGGGGGGCACGTGACCACGGGCGCCACGGAGCTGCTGATCAAGACGTATGGTGAAGCGAAGTCCGTCGCGGATTTGGAGCGCATCGTGGTCGCGGCTCCGGGGGGTGCGCCCATCCGTCTGAACGACGTGGCGACGCTGGTCGATGCCGAGGAAGAGGCGCGGACGAAGGCGTCCTGGGACGGCAAGCCTGCCCTGTCGTTGCTCGTGCGCAAGCAATCGGACGCCAACTCGGTGGCGGTGGCGGACGCGGTCATTGACGCGATCGATTCCAAGAGGATCGAGATTCCGGAGGGGTACGGCCTGGCGATTGCGCAGAACGCGTCGACGTTCACGCGCCATGCGATCGACGACGTGGTGTTCGACCTCGTGTTCGGTGCGTTCCTGGCGGTGGCGGTGATCATGCTGTTCCTGCGTGACCTGCGGGCGACGTTCATCAGCGCGCTGGCGCTTCCCACGAGTGTCGTGGGGACGTTCGCCTTCATGAACGCGATGGGGTTCACGGCGAACATGTTGACGATGCTGGCGTTATCGCTGTCGATCGGCATGTTGATCGACGACGCGATCGTGGTCATCGAGAACATCCACCGGCACTTGGAGATGGGCAAGTCGCCGATGAAGGCAGCGGCGGACGGGGCCAAGGAGATCGGGCTGGCGGTCCTGGCGACCACCCTGTCGATCGTGGCGGTGTTCGTGCCGGTGGCGTTCATGAAGGGGTTGATGGGCCGGTTCTTTTACGAGTTCGGCCTGACGGTCGCCGTGGCGATCATGATCTCGCTGTTCGTTTCCTTCACGCTCACGCCGATGGCGTCCTCGCGGATGCTCAAGCACACTCAACCTGGGGCATTGGCGCGAGCGGTCGGCAAGGTGCTCGACGCCGTCGACGAGACGTATCGCAAGGTTCTTTCTTGGATCTTGAGCCAGCGGGCGTTGACGGTGGGCGTGGGGATCGTGGCGCTGGCGGCCGCGGTGGTTCTGGCGCGGTTCATCCCGACGGAATTTCAGCCGACGATGGACCAGGGGGAGATGGACGTCAGCTACAAGATGCCTGAGGGGACGAGTTTGGAGGCGACGTATCGTCGGGGGGAGGAGATCCAGCAGGTCGTGCTTCAGCAGGTTCCGGAGACGCGGCACCTGATGATCACGGTGGGTTCGGGGCAGAGCCAGAAGGTCAACGAGGGCAAGGTCTTCGTGAAGATGACGGGGTCCAAGCAGAGGACGCGCGGCATGGAGGAGATCAAGGTGGCGTTGCGGGCTGCGTTGAACCAGGCGTTGCCGGGCACCGAGATGTCCTTGATCGACGCAGGCATGGGTGAGGGCGGGGGTGACGAGCAGTTTTCGAAGGACATCAACGTGCAGCTGCGGGGCACGGACAGCAAGCAACTGCGCGAGGCGGCGGTCCTGTTGGCCGACAAGCTGAAGCAGCACGGGTCGTTCGTGGACATCACGATCTCGGATCGTGGGGCGCGACCCCAGTTCGGCTTCCGGATTCGGCGGGACAAGGTGTCGGCGGCGGGGCTGATGCCGGTGCAGGTGGCGGGTGCGATCCGCACGGCGGTGACGGGGACGGAGGTATCGCAGTTCCGCGACGGGGCGGACCGTTACAAGGTCGTGGTGAAGGCGCCGGATTGGTACCGGGAGCAGCGGGATGCGGTGCTGAGCATGCCGCTGCGGGGGCCGATGAACAACTTGGTCGAGGTCGGGGAGTTGGTGGAGCCGTTCCCCGAGGATGCGCCGGCGCAGATCGACCGGCAGGACCGATCGCGTGTGGTGACGGTGCTGGCGAACCTCGACGGGCTTGCGCTGGGTCAAGGCCAGGAGGCGGTGACGGAGATAACCAAGGGGGTTCTTCCGGCCGGGGTGACGATGAAGTTCGGGGGACAGGGCGAGCTCATGATCGAGTCCTTCGGGTACATGCTCGAGGCGCTGCTGCTCGCCATCGCCATCATCTACATGGTGCTGGCGGCGCAGTTCGAGAGCTTCCTGCACCCCATCACGATCATGGTGTCGCTGCCCCTGTCGCTGGTGGGCGCCCTTGGCGGGCTGCTGATCGCGGGCCAGACGCTGAGCATCATGAGCTTCATCGGCATCATCATGCTCATGGGCCTGGTGACCAAGAACGCCATTTTGCTCGTAGACAACGCGAACCAAAGGCGACAGCAGGGGGTGCCGATCCGCGACGCGGTCATCGAGGCCGGTGCGGTGCGTCTTCGTCCCATTCTGATGACGACGGCGGCGATGATCTTCGGCATGCTTCCGATTGCGCTGGCGCTTGGAGAAGGTTCGGAGATGCGGGCGCCGATGGGCGTGTGCGTGATCGGAGGACTGATCACGTCGACGTTGCTGACGCTGCTCGTGGTTCCGGCCATCTACTCGGCGTTCGAGAATGCGCGCGTGCGGTTCGGACGGTTGTTGCGACGGGAGCCAGGGGTAGCGGCGGCGGAGTGAGCTAGGAGCTAGCTCCAACATCTGCGACACTGCGGGCATCATGGCGATGCCCTCTCGGACCGCGCGAAAGCTGACGCTTGCCGTCTTGCTCGCCGCCGTCATCCCACTAGCGGCGGCCATCATCATCGCGCGAAGCTTGGTCAGCAACGTGTCTGCGCAGCTTTACAACCCTCGCGTGGGGGAGGAGCTGGAGCGATCCCTCGACCTGTACAAGGAGCTGGCGGCCAGCTTGAAGGCCACCATGCGGTTCCAGGCGGAGGCGATCGCGGCACAGGAGGGGCTACGCGCCGCTGCCATGCTCAACCACCGCCCGAGCATCGATCAGGAGCTCTCCGAGATCTTTCCGACCCACGCGAATCTGGTGCAGCTCGCGGTGGTGGATGAGGATGGGGAGATCGTGGTGGAAAAGAAGCGCCCCGCCCCGGTCAACGAGACGACCGAGTTGGCCCTCGAGGTGAGGCGGCCCCTGTCCGAGAAGCAGGACGGACCCATGCTCCTGGCCGTCTTCGTGACGTCCAAGGCCCGGTTCGACGAGCGGGACGGGGTGGAGGCGACCGTTCGAACCTATCGCCAGATCGAGGCGTCGAGGGCGCAGGTGGAGCACGCGCACCTCTACGCGTTCACGGTGCTGCTCGCCATCACGATGTTGGCGGCGGTGACGCTGGGGACGCTGCTGTCTCGCAGCGTGACGCGTCGGATTGGGGTGTTGGCGCAGGCGACGCAAGCGGTGGGAGCTGGGGATCTGACGGTGCGGGTTCCGGTGCAGGGCAACGACGAGATCACGGGGTTGGCGAAGGCGTTCAACCGGATGTTGAGGGAGGTTCAGCGATCGCGCGCGCGCATCGAGTTCCTCCAGCGCATGGGCACGTGGCAGGAGATGGCGCGACGGCTGGCGCACGAGATCAAGAACCCGCTCACGCCGATTCAGCTGGCGGTCGAGGAGATTCACGCGCGGTACAAGGGGGACGACCCGGCGTTCCGCAACCTTCTCGAGACGACCCACGGTGTGGTGACGGAGGAGGTGGGAACGTTGCGACGGTTGGTCACGGAGTTCAGCGCGTTCGCGCGACTGCCTCGGGCGGAGCTGTCGGAGCATGACGTCTGCGACTTCCTGCGGAAGCAGCGGGAGCACATGGTGTTGTTCACGGACGACGACACGGGGATCCTGCGCACGGATGCGGACCTGCTAGAGAAGGCGGTGGACGTGTCGTGGGACGTGCCGAAGGGACCGATCGCGGTGCACATGGATCGGCAGATGATGCATCGGGTGCTGGTCAACCTGGTGCGTAACGCGGCGCAGGCGGTGAGCGTGCGGGAGTCGGGGCACGGGAGGGTGCGGGTCCGCCTGCGGGAGGTCGACAAGGACTGGTTGGTGCTGGAGGTCGACGACGACGGGACGGGGATTCCGAAGGAGATGAGGGAGACGATTTTCGACCCGTACGTGACGACGAAGGCGGACGGGACCGGGCTGGGGCTATCGATCGTGAAGAAGATCGTGATGGAGCACGGGGGTTCGGTGGAGGCGTCGGAAAGCGAGTGGGGCGGTGCGAGGATGGTGGTGACGTTGCCCCGGTCCGGCAGCACGGCGTCGTTTGCGGCGCGGGCGCAAGGGGGACAATCCGCGCAGCTCACGGGATTCACGATGGGGTGACGACTCGGTTCGGCTCGGTCCTTCCGGTGCGCTCATCCCGGGCAGCTCACGGGGCGACACGCTTCGCCTTGTCGTACGCCTTCCGAGCCGCGGCCAGGTCGCGGGGCGCACCCAGCCCCACCCTCAACCGATCGCCAGCCTGCTCGCACGCGCCCGGTTCCCCCTTCTCGCACGCCTCCAGGAACAGCTTGGTCGCACGCTCCTCGTAGTGCGTCGCCCCCGTCGGGTCCCCGCTGACCTCGTTGCCGGACAGGTAGATCTCTGCGGCGGCGCCCGCACAGGCCCACGCATTGCCCTTCTCACAGTCACGACGCTGGGACCCGCGCGACCCTCCCATGTCGACCCGCTGCAGCAGGAGTCCACGGTACCCCCTCGGGTCCCCGAGGGCCCGGCATGCCTCCGAGGACTCTTCCTCGCACGCCTTATGCCACAGTCCAAACACTCGCTCGTCGTCCCGGGCGGCTCCACGCCCGGAGCCCAAGAGATTGGCGAGCAGGCCACAGGGGTGGTCGTGCCCGTGCCGGAGCTCCTCGTCCCCTGGGGCGGCGCACTCTCGCTCGAGAGCGCTGACCGCCTTGTACGCGAGTGTTTCGGCGCGAGGCGGGTCTGCCGGCATCTCCGAGCCCGTCCGCAAGGAGTTCGACGCTTCGTAGCAGGCGCGTCCGCTGCCCTTCTCACACGCGACCTCGAGCATCCGCAGCGCGTCCGCGAGGCGCTGGTTCCGCCGATGCTCGTCGGCGACCTCGAAGCAACTCGCGATCTCGCCTGCGCCGCAGGCTTTCTCGAGAAGCCCCCACAGCCTGGGGTCGGGCGGATGCCGGCACAGGCCGGCCGCCTTCGTGCAGGCTTGCCCCAACCCCGCACCACAGGCGCGCTCGAAAGCCTCCAGCGCCCGAGCGGGGCTCGCCCGCAGCACCGTGCCCAAGCGAAAGCATGCGTCCCGGTCCGCCCCCCGACAACGTTCCTCCAAAATCTCGTGACCCCGCTGCTCGAACCGCCCCGCGAGCGCGAAGTCCTGCCTCACCCCGTCTGCCCCGTAGTACATCTGCGCCAACCGCAGGCAAACGTCGGGGTCGCCCTGCCTGCACGCCGACTCCTGGGAGCGCGTGTGGAATCGGTCCCGTTGGGACACGAGCCACGCCATCGCGGCGAGTCCCACGCCGAGGGACACGACGCCCACCAGCCTTCGGCGGTTCACGGTCACCCCCCGTACACCTCGTCTTGTTCGATCCGGGACAGGACCCAGTCGAACTCGCCGGAGTTGACCTTGACCCCGCAGTGCTGGCAGAGGGCCGCCATGGTGATGTTCATCGGGGCGCCGCAGTTCGGGCAGGCGGGCGCCCCCTGGGCGGGACCCTTGCGCGTCGCGCCACGCACCAGGGTCCAGTACTCCGTATAGGGCCGCTCTTTGCCCCGATTCCCCCCTACCACCGCGCCATCCGCGTCTCGCAGCGTGAAGTCGAGCCCCGTCGCGTGCAGCCGCACCGTGAGGGCGTCGAACCACCGGTCTGACTCCACGCGGACGACTTCGAGGCGAACGATGCGCGCATTCTGGGTGACGTTGCGCAGCCCCTGGGCTCGATACGCTGTAATCCAGTACGCATTCGTCTGGAACAGATTATCACTCAAATAGGGCCGGGCAGACTCCCACGCAAGCGACGACCAGGCCATCTGCATCGTCTGGAACATGAGGTTGATTCGAGCGAAGAGCGCCTCCTGTCCCAAGGCGGGGTCTCTCTGCTGCAAGGCCGCGAGGCCCGCCTGGACGCCAGGGTCGTAAACCGTCGCAAGACTCGTCCCTTCTTCCTCCGTGGTGCCGGTGAGGATGGGCGGGCGGGCGCTTCGCTCCTGGACCGTGACGCTCTCGACGGTCCAGTCGAAGGCGCCCTGGTCGACCACCCGGTTGCAGTACCCGCAGGTACTGCCCACCACACGGTCGAGGGGAGCGCCACAGCTGGGGCAGGCGAACACGCGCACCCGATCGGGCGGGCGGGACCGGGCGGAACGGTGGCGCACGAACTGCCACGTCTCGAAAGCGTAGTAGGACTGTGCCTGCCCCGGCCCGGTCGCCTCGGTATAGCAGGACTCGAACTCCACCGTAAGGCGGACCCCCGCACCTCCGGCTGCGCTCGGGTCGAATGCCGTGTACCGCATGGCGCCGACGATCACGGCGGACACGGGCCGCTGCCCCAGGCCAGCGAGCGTGGCCCGGGCCGACGGGCCGAGATAGGGGGCGAATCGGTCCAGCGTTCCCGCCCCCCGCGCCGTGTGGGCCTCGGCGTACAGCGCGTACGCGAAGTCGTCGAACAGGGCGACGGAGAAGTCCGGGTCCCACGTGCGGATCATGGCGAGGGAGCGGCGCACCTGGCCCGGCGGTTGAGCGTTGGCACCGGTTCCTGCCCCGTGAGCGGCGACGTTGGAAACCGTGGTCCAGCCCGATCCCCGCCTTCTTCGCACGAGGAACACCACGCCGCCGATCAGCACCACGGGGGCGCCGATGAACACGAAGCCCAGGATGAACACGAAGGTAGCCCCGACGGCCATGTCCGAGGACTCCGCGACACGGAGCTCCGCCGGACGGGGCGGGCCCGCCCCGAAAGGACCGAGCGTGCCGGGCTGCCACACCCGCGCAGCGTCCGCGCGCACGACAGCGTTCTGGCAACAGTAGGAGAAGACCTCGACGGAGGGCGTGCTCGTGCTCGGGGTGCTGCCTTTGCTCGGGGTGCTGCCTTTGCTCGGCGTGCTGCGGGAGCCGGAGCTCGACCGCGAGCCGCTCGACCCACTGCTCGAGCGCGAGCCCCCCTTGAACCCGCTTCCCCCTCCGGGTCGGGCCCCCGCGTCCGTCGCCACCACGCACAAGCCCACGGCGAGGCACGACGCACGCAAGAGTCTCGCACCCCGAACGTGCCACCGCATGCTCTTCGTCTTCATGCTTGCACCACGTCGTCCGGCAGTTCGTTGACGTCATCCGCCGCGCGAGGCACGGCTTCCGTGAGCATGGGCCCCGTGGCCGCGAGGGCCGTGAGAAATGCGTCCAATCCCTTCTTTGCTGACGTGTCGAGCAACGCCGCGGCGTCCTCCCACCGCTTGCCCAGCTGTTGCACCGGGATGCCGATGTCCGGCACCACCTCCACGCGACGCTCGAACAGGGAGACGTACACGAGAATTCCCGTGCGACCGGTGGTGCGTCCTATCCCCTGCTCCACGAACTTCGCCCGCGCCGCCTTGCGCACTTCCTCGTTCATGAACTTGCGAGAGAGAAACAACCGCCGCACCGCAGACACCGACGCACACAGCACGGCTCCCACGGCGAAGCTCGCCACGACGAGCACCACCGCTACGTCGTCGAAGAGTGGCTCTGGGTAGAAGAGGTAGAAGAGCAGCGCCAGCAGCGCGAACAGGGCGCCCACGAGGTAGTCCGCGTGCCGGTAGTGCCCGGACCGCGCGCACACCGTGGCGACGACCTCCGCCCCGCTCGTGGCTTCGAGGGCAACGATGCCGTCCCGCACCTTGCTGCGCGCCTTATCGCTCAACCACTCCGCGTCGCTCAACGGTGTCTCCCTTCTCGCGTCACTCGTGGATGGTGGCTCCGGGGATGTGTTTTCGGACTCCGTCGTAGATCGCCTTGCGGAGCTGGCTCTCGAGGTCTGCCTGGACGTCGGTTCCCTTGAGTCGCGGGCTGCTCGACGCCTCCACGCGAAAACCGCCGAGGAATCGGGCGTCATCGAGAGAGAAGAAGAGGGCCTCGGCGCGGATCCGACCTCCCGAAAAGGTCTTTCTGTCTTCGGTGCGTGCGGTGTTGGCGGGAGCGGCGGAGGCCGACGCGGCAGCTCCGCAGATGCTGAGGTCTGGCTGGAAGGAGGCGGGCGCGGCCACAGGGGGGGAGGGATCGACGAACTCGAGGGTGCGCAGGACCAGCAGCGTGGTCATCGCTTCGCAGCGCTTGAAGGCATCGTTCGCCGTGAAGCCCAGGGGCTGGGTCAACAGCTCGTTGGGGGTTGCCGGATCGAAGACCGCGTGTCCTCGGCGCAGGTACGACGCGCACGTGTTGAGCCAGGCCGAGTCCCGCATCCGGCACGGTACGAAACCGAGCTCCTCGGCCGCGGCCAAGTCCTCGGCGTGGCAGAGCGAGACGTTGCCCGCATTGTCCGCGTACCCGTCGAGACGCACGACGAGGGGCGACGCTGGCGGGGTGACCTCGTCCTTTTGCAAGGCAGGCAAGGCGAGCACTTGCTTGTGGATGGATGCAAGGGGGGAGATCTTTTTCTCGACGCCGGTTCGATGCTGCGCGACAGCTTCCTCGAAGTCGGGGCCGCAGCACCCTGAAGCCGTCAGGAGCAGCAGCAGGCCGTAGGTTCGCGTGTTCCTGCCCAGCATGCCCATGGCGGAACGATACGCCGCCCGAGCGGGGGACGTAAAGGGGGGAGCCCGGTTGCCGAAGAACGAGATCTCGAGGGCTGTGCTCAGTTGCCCGCCGGGTCACGACACCGAGCCCTCATCTGTGCGGTCCCCCGCGAGGAAAAAGGGTACACTGGGCGCCGACGCGCAGCGGCGGCACCACCGGCAGGCAATCATGACCAACCACAAGCCCATCGGCCCCGCAAGCGAGGGACAGGAGCCCTCGCACAACGGCACCCACCCCGCTCGGGATCACGACGTGGATCGCGGTGCACAGGCCGTGGGCAAGTCCAAGTTCGACCTCGGTGTGAACAACGGCTGGCTCCCCTCCGAAGACATCCCGTGGGGCTACGGCGAGAACCGCGTCACCGTGATGGCCCGCGACCCGGACTGGCTCTACGTCTACTGGGAGATCACGGACGACGCCATCGACGAAGCCCGCCACCGTCTGGGCCGCGGTGCCCATGACGCATGGTGCTGCCTCCGCATCTACGACACGACCGGCCGGGTCTTCGACGGCGCCAACGCCCTCAGCTACTTCGATATCGCAATCGACCGCACCTCCCGCGACTGGTTCGTCCACGTAGGCAAGCCCCGCTCCTCGTGCCACGTCGAGATCGGCGTGAAGTCTCGCCACGGAGATTTTCAGCCCGTCGCCCGCTCGGGACGCACGGACTTCCCCCGAAAACGACCTGCCCAGGACGTCTCCGTCGAATGGCTCACCGTCGAGGACGCGGCCCCGAACGCCAAGCCCCTGCCCGTCACCACGCCTTACATCTCACGCTTCGACGGTCCCGTGCCGGACATCGCGACGAACGTCCAGCCTCCGCCCCCCCAGACGCACCAGCGCCACATCGTGCCCTACCGTGTGATCGTCGATCAGCACGTCGAGCACCGCGAGACCTGGCAGAGGACGTGGACCGAGCGTCGGACCTTCGCCTGGTCCACGCGGGTATCCCATCGGTTCGAAGGCGCGTACCATCGCTGGTCCATACCGTGGGTGTCCGATAGCTGGCGCACGGAGTGGCAGGGCGAGGATCGCGCCTTCGACTGGATACGGCCTCTGCACAGCTTGACCTGGACGCACGCGGGTGCGCCGGAGACGTGGGAGATGGCGCCTTATCCGGGAGATAGTGCCGCCCCGGGACGCGTGCTCGTGCGCTTCGTGGGAGAGAGCCATGTGCTGCAGCACGACAGCCGGTTCGAACGCGTGATGACCGGCCCGTGGGAGGTCGTCATCCACGGGCTGTCCTTCGGCGCGCCTCACCGTCGCGTCCTCGGAACCTGGCTGCTGCACCGCACCGAACCCATCATGCCCGTCGCCGCCCGCTGGGAGCTCACCGCCGAGCGCGTCTGGCACGACGGCTTCGTGCGGGAGCACGTGATGCTCGGGGCATCGGAGAGCCAGGTGACTGTCGAACGCGGCGCCAGCGAGCTGTGGGTGCTGGGGGGGTCCGAGCAACTCTGGCTCGGCGCGAGCGAAGCGATGGGCGGATCGGAGCAACTCTGGCTCGGCGCCAGTGAGCTTCGCGCGGCCGGTGCGAGTGAGCTGATCGCTGGGTGGGAAGTCGCTTGGCTCGGCGCTTCGGAGATGACGCTGGAAATGACGAGCGCGCTGCTCGCACGCGGCGCGAGCGAACGGTCGGCGTTCGGCGCCAGCGAGGTGTTTGCCCTGGGGGCGAGCGAACGGATCTGGCTCGGCGCAGAGGAGGTATTCGTCCAGGCCTCGTCGGAGCTGCTTGGCGTTCAGGAACTCGTGGGCGCGAGCGAGCAGGTGGGGCAGGTCTCGTGGGTCAAGCTCGGTGAGCTCATCGGCGCCAGCGAGCTGCTTGGTGGCAGCGAACGGTGGGGTGGGTCCGAACAACTCCTCGCCCTCACCGGGGCCAGCGAAAACCGGCCCCGTCCCGAATACCCTGACATCCTTCTGGGAGGCGCGTCGGAGCAAGCACCCGGCATCACCGGGCCGCGCCAAGACCAGCGCCACCTCGACAGCGCTGTGCTCGACGGCGGCCCCTGGACCGCGGCCGGCGCGAGCGAGGACGCCGCGAGCGCCACCTATCCTGAAACCCTCGACGGCGACGACGGCGACGACGGCGACGACAGCGACGACGCCTCGGGAAAGGAAGGTGGCTGATGGCTCACGGCTACCTCGCCCTCGTGCTGCACGCGCACTTGCCCTTCGTGCGCCATCCCGAAGCACCTTCCTACATGGAAGAAGAATGGCTCTTCGAAGCCATCACCGAGACCTACGTGCCCGTGCTGCTCGCGTTCGAGCGCCTCGTGCGGGACGACGTCGACTTCCGCATCACGTTCTCCGCGAGCCCCACGCTACTGAGCATGCTCACCGACGACTTGCTCAAGGAGCGTTATGCCCTCAAGATCGACAAGCTCGTGGAGCTAGCCGAGCGCGAGGTGGACCGCACGCGCAACGACGGCCGGTTCCATGGGCTGGCGCAGATGTACCGAGATCGGTTCTTGCGCATCCGGGACTTCTGGCGCCGGCACGACGGGAACCTCGTGCACGCCTTGCGCGTGTTGCAGGACGCCGGGAAGGTCGAGGTCATCACGTGCACGGCAACGCACCCCTTCATTCCCCTTCTGGACCGCAATTGGGCCGCGATCCGCGCCCAGGTGCACGTTGCCGCGGACCTGTACGAGCGCCTGTTCGGGCGTCGCACCCAGGGGATCTGGCTGGGTGAATGCGGGTACGTCCCGGGACTGGACGAGCTGCTGCGCGAGGAGGGCATTCGTTACTTCTTCGTCGACACCCACGGTGTGCTGTTCGCCGATCGTCGCCCCGTGTATGGCGTGCACGCACCGATCTACTGTCCCACGGGTGTGGCCGCGTTCGGTCGCGACGTGCAGAGTTCGCGGCAGGTGTGGAGCTCGAAGGAAGGGTATCCTGGGGACGCGGACTACCGGGACTTCTACCGGGACATTGGGTTCGACCTCCCGATCGACCAGGTGAGGCCGTACATCCACCCGGACGGCATACGGACGTTCACGGGGATCAAGTACCACGCGATCACGCACGGCGCGCTGCAGAACAAGAACCCCTACGTACCGCACGTGGCGTGGCAGCGAGCGAACGAGCACGCGCACCACTTCCTCGCACAGAGGGAGCAGCAGGTGCGGGCGCTTCGCCCTCAGATGGATCGACCCCCGATCATCGTGTCGCCTTACGACGCCGAGCTGTTCGGCCACTGGTGGTACGAGGGGCCCATTTTCCTCGAGATGCTGCTGCGAAAGATCCACGCGGACCAGGGAACGGTCGCGCCCATCACGCCCAGCGCCTATCTGCATGCCCACCCGACCAACCAGGTCGCCACCCCCGCCATGTCCTCCTGGGGCGCCGGCGGCTACGGCGAGTACTGGTGCAACCAGGCCAACGCCTGGGTGTACCGACACCTGCACAAGATGGCCGAACGCATGGTCGAGCTCGCACGCAAGTTCCCCAACGCAACCGACGTCGAACGCCGCGCCCTCAACCAAGCCGCTCGCGAGCTGATGCTCGCCCAGGCTAGCGACTGGGCGTTCATCATGAAGAGCGGCACCACCGTCTCTTACGCTACCCAGCGCACCAACGACCACATCAACCGGTTCCACAGGCTCTACCAGAACCTGTTGGACGGCGACGTCGACGAGGCCTTCCTGTCCGAGGTGGAGCGTCGCGACAACCTCTTCCCCGACCTCGACTACCACGTATACGCGACTTGACCGGCACCCCGGGTTCGGGTCATCTTGCAAGAGTTGATGCCTGTGTCTGCGACGTGATCTTTCCCGTCCATGAACCCGTCCACCGATCAGAGCATCCTGCTCGTCACGCCCGAGTGCACACCTTTCGCACAGGTGGGCGGGCTCGGCGACGTCGCCTCGGCCCTGCCCGTGGCGCTCCGACGGCACGGGCACGACGTCCGGGTGGTGATGCCTCTGTACGGCGGGATCGATCGCACGGCCCTCGAGTGCCTTGATCATCGGGTGAAGGTGCGGCTGGGCGGCGAAGAGCGGGAGGCGGTCGTGTGGCAGGGCGAGCTGCCCGGCGGCGTCCCATTGTACTTGCTCGAGGAGCCGGAGTTGTTCGGCCGAGACGGCGTGTACGGGCCGAACGGGTACGCCTACGAGAACAACCTGCAACGCTTCGCCTTCCTGAGCCGCGCCGCGTGCGACCTGCCCGCCTGCATTGGCTTCGAGCCCGACCTCATCCACGCGAACGACTGGCCCACCGCACTGTCGGTGCTCTACGCCAAGCTCCTGCCACGTCCTGTGCCCACCGTCCTCACGCTGCACAACGTCGGCTACCAGGGAGCGTTCCCCTTGCGGGACTTCGCCCTCACGGGGCTGCCGCCGGGAGAGCTGTGCCCCACCAGCCTCGAGCACTACGGCGCCATGAACCTGCTCAAGGGGGCCATCCTCAACGCCTCGATGCTCACCACCGTGAGCCCCACCTACGCGCGGGAAATCCAGCACCCCGCCTTCGGATGCGGCCTCGATGGCGTGCTGCGGTCAAGGGCGTCGGACCTGCACGGCGTGCTCAACGGGATCGACGATCGGGTCTGGGACCCATCGCAAGACCCGTGGTTGCCCGCCCGCTTCGACGCGACGGATCTGTCGGGCAAGGCGGAGTGCAAGGCGGCGTTGCAGCGGGAGGCGGGTTTCGCGGTGCGACCGGACGTGCCGCTGTTCGGGCTCGTCACGCGCTTGACCTACCAGAAAGGGCTGGATGTCCTGGCCCGTGCGCTCGGACCCATCCTCGCCATGGACGTACAGATGGTGCTGCTCGGTACGGGGGACGCGCCCGCAGAGGCCTTCTTCCAGATGGCTTCGAACCACCGACCGGACCGGTTCCACGCCTGGATCGGCTTCGACCCCGCGTTGGCCCATCGCATCGAGGGCGGCTGCGACTTCTTCGTGATGCCGTCGCGCTACGAACCCTGCGGGCTCAACCAACTCTACAGCTTGCGGTATGGCACCTTGCCCATCGTGCGCGCCACAGGCGGCCTCGATGACTCCGTCGACAACTACGACGAGACCACGGGAGGCGGGACCGGCTTCAAGCTGCACGACCTGAACCCCAGCTCGATGCATGACGTGATCGGGTGGGCTGTTTCCACGTGGTACGACCGTCGCGAGCACGTGGAGGCGATGCGCACGCGCGCCATGCGGCTCGACTTCTCGTGGGAGCGGGCGGCGAAGGGCTACGAGCAAGTCTACCGGCAGGCCGTCGACAAGTCGCACCTCGCGGGTCTCGCCGCCGCATCGTGAGCGAAAGCGTTGTCGCTGGGTCCCTGATGATCAACGACGACGACGACGCGGCTTCGGAATCGAGGACACCCGCGCGTCCTCGCGCTCCATCCCTTCGTCCGAGTCCACCGCCTCCAAGAGGAAGCCAATCGCCTGCAGATCCTCGAGCGTGACCCGCTGCCCCCTCGCCACGAGCGCAGCCCGCAACAGCACATCCGCAAGCTCGACATCGTTTCCGGGCCAGGTGTGATCCATCAACCGGGCAAGGGCCCGATCCTCGACCCCGACCGGCTCCCCTCGAAACCGCGCCCCCACGCGCGCAAGCTGGTCGAGCACGAGCGCCCGGAGGTCCTCCGGACGCGACGCCAACCCCGGCAACGACAGCGCCCGATCCCCCAGCCAGTCCGCCAGCACCGAAGACAGCCTCCCCGCCGCAACCAGCGCATCCACCGTCGCAGGCACCGAAACCGCCAGGGACACGTCCAGAGCCACCGCGCTGCCCGAGGGTGCCGCACGCTCCGCGAGCGACGCCGCGATGAAGTCCTGCACCGTCCGGGGCAACGCCGGCACGTCCACCACGAGCAGCGTCCCGCCATCCGCGAGCGACAGCGGCGAGGTGTCCGCGCCACGCCACCGGTCCAGCTCATGCTCCGACGCATCCGTGCCATGCACGACCACGAGCGGGCGCGCCGCACGCGCGCCGGCCAGGTGGGCCTCCGCAGCCCAGGGAATCGGGTCCACACCCGGCGGCGTCAACAAGGTCACTGGCACGCCCAGCGTACCCATGCGCCGCACCTGCTCCAGCGCCATCGCCGCCGCGGGACTGTACGTCTTGGCCCGAAGCGGTTGCGTGAGCCGCTCCGCACTCGCACGTACCCGACCCCCCTCCGCGGCCAGTCGAAAGTTCAGCCGATCGATCTCGTCCGCCCGTCGCTCCGCAAGCTGCCGCACCTCCAGTTCCCGCTGCCGGGACCGCGCCAGCGCCGACGAAACCCCTAGCACCGCCCCGATGCGGTCTGCCAGCACCCGCACAGCACGAACCTCCTCCAGGTTCATCGGCGACCGACGCTTGCCCCGCGGGATCCCGAGAAGCCCCACGGGACCGTCCTCGTCGCGGACGAGCGTCACGCTCAACAACCCCCGGGCGTCCATCCACTGCACCAGGGGACGAAGGTCCGGCCGTCGCACCTCCATGGCACGCAGGACCTCCGTGCGAACCGATCGCTCGGGCTCCCCTTCGGCGATCTCGTACAGGTGAGTCGGGGCTTCTGCCTCGTGCGCGTGCATGTACCCTGCGCGGTCGATGGTCAGCATCTGGGACGGGGAGACCTGAAAGACGGCGGGCGACGCGCTGTCCCCGGGAAGCAAGGACCGTACGGTGGAGAGGGCATCGCGCAGGGCCGCGTCCGGGTCCGGGTGCAAGGCCGCCTCGTTGGCCTTCTGGATGGCCTCGAGCCATCGAGAGCGTGCGGGCCCGAGCGGGCGCGCGAGCACGGGGGCCGCCAACCCCACCAACACCGACGCCCCTCCCACGAGAAGCATGAGCAGCCCTGTCGACTGCGGGGCGCGAAGGCTCAGTGCCACCCCCGCCAACCCCACGGGCGCCCCGAGCAACACGATCCCGAGCACGGTGCGCATGGTCTTCGCCACACTGCCCGGCTCGCGGGAGATGCAGGCGAACTGCACACACGCCGCCGCGATCGCAGACGCGGCCCCCATGACCCGATCCGGGGGCGCCACGCGCAACAACGACGCGGGCACCGCCATCGCGAGCGTCACAACCGACAACGCTAGGGCCGCCGCGGCACGGTCGGCCACCCCCAGTTCGAGCCGTCGCAACGCACGAACGCGAAACGCGGCCGCGATGATCAGACCGAGGGCGCCGCTGGAAGCTGCCAGCGTTGCATAGTCGACCGCCAGGGGGTCGAGCATTGTGGTGGATTCCGGGGCGAGCGCACGCGCCAGCGGCAAGACAACTGCCGTGCCCCACAGCATCGCAGCCAGGGACGTGGCGTCGAGACGTCGCGTGGCAGTCGGCGGCCGCAGCATGCCCACCCCCCCCGCGACCCGAGCCAGTGAAACCAATGCACCAAGCGTAGCCAGGGCCGTCCCCACGTTCGCCCCGGCGAGAAGCGATGCCGTTCCCGCCTCACCCGTCCAGGAGGCCACCAGAAGCGCCACGCCCGTTGCGGTGGCCCGCGTGGCCGACCGCACGGCAGGCTCGATGGGGTCCACGCCCCGCATTGGGGCAGCGGACTTCGCCCAGACCAGACCCAGCAGCACGGGAAGCAACACGAGGGCGATCCACGCAGGTCCGCCCCCATCCCGGGACTGCAGCGCCGCGAACGAGACGTAGCCCAGCGCCACGACGGCTGCGAAGAACGACCGGGATCGCCAGGCTTGCACGCGGCCATCCTAATCAATGGGCAGGTCCGAGCGCCAGTGCAGGGCTGCCCCCCCAATCCGGGGTCATCGGAGTTGGCCGCAGATTCCGAAGAGAACCGCAGATGGCTTCGTTGCTTGTGCGGATGTGGGTAGCTGCGTGGCGACGGGTTGTGCAGTCGCCGCTCCGTCATCCCGGCTCCGCGTTGGTCCGACGGACACCCCGTGCTTTCCTGCACGCACGAGTCCTGTTGCACCCGTGCAATCCCGTTGCCCTGTGCCCCCCCAACCCCGTGGAATTGCACCCGGCGCTCATGGCACAGGGCGTGCTCTTTAGTTCGCCGAATTCCGCACACCACAAGGATGTTGCCCCCCCAAATCCATTGTGCGGTGTTTTCCCGCGCGGAGAGATGCCCACCCCCCCTGGCTCCTCCGCGCGGTTGCTTTTTGTGCGCCCTGATCCGACGCCGGTGGTAGTGCTCGTTCGAGCTCGTCCCCTCGGATCTTCGTCAACGTGAGCGTCGTCACCCTCCTCATCGAACACCTCGAGCAGGCACGCCAGACCGTGCCGCAGTGGTCTCGCTGGCTCGTGGTCATCGTAACGGTCGGGCTGGCGCTGGCGACGTTCGGGCACCTGCCACTGCTCGCAATGGGTCTGGACTTGCCCGTCTGGGACATCTTCGTCCACGAGACGTGCGGCCCCTTCTGCCACCAGGACCCCGGCCGTAGCTTCCACCTATCCGCGCACGTGTTCCCTCTGTGCGCCCGGTGCACGGGCATGTGGCTCGGCATCACGCTCGGTGTGGCCATCGCGATGCTCTACCGGCCGGCCCACCGGTGGTGGAGCGGCGGCGTGCTTGCCGTGGCGGCCACCGCGGCCAGCGCGTTCGACTTTCTCCGCGAGGAATCGGGCGGCACTCCCAGCGACTGGGTGCGCGCCGTGCTCGGGTTCCTCCTTTTCCTCGGGGTCACCCTCGCCGTCTCCTTCGACACCCTGGCCGTGCTCTCGGCCACCGTCCGATGGGTCCGACGGTTGCACCGGGGCAACGGAAGCACCATCCGGTGATCGCGGGAAAGCTCAGGCAACGAGCAGAGACGCGCGGATCGCGGGCATGTCAGCGGGCTTGGCGAACACCGCGTCCACGCCAGGCGGGAGACGGATTTCCTCGATCTCGGACCCGGACACGATGACGCACCTGCGAAGGTTGGGGTAACGGATTCTCCAACGCGGCAAGAGCACCGTGCCGACCGGGTGCCCTTCCCCCAGCCAGTGGTCGCAGATCACGTGCGTGGGGGTGGGGTTCGCCTGCAGGAACGCTTCGGCCTCTTCCGGGGTGGCCGCCAGTAGCACGGCATCGAAGTGACGCCGGAAGTACCGGACGAACGCCGTCCCCACATCGGCGCGATCCTCGACGATGAGCAGCACCCGTGCCTGATCCCCTCGCTCCATGGCCTTGCCAGAATACCAGCCCAAAGGGAGGCCAGCAAACCGATTCTCGACCCTCCAGATTCTACCCGGCATCACCGGCGAAGTGCCCGGGAAGAACCACGCGAAATGCAGCCCCGCCCTCGGCTCGATTCGATGCCTCGATGCGCCCCCCCAGCAGCCTCACGTACCGGCTCGTCAGGTACAGCCCAAGCCCCGTCCCACCGGCATTCCCCACGAACGGCTTGAACAGATCCTTCACTTGGGCTTCCTGCAAACCGGGCCCGTCGTCCTCGACCACGAGCAGCGCGCTCTTGGAGTCAGCGTTGGGGCTGAGGCCCAACCGCACGCGGGTCGCTCCCGCCCTCTCCGCGTTGCGGACGAGGTTGCTCAGGACGGCCCTGACGTGCTCGCGGTCACCGCGAATGAAGAACGGGGGGTCCTCCAGGTCGAGCTCGATGCGAAAGGAACCTGGTTGGGAGCGCACGAACTCCGACAGAACGTCGTGCAGGGCGAAGCTCTCCCGTTCCGGGTTCGCCTTCCTGCGCAGTCGCTCGATCGCGTCCGTGATCAGCTTGTTCTCTGCGGTCTGCGCGGTGATGGCTTCCTCGAGCGCCTCGAGGGTGTCCCCCTGCAAGCCCCCTTCCTCCCGCACGAACTGCAGATTCGTCTGCTGCACGGCGCGCAGGTTGCGCAGCTCGTGAAGGAAGTGGCCGATGTCGAGCAACGACGACGCCAGCGCCGTCTCCATGCTCTGCTCGGCGACTTGGTCGGCCGCCCCGAGCGCACTGCGGAGACGCTCGTTCTGCTCGCGAAGCGCCCGCTGCTGCCCCGTTCGGTACGTCGACGTGAGAGCGACCGTGCACGCAGCCCAGATCACCACGCCTGCCAGCAGGTCGTGCCCCATCAACGAAGTGATCAGCAGCGGGGGACCGCTCATGGCGACCGCGATCAGCAGCGTGAGGGCGTACACCCGTGCCGGAAATGTCAGCAGAAACAGCGCCAGGGCGATCGCGAACCCCACGGAGAACGGGCTGGTGGACAGGACCGCTGCGAGCGAAAGCGAGGTTGTGTACAGGGTCGTGTCCAACAGCATGCATGCGGTGCCCAAGGTCCCCGTGGCCCGCTGTCGCCACGCCGTGTAGGAGCACAACGCGCCTGCCACCGCGAAGCCAGCAGGAAGCCAGGGCATGCGAAGCTCGGAAACCTCGGCCAGCGCGGGCACGTGCCCGATCACCAAGAAACCCGCCACCAGGCTCCCCACCCCGAGGAGGATAGCCGTCGGGTTCGACTGCACCGCCGCCGCCGGCGCATCATACGATGCCGCGAACTTCCCCCACTGCGTCTTCCACCAACCCACCATCAGTCCCCGTTTCCCTTGCCAGCCGGGGTCAACCCTATCATCCGCACGGCATTCGGGGGAACCCACGACCGGACCCACCCTTGCCCCCAGACCACCGGCTCCCCGGACAACAGATCCCTCGCTTCTCCCTGTCCCTCCATGGATAGCTCTGCGTCCACCCCCGCCTCCCCCGGGTTTATCAAGAAAACCACGCGAGGAACCCCATAAACATCCTCGTGCACCGTTGCGAACAGTCCCTCTGGGGATACACGAATTCGCGCCAAGCCCAGCTCCCCCACCCCCCTCGCCACGCGATCCGCCGCGGATCCTTCGAGCACGTCGTACGGGAACGCAGGCGTGTCGGGCAACGCGCGCAGCGTGGGGCCCCGCGCAGGCGCGCTCGGGCCGAACGTCACCCTCCCACCGGATTGCGCGAACGCCGACAGCGCCTCCATCAAGTCCGGGTCCACCGCCCCCGCAGGCGTCGCCACCACCACCCACGCCGCCTCGTGAACGCACGCCCCCGGGTCGTCGTCCCCCACGTGCGCGAACGCCACCCCCTCGGCCTCCAGGGCTGCCTCCACCGCGTCGACGAACCGCTCCGTAGTCGACGCGAGTGGCTGGCCCGTTCCGAAGTCATCGTCGAGGCAGTGGGCGCTGGCGGCAAAGCCCATCACGGCGAAGGCTGCCCCGCTCGCAGGACCAAAGGCGTTGAGCACACGGCGCAAACGGATCGCCACCCGAGGGGTCACGATGCGAACGGGGACCCTGCGGCGGAGCGACGGGAACCCCGACGTCGCCACCGCCTGGTTCAGGCTCTTCCAGAAGGAGGACGACGGGCGAGGGCGACCGTGCTGGTCGATCGGGGCGCCGACCCACCGGTCTCGGTCCACGGCCATGTACGCGTTGTAGCCTCGCAGGCCGTAGGCCATGGCCGTCATGACCGTGAAGGCGTTGTCGTGCAGCTGCATGGGCGACATGAAGGGTGCGAAGCCCGCCGCCAGCTCGCATGCAAAGGACGGGCGGTCGTGGGCATCGCCCCGGACGGCAAGCTCGGACGTCCTTCGCGCCATGACCCTGCGGGAGGCGGGGCTTGCGAGGTAGTAGTAGTCGAGGCCGACCAAGTCGACGACCCGCTGCACGCTCCCCTGCCCGAGCACGGAGGTGTGCTCGGCGAGAGCGATGTTGTGCGAGGTGGGAAGCCCGTGCAACCCGGCCTTGCGAAGACGCTTGCCGGCGCGACGCAGGAAGCGGGTGACGAGGTGCTCCTGCAGCTCGGCCCAGTCGAGGTGCCACGCGAGGTCGTCGATCGAGCGGGCTGACATTTCCTGCGGGGGCTCGAGCGCGTGGAAGGAGGCGCCTCCGATGCCGTAGGTAGCTTTGGGGGAGGCTTTCGGGCCGTACTTCTTCGCGAGGAACCGCCGGTACGCGGCGAGCGCGTCCGGGTGGTAGTCCTGATCGTAGATGGCGTCGCGGAAGTACAGGGCGCCCTCGTTGTCTACCTGGAGCAAGACCACGGGGCCGTGCGGGTACCGCAAGGGACGGAGCAGCTCGCCGAGCACGCGGAAGAAGCGCGTGGCTTGCTTGAGGAAGGTATTCGAGGCGTAGCTGGGGACGGGGAAGCCGAGGGGCGGGGCGGGAAGGAAGACCGCGTGCCCTCGCGGAGACCGCGCCTGGCAAGCACGCCGCCACACGATCCGCTCGGGCAACCCGAACCGGGTCATTTCCGCGTTGATGTGGGGCCCTGGACGGATGATGGCGTACAGGCCCTGCGCCTCCGCCACCGAGAGAAAAGCCGCCAGATCCTTGCGCGGGTCCTCGTGCCCGAAGTCGAACCGGTCCTTGTCGACCTCGTGCACGCTCCACGGCACGTACACGTCGACCAGCCGGAAGCCAAGGTCCCGCACGGACCGGAGCGCCGGCTCCCAGACGCCGGGGTCGTGGCGCCAGTAGTGGACCGCGCCCGCGAGCAGCGGCAGGGACTCACCATCGAGGGTCAAGCCGCGCCGGTCGAGGGTGATCGCGGCAGTGGCATTCTTGGGCATGGGACCTACAGCAAGCTCAGGGTGACCAGGACACTCCCGGGACGAGATGCTAGCAGATCCGGCAGTCGTGGATCCCGTGTCGGGTCGATCCCTCGCCACAGCGTGCGCTCAGTCCACCGGGCTTGCACACCACCGAACCCGATCCGCGGCTCGCGCCTCGCCCCTCCCGCGTAGCCTCCCCACGCTCACCTCGAAGTCCGCATACACCGGGTCGTCGTAGCCGTCGTGACAGGCAACGCACCGACCCACCTGCCGAACGGTCTCCACTTCCGAGCGCGAGAGAAGCCGCGCCCCCTCTCGCGTGGTCTGTCCCTCCGAGGGGTAGACCGCAGACGCGTCACGGTCGGGATGACACTCCGCACAGGTCCGGGACGCTCCCGTGGTGTGCGGATCGAGGGGGGCCCAGAGCACTCGGTCGACCCGGTTCGCCACACCCTCCACGGTCAGCGTCATCCCTTCGGTGAAGGGAACGATCTTTCCTTTCGGCCCGACCGCCAAGAGCGCCGGCCCGAACCCGTTGCCCCCTGCCGTCTCGTGCCATGATCCTGGCGTCTCTTTGCCGGCGATGTGGTCGTACTGAAGGTCATTCTCCCGGTACTGCGTATGGCACTGCGTGCACCGCGGCATCCAGGTGGTGTGGCAAGCCTGGCAAGAGAGACGCTCGTGACCGCGCATTCCGTGGTACGGCTCGCGCCGCATCGGAGGAATGGGCACCGCCTTGCCCGTCTCGTGCAACCATTGCTGGCCCGATGCCGCGTCGGTTCGCCACAGCGGCGTCCCACGTCCCGTCCGGTACGGCTCGCCCGCGAGGCGCGGTCCGCCTCGGCGCGCCCACGACGCCCTCAACACACCTGCCACGCGCGTCGCTTCCGGTGGCGATTCCGGCGCCGGGCCGGGTTGGTGACAATCCTCGCACGCAATGTCCACGGCTTCGTAGCCATGGCCCACGACGGTGCCGTCACCCATCAATCCCCTTTCCGTATGACAGTCGAGGCAGGTGAAGCCGGCCCTGGCGTGCACGTCCGCCGGGGCCTTGCCGATGGGGCGGCCATCGGGAAGCTTTCCCTCCACCCGCGGGTCGTCGGGCTCGAGCTCCACACGCCCGGTGAAGGACAGTGAGATGCGACCGCTGCGCGCGTGACACCCCTCACACCGCTGCGGGCGAACGGCAGCCGAGACGTCGGGGTGAAGCCGGCCCGTGGCTTTGCCCTCGAGCGACGGCGCGCCGAGGTGACATGCGGTGCAGCCTCCGCCCCGGGAGGCGAAGCCGTGGTCGCCCACTTCGGTCTTGGGCAAACCGACATGACAGGACGCACACAGCTTGCGCACGTGGGATTCCGCGGGACTGGCCGCCTCGTCGCCCCGAAGCTGACGCAGGTCATCACCCGGCTCCACTCGCGGTGTGTCTCGCTCGCCGAACGCGAACCGATTGACGGCGAGAAGTCCCGGTGCCCCGGCCATCGCGCTGCGTTCCACCCGCGCAGTCTCGTCGGGGTGGCACCCCGCCCTCCCGCATGTTCGTGCAGCGATCGTGAGGTTGCCCGCCACCACCTGCATGCCCTCGTGCGCCTCGTTCTCCTCGAGGCCCGCGGGATTCCCCAGATGGCAAGGGCTACAGCCGATCGCGGTGGGGTCGTGCGCTGTTCCAAGCCCCTGCTCGTCCCCGTGACACAGCAAGCACGTCTCGGCGTGCTCCTTTCCGTCGATCACCACCGTCGGCAGGGTAACTGTCCCGTGGAGATGGGGACCCCGCCAGACCATCCCTGCCGCCACCGCCATTGCCGCCAACGGCGGCAACACCAACCTCGCCCATTCGACAGTCACAAGCCGCGTCATGTCAGCTCCGCCACCGCAATCAGAAGCCCATACGCGACGCTGACGGCGAAGATCACGAACCGCACCGCGCGCAGGCGCACCGCAGGCAGCCACGGAAGCGAGCTGAGCAGCAGGTAGAACGACAACGGCAGGGCCAGCCCGGCAATCCACGCAGGCATGTGCTGCAACATCAAACGGACGCCCGCCATGTACCACGGCCCCTCGAGCGCCACTGGGGCGTCGGACATGACGACCGCCGGTCGTACCGCCAACGCCACGGCTCCCGAAAGGCCCAGCGCCACCGCGGTCGCCGCCGCATCCGGGACCACGCGCTTGAGGTGCGCCACGGTGAGGACCAGCAGCAAGAGCGTGGCCGACGATACGTGGTGCGTGAGCAGGAGCGTCATGTCGCCACCGGCGTTCGCGCCCACCAACACGTCCGCGGTCGCCGCGCCGAAAACGGGCAGTTG
Organism: uncultured Polyangiaceae bacterium; assembly: GCA_964488865.1. Classification (GTDB taxonomy): domain Bacteria; phylum Myxococcota_A; class Polyangia; order Polyangiales; family Polyangiaceae; genus MWCO01. Next base: position 76,689 of record CAZAWR010000003.1, on the reverse strand, counting down.
CTCGAGCAATCCGCGCATGACGGCGGCCACGCCGAGCCCTTCCGCATCCCCCACGAGGGCTCGCCCGCCAAGCATCAGGTACAGCGTCACCGGCAGGGACGCCATCACCACAACCCAGTGACCCGGTGGCACTTGCCGCTCGCCCCCTCGAGCAAGGTACTCGAGCGTGTGCGCGATCAGACCCAAGAGGCCAAGCTGCGCCGAGTGGGCATGCAGCGCGCGGAAGAACCAGCCATAGGGGCGGCCTACCTCGAAGGCGAGGACGGAGTCGACAGGCCGGGCCGCGTCATACCCGGTGGCCACCACCACACCTGAGACCACGCACACGGCAAGCGCCCCGAGCGTCAGGGCTCCAAGCGTGGGGAGGCCGAACCGCTGCGTCCAGCCGCGGCCTGCCTTCCACCCCAGTCTGCCATCCAGCTCATCCATGCACACGCTCCACCCTAACGCGCAACGGTGGCGACCGTGGACAGGTTCCGGACAGCAGGACCTTCGAGTCGCTCGCCCTTCAGGTCGAAGCGGCTCCCGTGGCACGGACAGACGAACCCCGCGCCGTCCTCCACGTTCAGGCGACACCCAAGGTGCGGGCACCGACGCGCGAACACGACCACCCGGCCCGGCTCCGGAACGATCAACAAGTCCTGCGTCGCCGTAGGGACCGTGATGGTCGGATCGATGCGGGCAGGGTCGATCGAGGGGGGCCTGGGACGCGCCGCATGGGCGCCCAGAAGCCCCACGGCCGCGGTTCCAGCTACGGCCGCCGCCCGGGAGACCTCGGCGAGCACGGCGCGTCGGGACAAGGACATGGCGGAGATGGAATCACGGCGGGGTGCCGTCGGAAAGGGGAAGACGACTCAGCATCCTTCCCGCTTGCGGGCGGGAGGCGCAGCCACCATCACCGGCGCCGGGGCTTCGATCACCGGGGGCGGCGCGGACGCCTCGTCCCCGAAGTAGCGTCGAAGCGCCACTTCGCGACGGTACTTGGACCACGTTTCGGGGGTCGCGCCTGGCGAAGGCGCCGCCGGGTCCTGCTTCATGGCCTGCGTCCAGGCCGCAACGCCGCCCTCCAGCACCTGTACATGGCGTCCCGCGGCCGAAAGCTGCCGCGCGAGCCGGTCCGCCCGGACCGCATCACCTCCCGCAATCACGATGCGCCGCGCCTTCGGGGCAGACCGGACCAGGGCTGCGTCGTCCGCACCCAACGCGCTGGCAGGAACCGACCCGTGCATGGGAGGCACGGCGTCGTCGAGGCGAATCACCACCACGTCGGGCGGCGACTGGGAGAGCAGTGCCGCGAGCTCGTAGGGAGCGAGCTGCGAAGGCGCGACGCTGGAGACGGGCGCGGGTCCTTCCGCATCGGGGACGCGGGCGCCGAGGGCTGCCCCGGCGAGGGCAATCACGAGGGCACCCCCCACGAGGTACCTCCGAACGTGGCTACGTTTCATGACGACGCTCCTCCGAGGACCTCGGTCCGCTCCGCGGGTTGGGAGGGCGGGGGGCTGGCCTTGCGCCCCAGCCTGCGCTCCAGATACTCACCCCCGGCGAACATGCCGAGAGCCATCAGGGTGACGAGCACGGCGACCACGCCGTGGGGCAGGCCGAGCCAATCCGTCAGCAGCAACCGCTCGCCGCCCTGGGTCGCAAAGCCTTCGATGAGCGGGAACACGGCGCTGTAGACGAGGACGCCGCCGGCCGTGCCGAGCAAGAAGCCGACCGCGTCGAGCTTGCCGGTGACGGCAGCCACCATGGAAGTTCCGGGACAGTAGCCGCCGACGACAAAGCCGACACCGAAGATGAGGCCACCGAGGGTCTGGGGCAGCAGGTAGGTCGGGTTGACGTAGATGTTGTCGAAGTTCACGAGGCCGACGGACATCAGCAGGGTGAGTCCGAGCATGGCGGTGACGATGGCGGTGAACATGACCTTCAGGACGGTCATGTCCTTGAAGTAGAACTGTGCGGCGAGTTTGCGGGAGCTACCGAACCCGGCTCGCTCCAGGACGAAGCCGAAGAAGAAGCCGGAGATGACCGCGAGGGCATAGGCAATCGAGGGGGAAGGCAGCAAGGGCATCATGTCCACAACCTCCGAACGAAGTAGGAGAGACCGTAGGCGCCGCCGAACACGGCCATCATGAAGGCCCAGCTCCCGAGGGCGAGGGTTGCGCCCCCCGTCAAGGCCTGGCCGCTGGTGCAACCCATGGCGAGGCGCGCGCCGAAGCCGACAATGAGCCCCCCGACGACCGAGAGGACGAGCCGGGTCCGAGGCTTGATGCGGGGACCCCCTTCGACTTCGACCTTCATGCGCCCGCTGGTGAGGCCGCCGAACAGCCCCCCGAGCAAGACGCCGACGACTTCGAAGATGAGCCAATCGTCCCACCAGTGGGCGCCCGGGGCGAAGTAGCCCCCGAGGTGTCCGTTGTTCGCAACCCACGTGGGCGCGAACCAGGAGGTCACCCAGGCCGTCGTCCGCGTGATGGCGCCGGACGCCCCGAGCCCTCGGCCGAAGATGAGGAACGTGGCGAGCAGGACCAGGCCCAGGGCAACGCCGGAAAGATAGGGATCCCAGTAGGGCTTTGGCGCGCCGTCAAGGTTCGTGCTCTTGCTTGTGTCTTCCATGGTCGAACTCCCGCCCCGCAGGGCAGCCTCATGCTTGGTAGAACGTGACCTCCTGGCCGGCGTACACGACCACGAAGCGCAGCAGCAGACCTCCCATCAGCACCAGCGAGGGCACCGCGCGGGAGTGTTTGGCTCGTCCCTGCAAGCTCAACGTCTCGAGCGCCCCGGGGACGAGCAGACCGCCGAAGATCACGAAGCCGATGAACACGGGGGCATAGGGTCCGGAGATGAGCACGGACACAGCCTCTCGGTACACCGGTCCCTGCGTGGCGAGGCCCACGATCCAGCCCCCGAGCAGCAGCAACTCGAGCCCGATCAGCACCACGTCCGCTTTCGCGAGGAGCGTCTGCGAGGCCTGGTCCTTCTCGACGAGCATCAAGGCGGCGACCCCGGTGGACAACCCCGACGCGAGGAACAGGAAGCCCAGGACCCCACTGGACCACAAGGGGGCGGCCACGGTCGTGGACAGCAGCACCCCGGTGTAGATGCCGAGGGCGAACCCCGCGAATAGGCCCGCCCAGGCCAGCCGGTCCACCTGCCCTTGGGCGAACGCCCGCAGCTTCGCCAGCCAGGGGAACCGGCCCATCACGCGCTCCAAGGGAGCCCAGGGAAGCGCGATCACGAGCAACGCTTGCACCGGGTACACCAGCATCAACACCCAGGAACCCAGGGACATCGGCGCGTAGGGCCGCAGGGTAAGGTAGAAGCGAAACACGTTCAGCTTCAGCGACAGGTCGAGAAACAGGGCCCCCATGCCCAGGGACAACAGGATCGGCGCGCCCAGCAGCCCGAGCCGCATCGCCTGCGTCACCCCTTCCCGCCCGCGAAGGATGATCACGGCACATACCGTGAGCATCAACCCCGCCACCAACCCACCCAAAAACAGGTAGACCGGGATCTCCCACCCCCAGAAGCGTAACCCCGCCTCCAGGACCGCCGACCTCGTGGACTCCATCTCAACGTGCGGATGCATCGTCGCTCTCCCGCTCCGCGTCAGCGGACGTAGTAGACATTCGGAGACGTCGCCGCCTCGGGGTGAACCACCCGGACCGAACCCCGGCGCAGCCTTCGGGCCACTTCGGATGTCGGGTCGTCGGCGTCGCCAACCGCGATCGCACCGGTGGGACAAACCTGCTCGCACGCCGTGGTCTCCCCCCGGTCGAGGCGGTGCGCGCACAGCGTGCACTTGTCCACGAAACCGTCGGGGTGGACGAACCGCGCCCCGTACGGGCACGAGGCGATGCACGCTTTGCATCCCGTGCACTTGCTGCGGTCGATCTGCACCGTCCCGTCGTCGCGGTAGTAGCTGGACCCAGTCGGGCAATTCGACACGCAGTGGGCGGTCGAGCAGTGGTTGCATCGCTCCGACCGAATTTCGAGCTGCAGGTCCGGAAAACGGCCTCGCGTCTCCTGCACCACCCAGTCCCGGTACGAACCCGCGGGGACCCGGTTCTCGTTCTTGCACGCCAACACGCAGGCCTCGCAACCCACGCAGCGCGTCGTGTCCACGACCATGACCCGTCGCATCGGTCAGGCCTCCTTCCGAAGCGTGACGAAGTTCACGCGCATGCCTGTTCCGCCCATGACCGGGTCGATCGCGACCCTCGTCATCAGCTTGGAGTCGTCCGCGCCGCGGCCGCAGGCGTACCGCAACCCGCGGGCGGTGTGCCCCCAGCCGTGAGCCATGTACACACAGTCGGAACGAATGCGCTCCGTCGCCTTCACCTTGATGGGCTCGGAGGTCACCCCGTCCTGGTTGACCATCACGACGGTTTCGCCATCGGTGAAGCCCAGGTCGTGGGCGACCTTTTCGTGGATCCAGAGCTGGTCGCCATGGGACAGCTCGCCGAGTTGGCGATTGTTCGCGGTGCGACCGAAGGTCTGGGCGGGCATCCGGCCGTAGAGCAAGCGGAAGTAGCCCGGCGGCGGCCCGGCCGGACGCTTGTACACCGGCATCGGGTCGAACCCGGCCTCCCGTAGGCGCTCGGAGTACAGCTCCGCCTTCTGCGTGGGCGTGGCAAACACGAGCGGCATCCCGTCCTCGACCGTCGTGGGCTGGGGTGGGCCCACGATGACGCCCTCGCTCTCGAGCTTGGCGAAGTCGATCTTCGAGGCGTCGCAACGCGCCCTCAGGTACTCCTTCACGTCCTTCCAGGGGAAGTAGGCACCCAGGTCCATGCGGTGGGCGAGCTCCCGGGCGATCCACCACCCGGGCTTGGCCTCGCCGGGCGGAGGCACCACAGGTTGCCGCAACGCCACGGCGCTCCGATGCCACTTGAGCGGGATGAGGTCGTCGTACCGCTCGAGGTACGAGGCCTCAGGCAGGATGACGTCGGCGTACCCCGCGATCTCGACCGGCAGCACGTCCACCACGACGAGCAGGTCGAGTGCCTGGATCGCCTTGAGGGTTTCTTCGCGCTGGGGAAGGGACTGGATGAGGTTGGTGCCGTACACGAACCAGGACTTGATGGGGTAAGGCTTGCCGTCGACGGTGGCCCGTCGCAGGCCCTGGGAGAGGGGTTCGAGAGCGAAGGGAGCCTCGCCCGGGAGGCGGTCCGCGGGGGACTTGGCCTCGGGATAGGCCGGGGAGGGGTAGGGGGCGAGCTTGGGCCCGTTGGGCAAGAAGAAGCCACCACGATGACCCCAGCTGCCGAGGAGCGCGTTGAGGATGGCGCCGGCGCGCGCGCGGGTGGTGTCGTCCGAACCGTACCAGGTGACGTGGCGACCGGGGTGGACGAGGGCGGCAGGGCGGGCTGCTGCGAGGCGGCGAGCGGTGTCTCGGATGTCCTCGGGGTCGAGACCGGTCTCGGCGGCTGCCCACTCGGGGGTGAAGGGAGCGACGTGAGCGACGAGCTGGTCGAGACCGAAGGTGTGGTTCTCGACGAAGTCGCGATCGTAGCGTTTTTCGGCGAGGATGACGTGCATCCACGCGAGCATCAGGGCGGTGTCGGTGCCTGGGCGAATGGGCAGCCAGGTGCGGGCCTTGGAGGCGGCGACAGAGAAGCGGGGGTCGACGACGATGAGGTCCCCGCCCTTGGCGATCATCTCTGCGAAGTCCTGCACCTGGGTGTTGTGCATGTTCTCGCCGAGGTGCGAGCCGATGAGGACGAGGCAACGTGTATTGCGCAGGTCGAGCACTTCGGGGGAGCCGGGGTCGGCCCCGAAGGTCAGGTCGTAGCCCACGTCGCGGGGACCTCGGCACTGGGCGAAGGAGGGGGCGGCGATGTTGGGGGTACCGTAGGCGGAGAACAGGTGCTTGAACCAGGAGGCGCCGTAGCCGTGGTTGAACATGGCGACGGCTTCGGGGCCGTGTTCGCGGCGGATGGCGGTGAGTTTCTGGGCGATGTGGTCGAGGGCTTCGTCCCAGGAGACGGGGCGGAACTGCTCGGAGCCGCGGTTGCCTACGCGCATGAGGGGCTTGACGAGGCGGTCGGGGTCGTGGGCGACGCCGGGGCCGCCGGTGCCGCGGGGGCAGAGTTTGCCGCCGGAGAGGGGGTGGGCGGGGTTGCCCTCGACCTTGGTGATGCGGTCGCCCTGGACGTGGGCGCGGATCCCGCACTTCCAGAAGCAGACCTCACACACCGAGTGGATCAGGTGTCCACTCGTGCCGGGGTCCTGGATGGGGCCTCCCGAAGCCAGGGACGGGCGGGTCAAGCCGGGAGCAAAGCGGGCGGCGGCCGCGGCGGCGAGGGTGCCGGCGCCCATGCTCAGCCAGCGGCGTCGGGAGAAGGAGAGGGGGGAACCCATGCCCCCGGTTCAGCAAGAGCGGTACCATTCTTGAAACCGGGCAAATTGGGCGCGTGTCGCGCCATTTGGATGCACGAAACGATGCAAATTGCATCTTGGTGTTGCAATGGATGATGCATTTAGCTACATTTGCACCCCGCTATGTCGCGGTTCTGCAACATCGCCGGAGCTGCCTGTCATGTCCCGAAACCCTCTGCCTGTTCTCCCCCAGTCCGCGCCGGACCCCACCGCGCCAACCACCGCCCTGGCAACGTCCCCTGCCCCGTCGTTCGCTCGGCTCGCCAACGCCGAACCCTTCTGGGAGACCGTGGTGGAACTGCTGTCCGATGCCGTGTTCCTCGTGGGACCGGACCGCACCATCTTGTACTGGAATCGCGCCGCTGAGCTGCTCACCGGCTACTCCCGCGACGAGGTGATCGGGTCCCATTGCCTCCGAGCCATCCACTGCAATGTCTGTGAGCATCAGTGCGGTGTCTTCGAGTTCAGTGACGTCAAAGACGTTCCACTCGTGCTCCGCACGCGAGAGGGTCGCCCGGTCGAGACCATCAAGAACGCGACCGTGGTCCGGGATGCCGACGGCAAACCCCTGTTCGGCATCGAGGTCCTACGCGACGTGACGGCGTGGAACGAGCGGGAGCGCGCATCCACGGAGGCCCGTACGCTTGCGGAGAGCCAGAAAGCGCTGGTTCGAGGCATGCTCGACTCCGTGACGGAAGGGATCATCGGCGTCGCCCACGACGGCACCATCCGGTTCGTCTCCACCTCGGCCGAGCAGGCGCTCGGGATCCGGGAGCAGGACGTGCTCGGCCGCCCAGCGCAGGACGTCGTGGGCACCGAGGTAGCCGATCTCGTGGGACATGTCGTGCGTGCCGGCGCCGAAGTGAGCCGAGCGAGGGTCGACGTGTCTCCCACGGGCGCCACACTCGTGCCGGTGGCGGTGACGGTGTCTCCCCTGGTCCTTCCGGGAGAACCACGCAGCGCGATGGTCCTGGTGCGGGACCTGCGGGCCGAGGAACGCCAGCAGCGAGACCGGATGCGATCACAAGCTTTCGCGTACGGCACGCTCGTCTCGCGCAGCCCGCGCATGCAGGAAGTCTTCGACCTCGTCGATCAAGTGGCTCCGACGATCACCACCATTCTCCTTCATGGTGACAGCGGCACGGGCAAGGAGCTCGTAGCGCGCGAGATCCACAAGCGCAGCTCCCGCGCCTCAGGCCCCTTCCACGCCGTCAACTGCGCCGCCATCGCCTCCGAGATCCTGGAGAGCGAGTTCTTCGGACACGAGCGCGGCGCCTTCACCGGCGCCATCGCCCAGAAACGCGGCCGCTTCGAGGTCGCCCATACCGGCACCATCTTCCTCGACGAGGTCGGCGAGCTCCCCCTCGAGCTCCAAGGCAAGCTCCTCCGCGTCCTCGAGGAACGTGTCTTCGAGCGCGTCGGCGGAACCACCTCCCTGCAAGTCGACGTCCGCGTCATCGCTGCCACCAACCGAAATCTCATGCAAATGGTCCGCGACGGCCGCTTCCGCGAAGACCTGTTCTATCGACTCCGCGTCGTCCCGATCCGTCTTCCACCGCTGCGCGAGCGCATGGAGGACGTCGAGCTGCTCGCCAACCTCTTCCTCGAGCGCATCGCCCGACGCGAAGGCAAGCCCATCGTGCGTCTCGGGGCCGACGCCATGCGCTGCCTGCTCGACCACCCCTGGCCGGGGAACGTCCGCGAGCTCGCCAACGCCATGGAGTACGTGGCCGTGGTCACCCGCGAGAGCGTCGCCAGACCCCAGGACCTCCCCCGCGAGATTCGCCTCGGCACGGACACCTTCGCGCCTGACACCGCCCCCACGACCGAGCCCGAACCCCAAGCCCCACCCCCCGCCACCGATGCCTTGATCGGCGACGAGCGCGCACGCATCCGCGCCGCACTCCTCTCCACCCAGTACCGCCACGGCGATGCCGCCACGATGCTCGGCATGCACCGCACCACGCTGTACCGCAAGCGCCAGAAGTACGGTATCTGACCTCGTGCCTCGGTTCACTCGAATCGTTGCGTGCATCGTGCTCGTGCTCAGCGCGCGCTGAGCACGAACCCCTCAATTCAATTGAAAAGCTCCAAACCGCAGGCGTCGTGACCACCCTCCGCGACACGCTGGCGTTCGCATTCGCATTCCGTGTTCCTCTTCCTAGTTCCTAGTTTTCCGCACGGATCAATGTGATTCTGTGTAGCTCATGACGGACTCCGTCGTCCCCATCGTTCACGACACGCCCGCCTTCCAGCGACGCTTCGTCGTGGTGGGCACGCGCACCAAGGCCACCTCGAAGTTCCACCTCCACGCGCTGGGAGACTCGGGCGGACGGATGGACATCTTCGTCCGGTGCATGCGGGCCGCCCTGCTCGTGTCCGACGGCGTGAGGCGGGACACGCTGCTCGACCTGCTGATGCTCGCTGGCGAGGACGCGCCCCTCGCCCTGCGCTTGAACGGAAGCACCATCCGGTTCCTGCGCCCGGACGAGCGTCGCAACGCGATCTTGCTCCAGGGTGCCCTTTCAGCGCGACACCCAGGCACCGGCCCGGAGCATCTGGCCCCCGGCTTCGAGGCCCTCCCCGTCGACCTCGAGGCCCTGCTGTCCTGGGGAGCCGGCCTGTTCTTCCTCGACCGCGACGGCGAGGACCTGCGCTCCGTGAATTTCAGTCTCGCGGGGGCCACCTTCGTCCTCGGGGACGATCGCGGCTTCACGCCGGAGCAGCGAGAAACGCTCGGCCGCCTCCACGCCCGCCCGCTTCGCCTCGGCCCCACCGACGTGCACACCGAAGACGCCATCACCCTCGTCCACAACGAGCTCGACCGTCGCCTGTGACGCAACCTGTGTCCACTGACCCAACCTTGTGCCAGAGCGGGCCAACGTGACACCCCTGCCGTGTCCTTGCGGGGGAGCCGGGCAACATACGCTCTGAAAATCCCTGGAATTCTTCGCATGGCACGCGAAGTGCTCAGACTCGGCGCGGAGGAATTCGTATGAGAAATCTACATCGGAATCTTGGTCTCGTCGCTTGCGTCGCTCTCGCCACCGGGTGGACCGCCTGCTCCGCCACCGTCGTCTCGGAGAAGAAAGACGACGACCCCTCGACATCCACGTCCCAGCTCATGCGCCGCGCCGCGAGCTGCGAGGACCTCGAGGAAGCGCTCAAGGCCGACGCACGCGCTCGCCTGATGTTGATGATGGACCAGAAAGACGTGGACGACTCCGAGGATTGGGGCACGGGAGGCGGGTCGTCCGCGGATGCCGGTGCACCCAGCGTGGGTGGCTCCGGCGGCTTCGCCGGGTCCGGCGGGGCGACCGCGGGCGGCTCCGGCGGGGGGTCTGCCGGAGGCTTCGGGGGAGGCCAGACTGGCACCGCTGGCGGCCCCGGCGACTTCACCGGCACCAACACCCAAGTCGCCAACGTCGATGAAGCCGACTTCGTAAAAACCGACGGCGCCCGCATCTTCCAGCTCCGCGAGCGCATGCTGCACACCGCCAAGGCATGGCCCGTCGCCGAGGCAGCGCTGCAGTCTTCCGTTGAAATCGAAGGCCAGCCTCTCGAGATGTTCCTCGTAGGGGAGGCCGGCGCCCCCGACCAGAAGCTCGTCGTGTACTCGCTCGTCGACGGCACGGACATCTACAACCAGGCAGGCATCGAGCTGCCGTCGGAACCCGCGCCCACTGACCCGTGGGGCGTAGGCGGATCCGGGGGATCTGGGTGGGACGAACCCTACCAGCCCCCCCCCTCCGTCCAGCTGACGAAAATCACGGTGGTGTCCGTCGCGGCCGCTTCCCCCTCCGTCCTGCACGAGCTGTACTTCGACGGAAGCTACGTCTCTTCGCGGCGGAGCGATCTGCACGTGCGCACGGTGTTGAGCGTGCCGGGCAACATGCCCGAGCTTCGCACCACGCCCACCGCGGCGGACCGCCAGAAGGCGGAGATGCTCGTCATCAGCCGCCTGTTGAAGGAAGGCAAGGAGTTGGCTGACATCCCCAGCGACGAACTCGACGCCATGGTGCGGGAGGCGCTCGGCGAGGTGCTGGTCCAGGAGAACGAGCTCGCCATCGAGTCCATCACCTATCAGGACTGGCTGCCACGTGTGTTCACCAAGCCTGGCGGCCAGGTGGTCGCGACTTCGGTCGCGTGCGAGAGCTTCTACATCCCGAAGCCCGGAACGAGCCAGCTCGGCATCACCCATGTGGCTCCCCTCGACCTGGGCGATCTGTCCGCGCCTTCCACCGGAACCGCCATCCTCGGCGTGGCCGCGACGATGTACCAGAACGCCAGCACAATGGTGCTGGCCACGAGCACCTTCGACGGCAACTGGGATGCCCCCACCTGGTCCACCTACGTCCATCGGTTCGACGTGGAAGGGCTCGCGCTTCCGGCCTACGAGGCGTCCGGCGTGGTGGACGGGCGCATTCACGGCCAGTTCGCGATCGACGAGAAGGGCGGGTTCGTCCGCATCGTGACCACCACGGGAGAGGCGTGGAGCGCGCAGGAGACGGCGAACCATCTGTTCACGCTGGAGGTTGTCGACGGGGAGCTGATGGTCGCCGGGGACGCTGGCGGCTTCGGACACAACGAGCAGGTGTACGCCGTGCGCTTCGTGGGGGACACGGCGTACGTGGTCACGTTCCGCCAGACGGACCCGCTGTTCGCGATCGACGTCGCCGACCCTCGGGCCCCGAAGATCCTTGGCGAGCTGCACATCCCGGGCTTCAGCGAGTACATGCACCCGCTCGGGGCCAACCACTTGCTCACCGTGGGCCGCGACGCGGACCCGTCCACTGGGTGGTCCCAGAACCTCGCGCTGCAAGTTTTTGACGTGACCGACAAGACCCACCCGCAGCTGGCGCACAAGCACGTGTTCGCGAGTTACGGCAACTCGATGGCGGAGTACGATCACAAGGCCTTCACGTTCTTCGACGACCGCAAGCTGCTGGCCATCCCGTACATGATGGAGACCTACGACGAGACGACTTGGAACTACCGTGTGAGTAGCTCGATGGAGCTGTTCCGGGTGGACGCGCAGGAAGGGATCACGCCGGTCGGGGCCCTGTCCGGAGACCCGTTGCTCAGCGACGCGGAGCGCGATCCGGAGCACTACGCTTGCTACCCGTACGGTTACGAGACGGGGTCCTCGTTCCAGCGCGGCATCTTCATGGATGACGTGATCTTCGGCGTGGCGCGGGACGGGTTCGTGGCAGCCAAGGTGGCGGCGCCTGCCCAGCCCCTCGCGGTAGTGCACCTGTCCGACCCGACCGTGGTGCCGAGCCACTGCTACCCCAACGAGGGGTACGGCGGCTCCGGCGGCTCCGGCGGTGGCACAGGCGGAACAGGCGGCAGCGAGTGGGATGGCGGAACAGGCGGCAGCGAGTGGGACGACGCCGGTGTCGGCGGCTCGGGCGGCAGCGAGTGGGACGGTGGCACCGCCGGCTCGGGCGGAGCCGCGTTCGACGCTGGGAGCGCGGGCTTCGGCGGTTCGTGATGACGCTGGGTGGCGCTGAAGCTGCGTCGCCCTGAGACTCCGACCCTCCAAAGCAACCGCAGAGGCCGCAAAGGCCACAGCAAGGGAAGCTGGCCTTTGGGTCTCTGCGTTCCCTGTGTCTTCTGGGGTGGTTCCTCGGCCGTGCTTACTTCGCCAACTCCTTCGCTTCGGCGTGGTCAGGCTCCATCTCGAGCACCTTGCGCGCGGCCTTCCGTGCATCGTCGGCTCGCCCCATGTCCCGATAGACCTGGGCCGCAAGCAGAAACACCTTGGCCGCCTCCTTGTCCTCGGGCTCGCACAGCACCGCCGACTCGAGCTCGAACAGCGCCTTGTCGTGCTGCTTGCCCCGCGCCAACGCTTCGGCATACAGCCGGTGCACCGTGGCATCGTGCAGGTCCACGTGGATCGCGCGAGGCCCGACCCGGCGCGCCTCCTCCCAGAGCTCCGCTTCCGCCAGCGCCGCGAGAAGCCGAACCGCGGCCCGGGGCTCGTGCTGATCGAGAACGGATAGCTCCCGCAGCGCCGCGATCATGTCCCCCTTGCGGTCTTCCTTCTTCGCGAGGTCGTGCAGGGCCTGCAACGCCTCGACCTGCGTCGGGTCGAAGCGCCGCGCCGCCTCCAGGTGCGCTCTCGCCGCCTTCGTGTCCTTCTTCGCCTCCGCCAGGTCCGCCAGCTGAATCCGCACCACGTAGCCGTCGTGCCCGCTCGTCACGAGCTTCTCCAGCACCTTGCGTGCCCCGTCCAGGTCTTTGGTGTCCGCAAGAAACCGCGCGTGCACGTAGCCTACCAGCGGGTCCTTCGGGTGGGACTTGACGAGGGCGTCGAGCCCCGCCGTCGCCTCCTCGGCCTTACCCTCCGAAGCCTGCGCGAGAACGAGGTCCACCTGCGCGCGCACGTCCAGGGGCGCAGCCTTCGCCGCCTTCTGGGCGTCCTCGAGCGACGGCGCCCGCAGGTCGGGGACGAACTGCCGATCGTAGCGGGCAAGCCGCGGCGTGACCCAGACCCGGAACCGCCGGTCGAGCTCGTCCAGGTCGATGCCCAGGGCCCGCTTGACCACCTCGGGGTCTCGCACCCCCTGGCCCCAGAGCCGCAACATCTCCACGAGCTTCGGCATCCCGAACTGCTCGCCGATGTACACCACGATCTGGCTCGCCGCGTAGTACGCCATGGTGACGTCGCCGGGGTTGTCCGCGTGGGTGAACGCCCGGTTGAAGCTCGCCACCTTGGGGATGCGGTTGGCCTTGAGCGCCATGTACAGGGGCATGTCTTCCTCGCGCTGCCACTCCGGGTGGCGCAGGAAGGTCTCGTATTCGCTGAGCCCCTCGGTGAACCACCGGGGCACGTGGGACTTGCTGAGTTGGATGGCGAACACGTGGGCAAGCTCGTGCCACAGGACGTTGCCCCAGTTGAACGGCGCCGCCTTCGGGCTGGTCGACGCGAGGGTGCGTCCGAAGCAGACGCCCTGAATCCCGATGGCCGGAAGGCCGCTGGTGCGCACGCTGAAATGCTGCGGGTCGGAGTACAGCTCGATGCCCACGGGCAGCTCAGGCTTAAAGCCGTAGCGACGCACCATCGAGGCGAAGGCTTCCTCCATCATGGGGGGCACGTAGCGCTCGAGCAGCGCTCGCTCCTTCTTGTCGAAGCGGTAGCGGAAGCTGCCTTGCAGAACCGTGTCGTACAGGTTGGGGATGTCCTTCTCGAACAGATTGAGCGTGTTGTAGACGCGCACGTTGAAGCGGTCGTGCTGCCAGGACTTGCGCAGCGCCTCGACCCCGGGTGCGTCGTCGCCCAACCGGATGAGGTTCAGGCCGAGCACGGACCAGGCCTTGCCGTCGCGAGGGTTGACCTGCACCGCCTCCTGCATCATCGCCACGATCTCGGCGTAGCGATGCTCCCACTCCGCGAACTCGCCGATGATCTGGTACATCTGCGAGAACTCGGGGTTGCGCTGCAGCACCGCCTGCCGGGCCGACGCGAACCCCGGGTCGTCGTCCGCGAGAAAGCGCACGGTCGCGCGCATGGACAGCAGGTGCAGATCGTGGGGGTTGACCCGAAGCCCTTGGTCCACCGACGCATCCGCGCGAACGAGGTCGAAGTCCCGCAGCGCGAGCCCAGCCCGGATGAAGAACGCGCCCGTGTGCCGCGGATTCACCGCCAGGGCCTTGTCGATCAGCTTCTCGGCCGATGCGAAGTCATACGCCTGGTCCAGCTTGACGTGCGCCATGAGCACGAGCGCGTCCGGGTGGTCCGGCGCCACCTTGAGCAACTCCGCAAGCACCTCCTCCGCATGGCCGGTGTCGTACTTCTCGAGAAACAGCTCCGCTCGCCACAACAGCGTTTGTGCCGACTTCTTCCCCGTCTTTTCCGACTCGTTGTAGGCGTCGTTCGCGTCCGCGGCGCTTCGCATGAGGTGCGCCGCACGACCCACCAGGGCCAGCCCGTCCCCGTCTCGCTCGTTGATCTTGTCGTCGTTGTAGTCCCGCACGAGGGTCATCAGCGGGGTGCGTGCGCCGGCGGCGTCCCCGGTCAGCACGAGAAGCTCGCCGAGGGTGACGCGGGCCAGGCGCGCTTCGGGCTCGCTCTCCACCTTGCGCACGGCGGCGATGGCCTCCTGCATCTTGCCCTGACGCGCGAGGGCCCGGGCGGTCAGGACGGCGGCTTCCAACCTCGCGCGACCACCGGAACGCTCCGCTTGCCGGGCCGCGGAGAGGACTTCGTCGTACTTGCCTTCCAGCAACGCCAGGCGACCGAGCCCCAGCCAGGCATCCTGCGAGCCGGCTCCTCGGCTGGCCTTCTGCAGGTGTTCCCGCGCGTCCGCGTAACGGCTGCGCTCGAGCGCATCGAGTCCGGCTTGCAGAGGCGACGCCGTCCCGGTGAGCAGCCCGGTATCCCGAGGGGCCCCTTGTGCGAACGCCGGCAGGGCCAGCGCAGAAAGCGAGAGCGCCATCGCGATCGTCGAGACGAACCGCGGCAGGCAGCGACGAATCCGGTACGAGGCGGTGAGTGTCATGGAAGAGCGAGCGTAGCACACGGGTTGCTTCCTCCCAGCCCCGGGAGGGTTATGCTTCGGCCCGTCTTGCCTTAGGAGAACCTTGAGCAACAAAGCTATGTCGGAAAAAGACCTCATCGTGTTGGGTGCTGGCCCGGGGGGACTTGCGGCCGCAATGGAAGCGGCGTCGAGCGGCATGCGGGTCGTGCTAATCAACGGCTCGCACCTGCTGGGCTACGGATTGCACGGCGCGTACAAGTCCAAAGGCATGTGGGAGCTGGCCAAGGACCTGCGCGTGGCGTGCAAGGTCGGGCGCGGCTATGCGCCCTCGCCCTCGGCGTGCGTCGACTTCGAGCAGGTGTACCAGCAACTGACCGAGGGCGCCGAGGAGCTGAGCACGATGTACCTCGCGCAGCTATCGCGCCTTGGGATCGAGTTCGTCCCCGGTTTCGCCCACTTCGTCGACCCCCACACCGTGGAGGTCGAGGGGCGCACCTTCTCGGGCAAGTACATCCTGGTCGCCACGGGCACGCGCCCTCGCCTGCTGCCCGGCATAGTGGCCGACGGCCGCCAGGTGTTGACGAGCGATCATGTGGTCGACCTCCGCCATCCCATCGGGTCCATGACGATCCTGGGGGCCGGGGTCATCGGATGCGAGTTCGCGTCGATCTTCGCTGCCTTCGGGGTGGAGGTCACGCTGATCGACTCGCAGCAGCGCGTGCTCAGCTCCGAGGACGAGGACGTGTCCGCATTTCTGGACAAGGTATTCCAACGGTCGAGGGTGCGGGTGTACCAGAAGCGGCGCGTGCGTTCGATCACGGCGGTAGGCGACCGAGCCCGCACGGAGCTGAACGACGGCTCGGTGATCGAGACCGATGTGGCGCTCATTGCGATTGGCCGTGTGGCGAACGCGGACCGGCTGGGTCTGGAAAACGTGGGGGTGATGACCAACCCGCAGGGGTACGTGAAGATCGATCGCTGCATGCGCACGACGGTGCCGCACATCTTCGCGGCGGGGGACGTGTCGCGGAGGCCTGACGCGGAGGATGTTTGCCTGGTGCACGTGGCGGAGGCGGAGGGAAGGCACGCGGTGCGGGCGATGCAGGGGCTGGACACGGACCTGGCGTACCAGCACGTGCCGTTCATCATCTTCACGCACCCGATGGTGGCGGGGGTGGGGGACAACGAGACGATGGCGCGCGCCAAGTACCCGGACCCGCGGGTCGTACGGTTCGAGAATGCGCGTAACCACCGGCTTCACGCGATGCGGTCCTTCGAAGGGTTCGTGAAGCTCGTGGTCGGTCCGGAGGGCGACGATCGGATCCTCGGGGTGCGGGCGGTCGGACCGCAGGCGGACACGCTGATTGGAGAAGTCTCGGTGATGATCGAGCACGGCATTCCGTACACGGCGCTGCTTCGTTCGTTCCACGCTCACCCGTCCCTGTCCGAGAGCTTGCAGAACGCGGCGAGGGTGCTTGCGGGAAGGTTGCCGGGAAGCGTTGACCCGTGAGCTACGAGCTCATGGCTTCTCGCAACGCCGACCACGTCTCACGACGCCTCTCCCGAACGAACACCTCAGCGATCGGTGGGCTGGCCTCGGCCATGTAGCGCCAGATGGCCTTCACGCGGCCGACCACACCACCGTCGGGAATGCCCTTGGCGACGCACGCATCCCCGTAGGAGGCGAGCCAGGCGAGACGCCGGGACGACGACCAGGGGGCTGGCTCCCGGCCCGTGAGCAGGCGAAAAAGCTCGGGTTGGGCCACGGCTCCGCGGCCGATCATGAACCGATCGCACCCGGTTTGCTCGGCGCAACGCGCGAGGTCCTCGGGACTGCGGATGTCACCGTTGGCCACCACGGGAATCCCCACGGCACGCCGGGCCTGGGCGATGGCTTCCCAGTTCGCTTGGCCCCCGTACTGCTGCAGCCTTGTGCGCGCGTGCATCGTGAGGAACGAAGCGCCGCCCTGCTCGACCGCGAGGGCCAGCGAGGGCGCCTCGTCGAAGCTGGACCAGCCGGCACGCACCTTTGCGGATACGGGGATCGTGGGCGGTACCGCGTCCCGTACGGCGCGCACGATGCGCGTGATGCGAGCTGGATCCCGAAGCAGCGCGGCGCCCCCGTCGTGGCGATTCACCCGCGCCACGGGACAGCCGAAGTTCAGGTCGATCCCGATGGCGCCCGCCTCGGCCGCCCTTCGCGCCGTCTCCGCCATCGGCTCCGGGTCACCTCCCAGCAACTGAAGCACCACAGGAACCCGATGCCGGGTGCACCCGCCACGGGTCATTTCCGGGCACGTGCGAAGCACCGCGTGCGCGGGCAGGGGCTGGTTGCTGACCCGCGCATAGACGCTCACGCACCCATCGATACCCCCAAGCTCCGTGACCAAATCGCGGAAGATCGCGTCGGTGATGCCTTGCATCGGGGCGAGCAGCAGGGTGGGCGCGGACATCGGGCCGGCCAGCCTGCCCTTCCACAGGCAGACGCCGCAAGCTCTCTTCTTCTGTGTCCCCCGTTGCATTTACGATTGTGCGGATCCAGGGTGGGGCGGCATGCGCACCGCCAAGCTCATTCGCGCCCGTCCGCTGACCCCCAGCGTTCGTGAGCTCACCTTCGACCCCGGGTCGGACTTCGCGTTCGAGGCCGGACAGTGGGTCTCCTGCCGCATTCCCACCAACGAAGGCGAGGACCTCGCACGCTCCTACTCCATCGCCTCCGCGCCGCGGCCCAACGGAACCTTCGACCTCGCCGTCACCCGCGTCGAGGAGGGCCCCGGCAGCAACTACCTCCATTCCCTGAGCCTCGGCTCCGAGGTCACCATCTCCCGCGCCCAGGGATTCTTCAGCTTGGACGAGTTCGAACGCCCCATCGTCATGGTCGCCACGGGCACCGGCGTCACCCCCTTCCGTGCCATGCTGCAGGTCCTTCACGCGAAAGGCCCCTTCGCTCACCCAGTGTCCCTGATCCTCGGCGTGCGAACCGAAGACGACATCGTCTACGGCGACGAGCTCGATGCCCTCGCTCGCGAGCGAGACCTCGACTTCTCGACCACCCTCTCCCAGCCCACACACTGGTCAGGTCGACGCGGCTACGTCCAGACCCACCTCGCCGAGCTTGTCGGTCGCTACCAGGGCAACTGCGACGTCTACGTCTGCGGCCTGTCCAAGATGGTCAAGGACGTGCGACGGATCCTGAAGGAAGAGCTCGGGCTGAACAAGCATCAGATCCACTCGGAACGATTCGACTGATGAGGCTCCATCGGTTGGCGACCCGGAACCATCACCAACGCGTTGGTTGCGAAGTTCTGACCGCGCTAACGGAACTCCACCGCGCTCCACGCGACGTTCGTGAGCACGCTGGTTCCGCCCGTCCTGATGCGCCTGGCTTCCAGGGCGCTGCCCGACCCCACCTCCAACGTGAACATCGCGATGCCGGGGTTGTTGAGCGAGTAGGTCGTCGACCCGCCACGCTGCAGGAAGCCACCCGCTGACGCGAGGGTGCGCAGGGGGTCTACGGCCGGCACGAGCGCCACGCTAGCCAGCTGGTCCGATCCCGGCACGTTCGTCACACCCGAGGCCACGCGCGAACCGTTGTCGAACGTCACCGCGTACCAACGAACCTCCGCAACCGCTCCCGTCCCGAGCCGCACAAACTCGACCTCCGTGTCGCTCGACACGCGGCCGTGCACCAAACGGTCCCCCAGCCCTCCTCCGCTCAGTCCTGCCAGCGTGTATGTGAAGAGCAGCCACGTCGCCTCAGGATCCACCCCCTGGATCGTGGCCGTCTTGGTCGTGTCCCCGGTCGCTAGCGACACCTGACCCGATTGCACGGACGCGCCTTCGAACTGCACCACCTGCCACTCGACCACGGTCTCGGGGTTCGCGTCCGTCGCGTCCAGCGTGAGCACATTCGGCGACGTCAACGTGGCGCGGATGAAGTTCCAGGCGCCGTAGTAGTTGCCCGCGGTTCGCACCGACACGATCGGGAATGCCCTGTCGAGAGCGACCGGTTCCGGCAGGGCAATCGTTGCGCTCGTCCCCGTCATCGCTTCGGACCCGCGCTGCACAAGGACGCCCGAATCGAACGAGGCCACGTGGTGACGGATCGGAATTTCCACGCCCGACACCCCTGCGGTTCGCTCGAACGTGATCACGCTCGGCGACGTCAACTGCCCGGACACCTGCGTGACCGGAGGGTTGCCGAAGTCATAGCGGTAGTTGAAGACCAGAAAGGACTTTTTGAGGTCGACGCTGGTGATGGGCACCGTGACTTGCGCGGCCTCCGCGGGAAGAGAGGTCGTGACGGCTTGCATGGAGGCCAAGGGACTCACGATGCCGCCGCTGCCGGCTGCTCCCGCATCTCCGCCGGTCCCTGCCGTGCCTGCCGTACCCCCGGTGCCACCCGTTCCCCCGGTGCCACCCGTTCCCCCGGTGCCACCCGTTCCCCCGGTCGCTCCTCCCGTGCCTCCCGTGCCTCCCGTGCCTCCCGTGCCTCCTGTGCTCGTGCCCCCGGTGCCGCCCGTTCCGGCAGAGCCCGCATCACCCCCAGCCCCGGACTCCCCCGCCTGACCGCCCGCGTCGCCGGCCGAGCCACCCGTCGCGTCCGCTGCCGCGTCGCCCGTCATCAACGAGTAGTCGCCATCGACACCCATCAGCTTGGTGCAACCGACCAGCGCACCCACGAGAACCATCAGAACGGGACGACGCATCAGAACCTCCCCTCGATCCCGAGTGCAGCGCCCTGGGCGCCAGGAGAAACCCAGCCCTTCCACGCCGTTCCCCGCTCCACGGGTGCATCAGCCTCTTGCATGAACAGCAGCGCACTGGCCGCACCGAATGCCAGCCCCGCACCAATCCCGATCGTGCTCACCATCCCCCATGTCTGCGCGCTATCCGCCGCGTCCAACCCGTTTTGCGTGCATCGCCGGTCCACGCACTCGTCGTCGATCGTCCCTTTCTTGCCGACCACGATCACTCCGGCGGCGGTGCCGACCACGAGCGAAGCGGCGCTGACCCCGGCCGACACCCAGGCCCAAGTCCGGTACGGGTTGGCCCGCTCCTCGAGCTTCGGCGTCACCGCGACCTGCTGCTCGACCTTCGGAAGCACGACATCGACGCGTGCGTCTTCACCTCGCCCCAAAGAGATCGTTCGCCTCCACGCGGGCCCTTCGGCAAGCTCTGCGACGATCTCGTAGTCGCCTGGATCGACCCCTGCCGAGACACCCCAGGACGAAGCAGGAACGACCTCGCCGTTGCGCTTGATCACCAGCCCAGGCGGTGGGTCCGAGGGCACCGCGATCACCAGGTGCGGCACGAGCCTCGAGAGGCCGGAGACCTTTTCCAAGGCCACCTGACGGCGCTCCTTGTGCTTGGCCGCCTGCTCGGGCGGAAGGGTCACCAGCAGCCGGAGAAACTCGTCGTAGCGGCCCACGGCCGTGAAGACCTTGCCCCAGGAGGCCTCGCATTCGGCGAGCGTGAAGAGCACCCCCGCCAGCGGCTCGAGCCGGTAGCTCTCCGCCAACGCGGGACAACCCGTCGCATGACGACCTTCGCGCATGTCCGCCAGTCCCTGTTCGAACAACCGCCCGGCCTCGGATGGCTCCTGTGCGGACGCGTCGAGGACTCCTCCCGCGAGGCCCATCGCACAACCCAAACCAACCCATCCTGCCCAGTTGCGCATGGAGGCAGGCTTCCCCAACGCACGACAAGAGGCAAGCCCCGATCGGGGTCACTCGCGCACGTACAGGGACTCTCCCGAGGTTTTCGTGGACTTCGGCGGGGAAGTCCTCGTCGCCGGTGGCTTGGCCGTCCTCGTGGGCGCTGTCGCCGAGGCCTCGGATGGAACCTTCGCGGCGTCAGGGAGGAGATCCGCGACTGAATCAGCGGCAGCAGCATCCGACGGGGGCGCGACCCACGAAGAAGCCGCCATCGGAGGCTCGATCGGGGTCGAGGAAGCCTCGGACGAGACACCGAGCGCGGCGTCGCCTGGGTCTTGCGAACCCAGCAGCGCATTCGCGACGGCAGCCCCACCGAAGAGACCCAGTGCCATGCCCACCACGGCGAGGATGACCCAGGGCTTCGAGTACTTCTTGCCCGTTTTGCCAGGCGGAGCCAGCGTGGAGGCTTCGGGATCCAGGGGGACCGCCGACTTGATCTCGTAGGGGTTCTGCATCGGCGGCAAAGGCGGCAACGACGGGATCGGGGTAACCTCTCCCGACAGGCTCTCGATCACGGCCACACGGTCAGCCAAGGGGCTCAGCCGGTCCCCCGCCACCCGCAGCATCCACTCGGCCACCTCGCGCTGAGACACGATGGGAAGGGCCTTCTCACACGCGACAGCCATTTCTTGTGCGCTCTCGAAGCGATCCTCCGGCTCCTTCTGCAACGCTCGAAGCACCACCTCATCGATCTCCGGCGGGATGCCTGGAACCACGGCGCTGGGCGGGGAAACCTCCGCCGCCACGATCTTGAACAGGGTCTCGGCGTCGTTGGTCTGGCGGAAGAGTTTCTGTCCCGTGAGCATCTGCCAGAGCACGGCGCCCGCACCCCACACGTCGGTCTGCCGCGTCACTTGCTTTCCGAGCACCTGCTCGGGCGCCATGTACGCGATCTTGCCCTTGATCTCGCCGCCGCGGGTGGTGGTCACCCTGCCCATGGCTTTGGCGACGCCGAAGTCCACCAACCGAGGCGCGCCGTCCATGCCTACGAGCAAGTTCGGGGGGGAGACGTCACGGTGGACGATCCCGAGCGGCTCACCCCGGTCGCTGCGGGCCTCGTGCGCGGCATGCAACCCTTGGAGCATGCCCGAAATGAGGTTGCCTGTGATGCCGATGGGGATGCGGTCCACGTTGCGCAAGAGCTGCGCGAGCGATTCGCCGTGAACGTAGTCCATCACGAGGAACAGCTCGCCCTTCGAGGCGCCGACGTCGAGGGTCGATACCACGTTGGGGTGACGAATCCTCGCGGCCAGGCGGGCCTCGTCGAGAAACATCGCCGTGAACTCCGGGTCCTTGGCGAGGTGCGCGTGCAAACGCTTGATCGCGACGGTGCGCGAGAAGCCCACGGGCCCGAGCAGACGGCCGAGGTGAACGGAAGCCATCCCCCCGGACGCGATCTCAGCGTAGATCGCGTACCGACCCACCACCATCAAGGGGGTGGTGGCACTGGCTTCGTCGATGGGGTGCATGGTCTCGAGGGTTCAGGCCGAACCGGCTCCAGGTTCAGAGATACCATAGAGATCCGCGCGCCGGAACCGGATGCGCAGGAGAGCGCTAACCCAGGCGGCGTGGCCGGGCCTGACCGATGGCGTTGCGAAGAACGCCCACGGGGTCGGCGAAACGCGTGAGGAGGATCATGGCCGCGATCACGAAGGGCTTGTGCCCCGCCTCGCGGTACGTGGGAATCCGGTAGTGGTCGAACACGTCCGCCGCCACTTCGCCGTGCTCACAGCTGACGTCGGTGATGTCCGCAGGCAAGCAGTGCATGTACAGCGCCCGGCCGTCGCGCGTGCGCTTCATCTTGTCCCAGGTGCACTCCCAGTTCATGAACTTCTTGTTGTTCTCGAGGCACTCCTTCTCGAGGGAGGCGAGGTCCCCGGAGCGCTTGTCGCGCAGCAGACGCGTGCGCTGCTCCATGACGTGGAACGGCGCCCAGCTCTTCGGGTACACGATGTCCGCGCCCTCGAAGGCTTCCTCCATCGAGGCCACCTTCGTGAACTGCCCGCCGGATGCGTGAGCATGACGCGCAGCCACCGCAAGCGTGTCCGGGATCACGTCGTACCCTTCGGGGTGCGCAAGGACGACGTCCATCCCGAAGCGGGTCATCAGACCAATGATGCCTTGCGGCACGCTCAAGGGCTTCCCGTAGGAAGGCGAGTAGGCCCAGGTCATCGCGATCCGCTTGCCGCGAAGGTTCTCCACGCCCCCGTAGGTGCGAATGAGATGCTGCAAGTCGGCAAGCGATTGCGTGGGATGGTCGAGGTCGCACTGCAGGTTCACCACGGACGGGCGCTGCGCGAGCACGCCCTGGCGGAACCCGTCTTCGAGCGCCGACGCGAAGTCGACCATGTACTTGTGGCCCTCGTGAATGAACATGTCATCGCGAATGCCGACGGTCTCGGTCATGAACGAGATCATGTTGGCCGTCTCGCGCGTGGTCTCGCCGTGCGCGATCTGCGACTTCTTCTCGTCGAAGTCCTGCACCGTGAGGCCGAGCATGTTCGTGGCGCTCGCGAAGGAGAACCGCGTGCGGGTCGACTGGTCCCGAAACAGGGAGACCGCCAGGCCCGTGTCGAACATCTTCGTCGAGATCCCCTGGGCATACATGGTCTCGAGCAGATCGACCACCTGAAGCAGGGCGGAGATCTCCGTGTCCGTGTGCTCCCAGGTCAACAGGAAGTCCCGGTTGTGAAAGCCGGTGGGGTTGCAGGCGAGCTTCGCGAGCTTGTCTTCGAACAGAGCGGTCAGGCTCATGGTCTACCTCGTGTGGGCGGGTCGAAAAGGAAGCACCCTATGTACGAAAGAGAACGCTTCCCGACAACTGTCGTCTGGCAGGAAACGCACCGCGCCGAAGCCACGGAAGTCCAGCGAGCCCAAAGAACCCAGGCCCCATTGCCTTCTGCAATGCTCAGTCCGACGCTTCCACCGCCACGAACAGGGTGTTGTCCCCACGCCGCACCTGGACCAGCGCGGGCCGGCCTGCCCCCTTCGCTCGGGACAACCCCGCAAAGACCTGGTCCGGCGTGGTCACCCGGGCGCCATCCACCGCCTCGATCACGTCCCCCCGCGCCAGCTTGCCCGCCAGCGTGCCCGTGACGCCCGTGACCACCACGCCCCCGTCGGCGTGACGCTGCATCGTGAGGCCGAAACGCGAGGGCGACGGGCTTGCTTTGGTCGCCCTGTCGATCCCCTTGGTGTCCGCCTCGAGCGCGTCGAGCGTGACGGTGGCGAGGCGCTGCTTGCCTTCCCGCAAGTAGCCGATGCGCACGGACGCTCCGGGGGCGTTGGCCGCGACGAGCCTCGGCAGCTCATGACTTCGCGTGAGTTGCGTCCCGTTCACTTCGACGATGAGGTCTCCCACCTCGAGGCCCGCCCGGTCCGCCGGCCCCCCTGGCTCCACCGCCGAGACCAGCGCCCCACGAGGCCGGTCCAGCCCCATCGCCCGCGCGATGTCTTCGCTCACCTGCTGGAAGCCGACCCCCAGCTTGCCCCGCGACACGTGCCCCTTCTCGCGGAGTTGAAGCACCACGTCCCGCACCATGTTGATTGGAATGGCAAACCCAATGCCCTGCCCTTGACGATGGATCGCCGTGTTGATCCCCACCAGCTCCCCGCGCAGGTTGAACAGAGGCCCCCCGCTGTTGCCCGGGTTGATCGATGCGTCTCCTTGGGAGATGGGGCGGGAGCCGCGGTAGCGCTACGACTCGAACGGCCAGAAGATCCACGCGGACTGGAAGGGAGACAGGGTCTTCTGCCACGCTCGCTGCACCCGCGCCGCACGCTGACGCAAGGCTTCGGGACTCTCGTTCGACGCCAACCCTTCCGCGAGCGCCCTCACGAGATAACCCTCCGGCGCCATGTAGCTGCGCGTCGTGACCAGCGGCCGAGCCCCAACCCTCCGCAAGGATGGGCCGAAGTACCGCTCGGAGAAACAGGCGAGGACGAACGACGGGATCGGGTGGGTCTCTTCGGTCGACGGCGCGGCCGGGAGCTGAATGCCATCCATCAGACGGTTGTGCCCGGCATATCCGACCACATGAACACGCTCCGTCCGCTCTCGCTCACCGTCGTGGAATGACACGCAGCCGCCCCGGGTGGCCGTGGTCCAGAACCGCTCGACTGCCCCGTTGATGTGGGACCCGTGCACCGCCTGCAGCACGACCACCTGCTCTACCTTCTCCCCCGGCTTGCCCCAAGGCTCCCCGGCCACCCGCTGACGATACACGATGCGCTCGAGGCCCGGCGCCTCCCCCTGGGTCGCTTCCACTCGCTCGTAGGGGGTATTGTAGTCGTCGAAGAATCGTCGCGCCCCGAAGACCGCGCCCCAGTAGATGTTGGTGTTCAGGCCCGCAGGGTCCCCGGCGTAGCGGCTCCCGCACCAGATCTGGAGGTTGGAGCACAGCGGGACGTAAACGAGCAACACCAAGGGTTTTCCCGCCGCCACGTCCCGCACCACGCCTGGGCTCAGCGCGCTCCAGGCCTTCGACGACAAGCCTTCGCCCGACCTCAACTCGCCCACAACCTCGGGGTCGTCACCCGCACATGGGTCCGGCGAAGGGGAAGCCTCGGGTGCTGGTTCGACAACAAGGGTGACGGGGTCCGCCGGGGCCCCGGAGCTAGGAGTCGTGGGGATTGCCGCGACGGGGGCAGCGGACGAATCGACGGGAAGGGTGGATTGGCTTCTTGGGGTGCCAGCGCCCGGATTCGCGCACCCGAAGCACAGTGCGGCGACCAGCAGTAGCAGCGAACCAGCGCGGAAGACCATGGCAACAGAGTAGCCCTCGATGAAGGGTGGCGCCCGCCGATTTCGGGTGGCGCACCGCCACTTGGGAGATTTTCTCGAGAAATTCTCAGGTCCGGGCCCTCGACAACCCGCATTGTGGGTGGCGCACCGCCAGCTACGCCTCTCTGCAAACAAGCTATTTCTCGCGCACTTCGAGTGGCACGATGGTTGAAGAGCGTCCTGGCATGCTCGCCACCGCTCACACCACCGTCCTTCTCGGCATGCAAGCGCAACCCGTTCGCGTCGAGGTCGAGTCCTTCCGCGGCGTGCCGAAGTTCGAGCTCGTCGGCCTGCCCGAAGCCAGCGTGCGCGAGAGCTACGTGAGAGTGCGGTCCGCCCTCAACCAGCTCGGGCTCAACATCGGACAGCAACGCTTGGTGGTCAATCTCGCCCCCGCCGACGTGCGCAAGCAGGGGAGCGCGTTCGACCTGGCCATCGCGTCGGCAGCCCTCGCGGCCCTCGGACACGTGCAGGTCGAGTCCCTTCTCAACACCGTCCTGCTCGGGGAACTATCGCTCAACGGGGCCGTCCGCCCCGTACGAGGGGTCCTGCCCCAGCTGATGGCCGCGCGGCAAAACGGTATGCGGCACGCCATCGTTCCCGCAGGCAATGGGCGGGAAGCGGGCGCTGTCGAAGGGCTCGACGTGCTCGTGGCGAACACCCTTCAAGACGTACGCGAACACCTTCGGGGCACATCCCCGTTGCCTGGCCCTGACCTCGTACCGTTCGCCCCGTGCTTCGACGGCCACCTCGACCTGTCCGACGTGAAGGGGCAGGCCGGGGCGAGGCGCGCCCTCGAGATCGCGGCGGCGGGGTCGCATCACATGCTCATGATCGGTCCCCCCGGGGGCGGAAAGACGATGTTGGCGCGACGCATCCCCTCGATACTTCCCCCGTTGACGCACGCGGAAGCGCTGGAGGTAACGGCCGTCCATTCCGTCGCGGGATTGCTTCCCTCGGAGTCGGGGCTTGTGATGGTACGACCGTTCCGGGCGCCGCATCATACGGTGAGCGACGCGGGCCTGGTGGGCGGGGGCGCGCCGCCCCGGCCGGGGGAAGTGTCTCTGGCGCACCGGGGGGTGCTGTTCCTGGACGAGTTGGCGGAGTTCCGTCGGAGCGCGATCGAAGCCTTGCGCCAGCCCTTGGAGGACGGCGTGTTGACGATCGCGCGGGCCCGGGAACGGGCGACGTTCCCTGCTCGACCGATGCTGGTCGCCGCCGTGAATCCGTGCCCGTGTGGGTACGCTGGGGACCCCGGAGGAAGGTGCCAGTGCGGGGAGCATCGGATTCACGCCTATCGCGCAAAGCTCTCCGGCCCCCTTGTGGACCGCATCGACTTGCATGTCCACGTCCCGCCAGTCGAGGTGGGCTCGCTTCGTGGCAAGCCCAGCGGCGAGAGCTCGGAGACGGTCCGGGACCGGGTGATGGCGGCGCGGCAGATCCAGGAGCAGCGACGCCGCAAGGGCCTTGTGAGCGGCCGCACGAACGGCGCCTTGTCGTCCCGGGAGCTCGATGTGGTGGCGGTGCCTGACGCGGAGGGGGTGCGGCTCTTGGTGGGAGCGGTAGAGCAACTGGGGCTCTCGGCGCGGGCCTACGGCAAGATTCTGCGGCTGGCGCGGACGATCGCCGACCTGGAGGCAAGTCGCGACGTTCGGTCGGCGCACGTGGCAGAGGCGATTCGGGGACGGGTTCTCGACCGGGGATTCGTCTCGGGTTGACCGCGCGGGCACGGTGCCCGGGCGGACGCAATGAAACCGGGGAGCGGAAGTTCCCCATGGGGGACCTGTGTGTCCCCGCAAGGAGCAACGATCATGTTGAATTTCGAAGACAAGCTGCAGAGTATCCGTTTGGTGGTGGGGGGGATCGAGAAGGCCTTCGGCAAAGGCGCCATCATGCAACTCGGCGACGAAGGGAAGGCCTCGGACGTGACGGTGATTCGGAGTGGGTCTCTCGCTCTGGACGACGCCATGGGCGTGGGTGGCTATCCGCGCGGGCGGATCGTGGAGGTGTATGGGCCCGAGGCCAGCGGCAAGACCACGCTGACCTTGCACGCGATCGCGCAAGCGCAGGCGGCCGGCGGCATTGCCGCCTTCATCGACGCCGAGCACGCGTTCGACGTGACCTACGCGCGAGCCCTCGGGGTCGACACGGAGAAGCTGCTGGTGAGCCAGCCGGACAACGGGGAGCAAGCCCTCGAGATCGTGGAGATGCTGACACGGTCGGAGGTGGTGGACCTGATTGTCGTGGACTCTGTCGCTGCACTCACGCCCAAGGCGGAGATCGAAGGGGACATGGGGGACCAACACATGGGGCTGCAAGCGAGACTGATGAGCCAGGCGCTGCGCAAGCTCACGGCGGCAGCGCACCGCACCGGCACGACCCTCATGTTCATCAACCAGCTTCGCCAGAAGATCGGTGTCGTCTTCGGCAGCCCGGAGACCACGACGGGCGGCAATGCGCTCAAGTTTTACGCGAGTGTGCGCCTGGACGTGCGTCGCATTGGACAGCTCAAGGTAGGCGACGAGGTGGTGGGCTCCAAGACCCGCGTGAAGGTGGTGAAGAACAAGCTGGCCCGCCCGTTTCAGGAGGCTGAGTTCGAGATCCGCTGGGGCACGGGAATCGACTCCCCCTCGGATCTGCTGGACTACAGCATGAAGGCGGGCGTCGTCACCAAGGCCGGTTCGTTCTTCTCCTTCGGCAGCGAGAGCCTCGGGCAGGGCCGCGAAAAATGCCGGGAAACCTTGCTGTCGCGGGACGACCTGCGGCTGGCGCTGTTCAACGCGGTCGACGCCGACCGGGTGGCGCGGGGTGTGATCGTCGGCGGCGTGCACGCAGCCGCGGCTTGAGCGAACGACGAGGAGCGACCACGGAGGGCGCCGAGATCACAGATAGCAGAGCTTCGAGCTTTCTTCGTGTCCCTTCTGTGCGCTTCGTGGTCGCTCTGAACGTGTCAGTCCACGTCCACCCGCCGTACGCTCGTCACGCCCGCCGCAGCGTCCGCGTCCACCACGAGGAAGTGCCTCCCGATTCCGTCGAACCGCTCCGGAATGGCGCCCCCGCCTCCGGAGATGTACGCCGGAATCCCAGCGTTCTCGAACACGTAATACGAGTGAATGTGCCCGTAGAAGGTCGCGTCTACGCGGCCGCGGGCCAGCAGGGTGAGCAACTTCGCCGCCTCGTTCCGACTCGCAAATCCCCCTCCCCTCACCCCGATGGGGTCCAGGATCGGGATGTGGGTCGCGAACACGTGCGTTCCCCCCCGCCCCTGCTCGAGCCACCCGTCGAGCCACTCGTACACGAGGGGGTCCAGCGTTCCCGACGCCGAATCCACCGCAGTGAAGGACACTTGCTTGTAGCGGAAGTGAACGTTGCACCGCCCGAAGCGACCATGCCAGGGCGTCGGCGAGTCGAACACATCGTGGTTGCCCAGCGTGCCGTACATCGGTATCGCAAGGGCCTCCAGCTCGCGCTGGAATTGATCCATCTGCTCCGCAGTCCCCTGCTCCGTCAGGTCCCCCGTCGTCCACAAGAACGCGAGGCCTGCCTCCTCGTTCACCCGGGAGAACACGTCCTGGACCCGGTCCACCGCGCTCTGCACGTCGCTCAGTACGGCAAACGAGAACGGACCCGGTTCCTCCTCCCCAGGGACGGATAGACGCAACGTGAGATGAACGGGCACCTCGACCTCGAAGGTCCACTTCGTGCGGGTAGGCGCAAGCACCGATCCGGTCACCGGCGTCACCTGCTCATCTCCAGTGCGAACCTGCAGTTCCACCCCCGGCACCCCGTTGTGAAGCTCTATCTCCCAGGTGCGCGGCGCAGCGGCGTCGAGCCTCAGGGATGTCTCGAACGAGGGGGCTCCTGCCCAGAGAACGAGCTTTCCATCTTGGATCTTCCGGACGGCGGCGAGCCCCCCTCGTACATGTACCTGTGCCCCGCTCCCCGACGCGATCCCCACCTCCAGGTCCCGAAGCGCCCTCTCCTCCGAGGGCTGCAAGCACCCCGGGGAAGCCAGCAGCACCGAAAGGGCGAGAGCGGCTGCGTGGCGGCGAGTCCTCATCACGGGTCCTCCCGAAACACGAGCGAGAGCCCGGCGACCAGGGCCGCCCCCACCTGCGCCTGGCCCGACAGGCCCCAATTCTCCGAGAAAAACATGCGCCCATCCAGCCCGAAGTGCCCCAGAACCCCGCCGGTCGGCACCGTGGACAGAAGCCCCGCCGCATAGTCGTCGTGACGGTGATCGTAGTACAGCAGAAACTCACCGTCGGGAGCGGAGGGCCCCCCGACGTATACCCCGAAGCCGAAGCGCGCGAGCAGCATGGTTTCGAGGTCCGACGGGATGCTCACGCCGGGAACCTGGTAGGCATATTGCTGCACGGCGCCCCCGAGGCCCAGCTCGAAGAAAGAGCCTTCCAGGGGCCTCGCGACCCGCATGAGGTCCGTCCTCGAGCGGACGAAGAGCTCGAAGGTGCCAATCTTGAATCCGTCGTCACCATAGTCGTGGCGCGTGAGCGCAGCCTCCAGGTCCAGGGCGGTCCCGTCGGGACGCGCCACCTTTCCCTCGCGAGGCGTCGGCCCGAACGCCCGGTAGCCGCCCAGCACCCGAAGGCGACTGTTGCGGGCATCGGCAGACCACCACGCGCTCGGCGCCAACCGAAGGCGTCCCGCGCGAACGTCGATCGATTGCACCACGAAGTGGTCGTAGGCAAAGCGCGGGTCCTGCACGCGTCGGTAGCCCAACTCCGTCTGGATCCACGGGGTGACGTCGCGCGCACGGCCCCATCCCCCCTCCGGCGCCGTGACAGCGTACACGTCGGCCGCCCATGACACGGTGAAGAGCCCGAACCCGACGATGCTGACGGCCGCGGCCGGGCCGATGATGTACCGAGACGCCCCCGTGAGGGCGATGGGCACGCCTCCCGCGAGGATGAGCCCAAGACCTGCCGCCTCCGCCTCGAGAAGGCGCAAGGCTGTCTCGTCGTCTCCGTCGACCCAGGAGCCGGCCCCATGCACGAGCACGCCGGGAACGACGGAGGCGCCGACGGCGAGCGATTTGGGCGCCCTGGCCGTGTCGGAAGCATGCGCGGGACGGGTCGTTCTGGGAGGCGAGGTCTCGTTAGCTTCCTTCGTATCCTGTGCGCGCGCCGGGGCGCCGATCAGAGCGCACGCGGTCAGCAGGAGGGAGAGCGAACGAAACGCCGGCATGGCTGCATGTCATGGCACGCGACCAGACCAGTTGCCAGGGGGGGAAGGGTTGCGACACGCATTGCCCCCGTGTGGCGGGCGCGATACATCACGGCCCCATGAGCTTTCCCAAGCCCTTCTATCGCTGGCGCCCGCACCCGTGGCACGGCCTGACCCTGGGACCCAATCCTCCCTCCGTGGTTCATGCCTTCATCGAGATCACCCCCTTCGACACGGTCAAGTTCGAGGTCGACAAGGAAACGGGGTATCTGCGGGTCGACCGGCCCCAGCGCAGCTCGTCGCAGCCCCCTGCCCTCTACGGGTTCATTCCTCGCACCTACTGCGCCGAACGCGTCTGCGCCCTGTCCCCCAACGCGAAGCGGGGCGACGGAGACCCGCTCGACATCTGCGTGCTGAGCGAGCGGCCCATCTCCCGCAGTGAGATCCTGCTCAACGCCCGCGTCATCGGCGCCCTGCAGATGATCGACGGGGAAGAAGCCGACGACAAGATCGTCGCGGTGCTGGAGAAGGACAACGTCTGGGGCGGGGCGCGGGACATCAGCGACGTACCCCAGGTGCTCATCGAGAGGCTGCGGCACTACTTCCTGACGTACAAGCTGATCCCTGGGGAAGCCGCGAAGACGGTGGAGATCGAACGCGTGATGGGAGCGGCGGAGGCCCACGCCATCATCGAGGCCGCACATCAGGATTACGACGCGATGTTCGGGGACACCTGACAGGCGCACGAGCACGTATCCGTTCTCGACGACCGAGCTATCCCGATTCGGACTACGCTAGCGGGACGACGGGGGACTCGGGGTCGGAGACGGTTCGCCCTCCGCCGCGGGTGACGGCGTACATGGAGGGGAAGACCTGGTCGATGTTGGGTTGGCGGCGACCGAGGAACAGGCCGGCGGCACGCACCTCGTCGTAAGCTCGCATCATGAAGGTGAACGCACGGGTTGGGATCTTGAGCAGTCGAGGCTAGAGAATCTGGAAGGCGCTGCGAAATTCGGGTTCGGGAAGTTCGTTGGGCATGCGTCGCGATTGCCGCAGTCGACATGTAGGCAGAAGCGGCTTTCCGGAGTTCTGGATCGGCCGAGTTGCCACTCGGAAATCGGCATGGGGGCATCCGGTTGGCCGAGTTGGAACTCGGAAGTTGGCACGCCGGGGCTCGGTCGGCCGAGTAGCAACTCGGAAATCGGAGCGGCGGCACTCGGTCGGCCGAGGAGCAACTCGGAAATCGGCATGCGGGCATTCGCTCGGCCGAGTTGGAACCCGGGAGGGCGGAGTTCCGCCCTCTCTTCGCGGAGTTGGCACTCGGAAGATAAAGGTCCGATTTCGACTTGGAAGAGTTAGAGAGATATGGAATAATATTCCCTACGAGCGATCGGAGGTGACCAGATGCACGGAAGCACGGAAGCACGGAAGCACGGAAGCACGGAAGCACGGAAGCACGGAAGCACGGAAGCACGGCTAGCAGCCGCGGCGCGCCCAGGACCGTAGCCCGGATAGGATTTTTCGTGCTTCTGCCAGTAGCCACGATGTGGGGGTGCGCGTCCGACGACCCCCAACGTCCGCTCAGCGACCGCAGCGCTCAGTGGGGTTCGATCCAGCCACAGCAGGAGCAGGCGACCGATCCCCCGCCGACGTCGAAGGAGGCGCAGTTGGCGCTGCTGGAGGGGTTCGTTCCCCCCGAACCGCAGGTGCTCTCCGAGCGCCCGTTCGTGACCAGCGACCCGAGTGACCCACCGACCCAACCGTTTGGGGTGAGCGCCAACAAATCACTGCCGAGCGATGCGCCAGGAACCTTCTCGGACCAAGTTGTGTTCGTGGACTTCGAGAACGGCGTGGAGCGACGCGTTCGGCTCAGCAAAGAGGAGATCATGCGTGTTGGAGCCGAACTCGCCGAGCGTGGGATCCATGAACCGGTCGGCGGTGGCGATGCCGGCGAAACTGCGCCTGGAGATGGCGTGCGGGAGATGGCCACGAAGGGTCTTTCCTCTGGAATCGACAACCGCCAGTGGCATGGTCTCTGGCCTGCTTGGCCGAATACCACCGTGGGCAAGGTGTACGCCCGCGGAGGTACTGGCACGCTGGTCGGACGCCGCGTCGTTCTTACCTGCGCCCACTGTTTGGTCAACGAGCAGACCAACCAGTACATGCCTGAGCCCTACCACTTCGCGCCCCGTGAGGGAGGGGGTGTTGCCCCATGGGGTACGCTCGAGGTTCAGGCATTCTTCATCGGGACGTACCTAGCCTCAGGTTGCGCCTTGCCCGATCCGGACTGGGCTGCCTGCATTCCAGAAGACTGGGCCCTTCTGGTTCTCAAGGACGAGTTTCCCTTGGGCCACCCAGGTTGGCTGGGGTACGCGAATCTTTCTCTTCAAGACGCCTTGAACGCGCCCAACAAACGGTCGCCTGGGTATCCGTGCTGCGGGAACCCCCACTCTCCGAACGTCGGCAGCACCGACTGTCGGAATTGCTCCAACCCGAGCGCGTTCCTCTGCGAGGGCAACGGCGCGGGGGGCTTCCAATGGGGGCAACCGACTTCTTGCAGTCTAGGCGGCTACGTCTACTCCAACCAAGCCTTCACGCACGGCTGCGACACGAGTCCTGGGCACTCTGGGGGCCCCGTTTTCTACAGTCAGAACGGGGTGTATGTGATCGGAGTCAACTCGACCGAAGCTTGTGATACCTGTGGCGGGTATCCCCCCATCCTCAATCCAAACTACGCCAGGCGAGTGGACTCCTTCCTCTTCTCCTGGATATCGCTCGTGAAGGCGATGTACCCATGACCACGGTCGATTTGGGAGGTGCGCAGATGGGGCTCAGAACCAAAGCTCTCATGGCCGCTTTCGCGACGTTCCTGACCGTCGCATGCGGCGATCAAGGTCCCGGCACGACAGGGGCGGGGAACTCACCAGACGCGATCCAATGCGATCGCCCCTTGCTCCCCCGCGCGGGGTGCGAGGAAGCAGCCTGCAAGGCGGTCGACTGCGGTTCCCCTACGTCCTACCTCGACGAGAACTTGTGCGAGCGGGCCAGGTGCGAACGGCAAGAGGACTGTCTCCCGGATGAGGAATGCCGCGAGCTACATTACCAGGTGCCGAGGTGCGACTACCTCCCTGACACCACGGGGTGTACGTGCGGCTTCCTCATGATCGATTCGAGGGACTGGTTCTGCATGCCGAGGCAGTCCCCATGAATACGAAGGTGCTCCTCTGCTCTGCAGTTCTCATCATCGCCTGCAGCGAGGGGAGCCCCGACCCAGCGACCGAACCAGATAGCGCGTCCGACGCGGCCCAGTGCGAGCGCCCCTTGCTCCCCCGAGCGGGGTGCGAGGAAGCCGCCTGCAAGGCGGTCGACTGCGGTTCCCCTACGTCCTACCTCGACGAGAACCTGTGCGAGCGGGCCAGGTGCGAACGGCAAGAGGACTGTCTCCCGGATGAGGAATGCCGCGAGGGTCACTACGCGCCGCCCGCGTGCAGCTACTTCGAAGACCCTTCCCGATGCTCCTGCGGCTTCGTCTTGATGGACTTCCACGACTGGTTCTGCATGCCGAGGCAGTCCCCATGAAGACGCCATGTTCGGGGACACCCTGACGGGGCTCGAGATCGAGCCCTTTTCTACCCAGTTTCAAACACGCACGGCTACATTGCCTTCGATGTCCCAGCCCCCCCGCCCCAGCCTGCCCATGCCGGACACGGTGCCGCTCGCGGTGCCCGACGGATTCGACGAGCGACTGCGCGCGCTCGGAGTACACCTCGCCCCCTCGGTGCTGGACCTGATCGGCGACTACCTCGCGCGCCTGCTCGCCATGAACGAGCAGATGAACCTCACCGCCATCGTCGACGCGCAACAGGCATGGGAGAAGCACGGGCTCGACGCGCTGTCGTTGCTGCCGCACCTCGACGAGCTGCGCCCGGGGATGCGGCTGGCGGATGTCGGGTCCGGGGGAGGGGTTCCGGGGATCATCCTGGCCGCGGCGCGACCGGACCTGAAGGTGACCTTGATCGAGGCGACGCTGAAGAAGGCTGCATTTCTCGAGGCGGTGGTCACGACCCTGGGGCTCGCGCAGGTCACGGTGCGCGCGGTCCGCGTCGAGGCGCTGCATCGCAGTGAGGTCGCGGGGACGTTCGACGTGGTGACGGCGCGTGCGGTGGCCAAGCTCGCGGCGCTGGTACCCCTGGTGGCGCCGCTGGTCCGGCCTGGCGGCCGGCTCCTTCTGATCAAAGGCCAGCGTGCGGACGAGGAGCTCGCGGCAGCCAAGTCCGCGCTGGCGAAACATGGCACGCGCCACGTGAGCACCGTGAACACCCCCACGGGCCGCGTGGTGGTGCTCAGGCGGAGCGAGGCGGCGGTCTCGGTGGGTCAGCGGCCGCGAAGAAAGCGCCCGTGACCGGATCTCGCTGCGGAGAACCACAGAAGACGCAGGAGGCACAGGAGGTTGGTGCGGACGTAGGCCGTGCGTGTTGCGCCTGGCTCTGCCCATTCCTGGTTCTCTGTTCCGTGTTCCGTGTTCTCCGCTCCTAGATGTGCTCGGCAGAAGAATCAATCCGTCGCCGTCGCCGTCGCCGTCGCCGATCTGGGTTTCGCTTGCCTCTCGGTCAAGGGATCGAGACTTCCGCCAGGCACATCTAGTTGATGTGCGTCATCCGCCCCTTGTCGAGGTCGGGCCTCAACCCGGTCGGGACTTCGGGCACGCAGCACTCGTCCTTCATTCGCCGGCGGGCTCGGCCACCTTTCGGTCCTCGAAGACCGCCTCGAGCACCTCGAAGGTGCCCTCCGCCAGGGATTCATTCTTCTCGAAGCGATAGTTCGTGCACCGGGAAGCGGACATGACGTCCTCCACCACCCGCTCGAGGATGACGAGCGTAGCAGGGTGAACGGCGATCACGAGCTTCTCTGCCGGACGCGCCACGGACACGCCCGCCTCGCTCTTGCGCTTGTTGATCGCCTGCCAGCACGCCACCGCGATGTCGAAGGAGGCTGCGCTCTCGGGAGGCGCAATCCCCTCGAAGTCCTCATTCCCGGGCCAGGGCGCCTTGTGGATGCTCTTGTGCCCGGTCTCCTCGGCGAACGCCCAAGACCAGACCTCCTCCGTGATGTACGGCGTCACCGGTGCGAACATCCGCAACAGCACGCTCAACCCCAGCCGCAACGAGGCCACCGCGGACCCGCGCCCCGCCTCGTCGTCCACGCCCGCACACCGGCTCTCCCCACGGGCACGCGACTTGACCAGCTCGATCTGCGCGTCCGTGAAGTGCGTCCAGAAGAACGACTCCGTCGCCATCAGCGCGTGCGCATACTCGAACGCATCGAAGGACTCCGTGGCCTTCGCACAGACCTCACGCAGCTTCTGCACGAAAGCACGGTCGAGCTCGCACTGGATCGGGTGCACCTCGGCCGTCTGCCCCAGCACGTATTTGCCCGCGTTGAACAGCTTGGTCACCAGCCGTCGCCCCACCTTCAGCACCTTCTCGTCGAACGCCGTGTCCGACCCGAGCTTGGCGTTGGCCGCCCAGTAGCGCGCGCCGTCGGCCGTGTACTCGTCCAGGAGGTGCATGGGTGTGACGACGTTGCCCTTGCTCTTGGACATTTTCTTGCGGTCGGGGTCGAGGATCCAGCCCGAGATGACCACGTGCTTCCAGGGCACCTTGCCCTCGTGCAGCAAGGCCTTGGCGATGGTGTAGAACGCCCAGGTGCGGATGATCTCGTGGCTCTGGGGCCGGATGTCCATGGGGAACAGTTGCTGGTGACGCGGAAGGTCCAGCTCCCAGTGCGTGCCGATCTGCGGCGTGAGCGAGCTTGTGAACCACGTGTCGAACACGTCGGGCTCGCCCGCGAAACCGTGGGGCTTGTCACGTTGGTCCGGCTGGAAGCCGGGAGGGGTGTCCGACATGGGGTCGAGGGGCAAGCTCTCGCGAGGGGCGACGATGGGCCTGTCGTAGTCTGGGCGGCCTTCGCCATCGAGGGGGTACCAGACGGGGAACGGGACGCCGAAGTAGCGCTGCCGGCTGATGCACCAGTCGAGCTGCAGGTTCTCGGTCCAGTTGCGGTAGCGGGTGCGCATGAAGTCGGGGTGCCATTCGATCTCGTCGCCCTTGGCGAGCAGTTGGTCCTTCTTGTCCATCAGGCGGACGAACCACTGCCGGGTGGTGACGAACTCCAGGGGCCGGTCCCCCTTCTCGAAGAACTTCACGGCGTGTTGCAAAGGCCTGGGTTCGCCCCGCAGCGGGGCTTCGGAACCGAAGGCGCTGCACTCGGGATTGCGCAGCAGGTCGACCATGAGGGCCTTGGCCTGCTTGACGTTCTTGCCCACGATCTGCCCGTAGGCCTCGTTGGCCTTGTCCGGGTGCAGGCTCTCCCACCCCGCCGTGCCGAACTCCACGGCCATGAGCCGCCCGTCACGCCCGATGATCTGGCGCAAGGCCAGCTTCTGCTCGCGCCACCACAGCACGTCGGTGGCGTCGCCGAAGGTGCACACCATGAGGATGCCCGTCCCCTTCTCGGGATCCGCTAGCTCGCTCGGGAAGATCGGCACGGGGACGTGAAACACCGGGGTGACCGCACGCTTGCCGAACAGATGCTTAAAACGCTTGTCGTCGGGGTGCGCCGTCACCGCCACGCAGGCCGCGAGCAACTCGGGTCGCGTGGTGGAGATGGTGAAGTGATCGTCCGAGCCCTCGACGCCGAACACGACGTCGTGGAACGCGCCGGTCATCTGCCGGTCCTCGACCTCGGCTTGGGCCACGGCCGTCTGGAAATCGACGTCCCACATCGTGGGCGCCTCGTGATTGTAGATGTGCCCCTTCGCGTGCAGGTCGGAGAAGCTGAGCTGCGCGAGGTTGCGGCAGTGGTCGTCGATCGTGGCGTACTGCTCGTGCCAGTCCACGGACAGGCCGATGCGTCGCCAGAGGTTCATGAAGGCCTTCTCGTCTTCGACCGTCAGCTGCAGGCACAGCTCGATGAAGTTGGGTCGGGAGACGATGCGGGGCTTGTCCTTGGCCGCCTTCCCCGTGGCTTCCTGGAGCGTGAGGCCCGGCTCGTAGGGGACGTGGGGGTCGCAGCGGACGTTGAAGAAGTTCTGGACGCGTCGCTCCGTGGGCAGGCCGTTGTCGTCCCAGCCCATGGGGTAGAAGATGTTGCGACCGAGCATGCGCTGGTAGCGAACGATCACGTCCGTATGGGTGTAGGAGAAGACGTGGCCGACGTGCAGGGAGCCGGATACGGTGGGCGGGGGGGTATCGACGGCAAAGGTCTCGTTGCGGGGCCTGGTGGGGTCGTAGCGATGGATCCCGTCCTTTTCCCAGGTTTCGTCCCAGCGCTTCTCGGCTTCGGGGGCGTCGAAGTGCTTGGGCAGGGTCGCGGCATCGATGGTGCGGAAAGTCTTGTCTTGACTCACGTGGCTTACCTACGGTGAGAGGTCCGGCCCGCAAGGGGCAGGTGGCCCGTAGACCAATCCGGTTTGTACGTAAAGGGGGTAGCGCTTCCCGGGTCACTCGGATTCGCAGAAGTCGAACCGCGGAAGAACACCTCCCGGGCGACCGAAGTGGCAGACGATGTCATCCGTTGCCTCGCTCGAGGGGGCCACGAAGCGCCTCGTGGACTTCGCGTAGTACAGACACCCGACCTCGTGCATCGGCCGACCGAGCACGAACGAATCCGCATCGTCCAGCGCTTTCAGCCAGACGCGCTTGAGTTGCGCGAGGTCGACGGGTTGTTCGAGCTTCAACCGAGCAAGGTCTTCGGGTCGCACGCGACCCCTTCGCCGCAACAACTCGAGCAGCAAGTCGGGCGTGAATCCCGGATCCTTGCCAGCGGCAGCCCAGCACAGTGCACCGAGGGGCAGCAGACACTCGTGCACATGGACCGTGTCCAGCAGGTCACGTGGTTCGTCTCGCCCAACGAGAGCCAGAACCTTGTTGATCGCCAGGTCCAGCGGATGAAGCTGATAGCCGCAAATCGGGTTCTGAACGACGGGCAAGAATCGCCAAGAGGAATCATGCGCCCACTCCACCTTGGTCGAGCCTCCGTCTCTCTCCACGATGGCTCGCACGAACCCCGGCTGTTGGAGGACGATTTTTAGGGAGAAGCCCCCCTCCGCGAGGGTCTTCCGGTCCTGCTCGAACGCAGATGCCACTCGTTGCTCGGAATCCTGAAAGAAGTCGAGATCGTTGCTGTAGCGCTTGCCGTTGGGCTCGATATGCAGCGCCGCCCCACCCGCCAAGTAACTGTCCGGCGTCCGGTTGGTCGCAAGAAGGCCCGCAACGATGGCTTGAAACGATGTCAGCGGCATAGCTTCCCCGCCGCCTCCCAGGCTTCTCGCCCCCCGCCCTTGCGCAGTTGCTCGACCACCCACGCGAGGTCGTCAAGCCCCACGTGGTATTCCGGGTCGAAGGACCAGAAACATTGGGCGTGGA
This sequence comes from uncultured Polyangiaceae bacterium, assembly GCA_964488865.1. Lineage (GTDB taxonomy): Bacteria > Myxococcota_A > Polyangia > Polyangiales > Polyangiaceae > MWCO01. Next base: position 37,718 of record CAZAWR010000003.1, on the reverse strand, counting down.
ACCGACGGAATGCACGGCGCGCTTCTCGCACTCGTACCATGTCACGAGCGGCACTTGGGTCGAGATGGCGACGACTGCGCTGTCCTCCTCGCCTGCCGATCTCGGCCAGGTACTTTCGCACATCAGGGTTCATGAAAGGATCGTAATCCGCTTATGATAATCGTCAAGCAAGCCAAGTCGTCTCACCAAAGCTGTGCGTCGGTTCGCCCACAATTTGACGGAACTGCTCCTCCGTGACATGACCGTTCCCTGACTCCCCATGCGACTCGCTCGGACCACGCACGCTCTCGTCCTCGCCCTGGCGCTCGCGCCCGCCACAGCTCGCGCGGCGGAGGGTGACGCGAAAGCCCTCTCGGCGCCCGAGAGCGGGCAGGAGAGCACGACGTTCGCGGCCAAGAAGCAGCCTGCCCGGTCCAAGGCCGCGCCCCAGCGCGCCTCCACCAAGAAGACCCGGTCCACCAAGCCCCAGCAGCCTCCCAACCCGACCGTGCGCCGCACCACGGCTGGCCCGGGGGTCACGGAGCCGTCAGAGCCCGACGCCCCAGAGCTGCAGGCCCTCCGACAAGCGGAAAAAGACCTCTTCGGCCCCGATGAATCCGTCACCCCCACCGAGGGGTGTCCCCCAGAGCTGCTCCCGGGGTCCGACGGTCCCGTCGTCCTCTCGTCCGGCCTTCCCCCCCCCAAAGCCACACCGCGACCGGAAGCTCCAGCCCCAAAGCTCGACTTCGTCTCGTCCCTGCGCATGCCCGACGTGCCCGTGAAGTGGAGCACGCGCATCCTGCAGTACCTCGACTTCTACAAGAACGACCCGCGCGGACGCGCCATCGTCGCCATCTGGTACCGCAAGAGTGGCCGCTACGAACCCATGCTCCGCGGCGTGCTGCGACGCCACGGCCTGCCCGAAGACCTCATGTGGGTCGCCGTCGTGGAGAGCGGCCTCCGACCCACCGTGTACTCGCCCGTCGGCGCCGCGGGTCTCTGGCAGTTCATGCCCGAATCCGGCCGGCTCTACGGCCTCGTCGTCGACCGCTGGGTGGACGAACGCCTCGACCCCGTACGGTCCACCCACGCCGCAGCCATGTACCTGCAGGACCTGCATCGAAGGTTTGGCACGTGGGAGCTCGCCCTCGGATCCTACAACATGGGGTACGGCGGCATGTTGGCGTCGATTCGCAAGTACAACACGAACGACTTCTGGGAGCTGTCGCGCCACGAGGCCGGGATCCCGTGGGAGACGACGCTGTACGTGCCGAAGATCCTGGCCCTGGCGGTGGTGGCGAAGAACCCCGAGGTGTTCGGGCTGACGAACCTGACACGCGACCCGCCCGCCGAGTTCGACGAGGTCGACGTGGTCCCCGGTGTCTCCCTCGAGTCGGTGGCGAAGGCAGCGGAGGTCGACGTATCGGACATCGAGCAGCTCAATCCGCAGCTTCTGGCGTCCCGGGTCCCGCCCCGAGCGCCAAGCCGGGCGGCAGCGGGGTTCTGGACCATCCGGGTCCCGAAAGGCCACGCAGCCAAGGTCGACGCGAACCTGGCGAAGAGCCGAGCCGCGGAGCCGGAGCTCGTGGCGTACACGGTCCGGCACGGGGAGAGCCTCGCAGACATCGCTTCCTCGCACGGGACCACGACCCTGGAGCTGGCGCGCCACAACGCGCTCACGTCCGACGAGGCGGTCCGGCCGGGCTTTCTGTTGATGGTGCCCCCGCGACGACGGCCCGCGCCCGCCACAGAGAAGGTTGTCGTGGCGGTTCCCGTGGACCTGGGCCCGCCCGCAGGACATGACCGGCGGTACTACCAGGCGGTGCCCGGCGACACGCTCGAGGGGGTGGCAGGCGCGTTGTCGGTAAGTGCTGACGACCTTCGTCGCTGGAACGGGCTGGACCCTCGGGCGCGGCTGCACACGGGAATGACGTTGATGGCGCTGGTCCCGAGCACGCAAGGCCTGCCCCACGTGCGCACGCTCACGGATGACGACGTCCGTCTGCTTGTGGTGGGTAGCGACGCCTTCTTCGATCATCACGAGGGGCAGAAGGGTCGCGTGCGTGTGGTGACGGTGGTGCGGCCTGGGGAGACGTGGCGGACGATCGCGACCCGGACGGGCTTGAGCCTGGGGATGCTGGAGCGCATCAACCGACGGTCGAGGAGCACGCCGCTGCAGGCTGGGGAGCGGCTCGTGGTGTATGTGCCCGCGAGCCAGGTGGCGTCGCGGCCCAAGCCAGCCGCGGAGGAGGAGGACACGGGTCGTGCGCCGCTGGAGCCGGCGGCCCCGGACCTTCCCTCGGTTTCGCCGGAGGGTGCGGGGAGCGAAGAGCCGCAGCCCCAGTCGGCGATGCCATTGAAATGACGGGCAGAAACTAGGCCCAAATCAAGCGCTCCGCGCTGCTTTGGGCCTAGGTTCTTCTAAGGGGGCTTTCGAAAAGCCCCCTCGCCGCGCTCACCGCGGCTCACCTCAAAACGCCTCGCCTTCGGCTCGGATAGTCCCAAACCCAAGCACGTTCTTCGAACAGCGCTTGATTTGGGACTAGGCTTTCGCAAAGCCCGCTCGCCGCGCTCACCGCGGCTCACCCCGATGTCCGTCCCGGTTCATCCGAGCGGAAGAAGGCTTGATGTCGGGGAAAACGGACGCTGCCCGCGGCGGCAGCGTCCGGGTCTACTGGTTCATGGACTCGAGGAACTCTTGGTTGTTCTGCGTGCGCGAGATCTTGTCGAGCAGGAACTCCATCGAGTCGATGACGTTGAGGGGGTGGAGCAGGCTGCGCAGGAGCCAGACACGCTGCAGCTTCCAGTCGGGCAGGAGGAGCTCCTCCTTGCGGGTGGCGCTGCGGTTGATGTCCAGGCACGGGAAGATGCGCTTCTCCATCAGCTTGCGGTCGAGATGGATCTCGCTGTTGCCGGTGCCCTTGAACTCCTCGAAGATGACCTCGTCCATGCGGGACCCGGTGTCGACGAGCGCGGTGGCGATGATGGTGAGGGAGCCGCCCTCCTCGAGGTTGCGCGCGGCGCCGAAGAAGCGCTTGGGCTTGTGAAGCGCGTTGGAGTCCACGCCACCGGACAGGATCTTGCCGCTGGGAGGCACCACCGTGTTGTAGGCGCGGGCCAGGCGCGTGATCGAGTCGAGCATGATCACGACGTCCTTCTTGTGCTCGACGAGGCGCTTGGCCTTCTCGATGACCATCTCCGCGACCTGCACGTGGCGGGTGGCGGGCTCGTCGAAGGTGGACGAGATGACCTCACCGTGGACGGTCCGCTGCATGTCCGTGACTTCCTCGGGCCGCTCGTCGATGAGCAGGACGATGAGGACGGTTTCGGGCTGGTTGCGGTGGATGGAGTTGGCGATGTCCTGCAGCAGCATGGTCTTGCCGGCGCGGGGGGGCGAGACGATGAGGCAGCGCTGGCCCTTGCCGATCGGGACGAGCAGGTCGACGATGCGCGTGGAGTTGCAGCGAGGTCCGTCGAGGATCTCGAGGTCGAACTTGGAGGTCGGGTAAAGGGGCGTGAGGTTGTCGAACAGGATCTTGTCGCGTGCGACCTCGGGAGCCTCGCCGTTGATCTTCTCGACCTTGAGCAACGCGAAGTAGCGCTCGCTCTCCTTGGGAGGGCGGACCGTTCCAGACACGCTGTCGCCCGTTCGCAGGCCGAAGCGGCGGATCTGCGAGGGGGAGACGTACACGTCATCCGGGCCCGGAAGGTAGTTGTAGTCGGGCGCACGCAAGAATCCGAAGCCATCGGGAAGGCACTCGAGAACCCCCTCCCCAAAGATGCTTCCGTTCTTCGCCGCCTGGCTCTGCAGAAGCGCGAAGATGAGCTCTTGCTTGCGGAGGCCGGCGCCTCCCTCGATGTTGAGCTCTTTGGCGAGCTGGACGAGCTCGACCATCGGCTTCTGCTTCAACTCTCGAAGATGCATGGGCTGGGTGTCCTCCACTCCCACGTCACGACACGCGCTCACGCGTCGCGACCAGTCTTGCCTTTCGACTGTAAGTGGGTTTTCCTGTGAGGGGCGCGGCTCAGAATGTTCGTAGGATTCGGCGTCCCCGCAAGGGCTGGGCCGTGCCGTTGAGATGTCGTTGGAGGAAAGCGGGGACACGCTCGCAGACTGCGAACGCGTTCTTCCTATCGATCAAGCCGCGCGCCGTGTCAATGCGAGAAAGCTCCGAATCGTCAATCCATCCCACCCCGAGCGCGCTCATCCAACCCGCAACCGACGCCGCTGCGCTCCCCAACCCCCAGGACCCGCGTCGAACCACCCCGCCACCGGCCGCGCGCACACCTCGCACTGGCCCGCCCCATCGATCCGGTACGCGCCCAGGTGATAGCCGCTGCGCTCGATGACCAACGACCCGCACCCCGCACAGTACGTGGACTGCCCCGACGCATCGTGCACGTTGCCCGTGTACACGTGCTTCATGCCCTCCTCGAGCGCGATCGCCCGCGCCCGAGCCAGCGTCGACGCCGGCGTGGGCCGCGAGGTCGCGTGCTGAAACGCCGGGTGATAGCCCGTGAAGTGAAGCGGCGTCTCCGTCCCCAGGTGGCTCGCACACCAAGCGCTCAACCGGCGCAACTCGTCCGGGTCGTCGTTCTCGCCCGGGACGACCAAGGTCGTCACCTCGAGCCACGTCGCGGAGGAGCGACGGATCCACGCGAGGGTGTCGAGCACGGGCTCGAGGTGGGCGAAGCACAGTTTATGGTAGAAGCGCTCGGAGAACGCCTTGAGGTCGACGTTGGCGGCGTCCATCTCGGCGAAGAAGGCGGGGCGGGCTTCCGGAGAGATGTAGCCCGCGGTCACGGCCACGGTCTTGATGCCGCGGCGACGACATGCCTTGGCCGTCTCGATCGCGAACTCGGCGAAGATGATGGGCTCGTTGTAGGTGAAGGCCACGCTCTTGCAGCCCGCGCGCGCGGCCGCCTCGGCGATGTCTTCGGGCTGGGCCCAGTCCTGGAGCCGGTCGACCTTCGAGGCGTGGGAAAGGTCCCAGTTCTGGCAGAACCGACAGCCGAGGTTGCAGCCCGCGGTCCCAAACGAAAGAATGCTGGACCCAGGGTAGAAGTGGTTGAGGGGCTTCTTCTCGATCGGGTCGACGCAGAACCCGGACGCCCGACCCCAGCTCGTCATCACGAGCTGACCGCCACGATTCTCGCGCACGAAGCAGAACCCCCGCTGTCCGTCCTTCATCCGGCAACCGCGCGGGCACAGGTCACACTGCACCTTCCCGCTCGGCAAGACATGCCACCACCGCGCCCGGACCACACCGGGAGCGATCACCTCGGGCCTATCGCGATCGTCGTCCACCACGCTCAGTCTACGCGCGACGCCAGCGTGTGCAATTGAGCGTGTCGGGGACCTCAACCCTTGACGTCGCCCTCCTCTTCTAGGTCCACGTTGCCGATGCCGTCCAGGCAAGGTCAAAGTCTACGTCCACGGGATCGTCAACCGGCCGGGATGTCCGCGGGCAGCTCGATCTCGACCACTCCACGCTGCGGGGGGACTTCGTAGTTGCACACGCAGACGCCCAGCATGTCGCTGCTCGCACACCCCGGGGCGCTCGATTGGATCCACAGGTAGGGCGTGGCGAGGGTGAAGGGGAGCCTCACGTGGAGGATGCCGTTGTCCAGTTCGAAGATCTCGAACCGACCCAGGTCCTGCGTGGACTCGAACTGAACCGCAGGGCTCTCGCTGCCCTTCACGCTGCCCCGATACTCCCTCATGAAGTTCACGTGCGACAGCGCATCCTTCAACTCTTGCGTCGTCGTGACCCCCGCGATGGGCCTGTCGAAGCGCATGAACAAGAACACTTCCTCGTCTTCGTACGTCAGGGTGTCGCCAGCATTCACCGCGTAGGTGAAGCGGCAGCTACCGCTCTTGCACGTGGAGCCGTCAAGGACGGTCTCGAGCGTCTCAGGGACGCAGAAAGTCGAACTCCCACACTCCGGAACGCTGGTCATCGGCCCTGATGGACCGTGGCAAACGAGCGGTTGTTCGCCCAAAGGTTGTCCATCGTTACCGTCGCTGTCGCTGTCATCGTGACCGACACAGGCCACTGCCAGAGGGAGGAAGGCGGAAATGAAAGGAAGGGTCCATAGGCGAGACATCGTTGACTCCTTCAAAAAAGGGTATGCCCACGCACTCTGCAACTCCGCAGCCAACGCGTCTTCGTCGTGGAACCCCCGTGCATCTCGTGGAGGATGCCCCCAGGCACAGGAAGGGGAGTGTGCCAACATGTGTCTCGATTGTGCCGCGCGGCGGGCCTCAGGGCGTACCGCGAAAGCCCGCCCTGGCGGGCTTCCCCCGAAGTTGCCGTGGGCTTCAGCCCGCGGAAAGGGAAACTCCAAGGTCCGTTTCACGAAGGTCGCGGCGAGGGGGCTTTGTGAAAGCCCCCTTAGATGATTTGGGGCTAGTTCTTGCGTCCGCCCACGGGACGGGCAGCTCCGGCGGGGGCAGCCGCACCGCCGGCTGCCATGAGCTGCTGCTGCTGCTGCTGGAGGAACTGCGCGACTCCCTTGGAGCGCTCGATCGCGAACTGCTTCACCTGGCGATCCGGCGACCCGGCGAGCGCGTTGAGCAGCTTGGTGACCTTGTCGATCTGGCGGTCCTGGAACAACGCCTCGAAGTAGTTGTTCGCCAGGCGCACGTCTCGCATCATCTGCGCCTCGTGCGGCTGCAACAGCTCGATGACCTTCTTCAGGTTCCCGGTCTGACCGTACAGCGCGGAGAGCACGAGCAGCGCGAGGGGATCGTCGGAGTTGCGCTCCACACCCTTCTTCGCGAACTCGATCGCCTTGTCCCGCGTCTCCTCGTTGCCCGAGAAGAACCCCTGCAACGCGATGTACGGCGCGGCATTCTTCGTGTCCGCCCCCGCACTCGCCTCCTGCTCGATCATCTCGACGGCCTTGGCCTCGTCGTGCTGGTCACGCAGGAATTGGAAGTAGTAGGCCCACGCGTCGACGCAACGACGGTCGATGGAGATGGCGCGGCGAGCCATCTCTCGCTCCTCGTCCTTGTCTTCCTTCTCGTGAGCGACCTTGGCGAGGTGCAGAGAGGGGTAGGGGTTCTCGGGCATGAGGTTCTGGGCGCCCTTGAGCGTCCCCTCGGCCTTGTCGAAAGCCTTGAGCTGCAGCTGGGTGGCGCCGAGCGCGAGCCAGTCGTCGCCGGTGGCCTCGCCGGAGGCGATGAGGGTTCCGAGGACCTTCTCGGCCTTGTCGAGCCGCCCGTACTTCATGAGCTCCTGGGCATAGACGCGGGCGCGGTTGAGGTCGTCCTGGTCCTGCTTCCAGTGCTTCTCGAGACCCGCGAGCAGGTCCTCGAGACCGATGGCGATCGGGCGCCCCTGGTCGTCCTGCACTTGGACGGCAGGACCGTTGAACCCGAGCAGCTTCCACATCTGCTCCTGGGTCACGCCGACAGGCCCCTTCTCGAGCTGGGCCTTGAACTCATCCGTGGGCTGGGTGACGGGCACCACGATCAGCGCGTTATTAGGAACACCGTGAGGGAACGCGGAGACGGGCGCCACGATGGCGGCCCCTCCGGCGAGCTGAATCCCCATGGCATTGCCTGGCGTCCCAGGTGCTCCCCCCGGCAAGCCGGCCGGCGGCATTCCATTCGAGTTCGGTTGTGTGTTGCCTTTGCCTGAAGCTTGCATGAATTTCTCCTCGTGACTCTCGATCGCGTCGAGGCGCGGGAGGCTACCACGCAAGCTCCCCCCTTGCACCCGGTCGGACATGCCCCGGGCACACTTGCGCTCTCACGCGAGCGAACCATGAGCGGACGGCTTCGAAGAGGCTGCGCTACCCGGTCTTCTCAGGGGAGGACACGGTCTTCGCCTCCTGCTCCAGCTTGCGAAGCAGAAGCTCTTGCTCTTTCTTGAAACGACGACGCTTCTCGCGACGCCGACGGGGGGGATCTTGAGGTGACGACATGGCCCCTCTTTAGCGCAAAGCTTGCGTGAGGGAAGATCAATCTTGCACCGGGACGGAGATTTTCGCGCCGCTTCCGTCAGCCGAACGTACCGCCATCGTGGCCCCACATGGCGCCGGGGAAGTCCGTGAAGTTGAGGAAGATGCGGGCCCCCGCCACCCCGAGCCTCTCGGAGAGCAGCGGGCAGAGGGCCTCGGTCACCGCAAGGGTCTGGCCCGGCGTGAGCTTGCCCACGCCCCGCACCTCCACGAGACACGCCGGCCCCGGCGTGCCCCCCATCGTCATCCCGACCACCCGGTCGAACATGGTCATCACGTAGGCCTCCGGTTTGCCCAGAAGCCTGGCGACGTGGGCCGAGCAGTCCTTGAGCAGGGGCGCGACGAGGGCATCGTCGACCGCAGCGTTCGTTCGCAAGGTGAGAAGCGGCATGGCCGAAGTTGTACACGGACAGTTCAACAAATGCGAGGCAGCAGGGCGCCCGACGGAACCGACAGGATGCGCCTTCCGCCGATCGCCGTGCGCAGGACGACCCGAGGCTCGCCCTGCACCACGGTGCCGATGACCCGCGCGTGGGTCCCGCGGCGGTGCGCGCGCATCGCTTCGAGCACCGCCTCGGCGCCCTCCGGCGGAATCACCGCCACCAGCACCCCCTCGTTGGCAAGGTGCATCGGCTCCAGGCCGAGTAGCTCGCACGCCGCCTCCACCCCGTCCCCGAGCAACACCGACGTCTCGTCCACCTGCATGCCCGCGCCAGACTGCTGCGCGATCTCGTCGAGCACCGCCGCAAGACCTCCCCGGGTCGGGTCCCGCAAGCAGTGGATGCCAGGGAACACGTCGAGCATCGCTTGCACCAGCCCGTGCAACGCCGCCGTGTCGCTCCGGCACGAGACGGTCAGACCTGCTCGCTCCGCCATCACCGCCACCCCATGGGAGCCGATCGGACCGCTCAGCAACACCACGTCCCCCGGACGAGCATGGCTGCCGCTCACGTGCACGCCCTCCGGGATGATGCCGATCCCGGCGGTGTTGACGAAGAGCTTGTCCGCAGCGCCCCGCGGCACCACCTTGGTATCCCCCGTGACGATGGGCACGCCCGCCTCCCGCGCCGCCTCGGCCATCGAGTCCATCACCCGCTCGAGGTCGCTCATGGGCAACCCCTCTTCCAGGATCAACCCCACACTGAGCGCGATCGGACGACCTCCCCCCATCGCCACGTCGTTGATCGTCCCGTGCACCGCGAGCTTGCCGATGTCTCCCCCGGGGAAGAACAACGGATCCACCACGTAGGAGTCCGTGCTGAAGGACAGGCGGTATCCGTTCACGGATAGCTCGGCACCGTCGTCGAGTCGAGCCAGCGCGGGGTTGATCAGGCGCGGGAGAAGGACCTCCTCAATCAAACGACGGGAAGCGCGGCCTCCCCCGCCATGGTCGAGAAGGATCGTCGGGTCGCTCGGCATCGCCTGACCATAGGGGCCAGGCAACGAGCCGTCCACCTTCCACAAGCCCTACATGGTTCTCACGAAGGCGAGCGGATGGGGGAGACGAACCTATACTGAATCACGTTGCCGTGGCGAAACCGAGGTCATGGAAAGTAGCAACTAGGAACAGGAATGCGAACACGGAAGGAAGAATGATGGGCTCCAAACCCCAGGCTTCGTGATCACCCTCCGCGACACGCTGGCGTTCGCATTCGCATTCCGTGTTCCTCTTCCTAGTTCCTAGTTTTCCCCACGGATTCAGTGTGCTTGATGGTTGACACCGGCGCATGGGCCCAACCTCCCAACATGACCCCATCCCTACCGCTTGGCCCGTAGCCCGAGCCCCGCCTTGTACGCCTTCGCCACCATCGGCCCCAACCCGTGGTACGTCTTCCCGCCCGTCGCATACACCAGCGGGTCGATCTTCGTCACGTCCGGCACCCCGTCGACCATGCAGTCCTCGTCCACGTGCGTCTGCAGGATCTCACCCACCACGAGGTCATGGCTCCCGAGCGCTAGGATGTGCTCGACCCGGCAAGCCAGACACAGCGGACACTGCACGATCATAGGAGCGTGCTCCGGCTCCCCGAGAAACACGTCGATGCCGGCGCGCGCGGTCTTGTCCTCGTCGCGCCCGGACACAATGCCGAGGTAGTCCACCCACTCGGCCTGGTCGACCCTCGGAACGTTGATGGAAAAGTAACTCTTGTCCGAGATGCCCTCACGCGTGTAACGCTGCCGTCGGATCGCCACCGTCAGCATGGGCGGCGTGGCGCAGGCGATGCCCGTCCACGCGGCCGTCATGAAGTTCGGCTTGCCCCGCACGAGCACGCCGACGAGCACAGCGGGCATGGGATAGAGAAAGGTCTGGGGCCCGAGCTGGATCTTGGTGGTCATGGGCCGCACGTTAGCAGGCCCGGTCCCGCCAAAGCTCGACAACGCTCCGGATCCTGGGATACAACACTTCCCCATGGCGGTCTCCCCATCCGATCTGCGTGCCATCCCCCTGTTCCAGGACATTTCAGAGGATCACCTCACGTCCCTGATGAACGTGTTCGAACGACGTCAGCACAACAAGGACGAGGTGCTCTTCCGCGCCGGCGACCGGCCCACGGATCTGCTCCTTCTCGTACGAGGTGAAGTCGCCCTCTACGAGGGCGACACCGTCCGCTTCCGCCTCCGACCCATCGCCCCCATCGGTGAGCTCGGCGCCATCACCGGACTGCGACGCTACACCACCGCACGCGTCACCGAGTCCTCCGAGGTCTGGCGGATCCCCACCAAAGCCCTGCTCGACTTCTTCGAGGCCAACGGGGACGTCGCTTTCCCCTTCTATCACAGCCTCCTGGGCATCGTCGCCAACAAGGTCCGGCGTGACACCCGTCGCATCGACGAGATGCGGACCAACATCGTGCGCACGCAGAAGGCCATGAAGCGAATGCGCGACCTCGTGCTCGAGGCCGAAGACACCCCGCTGAGCAAGCCCATCTACGACACCCTCGAGGAGCTGATCGAGCGCAACCGTCGCTGGCACTACCTCGTGGAGCCCGCGCGGTCGCTGCAAGCGAACGTGCGCTTCGACGACGGCACCAAGGTGCCCGTGGTGGAGATGTCCGACGGGTGGCTGCAGCTCGACAAGGACGTTCCCGGCAAGCACGTGGTCGGTTCCCACTGGAGCGCGGTGCTCATCTTGCCCTCGGGAGAGATTCCGATCAGCGGCACGGTGGAGAGCGCGGACGACAAGGGCGTGGTGATCGCGCTCGACCTGCTCATCCGTGAGTATGCCGCCACGCTCGAGGACTACCTCACCCGCCTGCACATGCTCGACTTCGTGGTCTGAGCCCCCTCGTCACTTCGAGGTCGCTGCCGAAAGGCCCGCATCCGTCAGCAGGTAGATGGCGAAGGAAGCGAGCCAATGCTCGCCGCCATAGCCGCTGTCGAACATCTGTGCGACGGCATCGTGACGATGGTGGCGAGCGAGGCGGTCGAGCAGGGGGCGGCGGGGGTCGTCGGCGGGAAGGGCGGCGGCGACCCCTTGCATGGACCAGGCGCGGTGCAGGGCGAGACCGATGAGGTGACCGATCTTCGGGTCTTTGCGGTCCCGGACCTCCACAGGGGTGAGCAGGGGGCGGAACCGCGCGCCGTGCATAGGCGGCAGAAAGTCCCCCAGCCATCGCACGAACTCGGCTTGCGGCAGCACACGACGCATCAGGTCCGCCTCCGCCAGGCAAGGCGAGAGGAAGTCCTCCCCCGAAGGCTCGTAGTCCGTGGGGCACGCTCGGTCCTTCAGATAGAAGTCCCGCGCGCGCTCGACGAGCACCTTCTCGAATGCGGTATCCCCGACCGTGCGCGCCCAGTCCAGCGCGTGCACCATGGCAAAGGCGGTGCTGGCGTGCGTGCCCTCGCGGATCGGAACCGTGAGCCGCGGCAAGTACTCCGCCATGCGCCCGGCCAGGAACCGCGCGAGCGGGTCGAGGTTCTTGCCCCACGACCTGCCCTGGGCATCGTCCCACCCGTGCAGCTCCGCGGCCAAACGCAACAGCCACCCCCACCCGTAGGGGCGCTCGAACGTGCGGTTCTCAGTCTCCTGGAAGAAAGCGAGCTCCTTGTCGAGCCGGCCTTGCGTCAGATGCGCATCGAGCTTGGCGCGCATGGCAGGCGCGTCCCCGATCTCGGGAAACCGTCGCAACACGCGCACCATCGCCCAGTGCCCGTGCACCGCCGAGTGCCAGTCGAAGCACCCGTAGAACGAAGCCGTCTTTTTCTCCGGAGCCACGAGGTCAGCGTCGGACGACAGGACCCATCCCGGCTTGTTGGGAAAGGGGCGGTCCACGCAGGCAAGGGAAAGCTGCACGAACTTCGAAGCCCCTTGCGCATCGAGGGCGAGGGCCGGGTGATCCGGGATCTTGCCAGCGAGCGCGCCAAAGTCCGCGGAAGCACTCGCGAGGGGTCCGGATGAGGGCACAGGCCGCGCGTCGGTGCCCGTCGGCTCGCACGAGGACGCCAACAACATCAGGGTGAAAGGCAGGAGGGAGTTGCGCACGACGCGAGCTTGGACCGCCTCGCCGGCGGGCTCAAGCCCGGTCGTATCGGGTCGCGTCTGGGGTCACTTGGAGAGCAGCTTGAACTCGATGCGACGGTTCTTCTGCTTGCCCTCGACCGTCGCGTTGTCCGCGATGGGCTCGTCGGGTCCGGCGCCGCGGGTCTCGACGCGGCCAGCGTCGACGCCCTTGATCACCAGGTAGGCCTTGACCGACTCGGCGCGGTCGGCGGACAGCTTCATGTTCAGATCCCGTGATCCGACCGTGTCCGTGTGCCCCGTGATGAGCACCCGCAGCGAAGGATGCTCGGTGAGCACGGCCGCCGCTTGGTCGAGCGTCGTCTTCGAGGAAGGACGAATGGTGGCCCTGCCCGTGTCGAACTGGATGCCCTCGATCACGCCCGTGAAACGCTTGACCGCGTCAGGAACCTCATCCGGACAGCCATCGTCGTCCTGGAATCCGTTCTTGGTCTCGGGCTCGTTCGGGCACTTGTCCGCCTTGCCCAACACGCCGTCCTTGTCAGGGTCCTCGTCGGGGCACCCGTCGGGCGCAATCCCCTTCACATCCGGGCACTGGTCCTTCGAATCGTCGAAGCCATCGCCGTCGCTGTCTTCCACCGGACAACCCGTGGGAGCCGGCCCCGCCACTTCCGGACACTGGTCCTGGGGGTCGGGCACGCCATCCCCGTCACTATCCTTGACGGGACAGCCATCCGGCGCCACCCCCGGCTCGTCCGGGCATCGATCCTTGCCGTCGTCGAAGCCGTCGCCATCGCGATCCTTCGGCCCCTCGGGCTTCGAGGACCGCCCGAAGGTCCCGGTCAGACCAAGCTGGATCTCCGGATGGTGCGTGAGCGTGTCGGGCTTGGCGTTGTACTTCTGCGTGAGGTTGTCGCGCAGGTCGAGACGAACCGAGATCATCTCGTTCACGGGTACCTTGACGCCCGCGCCGAAGTGATACGCAGGGTCGCCGTCGTTGCCGAGAGGATCGCTGTGCATCGCGAGCCGCCCGAAACCGCCGAGCACGAAGGGGGTCACGCTCCAGAACGGGAGCTGCCCGACCAGCTGCCCACGCCCCGCCAGCATCGTCGCGGACTCGTCGTCGACCGATCCTTTGCCGACAGCGCCCTCGAGCTCGGCGCCCAGGAAGCTCAGGGGGTAGTAACCGACGCGAAGGCCGACTTCGGGGGCGAGCGACCCGTACTCCTGGTGGGCCTTGTCCTCGAGCAAGATGTTGTGATCCTTGGACGGGAACAGGGCGCCTACGAAGATTCCCAGCTCGAGCAACCCCGCCTCGGGGCGGTAGCGCGTCATGTAGTCCCCATCCCCATCGGCGGAAGACGAGGTGGTGAGCCCGTCGGACAGGGAGAGAGAAGCGGAAGCGTTCGCGTCGTCCTGCGCGAACGAGGTGTTCGCGGCGAGGACGGCGACGAGACCGGAGAGGTAGGCGATTCGGTGCGTGTTCATGGTTCTTCCTTGTGGGCCATGGTCTAAGGCAAGGAAAGCTCGAGGTGGTAGCCCGACACCGTCGAATCCGTCAGCACCAGCACGTTTCCCGGCGCCGTGCCGATCGTCAGCTCCTCGTCACTCGCCTCCGCGCGAAGCCCCGCATCCGGCCCCTCGAGAACCTCGACAGCCAGCGTGCGGACGCTGATGCGCGGCGTATGCTGAACCGGAATGGTCGATGGGTCCGTCACGCCCCCTCTCTAGCAGAGTCGTGAGCGGGATTCTCCCCTGTCCTGAGATCGGTCAGCTGTCCTGGGCAAGGGCGAAGACTTCCATGCGACCCTTGCGACCCGTAATGTCGTGCCCGCCGAGAGCCACCACCTCGAACCTCTCGCCAAGCCCCGAACGCGTCGCCTCCGTGAGCAGCACTTGGTTCGGACGCGCGATCGTCTCGAGGCGCGAGGCCACGTTCACCACGTCTCCGATCACCGTGAACTCCATGCGCTTGCTGGACCCCACGTTGCCCACCAGCGCCTGCCCCGAGTTGATCCCGATGCCAAGGCGGATCTCCACCCCATAGGTTTCCCTCCAGCCGTCGGCCGCGGTCTCGAGAAACCGCATCATGTCGTCCGCGGCAGCCACGGCGCGGACCGCGTGATCCGGCTGCGCTTCCGCCGCACCCCACACGGCCATGATGCAATCTCCGATGAACTTGTCCACCATGCCGTGGTGCCGGAACACGATCTCGCTGAGCATCGAAAACAGCTCGTTGAGAAGCTTCACCACCTCCTCCGCGGGTCGGCTCTCGGCGAGCGGCGTGAAGGCAACGACGTCGGCAAACAGGACCGAGACCTCAGCGCGGTGTCCCCCGAGGGATAGGGGGTGCCTCCCCTCGAGGATCGCGTCGACCAGCTCCTTGCTCAAGAAGCGGCTCAGGTCGCCCCGTAGCTTCGCCTCGCGCGCGATCTCTTCCTCCCCAGCCCGAAGATCGTCCGCCATCTGCTGAATCGAGGAGGCGAGCTGGCCGAGCTCGTCACCCCGGTCCACCCGCACGCGCACCTCGTCCCAGCGACGACGGCCGATCCGTTGGGCTTGCTCGGCGATGTGCAAGACCGGACGCGTGACCGAGCGGCCCGCGAACCATCCGGCCACGACGGCCAGGAAGAGCGCCGCCACGCCCGCGATCAGCATGTTGCGCCGCATCTCGAAGAGCACGCCGTAGGCCACCGCCTCCGGGCGCCAGATCGCAACCGCCCAGCCGAGGGACGGGACCGTGACCACGTTGGCCACACTCGCTTCCCCATCGATCGACACGTTTCCCACGATGGCCACCCGCTCGGCCCACGACGCTCCCTCGGGCAGCATGCCCCAGATGGGCAACCCGGATGCGTCGGCACCCCGGGCCAACCCTCCCGCGTTGTGCTGGGCGATGACGTGGCGAGCGCTGTCGACCACCATCAGGCTCACCCTGGGGTCGTCGAAGTGGGAGCCGGCGAGATCGGCGAGAACCATGTCGAGAACGGCCAGGTCCGCCTCGGCGGAGAGGTAACCCTGCGCTCCGCCGTCTCGCGCAGGGTCGACACCGGCCACGACGATGCCCGTTCCGTCGGGCTGCACGAGGAAGGCGACCCCTCGTTCGAGGGCGAGGGTCCGGAGAGCGGGCGTGGACGCGGGGACGGGTCGACGGCGGTGCTCGGTCTGGAGGACGGTGTCGACGCGGGCGGAGGGGACCTCGAAGCGCACGGCGTCGATGCCGCGCCTCGACGCGAGCAGGGATCGGACCCCGGCCATGGCGTCGACGGGGTCGGAGCTTCCCGCGGCGAGGGAGATGGCGGTAGCAATGGCGCGCGTGTCGTCCATGATGTCGACGACGTGACGCAAGGATTGGCCCGACAACTCGCTGGCGACGGCGGCCTGGCGCTGGCGCTCGGCGATGACGACGGCCTGGGTGTTGACGCCGGTGAGCAGGGCGCCGACGACGCCAGCCGGGGCCAGTCCCACCGCGACGAACAGGGCGATGGCACGCCATCGCAAGGAAAGTCCCTTCACCTTGGGTGGTTGGGTCGTGGCCTCCCGCATGGCGGGAGTGTACCGGTTCGGCCAGGCGAGGGGCACGTCCTTGAAGCGTGGCGCGTCAGCGCAGGAACATCACGTAGACGGACGCCACGGCGATGATCAGAAACAGCAAGGACATCGCGCCACCCGCCTTGAGGTAATCGGCGTTTCGATACCCGCCCGGCGACATGAAGAGCGCGTTGACCTGGTGCGTCGGTAGCAGGAACGAGTTGGAGGCACACACGGCCACCAGCAGCCCGAGCCCTCGGCCGTCGACACCTGCGGTGGTTCCGACGATCATGACGAGCGGCACGAGCAGCACGGTGGCGGCCACGTTGGACATGAAGAGGGAAAACAAGGTGGTGAGCAGCGCCACGGCGGCAGCGAGCACGAGCGGGTGGCTTCCCGCGAGCGCTTGGGTGATCAGGTTCGCCACGAACGCGGCGGCGCCTGTCTTGTCCATCGCGATCCCCAGGGGGATGAGCCCCGCCAGCAGAAATACCGTACGCCAGTCCACGGCGCGATAGGCTTCGTCCACCGGGATCACGCGCAACAAGATCATCGCCAAGGCGCCCGTCAGAAGGCTGATCGAGAGCGGAAACCCCGCGACCGCAAGCCCGATCGCCACGACGAAGCACAAGGCCGCGACCGGTCCCTTGGTGCTGTCCCCCGCGATGCCTTCGACCGGCGTGAGCACGACGAAGCCCGGGTCCCGCGCCAGCAGCCGAATTCGTTCCCAGGTGCCGTGCACGACCAGCGAATCGCCCGCGTGAAGGACCTGATCGGAGAAGTCCCGCGCCGCATCCTTGTCCCCCGTCATGAGGCGAACCGGCTCGACCGCATAGGTCTTGCGAAACGAGATCTCTCGCAGAGACTTGCCCACGAACGCCGCCTTGGGTCGCACCACCACCTCGGCGAACCCTCCGGCAGCTCCTGTCTGCAGCTCCTCGAGCAACCCCCCAGCCTGATCGTCCACGTCCAACGCGAAGTCGGCGGCAAACCTCTCGATGTCGCCCCGCTCCCCGAGCAAAGCGAGGCTCTGACCCGCGATGAAGCGCGTGTAACGCCAAGGCGCGTAGTGCACCTCGTCGTTCTCGCGGACGACCAGCAGGTTGACTCCATAGCGCAGCCACAGCCCCGCCGACTCGACCGTCTCCCCGGCCAGCTTGCTGTCCGGCTTCACGTGACAGCAGACGATCGTGGACGGCAGGTGCCAGGTTTCCACGAGGTCGCGCTGCGGGCTGGTGCCCTCTGCACCGGACCGCGACGGCAACACGAGCTTGCCGAACACCAGGAAGTAAACGATTCCGGAAGCCAGAAGCATCACGCCGACCGGCGTCACGGCGAAGAGCCCGAAGGGCGCTTGGTTACCCTGCCGCAGCAGGTCGTTGAGGATGATGAGCGGCCCGGACGCGACCATCGTCAGGGTGCCTCCCAGGATCGCGGCGAAGCCGACGGGCATGAGCAGCCGCGATGCGGGAATCTGCAGGCGCTTCGAAATGCGCAACAAGGCGGGTAGAAAGAGGGCCGCCGCCCCGATGTTCTGCATGAACGCGGAGATACCCCCCACGGTTCCCGCCACCACGGCCACCACGCGTCGCTCGCTCGTGCCAGCCACCCGAAGGATCGGCCGGGTGACCCGGCTCATGATCCCCGACCGGTCCACCCCGTACCCGAGAATCATCACCGCAATCACCGATACCACCGCGTTGCTCGAAAGACCGCTGATCGCGTCGTTCGG
Source organism: uncultured Polyangiaceae bacterium (assembly GCA_964488865.1). Lineage (GTDB taxonomy): Bacteria > Myxococcota_A > Polyangia > Polyangiales > Polyangiaceae > MWCO01. The sequence continues at coordinate 20,049 of CAZAWR010000003.1, read as the reverse complement.
CTCCACAAGCCCGAGCCACGGGAGCGAGACCATCACCAGCAGCGCAACGACGTCCACACGCAGCCAGTCGATGACGAACAGCACGACGGTCAGGCCGAGGACGCCGAGGACGAGACCGATCTCGAGGGTCATGCGCGAAGGATTACCACGCCGGATGCGGGTCGCACACCTTCGCGAGCGACGTCACTCGGCAGCCTCCCCGTCCTTGCACCCCGCCTCCCCGAGCGGCGTGCGACGCAGGATCTGGAACTCCACGCGGCGGTTGCGGGCGCGCCCCTGTTCCCCATCGTTGGGAACCAGGGGCCTGCGCGGCCGTGCACGCAGGTCCGCGGGATGCATCTTGACCCCCAAGAGGCGTTCAGCTTTATCTGCAGGTCTCCCCGATTGAGCTGTCAAGGAGCAACTGCGACAGCAAGCCATCATGCGCAGAAGTGTTCGAACCATCGACCAAGCGGAGGTCCGACGCCTTTGGTTCTCGCTTCAGCGGCTCCACGCTCCGTTCACGACCAAGTTGACGAAGCGGTCCTTCGTCGCGCTGCTCAACGCGACGAAAGGTCTCCAGCTCGACAGCGTGAACGTGGTCGAGCGCGCGCACTACCTCACGCTGTGGAGTCGCTTTGGCCCCTATTCGAAAGAGAAAGTCGATGCGTGGATTCATAAGGACAGGGTTGCATACGAGTACTGGGGCCATGCGGCGTCCGTTCTTCCGGCGTCGCACCTGCCCCTGAGCTTGCGAGCCCAGCGATGCTTTCGAGCCCGGGGGACGTGGTGGGGGGCACGCATCCCCTCGGACGCCACGCTCAGGCGCGTGCTCGCCCGCATCCGCAAACAGGGACCGCTCGAGAGTGCAGACTTCCAGGACAGGACGGGTGAAGCCGGCGGCTGGTGGAATTGGAAAGAGGACAAGCAGGCCCTCGAGCTGCTCTGGTATCGAGGCAAGCTCGCCACGCGTGAACGCCGCAGCTTTCGCCGCGTCTACGATCTGGCGTCACGCGTCTTCCCGAAGACGGCGGCCGCGACCCTGACCCAGCTCGAAGACAGTTGGCTCCTTTGCGGTCTGGAGGCCAACGGGGTAGCGCCCGCGCGCCATCTCTACGGCTACTTGACCTCGCCCGTTCTCAGCACCGCCGATCGCAAGAGAATCATCGAACGCAACCTCGAGCGTGGCCGCGTGGTCCAAGTCCACGTCCACGGTCATGCGGATGCGTGGTTGGCGCTGCCTGAACACCTCGACCTGCTCCGGAAAGCGCCCGAGCCTGTCGGTACGACGCTCCTCTGTCCGTTCGACTCCATGCTCTGGCAGAGAGACCGGGCGGAGGAGCTGCTGGGCTTTCGCTACCGCATCGAAATCTATACCCCCGCGGCCAAGCGCACGCACGGGTACTACTGCATGCCGATTCTGCACAACGGTGCGGTCGTCGGTGTGGTCGATCCGAAGCTTCACAGAGATCGAGCCTCGCTGGAGATCAGATCGGTTCATCTCGAGCCAGGGTTCAAGCGGAGTGCATCGTTCGACAAGGCGCTGACGGAAGTGTTCGAGAGCCTGGCCACATTCGTGAATGCCAGTTCCCTCGTTCAGCATCGGAACGATTGAGCGAAGGCTCGGCGTCAGTCGACGATGAACAGGTCGCACACCTTCGCGGGCGCCGTCACTCGGCAGCGTCCCCGTCCTTCCACCCCGCCTCCCCGAGCGGCGTGCGATGCAGGATCTGGAACTCCACGCGGCGGTTGCGGGCGCGCCCTTGTTCCCCATCGTTGGGAACCAGGGGCCTGCGCGGCCCAAAGCCCCTCGCCTCGAGCCTCCGCTCGTCCACCCCGTGCGCGACGAGCCACCGAACCACCGCTATGGCGCGTCGACGCGACAGCGCCAGGTTGCCCCTCTCCAGGCCGACGTCGTCCGTGTGGCCGTCCACCGCCACACGCGCGATGTCCGGGTGATCTTCGAGGACGCGGGCGACCTGCGACAGCACTGGCTCGCTCACCCCGGCCACATCGTCCTTGCCCGTCGCAAAGGCGATGGTCTGCGAGATGACGATCTGGGTACCCACGATGCGCACCGCATCGGGACAGCCATTCGTGGTCGGGTCCGCGGTCGCGGGACCTCGCTCCTTGGGACACGCGTCGGCGGAATCGACGATCCCGTCGCCGTCCCCATCCGGTGGGCACCCGTGCTTGTCCGGCGTGTCGCTCGGGACCCCGGGCTGTTGCGGGCATCGGTCATCCATGTCCCAAATTCCATCGCTATCCACATCCGGCGGGCATCCGGGACGGGGGCCCGACACGTCGCCGACTACGGTCGGGCACGCGTCCGTCGCATCGTCGACCCCGTCCCCGTCGCGGTCCTTCGCCACCTCTTCGGCCGGACGGGAGGGACCGGTTGGGGTTGATGATATATCCGTATCGGGATATTCATTTTTGGGCTGCTCTCGATCCCGCGCGAGCGCGACCCAGTCGACCTCGGGGCTGAACGCCACCGAGAGGATCGCTCGAAACGAAGGGGTCCCGATCCCGCGCGTCAACCCCGCGCCAGCCCCGGCTCCCACCACCAGATCCCCCACGCGCGAGCGCCCCGTAAAAAGCGCCTCCACGTGCGTCGAGGACCGCTCGAACGGGTCGACCCCATTGCCGCTCACGGTCGCACCGTGAAGCTCCGGCCCTAGCCACCACGTCCCCATCAGCACCGCACCCCCCGCGGATAGCGTCGCCTCGCTTCCCATCACCCCCTCGAGAGACCCCTCGTCGTGCCCACGACGACGCCCGACCGCCACACGCCACAGGTGCGTGGCGTGATCGGCCCCCGCGTGGAGCGCCAGCGCGTGGCGCGTGTGCCCCGTACCCGCGTAAGCGTCTTCGTCGCCCGACGGAAACCAGACGTTGCCGCTCGCCGCCACGGACGGGACCCACCCTCGTTGTCGGACCATCGCAAGACGAAGGCCCAGCCTCACGTCCCCCGGGACGGCGGAATCCGGCGACGCGGCCTGCCCATCCCCCAGGCGCGGAGCGTCCCCCGCCTGGCTCGCCACGAACGGCATGTCGAGGTCGAGCTTCACCACAGCAGCGAGGTCGACCGATGCCAGCGCGTGGACCCGAAGCTGGTGCGTCACGACCTTGCCCGCTTCGTCGTGGTCGTCCCCGTCACGCACGAGAATCAAGGGGTCTCGCGCATACACGCCCATCAAGCCGAAGGAGGGCCGAACGCCGGGCGCAACCGTGGCGTCCGGCACGCCAAGCATCGCGTCCCCCGCTGGCGACGGCTCGAAACGGTCCAGCGCGATGTTCCTGGGCACCTGCGCGATCGCAGGCCGACCGAGCGCCAGCACCAGCACCAGCCCAATTCCGCCCGGCCACGCTCGTCGTCCGTCCACATCGCGGACTGTACCGCCGGCGTGGCCATCGGGGAAGGGACCGACGACACGTGGGGTCTCGAACCTCTCTTCATTTTTTCGACTTCTCACACCCAGCGAGTCTCGGCTCGACATGGCTTCCGCCCGCGCGCCCGCCGTGGGGTACACTGGGGCCGTGAAACGCGTCCCGGTCGTCTCCCTCTCGCTGGCCTTCGTGTGCACGACGATGATCGCGCACGCGCAGCAGACCCCCGGCTACCCGGAGCGCGTGCTGCAATGGACCGTGCAGCCAGGCGAGACGTGCGCCGACATCGCCGCCTCCCTGTACGGGAGCGCCCAGCACGTGGCCCTGCTCGAACGCTACAACGCCGTGCGATGCGGACCGGCGCCCTTGCCGAACGGCACCACCCTCGTCGTCCCCGAGAGGGTCACCGAGCTACCCACCGCCACGTTGAAGACGATGAAGCCGGACGTGCGGGCTCGTCCCCCTGCCGGCGCTTGGTCCCCCGCGTCCCCCGGCATGCCCTTGCACCGGCGCTACGGCGTCAACACGATGGATACCGGCCGGGCGGACATTCGCTTCGTGGACCGAACCCGCGTGTTCCTCGCCGAAAACACCCTCGTGGTCATCTTCGGCACCGCGGGGCAAACCCACGTGACCCAAACGCCCCCCGCTCGTGTCCAGCTGGACGAGGGCGAAATGCAGGCAGGCCTGGCAGCCTTGCGCGGCGACGCGATCGAGGTGGACGTGGAAGGAGGCGGGCGTGTGAGCGCCCAGTCTCGCGACACCGTGGTGAAGAAGAAGACCGAACGCACGACCGTGTCCGTGTTCGACGGGTCCGCCAGGGTCCAGTCGGGTGGGGCCGCCGTGGACGTCCCTCAACGCATGGGGTCGAGCTTCGTTCGCGCGAAACCCCCGAGCCCGCCGCGTCCGCTACCCGATGCTCCCGCCTGGGCAAACCCGACCACGAACGGCGTGGTGCTCGCCCCCGAAGGCACGGGCATTTTGCACGCAACCTGGGCCGCCGTCGCAAAAACCAAGGTCTACCGCTTCGAGGTCGCACGCGATCGCGACTTCACCGACCTCGTGGTGCGCGAGGAAGTACCCAAGGACATCCTCGCGTTCCGCGCCGAAAAGCTCCCCTCGGGCTCCTACTACCTTCGCGTGCGAACCATCGACGACGACGACTTCCTGGGCCTCGCGGCGCCCGCGCGCGAGGTCTTCCTGCTCGATGCGCGAATGCAGGAGGCAGCCGGGGAAGTCGGACCCGACGAGGTCACGGTCCACCCCTACGGTGTGCTCGCCTTCGCCCCCAACCCGCAGCTCGAAATGGCGCTGGACGAGGGTCCCTTCGGCCCGATCGTGACGTCCCTCGACTTCCGGATGCAATCTCCCGAACGGATTCGCCTCCGATCGCGTGGGTCCCAGGAAACGCGCGACGTGCAGGTCCGCTACATCGAGACTTCCGCCACGATCCGCGTCGGACACGCAAACGCCGCCGGCGAAATGCCGGTTCACGTTCAGCTCCACGGGTTCGACGGCGTCGACGTGGCCTCGCGAGTCGCGCCCGTGCTGCGGGTGCGCCATGACGGCGAACCCACCGTCGTTCGCCTGGTGGCATCCTCCGAGAGCCCCACGCAGTTCACCGCAACCGTGCCCGCCGGCGCAGGGACGCGAGCGCGCTTGGACGTGATGGACGGGCGTGGCTTGGTTCTCGGCACCGAGGTCGTGGACCCCGATGCAACGCAGGTTCCCGCGATCGGCAACTCACCCGGGGCGCCTGGCATCTCCGCTGCGCCGTTCCCACTTTCCCATGCGGTCGGTCTCGCATGGTGGGGCCCAGGCGCACCGTCGAGCGCTCATATGGGCGGCGCGATCGCGGTGCCTCGCGACGGTCCGATCGGGCAGTTGCACGCCGCTGCGGTGGGACGACACGGGCCCTTGGCCCTGGAGGCGCGCTTGGCCTCCAACACGCTCGGCACCGACTCGACCGTGGGGGCCGATGCGGCAGGATGGGCAGGTCTGCGCTGGACCGCGGTGGGCTTCCTCCCCGAAAACCAAATCGCGGTCGAACCCAGCGTTCGGGTCGCTCTGCCCATGGCGGCGTCTGGCCCGGGCACGCGTGTGGAGTCAGCGGTCGCCGTCGGCTCGGTCACAGGTCCCTTCACGTGGGCCGCCGACGTTGGCCTCCGCATGCGCACCGACGAGAGCGCCCAGCGCACGCCCGTCCCCACCACCCACGCCTTCCTGCTCGTCGGAGGAACCTACGACACGTCGCCCTGGCTTCGGCTCTTCGGCGTCGTGGACGCACACCTCCTCGACGACGCAGGTCCCATCGGAAGGACCGGCCTATCCTTCGGCGGCGAGACGACCGGTCCCCTGTTCGGGTCCCTCGGCCTGCGCATGTCCCCCTGGGACGACGCCGGGGGCATCGTCGCCGGACACCTCGCTGTGGGCCTGCGAGACTTGTGATGCTCGACCGCAAGGGGCATCGGTCCACGGGCAGCGGCGGCGCTGCGATCGTCCACATCGACGACGTGATCGCGGAGAAGTATCGCCTCACAGGGCTGCTGGGCGCGGGAGGCATGGGACACGTCTTCCGAGCCGATCACCTGCTCTTGCACGTCCCCGTCGCGGTCAAGGTGCTCCGCACCTTCTCGACGTCACGGCCGGAACACGAGCGGAGGTTCCAGCGCGAGGCCCGCGCGTCGATGCTCCTGAGCCACCCCAACATCGTCCGCGTCCTGGACTTCGGCTACCACGAAGGGTCTGCGTTCCTCGTCATGGAGCTCGTGGCCGGGCTCTCGCTCGACGAGTGGCTGTTCGCGTGCGGCGGCCTGCCCACCCTCGAGGAGGTCTCCCTCATCACGCTGCAGGTGCTGTCCGCGCTCCAAGCCGCCCATGCGCAGGGCATCGTCCATCGGGACATCAAGCCGGCCAACATCCTGATCGCGGACACGGCGGGCAGCGACCTCGAAGCCAAGGTCGTGGACTTCGGGCTCGCACACGTCGAAGACCCGGAGGACGACGGACCGACGTTGACCCAGCAGGACGCGATCGCGGGAACGCCCGCGTACATGAGCCCCGAGCAGTGTCGCTCCCTGGCCGTGGGACCCAGCACGGACCTGTATGCCGTGGGGTGCTTGCTCACGACCTTGCTGCAAGGCACGCCGCCGTTCGATGCGTCGTCCGCCATGGACGTGATGGCGAAGCAGATGTTCTTGCCCCCCGGTCCTTTGGAGCGTCCGGCGAACGCCGAGCCGATCCCGCCCTTGCTCGAGCGCCTGCGCCTCGACTTGCTTTCGAAGCAGCCGCACAGCAGACCGAAAGACGCAGCGACGACGGCCGAACGACTGCGAGAGGCGCTCTCGGAGCGAGCCCACGCCCGGCGACTCCCTCCTCGGAAACGCGACGTACCCACGGGGACCCGCGAAGACCGCGCCCCGTCGTGGACCCGGCCCGCCCTTGGCACCTCGCCCCTCGCCCGAGAGGTCGAACCCCTGAAGGTTTCCCTGTTGGTCCTGGCCCCTCATCCCGACGGCTGGAGCGACATCTATCTCGCAGGCCTGGCGGCACAGGGGATCGAGGCCGATCGCAAGTCCGCGAAGGACGGTGATGTCGTGGTCGTCGATGCCGCAGAGGACCTCGAAGGGGCCCTCGCAACCCTGCGCACGTGCGGCGAGACCCCCGTCATCGTGTGCGCGGCTCGCCTGGGCTCAGACGAGATGAATCGGCTCATCGAGGCAGGCGCCGCCGATGTGGTTCGGTACCCGATCTCGATCGACACGCTCGTGAAGAGGATTCGCCGCGTCAGCAAGCGCAGGAAGCAAGGTTCGAGCGGGTAGGACGCCAGCGTCGGACGACCCGAGTGCAGGAAGGGGTCACCGCCAGCCGTTTCCACCCGCCGCGTCGGAGCCCGCCACCATCAGCGCACTCTCAAGTGCCGCACAGAGCTGGCGATCCACGGCCGTCAACCGGTCGTGGGAGCGACGCAACAGCTGGACGTAGGCCTCGAGCATCGACGTATCCAGACCACGGACCCCATGGACGAGCGGAGGCAAGGCAACGGCCGCCGTGGGGGGCATGGGCTTGGCCACGAGCATGTGGACATGCAGGACCCGGTTGATCCAGCACCCATCCTTCGTCCTGGAAGCCAAGTGGAAGGCGTGCTCGCAGAGCTTCGATTGCACGTCGGCGTCCAGTTCGCCCCGGGCCACGGCGCGCAACGTCACCCGCTCGAAAGCCTTGCCCAGCAGGACCGCGGCTTGCTCGAAGTCATCGCTCTGCATCGCACGCCGAAACGGCTGCCAATCGATCGGTTCAGGAACCGCCAGGAGCGCTTCCGTCGTGGGCTCGTCGTCGAACTCCTCAGGCACGTACGCAAGACCATCAGGCCTCGTCGCGGAACGGCGGATCGTGGGCGTCACGCTCTCGACCACCTCGAGACGATAGCCCCCGAGTCCGAGGACGTCGCCCGCGCGAAGACGCGCTCGCCCCGTGATGCGTTCCCCGTTCACCAGCACCCCGTTTTTGCTCTCCAGGTCCTCGACCATCACACCGTCGTCTTCGACCCACACTCGCGCATGTTGCCGCGAGACCTTCGTGTCGTCAGGAAGTACGACGGAGCAAGCGGGGGTTCTTCCAAGCGTCAACGCGCCGACGATGGGAATCGTCTGGGGTCCGACGCGGAGGGCGAAGTTCGGGCTGGTCATGGCGAATCGACGACGAGACGAACATGATGCACACAGCAAGACGCAAGCCACAAGGGCGTGACGAGGCGTTCCGATCGATCAACACGCGAACCCCGCGTCACACACCGCTCGTCGTGGGACCAGGTGCAGGGTCGAGACATCGGCACTTGTCGTCTCCATGCGACAGCCGTGGGTTCGGGTTGGGCAAAGTCAGCGGCAAAGGGCCTCGTGCGTCGATGGCATGAAGCTTGATACCGCAGCGGCGAACGCATTTGCATTGAGGAGGCGAAGACATGTCGATCACGAAGAAAGCCGTAGCGGAGTTCATGGCACGTTCTGGTTGGTGTTCGGTGGTTGCGGCAGCGCCGTGCTGGCGGCTGCGTTTCCTAACGTGGGCATCGGGTTGCTGGGCGTGTCGTTCGCCTTCGGCTTGACGGTGCTGACCATGGCCTACGCCATCGGCCACATCTCCAAGGGCTTGATGGAGACCAAGGCCGATCCGGCGCGTCAGCCCAGGAAGAACCGATCTCCGAAGGCCGCCACGCTGCTCTTCACCGGATACCCGCTCAGCTTGCCCACCGCGCGGCACTTGATCATGAACACGTAGAACACCCGCGGGTCACGACGGCTCTCCAGCGTCTCGAAGTTACCTTGCCCCTTCGACAGAATCAGGTCCGCCCCCTCGAACGCTCGCAAAAACGCTTCGCTCGAGCGCTCCAGCGCGATCCCGGGCACCGCAACCCCCGAATCGATGACCGGCACCAGCCCCGTCAGCCCCACTTGCTCCGCATCTTCCCGCGTCACGTCGTTGATGATGGGACCACCCCGCACGGCCAACGTCACGCGCGACGGTCCGATCCCATGCTCGATCAGCAAACGATCGAACGCGATCTCCCCCGCGTTGTCCGCCAAGTACAACACGCGCCGCGCGCTCGCCAGCCGGTCTTCCAGCCGATCGATCTCGTCCACGTCCGGCTCCCCCGCGAGCATGCGCTCGATCGTCCCGTCGAGATCGAACGTGTCGCTCACGCCGTAGTCGATGACGTTGCCCGCGAGCGCCAGCTTCACGAACATGCGCAGGGGACGGGCCGACGCCCTGCACCTGGGCCCGAGTTGCTCGGCCAGGGACATCGCAAGCTCGTTGTAGTGCCGCTTCGCCTCGCGGTACGGGTCCGGGGTCCCAACCACCTCGCACAACATCGGGTACAACTTCTCCGCGATGTGCGGCGGAGGCACGCGAAAGTCCGTGTCCGCGAGCAGCTCGAGGGCGCCGCGAACCATGCGCTCCTCGTCCTCCCGCGACGCATGGGTCGCCTTCGCGACCATGCTGGCTTGCTTGAGAAAGCAGGGAAGACAATCCCACGGTGTCTGCATGGTCTCTCGCTCATCTGCCGTAGTGCGGTGGCGGCGGCTCGTCGTCGACATCACCCACCAAGGAAGGCGCGACGTCGACGAGATGTTTGCGCATCCGCTCGATGCCCTCGGAGAGCTGGTGCAGCTCGAGCTGCTGGTGGCTGACGATGTTCTCCAGCTTGTTGATGCGCTCGCTCTGGAAGGCAACCGTGGTCTCGAGCTCGATGATGCGTGGGTCCATGGCTTCCCCCTTCTCGCAGGGCGTTCGCCGCGCCCGGTCTGGATATTCCTTACCTAGAGATCCCTATCACCCCACGGAAGCCCTGTCCTTCGGCTTTGGCCTTCGCGAAACGTTTCCCCCATCAACCCGTCGAGGACGGACAATTCCCTCACGGCCCCTTTTCCATGGGCCTGGAGAGCTCGAGCTGACGACAGCCTCCGATCAGTCTCGAGTGCCATGACTGGCAAACGTCGTAGGCCGGGATCGAGGCTGCACGAAAGCCAGGCTTGGAAAACCGAACGATGCAATCCCGATCGATCGATCCGTACCCCTTGCCAACGATCTGCCCAGACGCGTCCGAGACGAAGCTTTCGTTGGAGAAGCAGGAGAGGGTGACCTGCACGCCTTCCAGGGGCGTCCCTGCCGTGTCGGTGACGCGACCCTGGACGCTCCACGCTGGGTCGCAGCCCACCAGAACGAGCAGGAGCGGGACCACTCCTCTGCCGGTTCGCGTGACGCCTGCCGACCTGGTATGTTCAACCTTGCTCTCGACCCTCTTCCAGGAAGTCATCATGCGGCCTCGGATTCGAATCCAACCTTCTTCCTTGTACTCCGGCGTCCTGTTGGTGTCCCTCACCGCGGCGGTGGCTCTCGCCGCGGCCTGTGGCAACCCGGAGATCGTCCTACCTCCGGACCAACCCCTGCAAGATGCCAGCACGGACCTGGCGCCAGACGTCGACTCCTCGTTGTTCGACGTACCCAACAACGAGGCCGACCCGAAGGACGATGCCTTCGAGATCGTGCCAGCGAATCAGGTAATCGACCCGGTGCAGCCCGGAGAAACCCTCCAATTTCAGGCCATTTCGATCGCAACCCAAGAGCCGGTCGACGTCTCCTTCTGGCACGTGGACAAGATGGTGGCGGGCACCATCGACGCGAAGGGGCTGTTCACCGCGAGCGGCACCGCCGGGGGCGAGCTCGTCATCGGCGCGCAGACCGCCAAGCACCAGGCAACGACCACCCTCACCCTGCGCGTTCGCATCCGCGACAACCCGGGCGGGCTCGATGCAACGACCCAGGCTGCCCTCGAGGCTGGACAGACAGGCGCGGGCGCGGGCAACACGCCAGACACGACCTACCGCTGGCTCTACCCCTACGACCAGACCGTCTTCCCCCGCGGCTTGCCGTCGCCCACGCTGCAGTTCGCTGGGGTGGGAGCCGACGGGTACTACTTGCATGTGCAGTCCGAGTGGTACGAGTACCAGGGCTTCTACGCGGGTTCGAACCCCGAGAGGCTGCCCGTCCCCACCTCCGTGTGGGAAGGCTTGACCTGGAGCGCCGGGGCGTCGGACCCCGTTCGCGTCGAGATGACCAAGATCCAGCAGGGCCAGGTCACAGGACCCGTCACGGAAACGTGGTCCATCGCGCAAGGGAGCCTCAAGGGCATCGTCTACTACAACACCTACGACGATCCTCTCGCTACCCAGGGCGGTCAGCTCGACGAAGAGCGACGCGGCGCCGTCATGCGCATCCGCCCGGGCGAGCAAACGCCAGACGTGCTGCTCGGCGGCGATGGGACCTGCACCGTCTGCCACTCCGTCAGCGCCCACGGCGAGCGCATGATCCTGTCCTCCGGCCACGTCTGCAACAAGTCCTACGTCCTGTCCTCGACCGGGGACCCCACCGAGGCCTACTCGGACAGCTGTGCCAACGCAGACCGCCACGACGACACGTTCTCGTTCGGCGGGCTCACCCCCGACGGCACCCTGATGCTCACATCCGCCTCGATGACCCGTGAGCAGCCCTACGACTTTTTCCCGAACATCGCGAGCGTCGAGGACGACACCGGTCCCCGGGACTCCAAGCTCCTTCGCACGGACACGGGACAGGTGCTCGCCGCGCCAGGCTTCGACGGCGTAGTCCACAAAGCCATCATGCCCTCGTTCTCTCCGGACGGGCGCAGGGTCGCCTTCGTGCACTACGAAGCAGGCCTCGGCAACACCCTCAGTGTGATGGACTTCGACCCCGACACACACACCTTCTCGAACCTGCGCGTGGTCTACGATGTCACCCAATACGGGATCGACGACCTGTACGCGGGATGGCCCGCCTTCACCCCCGACGGCAAGTCGATCGTGTTCCAGGTCGGCGATCGACGCGACTACTCCACGTGGCGCGGCGGCGAAGGCCAGCTCTTCATCGTCGACGTCGCCACTGCCAACGAGCGCTCGCTCGACTTGCTCAATGGCGAGCTCAACGGCACCCCCTACGTCGGCAGCCCGCAGGAGGCCAACCTCAGCTTCGAGCCCACCCTGCTCCCCGTCGCGGTCGGTGGCTACTACTGGGTCGTGTTCACCAGCCGTCGCTCGTTCGGCAACTTGATCTCCGAGTACGGGGAAGGACCCGATGCCCCGACCTCGGAACGCCCGTCGCCCAAGAAGCTCTGGGTGGCTGCCATCGACATCGGCTTCCAGAGTGGCGGTCCGGACCCGAGCCACCCCGCGTTCTACCTCGAAGGACAGGACCTCGTGTCCGGCAACATGCGCGGCTTCTGGGCCCTCGAGCCCTGCAAGCAGCTCGGCCAAAGCTGCGAGTCTGGCAGCGAATGCTGCGAAGGCTTCTGCCGCGCCGTCGAGCAAGACGGCGGCACCGCCCTCGTGTGCGTCCCTCCCCCCGTGGACGAATGCGTCGAAGAATACGAGAAGTGCGTCACCACCGACGACTGCTGCGACGTCGATGACGGGTACATGTGCATCAACGGGTACTGCGCCCGCCCGACACCCGTGAAATGACCCGCGCAGACTGACGGATTCCCTCGCATCAACCCTTGGAACCTGCCCGGCCATGGGTCATGCTGGCCGGATGCGTACGAGCCATCTTGCTTGGTGGGCAGCGATCCTTCTTGCGGCCGGATGCGGTGGTGAAGGCGGAAGCGCATCCTCCTCGGGCACGTGCCAGGACGGCCTCTCTCGTCTGCAAGCCTGCGTCGATACCTACTGCGCCAGCAGCACGTCCAAGACCTGCTCCTCGTTCCAAACCACGAGCGCAGGCTCTCTGCGCGGTGCGTCCGCGGACCCGTGCGGCGGCATGAGCGCCGCATCGGTCGATCACCTCCTGACCGCCAGCTGCGACGAGCTGCTCGCGGAAGCAGGGCTCGTGCTCGATGGCAAGGCCGATGGCGAGTGCCCCCCGTACTTCCCCTGGTGCTCCGAGGTCGGCGAGAACGCCACGGGCTACAGCGTACACGTGGCGGCCTTCGAGCCCGGCACCATCACCCTCGACGTGGCCATCCACGACCTCAGCTACGCAAGCGTCCTGCGCGAAGGCCAAGCCTTCCATGAGCTGGCGCTCGACGCGTCCGGGCGGGTCCCTGGCGTCGGCAAGCCCACGGTTCCGTCCATCGGCCTCATGATCGGCGTCCCCGGCGGTACCGACACCGCCTGGGTCGAGCGCTTCGAGATCCTGGAAACCGCTTCTCTCACCGACCTGCACCTCGCTCCCCTGCAGGAAATGACCCTCGAGGATGCCCCCCCGCCCGCCTTCGCCCTCGACGCTGCCGCCTATGCGCTCGACGCTCCCTACCCCGGATATCGACACGCCGTCGGCAACCTCTCCACCTGGCGAAACTTCCGCGTCGTGCGCGTCGATACTTTCCCCCTGCAGTACAGCGCAGCCCAGCGCACGCTGGAGGTTGCCACCCATTTCCGCATCGTCGTTCGCTTCGACGACCAACACGCCGAGCCCCTCGACACGGTGGACCTCGGCCAGGACGCCTTCGCCCCCGCGTACGACGAAACCCTGGTCAACTACTACGAGGCTGCCGACAGCGAAGGGGAAGCGCCCGCATCGCCTCCGGACCGCACACGCTACGTGTTCGTGGTCCACGATCCCCTGCTGCCAGCCATCCAGCCGCTGATCGATCAGAAGGAGGCGGACGGGGTGAAGACGGAGCTGCTGCTGGTCAGCACCGTCGCCGAAGGGGAGGGGACCCTCGCCGAGCGCATCAAGGAGGCCATCCGCGCGCGATACGAGAAGGACGCCATCGAGTACGTGCTGCTGGTGGGCGAGCCCGAGAACATCCCGCTGTACCCCTGGAGCGGAAAGCAGAGCGACGTTTGGTACGGCTGCCTGGCGGGAGAGGACTCGCTACCCGAGGTGGCCGTGGGACGGATGATGGGCAAGACGCCCGAGGAGCTGTCGGTGCACGTCAAGAAGACCGTGGCCCATCACGCTGTGGCGGCGCAGCCGCAGGCGGAGGATTGGCGCAGCCGGGTTCTGCTCGTTGCGCACGAGCAGGACTATCCGAAGAAGTATACCGAGTGCCTCGAGTCGGTCCGGTCCGCGGAGTACCGCACGAGCAAGGTGACGTTCACCAAGCTGTACGGCGCCGAGCAGGCGACCAATGAGCAACTCATCGAGCAGATCAACCAGGGCATCGGCATCCTCAACTACCGCGGTCACGGCTCCGAGACCGCGTGGTACGAGTGGAACCACCACGATTTCCGGGTGGACGAAGCCCCCTTGACCAACGAGGATCGCCTGCCAGTCGTCTTCAGCATCGCCTGCCTGAACTCGTCCTACCAGAACGAGCAGACGACAATGGCCGAGCATTGGGTGCTGCACCCGACCGGCGGTGCAGTGGCCGTGCTCGGCGCCACCCATCCCTCCTATACGGTCATCAATCACGACTTCAATCGCTACTTGTTCCAGGCGTTGCTCTCCGAAGGCGTGAGCGAGCTGGGCATGCTCCTTCACCGCGCCAACGCCAAGCTCTTCAACCAGTACGGCGAGGACTGGATGGCCCTCGCCAACATGCGCATGTACACCTGGCTGGGCGACCCCTCCCTGCGCGTCGGCGAGGCCTTCGATGTTCCGCCCCTCCCGCCTCCCCCGGGGGCCATCATCCTCAACGAGATCATGGCCCATCCGCCAGATGCACTCCTGGGCGACACCAACGGCGACGGGATCCGCGACTTCCGGTCCGACGAGTTCATCGAACTTGTGAACACCGGCGTGGGCGCCACGGACGTCTCCGGCTGGACGATCACCGACAAGGTCGGCGTCCGGTTCACGTTCCCCGAAGCCACCGTCATCCCAGGGGGAAAGGCGCTCGTCGTGTTCGGCGGCGGAACCTCGGAGTCGTTCGCTGACATGGGGGGAACCTCCGTCCTCGTCGCTCCGTCGGGCCTCAAGCTCAACGACGACGGGGATGTGATCACGCTGATCAACGCAGGCGGAGAGCGGGTGGACGGGTTGGAGTACCGTGCGGCCTTGGCGCGCGGGTCGTCGATGACGAGGGCGACGGACGGCGACGGAGCCGCAGCGTTCGAGCACCATCCCGGCCAGCCACCCTACTCCCCTGGGAAGCGACGAGACGGCAGCCCGTTCTGAGGGTTCCTCGGACCGGGGTACCGTCCGGAACCGGAGATCGATGTAGCCGGCGGTTGCCCACGGCTCCGGTGTGGGACCGTGCGAGCCCCAGTGGGGCTCACCGAGTCACATCCGTTGGGTGAACGCGCGGGAGCGGGGCAGCGGAGTCGGGTCTTCCTCCTTGGGCTCCTGCTCGGGCGGGTACTGGGCCACCACGTTCTTCGGGGGTCGCACGATGTCGACGACCGAGCTCGTCAGGATCTCCGCTTCCCCGTTCGTGAAGTACATGCGCGCGCCGAGGACCGGGGGACCCGGCAGGGGCGCCAACATGCCTCGCTTCACGAGTCCGTCGAGCCGCATGCGAAGCGCGCCGTGATCGTCGATCCAGGTCTGGGATTGCCGAGGTTTGACAGCGACGCAGACGCCCTTGCGCACGTGGTACTCGGTATGGCGCGTCACGTAGACCTTGTGGACGCGGCGTTCGGGACCGTCGTAGGGATTGCAGTTGGCCATGGGTTGCCTCTTCGCGCGCTACATTGCAATCACGGGGCCAACTCGTGAGGAGGACAGACCTCCTGTGGCTTCTGCACCCTCTGGGGTCGCACGGAAGGAGGCGCCCTGCGCAAAGCGGTAGTACCCTACGGGGTAGTCCGCACGGACGTCGTTATCGACACCGCTTGCCCTGGCGCACGGGCCGACCAGCCCCAGCGCGCGAGCCGTCTCGCGGTCCACCACGCCCATGGATTCGAAGCGCGCCATGACCGACGGGGTGTTCCACAGAAGCTCCACTTCTCAGAGACCTGCAGGAGCGCGGCGACATCTCGAACGGTGAGCTTCATCGGCCAGGGCCCCTACTCCCATGCCCTGCGAATGTCAAAGATGTCCAAAGGGTGGGAGCGACGTACCAACGAGAACAAAATCGAGACGAGGCTGGAATCGTGCTCACCACGCAGAGCCCCTTCTGAAACTCCTGTGTCCTCCGTGGTTGCTTCGGGACAGCCCTATGTCACCCCGAGACCCCCGCCGCGAAGTCCACCCCGTTCTGGAAGATCTTCAACCCGTCGCCCCGCAGCTCGAACGAGCCCTCCAGCTTCTTGCGCGCCCACTGAGGATGATTGAACCCGTACAGGTACGCATCGGGGTGCGGCATCAAACCGAACAGCCTCCCCGAGGGATCACACACACCCGCTACCGCGTCCGGCGACCCGTTCGGGTTCCACGGCCACTGCTGCGTTGCCTCCCCGCCCTCATCCACATAACGAACCGAGATCAGGTGCTCGTCGCGCAACCGCTGCATCAAGCCTTCGTCCCGCGTGAGGAACTTCCCCTCCCCGTGCCGCGCCGGCAGGTCCATCCGATCGACCCCCCGCGTCCACACGCACGGCGAAGCCGGATCGGCCCGCACCGACACCCACGCGTCCCGGTACCCCAGCCGGTCGTTCGCCGCGAGCGTCGCGACGCGCTCCCCGTAGTTGCCATCGATCCCCGGCAACAGCCCCAGCTTCACCATCGTCTGAAAGCCGTTGCAGATGCCAATCATCAAGCCACCGTCGCCCACGAACCGCAGGATCCGGTCGAACATGCGGTAGCGCAGGCGGTTGGCGTAGACCACGCCCGCGGCGATGTGGTCCCCGAAGGAGAAACCACCGATCATGGCGATGACCTGGTAGTCCGTCAGGGGGCGATCGGACGCGAGCATGTCCGAGAGGTGAACCAGGTCCGCTCGGGCGCCGCACGCACGGAACCCGTGTGCCGTCTCCTCCTCGCAGTTGAGACCGAGCCCCGTGAGCACGAGCACCCGGACCTCGCTTCGCAGCTTGTCGGCATCAGATCGCATCGAACGTCTCCTGGAAGGCACGGGCCAGAGGGTCGAGGGAGGCACAGAGCACGCGAGACCCGCGGTGTCTCACCTCGAGCCGCGGCGCATCGACCACCTGACCGAGGGCGCTGAAGGACCCATCGGGCAAGAGGGCCTCGAGCCGGCTCGCGTGCGACGCGTCCACCGTCACCACGAGGCGTCCCGTGCTCTCCGAGAAGAGCGCGACCGGTGCGGAAAGCGAGCGCAGGTGCCCGTCGAGGTCGAGGTCGAGGCCGAGCCTCCCGCCCAGCGCCGTGCGTGCGAGCGCCACCGCGAGCCCACCGCGCGTCACCGCGTGGCAGGACAGCAGCAGTCCCTGCTCGATGGCGGCTTGTACCGCGCGGTACAGCGGGAGCGTCTCCGTCACGCGAACCTCCGGCACGACGTTGCCCACCGCGCCGAGCATGCGCGACAACTCCGATCCCCCGAGCTCGTCGCGTGTGATGCCCAGCAGGTACACCCGCGAGCCCGCACGCTTCACGTCCATCGACACCGCCTTGGTCACGTCGTCGATCTTCGCGATGACGCTGAACAACAACGTGGGCGGGATCGAGATCTTGACGCCCCCCATCGTCGAGTCGTTCTTCATCGAGTCCTTGCCGGAAATGCAGGGCACACCGTAGGCCTCACACGTCTCCGCGAGCGCGCGCGTGGATCGGACGAGCTGCGCGAGCTTGTACTCGCCGTCCGGGGTCTTCTCGCTCTTCACCGGGTCGGGCCAGCAGTAGTTGTCGAGCCCGGCCATGTGATCGAGACGCGCCCCCGTGCCCACCGCCTTGCGCACCGCCTCGTCGATCGCCGCCGCCGTCGCCCAGCGCGTGTCGATGTCCGCGTAGTGCGGGTGAAGCCCCTCCGAAAGCACCACGCCCTCCAGGCTCCCGTGAGACACGAGGAAGACCGCCGCGTCCGAGGGCACGTCGCACCGCACCCCCACGAAAGGCTTGATGACCGACAGCCCCTTGACCTCGTGGTCGTAGTGCCGCGCCTTCTTCTCCCCCGACGCGAGGTTGGCACGCCCCATCAGCGAGATCAGCGTCTCCGTCCAGTCGTCGCGCCCCGGGAGCACGGGCTCTTCGTGCCGAGGCGCGGCCCACCGCGCCGTCAACCGCATCGGCGGGAGCCCATCGTGCAGGAACGAAAGGGACAGATGGGCCACGGTCCGCTGCCCTTGTCGCACGTGGAAGTAGCCGGAGTCCGTGAAGCTGCCGAGGTCGGACACCTCGACCTCCCGACGGCGCGCCAGCTCGAACAGCGCGTCGAGATGCTCGGGCGGGACCGCGAGGGTCATCCGCTCCTGCGCCTCGGAGATGAGGACCTCCCAGGGGTCGAGCCCCGCGTACTTGAGCGGTGCGTCGCCCAGGTCCATGTCCGCACCACCGCTCGTGGTGCACAGCTCCCCGACCGACGAGCTCAACCCGCCCGCACCGTTGTCCGTGATCGCGCTGTACAGCGCGCGGTCCCGCGCCTCGATCAGGAAGTCCCACATCCGCTTCTGCGTGATCGGGTCCCCGATCTGCACCGCCTGCACGGGGGAAGATTCGTCGAGCTCCGCCGAAGAGAACGTGGCGCCGTGAATGCCGTCTTTGCCGATGCGCCCCCCGCACATCACGATGCGATCCCCGGGACGCGCCGCCTTCTGGTGCGTCGGCCGACCCGCGCTCACGACGGGCATCTTGCCCACGGTGCCACAGAATACGAGGGGCTTTCCGAGGTAGCGATCGTCGAAGACCTCCCAGCCGCGCCCGTACGGAATGCCCGACTGATTCCCGCCGTCGATCACGCCGCGATGCACGCCATCACGGATGCGCCGCGGGTGCATCAGTCCACGCGGGACGTCCCGGTCCCATCGCGGATCGGCGAAGCAATATCCCCAGACGTTGAAAAGAAGCTCGGCGCCGAGCCCGGTGCCGAAGGGGTCGCGGTTGACACCCACGATGCCCGTCATCGCTCCTCCGTAGGGATCGAGAGCGGACGGCGAGTTGTGCGTCTCGACCTTGTAGACGAGATGCACGTGCTCGTCGAACGCGATGACGCCCGCATTGTCGTGGAACACGGACACGAGCCAGCTCGCGCCACGCTGCTCTTGCTGCCGGGCGCGAATTCGCTCCGTCGGCTGCCGGATGAAGGTCTTGAACAGCGACTCGATCGTCTCGGGCGCCCGTCCTTCCTCGTGATAGTCGATGGTCGCGTTGAAGATCTTGTGCTTGCAGTGCTCGCTCCAGGTCTGGGCGAGACACTCGAGCTCCACGTCCGTGGGCGCGGACCCGAGGCCGAGCTCGCGGCGCGCTTGCAAGAACGCTTCGTCCTCGAAGGCCCGACGGATCGTCTGCATCTCGTCCAGCGACAGGGACAGGATGCGCTCACGGGAGATGCGCACCAAGTCGTCGTCCGAGCCGGACAGGTCGATGGTATCGACGAGGGGCTCGTGAGTGCTGCGGATGACCGGCACGGATCGATCGGGGGGGCTCGCCAGATAGGCCGCCTCGGACAGGACGTCGAAGCGCTCGATCAAGGCGTTGGCGAGCAGGTCGGAGGCGATCCGGCGCGCCTGTGGTTCGTTCGCACCGGACAGGAAGTACAGGCGCGAGGTGTACACCGCACAGGAGGGGCCGAGGGGACGGCCGAGCATGTCCTGCAGCAAGGCGAGGGCGCTCTTGCCCACCGCGTCGGTCACGCCGGGCCGGAAGCCCACGCTCACGACGAAGTCGAAGGGGCCGGGTGGCAGGCGATCGATCGCACCCAACTGGGTGACAGGATCGGTGAAGTGGTCGCGAACGCGTGCCACTTGCTCTTCCGAGAGGTCCACATCGAGGGTGTAGACGTCGAAGGCGCGCACGTCGCGAATGGGGATGGACAGGAAGGAGCGGATGGTGGCGAGGGTGTCGAGCCCGCGGGGATCGGGGATGCCGGGGCGGTAGCCGACCTCGATGCGATGGGTCATGGCGGCTTGCTAGCGGAGGTTGGGGCGGAGGGGAACCGTGTAGCGCGCGGATCGACGGCAGCGCCTTACGCGTGCTGCAAAGTCACCGTGAGCAAGGAATCGCAGGTCGATCACACTCTGTTCGAAGAACGTGCTTGGGTTTGGGCCTCTCCGAGCCGAAAGCCCCCTTAGAAAAACCTAGACCCAAAGCAGCGCGGAGCGCTTGATTTGGGCCTCTCCGAGCCGAAGGCGAGGCGTTTTGGGGGTGCGACTGGCATGATCAACAGACAGG
>CAZAWR010000002.1:78028-234266 GCA_964488865.1 uncultured Polyangiaceae bacterium | reverse complement strand
GCTCCGAAGAATCAAGTGAAGACTGCCCCGTTCAAAGGGAGCCGCACCCAAATGATTCGTGCGCCCAGCTGCGCAAAGTGGCCGCGGAGGACCCGGCGCAGCTGCGTCGATCCGAACACGGACAAGAGTCAGCCGGGCCTCTTTCTGGTGCACCATGGTGCACAATTTTGCCGCCCCCCCTGGACGAAGGACCCTACTGCCGCTAGGTCCACACAGACGACAGGCTCGGCACACGAGGAGCGCACCCATGCCCATCACCGTCGGACACGCCATGTCGAAGACCCGCCGCACCCTTACCGCGGGCGGCAGGACCTACGCCTACTACTCGATCCCCGCGGCCGAGCAGGCCGGTCTCGGCACCTTCTCGCGGCTTCCCGCGGCGCTGAAGGTCGTGCTCGAGAACATGCTGCGCTTCGAGGACGGCAAGACCGTCAGCGTGGACGACATCCGGGCCTTCTCGGACTGGGCGGCGCAGGGCGGGAAGAATCCGCGCGAGATCGCCTATCGCCCGGCCCGCGTGCTGCTGCAGGACTTCACCGGCGTGCCCGCCGTCGTCGACCTCGCCGCGATGCGCGACGCGCTCCTTTCGCTCGGCGGCGACGCCGAGAAGATCAACCCGCTGAACCCGGTGGATCTCGTCATCGACCATTCGGTGATGATCGACGAATTCGGCAGTCCCCGCGCCTTCCAGATGAACGTGGACCGCGAGTACGAGCGCAACATGGAGCGCTACGTCTTCCTCAAGTGGGGCCAGAACGCGTTCAACAACTTCCGCGTGGTGCCCCCCGGCACCGGCATCTGCCACCAGGTCAACCTCGAATACCTCGCCAAGACCGTGTGGTCCGACACGGACCAGACCGGGGAGGAGGTCGCCTATCCCGACACCCTCGTCGGCACCGACAGCCACACTACGATGGTCAATGGCGCCGCCGTTCTGGGCTGGGGCGTGGGCGGGATCGAAGCCGAGGCCGCGATGCTGGGCCAGCCGATCTCGATGCTCATCCCTGAGGTCGTGGGCTTCAAGTTCACCGGCCGGATGACCGAAGGCACCACCGCGACAGACCTCGTGCTCAAGGTCGTCCAGATGCTCCGCAAGAAGGGCGTCGTGGGCAAGTTCGTCGAATTCTACGGCGAAGGCCTCGACCACCTGCCGCTCGCCGACCGGGCCACCATCGGCAACATGGCGCCTGAATACGGCGCGACCTGCGGCTTTTTCCCGATCGACAGCGAGACGCTCCGCTACCTGACGCAGACCGGCCGGGACGAGGCGACGCTGGCCCTCGTGGAAGCCTACGCCAAGGAGAACGGCATGTGGCGCGGCCCGGACTACGATCCGGTCTACACCGACACGCTGGAGCTCGACATGTCCACGGTCGTCCCCGCCATCTCCGGTCCGAAGCGCCCGCAGGACCACACCCCACTGGACCAGGCGGCCGACAGATTCTTCAACGTCGTGGCCGAATATCGCGGGCTCGACAAGTCTGCCGACGCCAAGGCGATGGCCTCCGAAGGCCCCACCCCCGATCTCGCCACCGACCTGCGCAAATCTTCGCCGGTGGACGGCGAAAGCTACCGGATCCGCGACGGCTCCATCGTGATCGCCGCGATCACTTCCTGCACCAACACCTCGAACCCCTATGTGATGATCGGCGCGGGACTCGTGGCACGGAAGGCGCGTGCGCTCGGCCTCACCCGGAAGCCTTGGGTCAAGACCTCGCTCGCCCCCGGGAGCCAGGTCGTGTCGGCCTACCTCGAGGCGGCGGGGCTTCAGGAAGATCTCGACGCCATCGGCTTCAACCTCGTGGGCTATGGCTGCACCACCTGCATCGGCAATTCCGGGCCGCTCCAGCAGGAAATTTCGAAGGCGATCAACGACAACGACCTGATCGCGGTCTCGGTCCTTTCGGGCAACCGGAACTTCGAAGGGCGGATCTCCCCGGACGTCCGCGCGAACTACCTCACCTCCCCGCCGCTCGTCGTGGCCTACGCGCTCGTGGGCGACATCAACGTCGACATCACGACTCAGCCGCTCGGACAGGACCGTGACGGCAACGACGTCTACCTCAAGGACATCTGGCCGACGCAGAAGGAAATCGCGGAACTGGTCGAACGCACCGTCACGCGCGAGGCGTTCCGGTCGAAATACGCCGACGTCTTCAAGGGCGACGAGAAGTGGCGGGGCGTGAAGACCGCCGACAGCCAGACCTACGACTGGCCGGCGACCTCCACCTACATTCAGAACCCGCCCTACTTCGAGGGCATGACGATGGACACGGTCAAGATCACCGATCTCGAAGGCGCGAAGGTGATCGCCATCCTCGGCGACATGGTCACGACCGACCACATCTCGCCCGCCGGATCATTCAAGGAAACCACACCCGCCGGCCGCTACCTCACCGACCGACAGGTGACCCCGCGCGAATTCAACTCCTACGGCTCCCGCCGCGGCAACCACGAGGTGATGATGCGCGGCACCTTCGCCAACATCCGCATCCGCAACGAGATGCTGGAGGGCGTCGAAGGCGGCTACACGCTCGGCCCCGACGGGCAGCAGACCTCGATCTTCGACGCCGCAATGGCGTGGAAGCAGAAGGGCACGCCGCTCGTCATCTTCGCGGGCGTCGAATACGGCGCGGGCTCGTCGCGGGATTGGGCGGCCAAGGGCACCGCTCTCCTCGGCATCAAGGCCGTGATCGCGGAAAGCTTCGAGCGCATCCACCGCTCGAACCTCGTCGGCATGGGCGTCATCCCGTTCGAGTTCACCGGCGGCGACACCCGCAGGTCGCTCGGCCTCAAGGGCGACGAGACGGTTTCGATCCACGGGCTCGAGGGCGTGAAGCCGCTCCAGACCGTGCCCTGCACGATCACCTACGGCGACGGCACCCCCAAGACGATCGACCTTCGCTGTCGGATCGACACGGCGGTGGAGATCGAATACATCGAGAATGGCGGCGTCCTGCACTACGTGCTGAGAAGCCTCGCCGCGGCCTGACCCCCGCCCAGCCCACAGTGACCTGGAAGCCTTGAGGCACCTGTCGCAGGCCCGAGCTACTTGGCGAGCTCGCGCGCCAGACCGGCGATGGTGGCGTTTCGCGTCGCTCGTGAGCTTCTGGGCCAGCGACTTGGCGGCCGCAGCGTCGCAGTTCGCGAGCGCCGGGTCGAGCCCACTCCGTTTGCAGATTGCGAGCAGCGCCGCGCCGTAGCTCGAGGCGACACCCAAGCTCGCGCCGACGCCATATTGGCCCTTGGTCTCCCTTTTCAGCTCCACGCTGGAGAGGTCGTCGAGCAACTTGCCGTCGTGGGCCTCGCCCCCCCCCTCCGCGAGCAACCTGCGCGCGTTGCTGCGCACGAGGTCGTCTGCGTCGGAGCGTAGTGCGTCGACGAGCTGGCAGGCGCGCGCATGGAACTTCTGAAGAGGGGATCCTCGATCGTGCATGCGGCAACGCCCAGCGTACGGTGGCCTCCTTCGTTCGCTCCCTCGGGTACGACGATGTGAATGTCACTGGTGCGCGTTGACGGTCCGCAGTCCTCGAACATCGTCTTGGAACGGGCGCCGGGGCGCTACGATAAAGATCTTGTCGATCGTCGTCCAAGCGGAGGTGACCATGCGGACCCGAACTCCTATGCGGTTCTATTCATGCCTTGTGATGCTGTTCGCTGGTGCGTGCGGGCAGAATGGGTCCGATGCGGGACCTGGGGCCACGGGGGGAGCGTCTGGTTCAGCGGGAGCGGCGACGGGTGGGACCGGGGGCACGTCCGGTTCCTCTGGGGCCTCTGGTTTTCAGGTGCCGCAGGCGCGGGCGCGGCAGGGTCCGGTGGTTCCGGTGGCTTCGCTGGAGAGGCGGGTTCTTCGGGGGCCTCTCCGCAAACCACCTGACCGCGAACGGAGTCTGCGTGCCGAGGGTCGAACGGCCTGCGGGCGGGGACGCGTCGATTGGAGCGGTGGTCATCGCCGCCGAAGGGCAAGGCCCAGCCGCGTGAGAGCTAGCAGCACGAGCCAGGTCCAGCGGCTAGCCCCGGTGCGAGCCGCGCTGCATCCAGAAGAAGATGCGGGCAAAGGTGGCACCGGCACGCAGATGACTCGGTCGGCTCCCGTCTCTTTCACACATTCGCCGCCGCCCTCGATGCACCGTGCCTTCGAGGAAGCGGTGTTGCACAAAGCGCGACACCGCCCCGGCTCGCCTACCTCCGCTGACGCGCAGACATGCCTATTGCAGTCCCGGATGTCCGCGCAAGGCGCCCCGTCGGCGCCCGGAAGCGGCTCGGAGGGCAGACATCGTCGGTCGCCATTCTCCAGGGGGACACAACCGAATTGGGACGGACAGTCTGCGTCGTCGTCGCAACGCTCAACGCACACGCCCACTTTGTCGCCGGCGTTTACCTTCGCGCACTCTCCTCGAGGGCAATTGGCGTCCGACCAGCACCATTCCCCGAGGCTCGATGTGGCCTCCGAGCGTGAGAGCATCTCTCTGACGAAACCGCGATAGGCGCTGGTGCTCACTGCGTTGTTCTCTGTGCAGTCGTCGTCGCCACTAGAAATCACGCCGACGATGCTCGGCCCGGCTCCGGGGCCGATCATGACAGGGCCCCCTGAGTCCCCATTGCAGGCCATGGCCGGCTCCGGGTCAAGGAACAGCTTAAACCCGTCCGTTGATGAGACCCGGGCGGCTCCTTCGCGCTTCAGGGTTGGATCGTCCGGATTGCCGGTGCTACCGAAGCCCACGACGCGCACCAAGGTGCCCGCTACAGGGGATTCATCGGCAAACGCGAGGGGAGCCTCCACGACCGGATCACCAAGCACCAGGATGCCGAGGTCGTTGTCCAGGGTCGCGTAGATGAAATCCGGGTGCGCCAGCCAGGTCGCAACGGGAACTTGAACCCCGTGGTCGACGTCGGTGCCGAAGAGAACGGAGGTCGGGCGACTCGCGATGCAGTGCCCGGCCGTGAGGACGACTCGCGGTGAGAGGAGGGCGCCTGTACAGAAGACACGGCCATCGGAGACCAGCGCGACGACGGCTGGATCTCCCGTGGTCGCGGAGCCGCCGACGATGGTGTGGGGAGGAGGCTGCGGAAAGGCCGCCGCGGGGCGGGAGACCAAGAGGGTGAGGAGGACAAGAGCCGCTCCCGGCGGCCAGAAGAGGCTCGACAGTTCGGTCATGGAATGCTCGCACACGGCCTGAATCTCTGGACATTGCGGACCTGGAGGCAGCTGACCGCAACGGGCGAGATGGTGGCAATCGCGCTAGCGATACGTCTCAGATGCGTATGCGCCCGAACAGCCCGAAGACTCCACCGCATAGGACATGACGTAGGTGGTGTCCCCGCAGTCGTCGACCATCATGCCGTAGGTGCAACCGTCGCTGTTCGTCCAGCGCTCGTTGAAGACTCTCACGCATTTAGCAGCCATCAGCGCGTTCGGCGATTGCTCGAGAGCGTCTGCCGACACTGGAACCGGCAGCGGGAAACCGATGCCCAGAGCCGCGTAGCCGATCTGGTCGTGGGAGGGCAGCTCGAGGGTCGAAAGGAGCCTGTCCGAGAGGTCTCCTTCGACCAGATTCACGCGCATTCCACTGCTATTGAGGACATCGACATGCCCGTCTCTGTCGTACCGAACGACGCGATGCTCATTCATCGGCGTGCGCACGCGGTAATCCACGGCCTCGAGGTCCACCTGGACGCCAAGAACCTCGAACGTCCGATCTGCGACACCCAACCGGCTCGGCTGTTGGGCTACGACGATCGTTCCCGACTGGCCCTCCGTGTCCGCCTCCACGGCGCACGCGCCCATTGCGCTGATAATCGACGCTAACACCATGAACTGAAGTGTGGATTTCATCATTGGAAGCTGGCTCCGTCTTAGAGGTCTCTTGATGAACGATCGTGGTTGAATACTCGTCTACAGCCGTGGTCTCCCCTACCATCCGAGCAGGCACAGAACGACTCTGTCGTTGCACCTGTTGCAATTTCTGCTTGGATAGAACCAGGTCGTCCAATCACAAGAGTACGCTGCGTAACACGCGTCGTGTGTTGCGCAGCACGAGCTGTCACCGCCGGTATCGCAGCCGGCTTCGTCGTAGGCCTTGTCACTCGAATCCTGCCTGGCCAGATCGCGAGCGACCAGCGTCGCGAGGCTGGCGGTGCCCTGGAGGTCGCAAGACTTCATGCCTTCGGGCGCCGATAGCTCACCGTGTTCCTCCGAACCGGGGGCTGAGAATTCAAACACGGCGCGCTCGCCGGGTGTGCAACTCACGGTGGCGACGAGCTCCAGCGTCTCGCCGATCGACACGTCCACCAACGTCCGCCCATCGACATACTGCGCGCCTGCAATCATGAACGGGCCGCGCAGTTCACTGACGCTGGATGCTATGTCACTCTCGGTAGCGCCCATGTCACTCTCCGTAGCGCCACCTTCCATCGCGCATGCGCCAAGTAGTAGGGAGACACCGCAGATGATTGCCGCCCGGCCGGTGGCTCGGATCGTGGTCGTGCTCTCCGTAGACTTCGACATCAAACTATCCCTTTCGGTAGCCGGACAAACTCAGTGAGTCTCCGGGCTTTGCGTCCCCCGGTCGCCCGGGGTTTGCCGTTTCGTGAGGGACGATCCCTCGTCTGTCACCTTGTCGACCCTAGCGCCTGGATCAGGTGGGGTCTGCGAGCAGGTGTTACAAATCACGCGACGGCTCGCCATCGACAATCCCTCGCGTCGCACGCTGAGAGATTGTCGCATTCGTTTCCACGGGAGGGCGGCCGCAGGAACGCTCCGCGAGAGTCATGGCTTTGGCGCGCAGCTCTTCGAGCGATTGCACGCCGAACCGTACAAACAAGCGCGCTCGCAAGGAGCGGACGGTCCCAGGCGCGACGCCCAGCAGCTCGGCAGTTTCGCGAGAGGTCGTTCCGCGCAGCGTGGCTTCCGCGATCGCCAGCTCCCTCGGCGGGATCGCGACCTCCGCCCGAAGCGCAAGCAACAGGTCGTCGAGCCGGATCGACTCGCGTCGCAGGTGGCAGCCTATTGCTCCTGCCGCGACTCGAAACACGGCGACGCGCAGAGCCTCGCCGCCTGCGAACAGACGCTCGCGCGCGAGCGTCTCGTGCGCCAGCCTGCCAATGAGCACGCTCCAGGCTGTAGCGGCATGGGGATCGGCCGCGATTCGAGTGAGCAGCTCACGGCCATGCGCGTTGCCAAGCACGATGTGCCCGAGGTCGCCTTGCTCAAGACACACCAGCCCTTCCGCCCGCCCGGCGATGCACAACTCGGCCAGCCGGGGCAGCGCGAAGCCGGCATTCCCCGTGACGACCGACGCCGATGCGGCGGGCACAATTGCCCGGGTATCTCGATCGTGCAGCAGAGCTCGAAGCTGCTCGCGAGAGGTCAGCCCGAGCTTGCGATAAAGACGATGGAGCCGCACACGTGCCGCAGGCTGTCCGATGCCGAAAGCGCTCGCAATCTGCGGCGTCGACCAGCCCTCCACCACGCGTAGCGCGATGCGCGCATCGGCGGCAGTGAGCCCCTGCCCTATCAGACGCTCGAAGAGCACGCCGGAGCGTGGAGCCTCGAAGCGTCCGCTGAGAGCCAGCACCTCGCCGGTCACCCGTTCGGCAGTGATCCGCAGCGTGCCCTCCGCTGGAATGCTGATGCGGACGGGCTCGCCGATGCGTGCGGCGTGGCACCGGTCCGCGATGCCATCGCGGAGCCGCGCCGGCTCTCCTTGAACCAGGATGCCGCGCGCCTGCCCGTTCGCGAAGATCAGCGTGTCGTGATCGACGATCAGCGCGATGGGGTCCGGCGCATGGCCGAGAAGAGCGAGGGCGAGGGTTCGATTCGGCAAGCCTACGCGCGTACCACCGGCAGCCCCTCACTCGGCGCCAGCACCGTTCACTTCGGTTCACGCGGTCTCTTTGGAGAACCGACGCAAAGTCGCAGCGCCCGCGGAGCTCATCACATAGCGGTCCCCGACCGTCCGCACCGCGTGGGCGCCCAGGACCTGTCGCGCGCGGGCGATGGCCATCGAAATGCGACTGCGATGGCGAATCGGATGATAGTCGAGCAGCCCCATCGCCTCTTTGGCGATCTGCTCGGCGGACACGCCCACCCGCCCAGCCTCGACCAGCAACAGCACGACCTTGTAAGTCGTCGGACCTCGGTCGAGCTCGACCACGCGCCCCTCCAATCGCAGCGCGTGTCGCTCCTCGTCGAGCACCAGAGGCCGAAAGCTCTCGAGTGCGCGCTCGCACTGGCCAGCCGTCAGGTGCACTCGGTCGCCGTCGATGGATAAGGTATGCCGCAGCTCTGCGTCGAACCCGAGTCGAGCCACCAGCCGCGTGCGTCCCGCGGTCGTCGTTGCTCCGCGCAGTGCAGAACGCGCAACCTCCGCCTCGACCGCAAGGCCTGCGGCAACAGCGCGCATCTCGACCGACGCGCACAGCTCACGCATGGCGGTCTCGTCGTTGCGGCTCCTGGCGACCGCCGCCGCCACGAGCTCTGCGCGGAGTTCGCACCGCATAAGCCCGCGACTCTTGGCGTGGGTACCCGCGTCGTTGGCGCGATGGAGCGCCGCGAGCATGTCTCCCCGTGCGAGGGCACTCTCGGCGTGAAGCACGAGCGCGTAGGTCGCGAGTCCGTGGAACCGTGCGGCCGCAGCTTCGTCGGCGAGCAGGCCGAGGGCGCCCTCCGCATCGGACGCGCCGCTCGCGAGCGCGTGCTCGAGCAACCTCAACCGTCCCTCCGCCGCGAAGAATCCGTCTACCAGCTCCAGCGCCGCGCGCAGCCGTTCGGCCCACTTCGGTGCGAGCTCCGCGCTGTCGGCCTCGAGTGAGGCAAGCAGCGCGAGCCCGGCAGCACGCACGCGCACGCGGGTGAGCGTCGGCACGCCGAAAGCCTCCTCGGCCAGTGCCAAGGCCCCCACCGCGTCTCCACTCGCCAACTGTGCGCGCGAGCGCGTTTCGAGCAGTCTCGCTCGCGTCCGCTCGCTTGTGGATGCGCGTGCCACAACCGCGTCGGCGACCGCCAGGGTGGCCCCCACGCCACCGAGCTCGGATGCAGCCTCGACGAGCACGTAGGCTGCCCAGGTGGCGAGCCCCGGATAAACCGCGGAGGCGATGTCCCACGCGCGTTCGCCGTACCAGCGGGCCATTCGGGGGTCCCCCAGCCAAATGCCCTGCTCGGCTCGCAGGAGCATCTCTCCGGTGCGCCCGTACACGTTGCTGTCGAAGGACGCGTCGAGGCAGCTCGACGCTTGCACGCCAGCGGCGGCGCGCATGGAGCCGAGGAATTCAAGCATGAAGGGGGCGACGATGGGGTGCGCGGGAAAGGGCAGCGCTCCGAGGACAGTGTCGTAGTGGCGATGCCCCGCGACGGGACGTCCGCCATGATGCTCGGCTATTGCGTGCAGCACTCCGTGGAAGAGCGGCTCGAGTTGCGGGGGAAGCGCGCCGTGGAGGCGGTCGACGACGTCTTCGCCGAACTCTCGCGCAAACGCGGCGGCAGTGAAGGTCGCAATCACGCGATGCGGCAGCGGCGTCGCCAAGTCGTTCGCAGCGCTCACGAGGCGCTCAACGGCTTCGCGATAGTGCGCGGCGTAGATCAGTGCGAGACCTGCATCGAGGCGCGAAGAGGGGATCGTGTCCGCCAAGCGCGCGAACCCTGCCAGCAGCGGCTCGGGCGGCGCCCCGCTCCTCAACAGCAAACGAAGTCGCAGCCCCTCGAGGCTTGTCTCGCGGTAACCACCGGCGGCCGGGAGCATCGCCTCGAGCGCTGCCAGCATCTCCACCTCAACGCGCGTCCCCATCCACGCAAGCCCGAAGTGCTGCTCCGCCATCGAAGAGAGCAACGGACGCAGCTGCTCGAAGTCACCCGCGCGGACCCGTTGGTAGATGAGCTCCGCATCGCTCTCGCCGCGCGCAGTGCTCTCGAGCCATCGCGCGCAGCGATGATGGGCTTCGCGCGATGTGACACCCGTCGATCCCGCGAGCGCCTCGCGCACGAGATCGTGAACCCGCAATTGGTCATCGGGCAGCTCCTCGACGAGGAAACGCTTCGCTAGCTCGTCGAGGGCTTGTCGCGAGCAAGAACCGAGGAGCGCGTCGACCTCCAAGCGGCCAATAGGCACACGGAGCGCCGTGAGCAAGCCGAGGAGCTCGCGCGCAGGCTCGCCGAGCCCATCAAGAATCGCTTCGGCCAGATCGGGCGCGCGCTCCGCGAATGCGCGCTTGATGGTCCATGGAAGCCGCCCCGCCGCGTCGCGGCGAAGCGGCGGCCGCGCCGGCGTTCCGTACAGCTCGACGAGCCTTGCCCAGAGCTCCTTCGATTCTTCTTCGCTCAACACATCGAGCAAAATCGTCGCGTGATCGAGCTGCAGCGGAGACCAATCCACCCGAACCCGCGACGCCGCCACGATCCAGATGTTCCGCCGCAGTGCAGCGACATGGGCGAGCCCGTCGACCACAGTCGCGTCTCGCGCCAGGTGCACGTCGTCGACCACCATCACATACGGTTCCGCGCGAAGCATCGCCTGAATGGGATCGTCGTCTGCGCCTAGCTGGCGCGCGAGCGAGCGCAGGGTCTCTCCAGCGGCACAAGGCAGATAGCGCACGGCGGCCCCGTGGGTGGCCCCTATGGCCTCGGCAACGCGCAAGGCAAACGAGGTCTTGCCCACACCCGCCAGACCGTGGATCGCAATCGCGCGGACCGAATCGGCTGCGGCCAGCGCACGGGTAAACTCTGCGGTGCGCCCCACGAACACGGCGGGTGAACGCGCCGCCCCTGCAACAGGTGCTGGCCGACGGGAACTGGGGACTACCGGAGCCAAGCAACCACCGGGCTCTGAGCGTGCCCACAATGAGTCCTGGACCTCATCATCGAGTTCTCCCCTACCTACCGTTGCGGAATGTGTCAATACGGAGGCAAACCACTTCCGCACCAACCCCATCCCCTTCTGTGCTCTCTGCGCCTTCTGTGGTTTTCTCGACTCGGGCCCAGCGCCCTCGATCCTGGGACTGACTTGCGAGGCTCCGTGGCCGGGTCACATCCGAGGTGTGCGCGGGGGCTTGGGGATGTCGGGCGACGATCCGGGTTTGCGAACCTCCTTGGGTCCGTCTTCGGAAGCCACGAACAAGGTGGTCACGGCGTCGTCATCGAGCTCGTCCGGTTCGCTCGGGATGCGCGGCCGCTTGGGGGCGGACGGGCGCATTGCTTTCGGCGGCTTGGGAGCCTTTCCTTTGGGGTCAGCCGGACGCCCGCCGCGGAGCGCATGAACGTGCTCCTCCTTCGGCGGACCGTCGGCCTCCGGGAAGCTCGAGATCATCGAGTACCGCCCGCGGCCCTCGTCCTGGGTGGTGCCCCCGTCCGGGTCCTCGACGCTGTCGATGATCTTGTCCGCCGCGTCCGCGTCCAGCGCCGACGTGCGTGCGGTCGCTTCCGACTTCGCGGGGGCCTTTCCCAGCTGAGCCCACAGCTCACCGAGCATGGCGCCCGACGGGTCGACGATCGTGTCGTGGACTTCTTCTTCGCCCGTCCCGGCAGCGTCGCGTGGAATCCCTCCGGGGCCAAAGGGGACCTGATCGCCGACCACGGTGGGGTCCTCCTCGACGGCTCGCGGTCCTGTGTCGAGGCTCACCTCGACCTCCCCCGTCTCGAGCGTGACGGGCTGCTGCCCCGTTCCCGTGTCCGAGAAGTGCACGGGGATGTCCAGCGCATCCGAGGGCGGCACGTCGCTCGCCAATCGGGCGGGCGGTTGCGTGCTGCGTCGCACCTCCTCCGCGAGCCGCTTGATCTGGGCATTGGTCGGGCTGCGCGCAAGCTGCACCTCCACCCCACTGAGCGCGTCGATGAACTGCCTGGCGTCGTCGTACCGTTCGGCGCGATGCTTGGCGAGGGCCTTGTAGATGACGGGCACGAGCGCGTTGGGGATCGCGGGCCGGATCTCCCGGGGATCGCGCGGTTGGGTCGAGAGGATTTGGAGAACGAGAGCGTTGTAGCTGTTGGCAAGGAACGGACGACGCCCGGTGAGGGTCTCGTAGAGCATGATGCCGCAGGCGTAGATGTCGACGCGATGGTCCACGTGCTCACCGCGGGCTTGCTCGGGCGCCATGTAGAACGGCGTGCCCATGACCATGCCGGTGCGCGTGAGGGAAAGATCACCCGATTCGTCGGAGGACTTCGAGATGCCGAAGTCGAGGATCTTGGCGACCGGGGCGCAGCCCACGCGTTCGGTGAGGAAAACGTTCTCGGGCTTGACATCTCTGTGGATGATGCCCTTGGCGTGCGCCGCCACCAAGGCGGACAGCACCTGCTTGAGGGTGCTGATGACGTCCTCGAAGGGGAGCGCGCCCTCGATGTTGATGCGATCGGCGAGCGTTTGCCCGTTGAGCCGCTCCATGACGAGGTAAGGGGCCCCGTCGCTCAGCCGGCCGACGTCGTAGATCTCGCAGATGTTGGGGTGGCCGATGGTGCCGGCCGCGCGCGCTTCCTGGTGGAAGCGTGCGACGGCCTCTCTGCGCCCGAGGTGAGCGCGGTTGAGCACCTTGATGGCGACGCGACGTCCGATCTCGAGGTGTTCTGCCCCGTAGACGGTGCCCATGCCGCCCTCGCCGATGAGGTCCGTCACGCGGTACTTGTCGCCGATGATGCGCCCGATGAGCCCGAGCTCCACTCGCTGGGGGGGCGGCGCGGACGAGGACTCCTTGCCCTGGCGCGGGCTGACCAGGGGGATCGGCTTCGCGTCGGCGTTGGAGGGAGCATCGGAGACGGCGCGGCGGAGGCGCTCCTTGCGGATCGGCTTGCCCGTGATCGGGCACACCTCGTCCGTGAGGTCATGCGGCAAACCGCAGTGGTGACAACGTAGGAAGCGCTGGCTCAACGGCGCGGGGTCTCCGGGACCGACAGGGTGGCTAGGCGAAGCTTCTCGCCATGGTGGAGCCTAGCGGACGGAAGGCATTCGCTCAACGGGGAGAAAGGGGAACCTGGGAGAGGCGAGCTCGGAGCCGGCAAACCAACCTCCCATAGCTCACGGGTCAAGGCTCATGGCTCATCGCTCCTCCTTGCCCCAGTGGGCGGAATTGGCGACACTTCTCCCGTGACCGACACAATCGCGCCTGCCGAGTGGCCGTCGTATCTCTCGTTGGTCCGCTCGGGCGCTCTGCGGGCGCGGGTGGACGCCGCCCTCCAGGGGCTGGCCTCGTGCCGGATGTGTCCGAGGGGCTGCGACGCAGACCGCCTGCACGGCGCACGGGGGGAGTGCCGCACGGGACGGATGGCGGAGGTGAGCAGTGTGCAACTTCACTTCGGCGAGGAGGCCCCGCTGGTCGGCCATGGCGGGTCCGGCACGATCTTCTTCACCCACTGCAACCTCGCGTGTACGTTCTGCCAGAACCACGAGATCAGCCACGGGGGCCAAGGACGACCCATGTCGCCCGAGCAGCTTGCCCGGGCCATGGTCGAGCTGCAGGAGGCAGGGGCTCACAACGTCAACCTCGTGAGCCCCAGCCACGTCGTCCCTCAGATCCTGGAAGCCCTGTTGTTCGCCGCCGAGGCCGGACTGCGCATCCCCTTGGTCTACAACTCAGGAGGCTACGACGCCCTGTCCGCGCTCCGACTTCTCGACGGGGTGGTGGACATCTACATGCCCGACGCCAAGTACGGGGACACGGACGTGGGGGAACGCTACAGCGGAGTTCCCTCGTACCCCGCCGTCAACCGCGCCGCCATCCGGGAGATGCACCGCCAGGTGGGCGACTTGCATGTCGACGAGCAAGGTATCGTGCTCAGGGGGCTGCTGGTTCGCCACCTGGTCTTGCCCGGAGGGCTCGCGGGCACCCGCTCCGTGATGCGCTTTCTCGCACAAGCGGTATCCCGCCACACCTGAAAAACCTAGACCCAAAGCAGCGCGGAGCGCTTGATTTGGGACTAGCCTCGAGCACGGCAACGCCGTACCCACGCACTACCTCGGATCAGAACACATAGGTCGCTGATACTTGAGGTACGATCAGGAACAATGGCCCATACGCCCTCTCCCCCGCGACTCCCCCGTAGGAAGGAGCGCACGCGACGTTCCCGGGGTTGTCCAGGTCGCAGCCTTCCCGGGACACGGACAACGACTCGTGGGCAGAGTCCGGTCCCTCCTTGGGAAGGTACAGCACCCCGAGCGCGCCCCCTAGGTTCCATCCCCCCACCTTCGTCTCGGCGCCGATCTCCGGCATCACGAACACCGGGCGCGACGTCACCGCGCCGCCAGTGCCATCCACATTGACCTCTTGCGTCGTGCCGTTCGCGGTGGCCTTGCCCTCGATGACGTCATAGGACGACGCGAGCACGAGTCCCACGGTAAGCCGCGTGCGCAGCGTGACTCCATCGTACGGACCCAGCCCGTAGCTCGCTCCTCCCCCGAACATCGGCCCCCGAAACCGCAAGATATCATCGATCTCGTACTGCACCGCCGCCTCCGACTCGCCCGCCGGGAACGTGGACGACGCCTCCCGGGTGATGCGCCGTTGCACCGAAATGAACCCGGCCGTCAGCTCGAACGACAGAGGAAAGGGCAGCTCGTAGCCCATGCGAAGCCCGGTAACGAAGCCGTAGGCCGGAGGGCTCTTGGGACACGACGACGGGCACCCCTTCTCCGCACCGCTCTGCAGTGCAGGACCGAGGGCCCCTCCGAGCCATGGACTGACCCATAGCTTGCCCTTCGGTGGGCGCGGCCACCGCGGGTGCTCCGGATCCATCCGCATGCGAACCTCGACCTCCTGGTCCTCCGAGCCTACCCGCAACGCCAGGCTTCGCGCCTCTTCGAAGTACCCTTCTTCCTGCACAAGCAACTTGTGGTCCCCGGCCGGCAATGCGCCTTCCCACGACCCATCGCCCAGCGGCACGCCCGCGAGAACGATCTCCGCCGTCGGAGGGACCGCCCTGATCGTCACCTGGGCCGCCACCGGCTCGGACCGCAAGCGCGACAGCACGGTCTGCCCCTGCACGACCATCACCCGCACGGGCATCGACACCCTCCCCTCCCCACGCGCCTGCAGCACGTGCACCCCAGGCGCCAGCATCCCCTCCCACGGCGCAGCCCCCATCTCGGCGCCAGCCACCAGCACCGTCGACCCAGACTCCGACGCATCCTCCACCCGAAGCCCCCCCGCCGCCGCAAGGGGCGACAATCGCGCATCCACCAAATTCCGCTGCGCCGCCACGATCTCCACCGTCGCCTCGAATGGCATGTAGCCGTCTTGCACCACCCGCACCACGTGCCGTCCGGGCAGCACCCGCAGGGGCGTGGACAGTGGCAATCTCCCCCGCAAGCGACTGCCCACCAGCACGCTTCCGGTCACGTTCGACGAGATCTCCAGCTCTCCGACCTTGGCGCGCAGGGCCGTCATGGACGCGGCCGTGGCCGCCCGGTCCTCGGCGTCCATCTCGCCCGAATGACGCGCAATCGCCTGCTCGTACAGCTCGAGGGCCTCGTCGTACCGCCCGAGCTTGTCCAGACACAAAGCTTCGTTGATCGTGTTGCGCGCGGAAGGGTATTCC
Organism: uncultured Polyangiaceae bacterium; assembly: GCA_964488865.1. Taxonomy (GTDB): domain Bacteria; phylum Myxococcota_A; class Polyangia; order Polyangiales; family Polyangiaceae; genus MWCO01. The sequence continues at coordinate 218,749 of CAZAWR010000002.1, read as the reverse complement.
TCCCGGGAGCGACGGAAGTAGTCGGCGGCTCGAGCGATGTCACCGGCTTCGTAGACGGCGACGCCCTGGCGAAAGAGGGACTTGGCGCGCAGCAGACTCTCCTCGCGCTCGGTGTCGGGGGTGGAAACAGCGGGGGCCTCGGGAGTGGGATTCACGGGTGGCTCGGTCGTCTGACCGAGAACGGGAAGTGTGCAGAGCAGTGCCGCAGGAACCACGACCCAAGGACCAGGCTTCAGATTGTGCATCCGAAAGCACCCCGCTCGCGCGCTTGGCGCGCATCGTGACGACCGTGTGGGAACGTAGCATGACGGCGCTGGGGGCCGGAAGGGGGTTCAATCGTGACACCGCGACCAAAGAAATCTCCTATTGGGTAGTCGCACGTCGTCGCGGCCCGTCCAACCCGTCGCGACGTTCTGCGACGAAGACCTTGGACTGTTGGGCTTCGCCCCGAACCGCATGGTCACAGAAGCTGCGGGATGCACTCCAAGAAGCTCACCGCATCTTGCCGCGGGAGTGGAGCAAGTGCTGCGCCTGGCGTGGTTTTGACGGGGTCCTGGTGTGGCGGAACGCCGGAATCGGAGCATCGCTCTGATGTTGATTGCAGTGCAGATGGGCCGGAGGCGGAAGTAGCGGAACGTCCGTCCGGACGTTCTCATGGCTTATCTATGTTTTCTTCGTCGTGTGTCATCGCGCCCGGGTGTTGCGCTCGCATCGGTTTGGCGCAGTCAAGATGCGCAGGTCTGACTCACCTCTTGCGTGGTGGCGACGGCCGATCGAAGCGATGGCATCGTCTTGTTCCGCGCCCCCGGCGGGAGCGCTGGCTCGGCGGCAGCGCGCTTGCGGTCCGGAGACGTCTGGCTCAATGCCCAGGCCATTCCCAACGGCGCTGTCTCTCTGATCGCTCGCGCCCCCTCCCTCAGGTAAGATGCCCCCCCATGCAAGAGGGCAAGACCGTCCCCATCAAGCGCCCCACCTCCGCCCGGCAAGAGCTTCCTCCCGCGGGACTGCTGCAGTTCTCCCCCCTGCTCGACCCGCCCGCCTACCGCGTCTTCCCCCTCGAACAGGGCGCCTCCACCCTCGGGCGCAACCCGGACTCCTCCCTCTGCCTCCCCTACGAAGGCGTCTCCCGAACCCACGCACGCCTCACCCACGTTCCCGGAAGCCTGCACGTCCTCGACCTCGGCAGCGCCAACGGCGTCATCGTGAACGGACGCCATGTCCGCGAGGCCACCCTCCTCGGGGGCGAGGTCCTGCGCTTCGGGGACTGCTTCCTTCGCTTCATGACTTCCCTGCCCTCCGCCCTCCCCGGCCCCCTACCCGTCCACGCCCGAGGCATGATCTCGGGCCCCTGTCTCGACCCGCTCCGACAGCTTCTCACCCGCGCCGCCGACACCCGCATGTCCATGCTCATCCTCGGCGAGACCGGCACGGGAAAAGAAGTGACCGCTGCCTACGTCCACCGCGCCAGCCCGCGCCGGGACCACCCCTTCGTCGCCGTCAACTGCGCAGCCCTGCCCGCGACCATGGTCGAGGCCGAGCTGTTCGGACACGTGAAGGGCTCCTTCACCGGCGCCACCTCCGATGCACCAGGACTCTTCCGACAGGCCGACGGCGGCACCCTCTTGCTCGACGAGATCGGCGAGCTTCCCTTTCCGATGCAAGCCAAGCTCCTGCGCGTGCTGCAGGACCGGCAGGTGCGTCCCGTCGGCTCGCCTCGCAGCGTCGAAGTCGACGTGCGCGTGCTCTGCGCCACGAACCGCGACCTCGGCGCCCTCGTGCGCGAAGGCTCGTTCCGTCCCGACCTGTACGCACGCATCGCCGAGCTCTCGACCACACTCCCGCCCCTGCGCGATCGCATCGAGGACCTCCCGCTGCTTGCCGCCCACTTCCTCGCCAAGCACGCCGTCCCCACACGGTCCCTCTCCCCCGCGTCGATCGAGCTGTTGTGCACGCGGCGGTGGCCGCTCAACGTGCGCGGCCTCGAGAGCGCGATCCGCGGCGCGCTCCTGCACGCCGGCGACCACTCCACCCTCGAGCCCGAGCACTTCCCCGAGGTCGACCTCGGCGATGCTGTGTCCATCCCATCGTCACCTCCCGACCGTGCCGCCTCCCCTCCCCCCCGCCGAGCCACAGAATCACGCGAAGATCGTCCCTGGTTCGAGCGCCTGCATCCGTCCCTCGGTATCGTACTGCCTGGCAGCATCCTGAACCCCATCGGTGTCCAGTTTGTCAAGGCGAATCACCGCGGGGAGCGCTTCGTGAGCGTCGCCGGGCGGCCCATCCCCTGATCCAGACCGAAGCGACAGACTGGGAGAGTAACCTCTGGATCTTGCTCTGCGAATGGCAAGGCGGCCTGCCACCAAGAAGGTGGGCGGTGCGCGAGAGGGCTCCCCGACTGTTCCGACTGTTCGGGGGAAGGCTGGGATGGGGGCATGCCTCCGGATCTGGGCATCGACCTGCCCGTCCCGGTCCGAAACGGTTTGGTGTATACATGCTGGGCTCATGGTTTCTCGAAACCTCGATGTCGGCGCCGTCATCGACGGGCGGTATCGTTTGTGCGAGCGGATCGGTTCCGTCGCACAAGGGGAAGCCTTTGTGGCCGAGGACGAGGACGGTCGGCACTATCGACTGCTCATCGTCTCCCCGGCAACGGCCGACGAGATCGAGCAGGACGTGATCTCGGCCTCGCGGCTGTCGTCGCCCTATGTGATCCCCATCGTGGGCCACGGTGTGGATGGCGCGTCGGGGGCGCGGTACTTCGTGATGCCCTCGGTGAAGGGCGAGACGCTCGAGAGCCTGGTGGCACGGATGGGGCCACTGGACACGCAAGCGGTCGCGCGTGTGGGAATTCAGCTCGCCCGGGCGGTGGACGAGGCTCACTCGAAGGGCATCGCCCTCGGGGCGATCCGACCCATCGACGTGGTCCTGGAGCGCAAGACGAACGACATCGCGGTCGCGCGGCTAGCCTGTTCGTGCCTGTTCCAGCGCGATCTCGCGCGGCTCTGGCACGGCGCGCAAGACAGCCAGACCGCTACGTCGCCGGCTTCCTCCACGCGGTCGGGCACGACGCGCGGGGACGCGGCTTCGGACATCCTGGCCCTCGGCACGGTGCTGTATGCCGCGTTGACAGGCACCTGGCCGGATCCGGCGAGCGACAGGGAAATTCCCTGGCTGCAAAGCGTGGCGCCATGGGTGGACGGCGGACTCGCGAAGGTCGTCCAGGCCTCCGTCCTTCGCGACGTGGAGAGCCGGTGTCCGAGCGCTCATGCGCTCATCGGGGCGCTCGCGCGGCATGCGTCGGGGGACCCGGACCTGTCGTGGCAGATGCTGGGCGTGAGCGAGATGCGACGCGCCTCCGCCGCGGCTCCCGTCGCCCCTCCGGCGAGCTGGCTCGACATCAGCCTTCCCTCTCATGCGGAGGACAAGCAAGCGGATCGCTTGCTGGGCGCGACACTCGACGGGCGCTATCAGCTCGTAGGGCAGGTGGGTTCGGGCGGCATGGGTGTGGTGTACGAGGCGCTCGACCCAAGCGGCAAGCCGTGTGCGATCAAGGTGATCAAGCGCGACATGCTGCTGCACGGCGGCGACTCGGTTCGTCGCTTCGTGCGAGAGGCGCGGGCGACGCGAGCCATCGAGAGCGCGCACGTGGTGCGTGTGATCGAGGCGGGAACGGACGCGGACCGGGGGCTTCCGTACATCGTGATGGAGATGCTGCGAGGCACGGACCTCGCCACGTTCCTGAGCACGCAAGGCCCGATGGACCCACGCTGTGCCGCGTGGGTGTTCTGGCGTGCTTGCCTCGGGTTGGGACGCGCACACGAGCTGGGTATGGTCCACCGTGACGTCAAGCCCGCCAACATCTTCCTGCACGAGACCGACGACAGCATCGTTCCCAAGCTCTGCGACTTCGGCGTGGCGAAGATGGATGCGTCGCTACGGGAGCACTCGGCAACGGCGTTGACGCAGACGGGAGGCATTCTCGGGTCCCCGCTGTACATGGCGCCCGAGCATGCGGAGAACGCCAAACACGCGGACGCGCGTTCGGACGTGTGGAGCCTCGGGATCTCGCTGTACGAGACCCTCGCGGGTGCGCGTCCGTGGGAAGACTGCTCCACGATCGGAGAGCTGCTGCTCGCGCTCTACACCAAGGAGGTGGTGCCGCTGCAGAATCGCGCCCCGTGGGTGAGCCCGGAGCTCGCGGCGGTCGTGCACAGGGCGCTGCAGCGCGAGGCTTCCGCGAGGTTCGCGGACGCGAGCGAGATGGCCACCGCGCTCGAGCCTCTGGCAAGAGACCTCGGACCGCAGGGCCCCACCAAGTTGCAGCGCGTCTCCCCCGAGATCCGATCCCTGTCCGCGCCAAGATTCGACGTCGGCGCCACATCCGGCGCTTCCCCCGTCACCAGCCCCCCGGACCCCATTTCCCGCTCCCGACCGACGACGTCCGTGATGGTCGGGGCCATCGTGCTCGTCACCGCGGGCGTGGGAGCCTTTCTCGCCGCTCGCGTCACGGCACCCGAGACGCCCACGGCGCCTGCCGCCTCCCCAACCATGGCCGATCGCGTCGCTTCCCCCAAACGTACCCAGGCGTTCGTGCACATCACCCCCGCATCGGCCAGCGTTTCCGTCGATGGCACGGCCACAGCGCTGGACGGCGGGACGCTCACGCTGCTGCGTGGCCCAGGCGAAACGGCCCGGCTCGTCGTCGAGGCCGAGGGCGTGCGCCAGGAGGCCTCCGTGGTCATCACCGCGGACGGCAGGGCCATCCCGGGTGAGATCAAGCTCGCTCCTCCGGCACCCTCCGCGTCGGCCTCCGGTCCCGTGGTGTCCAAGTCTCCCCCCCGGACCGGCGCCGCGAAGCCCGCCGCGGTGGAGCCGGCCAACACGAGCGTGCCGACCCCTGCCACCACTCCGTCGACCCCGAAGTTCAACAAGGACTGGCAATAGTGGGGTTTGCGTAACTTCGCTCGGCCGATCACCCCCATTCCGCCGGTACCAACTTGCGGAAGCGTGTACTACGGTGGTTCCTTTCTGGAGGTATTGAGGAAGTGGCCATACCGAAGTTGATCGAAGTTGCCGACGGCGCCCTCGCGTCCGTCGACTCCGAGGCATGGGACGCGGTCGTGGTGGTCTCACCCACCCTGAACTTGACGGACCTTTCGGCCATCCATGGCCCCTTGCGTGCGGCGGCCGACGTGGACGCGTGCGTGGGCAAGGACGTCGTGGTGGTGCATGCGAAGGGGCTGGCGGGGGGGCGTCTGGTGTTCGCGCCGACGGGCCCGATCCACAGGGACTGGGACGACGTGCGACGCTACGGTGATGCGGCGAAGGCGGGGGTACGGCGCGCGCGGGACGCGGGAGCGAAGCGTCCGCTCTTGCTGGTGCCGCGGGTGCCGGTCGACGGACCGTTCGACAAGGCGCTCGAGGTGTCGTTGCTCGGGGCGCTCGAGGGGTTGTGGGAGCCGCTGGAAGCGCGGGAGGCGAGGGGTGAACAGGAGCTCGAGCCCGTGACGCACCTTGGGTTCGCCGCGCCCGCAGGCGCCGACGGGGCGCGCATTGCGAAGGCCGTGACCGCGGTCGAGGCGGGCCGTCGCCTCGCGCGAGACCTCGCTGGCGCGGAACCGGAACGGATGACGCCGTCGGCGTTCGCCAGCTTCTGTCGCGACGCGTTTGCGGGGTCGCGGGTCGATGTCGCGGTGGTGGACGACGTGGGGGAGATCCGACGGAGCTACCCGTTGCTCGCGGCGGTGGCGAGGGCGTCCTTCGGGGTGGAGCGACACCGGCCCTGTGTGCTGCGGCTGCGGTACGAGGGAGCGGGGCCGATCCGGGAGACCCTGTTGTGCGCGGGAAAAGGCGTGACGTACGACACGGGAGGCGCGGACCTGAAGGTCGGCGGGCACATGGCCGGCATGAGCCGGGACAAGGGCGGGGCGGCCGCGGTCGTGGGGTTTCTCCGCACGCTTGCGGACGTCGCGCCTGTCGGACTGCGGGTGGTGGCGGAGATCGGGTTGGTTCGCAACAGCGTGGGCGCCGACGCCTACGTGGCCGACGAGATTCTCACGTCCCACGCGGGAGTCCGCGTGCGCGTGGGAAACACGGACGCGGAGGGGCGCCTCGTGCTCGCGGACCTCTTGTCCCACCTGCGGGAGGCTGCGAAGGGGGCCGAAGCGCCGCGGCTTTTGTCCCTCGCGACCCTGACGGGACACGCCGCTCGCGCGGTGGGTCCGTACACGGTAGCCATCGAGAACGGACCTGCGCGCAAGCTTCGCCTGGCTGCGGGGCTGTCCATGGTCGGCGACCAGTGGGGAGACCCGGTCGAGGTGTCGCGTCTCCGTCGGGAGGACTTCGACTTCATCCGTCCGCGAACCCCCGCTGACGACGTGCTTCAATGCAACAACGCGCCTTCCTCGGCGACAGACCGTGGGCATCAGTTTCCGGCGGCTTTCGTGTTGCGAGCTTCCGGACTCGAGGCCCACGGGGGGGATGCGCGGGCTCCTTTGCCCTTCGTGCACCTCGACCTCGGAGGCAGCGCGTGTGAGGGAGGGGACTGGCAGCATGGCCGTCCGACCGCAGCGATGGTGACCGGCCTCGCTGCACGGTGGGCGATCGAGGATCGCTGACGCCGCCCCCTGATCCGGAGCGAAGCGACGGGCTGAGAGAGTCGCTTCTGGATCTTGCTCTACGCACCGACATAGACCATCTGCGGTTCTCTGCGGAATCTGCGGCCGACTCCGATGCCTCCGGATCTGGGCCGCCCTTCCCGCGTTGACGATTCGCCCTCCCTGCTGTACGGATTCTTCTCCACCCTCACCCGACTGCGAAGAGGAAGGAGCGGCCATGGCGGGCAAGCTGCTGATGACGGGGTTCCCTGGGTTCATTGCCAAGCAACTCGCCCCTCGCCTCGGCCGTAAGCACCCCGATACGCACTTCCTGTTCCTCGTCCAGCCTTCGATGCGAAATCTCGCGGAAGCGTCCCTCAGGACGCTCGACGAGCAGCTGGAGGGGCTATCGACGCGCTGCTCGATCGTGGAGGGCGACATCACGCAGCCGAGGCTCGGCATGACGGCTGGGGAGTACGAACGCTGCACCAAGGAAGTGTCCGCGGTCTGGCACCTCGCCGCCATCTACGACTTGGCCGTGGCCGCCGCGGTCGCCTATCGCGTCAACGTCATCGGCACGGCGCATGTCCTCGACTTCTGCGAAGCATGCGAGTCCTTCGAGCGCCTCGACTACGTGTCAACCTGCTACGTGAGTGGCACGCGCCACGGCCTGGTCCTCGAGAGCGAGCTCGATGAAGGGCAATCCTTCAAGAACCACTACGAATCCACCAAGTGCTGGGCGGAGATGGAAGTACGCCGTCGCATGGGCAGGATTCCCACCTGCGTGCACCGCCCGGGCGTCGTGGTCGGGGACTCGCGTACGGGGGAGACGGACAAGTACGACGGTCCCTACTTCCTGATGCTGTTGCTGCTGCGGTTGCCGGCCCGGTTGCCGATGCCGAACATCGGCCGAGGCGATGCGCGCGTGAACCTCCTGCCCGTAGACTTCCTGACGGACGCGATGGCCGCGATCGGCGCCAACCCCACCGCCCTGGGCAAGACGGTGCACCTCGCGGACCCCAACCCTCGCTCCGCCCGTGAGGTCGTGGCGAGGCTCCAGGCCGAGCTGGGACGCCCCCGGCCCGCAGGCCTCGTGCCGCCCACCCTGGTGTCCCGCGCCTTGCGCCTCCCCGCGGTCCGTCGGATGGTCAGGATTCCCGAGCAAACCGTGACGTACTTCAACCACGAGGTGCTGTTCGACACCACGAACCAGGCCTCCTTGCTCACGGATACGGGCCTGTACTGTCCTGACTTCTTCTCCTACCTGCCTACCCTCCTCGACTACGTGCGCGCCCACCCGGAGAAGGCCTTCCTCGACGGGCGAAGGTGGTAGTTCGCGGGGTCCCGATGAATGGCATTCCTGTACGCTACAACGCGGTATTCGGGCTCGGCATCTTGCTCGGGGGCGCGTTCGTTCTGTTGTCGGGCTTGCTGCTGGGGAAGGTGCTTCTGCTGCTCATCGGCGTCATCAACACCCTCGCGGGATTCGGGTTCACGACCCAGCCTTGGTTCGTGATCTTTTCCGACCGCATCGAGATCCGCAACATGATCGGCATGACGCTCAAGACCCACCGGATCCCAGGGCTCGCGGACCTGGAGGTCCACGCAGGCCGCGTCTGGTCGAAGCGGTCCAACGCCGGGTTCAGCGGCCTGGGCGGATGGCTGGCCCGCGGCCGGGACATCGAAGCGGTTCGCGCCGCGATCCGTCGCGCCGGCGAGACCGTCGGACCAGCGTCATCCTGACTCCGTCGAAGACCGGGCCGTTGCCTTTCTGTGCCTTCTGCGCGGTCTGTGGCCGTCACCACCGTCCGAGAGCGTGGCCCTCGCCAAGGCCATCGCCGACCGCTACGTGCATGAGCACCCTGCCGTCAATCAGTCCTGGGACTGGGGCGAAGCCACCTCACCGGGGAAGGCCGTTATCCGCACTACTACCAAGCGTGGATGCCGAGGCGGACCCGAAGTCGACGATCGTTCAGATGGTGGCGGAACGTTAAGGCGCCGCACTCAGTAGCACTCGGACGCCCAGATCTGCCAGCCCGTCCCCACACTCTCACCTCAATCCGTGTTTCCCTCACCTGCGCGAGGGAATGCGTTTCCAGCGGGAGGTCGGCGTTCCTGCAAGCAACACCACGTCTCACGCCGAGGTGGCCGACCCGTGTCTCCCCCGCAAGCACGCCTTCTGCCCTTTCGACTGACGTCGCCCGCACCGCCTTCGACTCAGCCCTGCTGTATCAGCCTCGAGGCCCGGCGTGAGCATCGTTGGTTCTCACCTGGGTACGAACTGATCCGTCGTTCTGACAAGGCGGTGCCAAGGGTGGAGCCCTCCGAAGGAACCTCGGCCCTGCGCAGCAGACAACCCTTCGGCTCGAAACTTGCTGTCTCGTAGTCCATGCGCCGGTTTCGATCCTACCTCCATGCGCTCGGGTGTGGCTCTACGGCCTTGATTCTGGTCTTCGGTTGCGGCAGCCCGACGGACGCCAGCCACGAACCCACGCCAGACGTCTCCGAGGTCGCAAGCTCGCCCGGGACCCTCTTCGCGGGATGCTCGCAGGACCCCGTCGTTGTCGACACGCTGGACTTTGCCCTTCCTGATGACCCCGGCAAGGTGATCTACGCCAATGTCTTCGACAAGAAGACGGGAACTACCTACTTCGACCCACTGTCCCAGCCCGTCATTGGCAACTCCGTGTTTCGCATCAAGTTTGATGATTCAGCGCGATACGAGTACTACACGTGGGACGACGAATACCTGTATCTGCGTTACGATCATACCTGGGGGGAAGGTCCGGGCGGAGCCACGTCCTACGAGTTCACCGAAGTGCCTGGCAAGGGAGGTCGCTGGATGAAGCGATCGATGCAGGTCGGTGAAAGCATCAGCGTACAGGCACCGGCTCCCGCCCAGCGCAACTTCCACGAAAACTGTGCCGAGCAAGGCGTCTTTCCGCTGCACTACCGGAACACCCTGCGCTACCACTGCCCGAGCTACGATCTCGGGGACCTCGGCTCCGACGAGGTCATCGTTCTCGAATACCGCTACGGCGACGACTCGGGTTACGAGTTGTTCTTCTTCTCTCGCGTCTGGGGCTGGGTGCGCTGGATGCAGTTCCGGCGTTCGGGCACTACGTACTACGAGGACGGCGATGTCTTTCGGCGGGGGGTCCGCATGTGCGGGACCTCGCCTTGTCAAGCACTTCAACCAGAGCCGTTTTGCGTGGGACTCCCCGGCCCCCAGTCGGGCGCAGCCTTCGTCAGCCAGAGCTTGCCGAGCGCTGTGGCGCCCGGGCAGGCGTTTCAAGCCTCGTTCGCGTTTCGCAACACAGGCACCACCACGTGGACCGCCGCCGAGGGCTACCGTCTCGGCTCGATGCAGGAGCTTCAGTGGGGACAGGGGCGCGTGGACCTTCCCGCGGGAACGCACGTTGCCCCCGGGGCCACGCACACCTTCGAGGTCACCCTCACGGCGCCCGGCACCCCGGGCGAGTTCGACCTTCAGTGGCGAATGGTCCACGAACATATCGAGTGGTTTGGGGCAACGAGCCCCCTCGTGCGCATGACCATAGGGGGCTCCGGTGGAACCGGCGGAGCGGCGGGGGCCGGCGGCGGGAGTGCCCCCGAACCGATGATACCGACCGACAGCCTCTACCGAGGCGAAACCTTGCTCGCCGGGGACGCACGCACCTCTCAGGATGGCAGGTTCTCGCTGGTCTACCAGCACGACGGCAACCTCGTGCTGGTTGAGCTCGCGAGCGGACAACCCCTCTGGGCAACCGACACCGGGGGGACCGGCGCCGGCGTGACCGCCATGCAATCGGACGGGAACCTCGTGGTGTATGACGGTTCGGGTGTGGCCCGATGGGCGTCGTATACGGGCCCGGGAGCCACGCACTTGGTCGTGCAGAACGACGGGAACCTGGTCATCCGCGATACCGCAGGGACGCCTTTGTGGAGCAGTGGGACAGGGGGACATTGAGGGAAGGCCTGTCCGTCAAGAATCGACCGTCTCCGGCCGCTTCGGGTATACTCACCCGATGGTTGGTCGCCTTCGACGGGTGTTGCCGGTTGCCCTTCTGTGCCTGACGGCCTGTGGCCCAGAGGGGAGCAAGGGCCCTTCGGCCCCGCTGCCCCCGGTCGCCTACCCACGCATGATCGCGAAGCCCGAACACAAGGTTCTCGTTCTGGGGAGGATCGGCCGCGAGCCCTACCGGATGATCTTCGAGCAGGTCAAGGCGCAGGCGGCGCGCCCGTACGAGCCAGACCCCGACCCGCTCAAGTGGGACCACGGCACGAACGGCCGCAACGGCGAGACCGCCCAGGCCAACGCGCTGCTCGCCTGGCTCTTCGACGACGCCGCCGCAGCGGACAAAGCCCGCTCCTTCTTCCAGAACCTCCGCACGGACTGGTTCACCAACGGCGTGGCCGACGTCAACATCCGGATGCCTCACTCGCTGATGGGCTACACCAACGCCTGGGACCTGCTGATGGCAACGCCCTTCTTCCCGCCGGACGAAGCGCGCGAGGCGCGCGGCAAGATCACCGAGATCAACAAGCAGTTCTACGAGCGGTTCGTGCAGAACGGGATCGTCCGCAGCCTCTGGCTAGGCCCCGCCCAGAACAACCACCCGATCCGGACCGCCTGCGCCATCGGCTACGTGGCGATGGCCTTCCCCGATCACCCCGACGCCACAGCCTGGGCCAACTGGTCCTTCTCCGAACTCGATTACCTCTGGGGCCCGAACGGACGCTACGTCCAGCCCGACGGGGGCGTGTCGGAAGGACCGTTCTACTTCGGGTTCGCCTGGGGCGTGAGCGCGGCATTCTTCATCGCTGCCCACAATCTCTACCCTTCCCCCCCCACCTTCCGGCGCGATTGCGTCAACCGCCAGGACATCGACCCCTGGACCGGCCACGGCTGCATCGACGGCGAGCCCTTCTCGTTCCACAATCCCCTTCACGGGGACCTGTTCCCTCGCTCCGTCGAGTGGTCCGTCGCCCTGCGACTGCCCTGGGGCAGCCGCCCTCCCCTGGGCGACGCCTACTTCAACCCCTTCAACGGCAATGCCCTCCTCACCTCCTTCGGCCAGGGCGGCATGCACGTATGGGACTGGGAATCGAACCGTGACCGCCCCTTCGAAATGGGGCACGGCGCGGACCTGCGCACCCACCACCTCCTCTACTTCGACGACAGCGTCGCGAAGCAGACTCCCCCCTGGACCACCCGCTTTCTGCCCGACGCGGGCAATGCCATCTTCCGCTCGGGCTGGGACGAAGAAGCACGATGGCTCTTGCTCCTCGGAGAGCACGGTCCCGCGAGAAAGACCCTTCACGACCACGTCGACGGGACCTCCCTGTCCATGGCAGCGTACGGCGAATACCTGCTCGTGGACCCGGGCTATTACAAACCCAACGACCTCGACAACGCCAAGACGGCCCACTCCCCTTCCCACAACCTGGTTCTCATCGACGGGGTCGCCGCCCCGGACAAGGGCCTTCTCACCGACTTCCGCGACGCAGACGCCTGGATTCGCAACACCCACCAGGGACAAACTCTCCACTACGCGGAAGCCCACCAGACCTACCAGCAAGCCACCGTCGAACGCTCCGTGGCCTTCGTCGACGGCCGGTACTTCGTCGTGGCCGATGCGCTCTCGACGTCGGTGGCGGAGGCGAGGGAGCACCGCTGGCGCATGGGCGGTTACGCGGGATACGACGCGGGGGGCGCCTTCGTGCCTTCGGAGACGGGCGCGCGGTGGGAGAGGTCCCTGGCCGGGGTCGACGTGGCCCTCGCTTCGACCGTGCCGTCCCTGGTGGTGGAAACACCCCCTTACGAAGCAGGCAAGTCTCCCCATGTGCACGAGTTCGATCTCGACCGAGCGGTAGGGGACCACGGCGTCATCGATGGGGTCGTACACGCACGCGCCCCTGGGTTTCTCGCCCTGCTCCTGCCCTATCGGGTGGGCGATCCGTCCGGATCGGAGCACGGCCCTCTGTCCTTCGAGCCCATTGACCTGGGGGACGGAATGGCCGCCTTCACGGTCGAGACCGCCGAAGGAACGGACCTCGCCCTGCTGCGGGACGCATCGGCCCCCCAGCAAGTCACGTTGCCGCTGGGCGTGGTGGAGACTGACGCGCGCGTGGTGGTCATGCGGTGGCAGGGCACCCGGCGATTCGCCCTCATCGTCCGGGGCACGACCTTGAAGGTCGACGGGACCACGGTGCTGCAAGGCGGCGACGCCTCCACCTTCGTGCTCGAGGAGTCTCTGCCATGATCGTGCGGATGCCACGGCCCCTTCGAGCGCTCCTGCTTTCCGCGATGCTCGCGGCAGGATGCAGCGCCGAGCAAGGGGGGAACGATCCTTCCGCCTGGGTGTGCGAACCGACGTCGCCTTCCCCTTCGGACCCCTTCGCCCTGGAGCGAGGTCCAGCGTCCGAGAGCGTGGCCCTCGCCAAGGCCATCGCCGACCGTTACGTGCAAGAGCACCCTCCCACCAAGCAGTCCTGGGACTGGGGCGAAGCCACGTTGATGTACTCGCTCGTGGACCTGTACCGAGTCACGGGGGAAGGCCGTTATCGGGACTACTACCAAGCGTGGATCGATCACCATGTCGAGCGGGGTTACCTCATCACGATGAGCGACCGCTGCCCGCCGGCCCTCGCGGCGATTGCCCTCTACCAGCAGACCTGTGAACCGCAGTACCGCAAGGTCGTGGACGACGTGCTCGTCTACCTGTACGAGACATCCCCCCGCACGGCGCACGGGGGAATCAGCCACATGGGGACTGTCACGATCTTCGGCGAGACCCTCTGGTTGGACTCCCTTTTCATGTTCGGTAACGTCCTCGTGCGCTGGGGGGAGCTCACGGGCAACGAGCGTTCCTTGGCGGAGTTTGCATCCCAGTACCGCATCTTCCAGGGCTTGTTGCAGCAGGAAGGGGGGCTGTTCACCCACGCCTGGGGATGGCCAGGCTACCAGGACGAAGGTGTGTTCTGGGCACGCGGCAACGCCTGGGTCACCGCCGCCGGCTACGAGTACCTGCGTGTCCTCGCCCTGCGCGGGGCCAGCGACGACGCCGTCGAGGGATCGCTCCGCCGCCAGGTCGAAGCCATCGTGGCCAGCCAGGACGCCGCGACCGGACTCTGGTGGACCGTCATGAGCCACCCCGGCGAAATCTACCTGGAGACCAGCGCCTCCGCGCTCTTCGCCTTGGGCATGGCGCGAGGCTATCGCCTCGGCCTGCTGGACGAGTCCGTACTGCCATCTATCCAGCGCGCGATCGCCGGGGTGAAGACCAAGATCGCACTCGATGAGACCGGACGCCCCATCGTGACGGACATCAGCGGCCCCACCACGGTCGGACAGCTCAAGGACTATGCTGCCGTACCGCTCGAGAACGACGTCAGCTACGGCGTGGGCGCGGTGATTCTCGCGCTGGTGGAGACGTCGGGCCTGTAGGGCACCTTTCCCTCGGGTAGAACGGATGGCCCCAAACCCAAGCACGTTCTTCGAACAGTGCTTGATTTGGGTCTAAACAGAATCACATTGATCCGTGCGGAAAACTAGGAACTAGGAAGAGAAACACGGAATGCGAATGCGAACGCCAGCGTGTCGCGGAGGATGATCACAAAGCCTGCGGTGCGGAGCCCATTCTACCTTCCGTGTTCGCATTCCTGTTCCTAGTTTTTAGTTCCTAGTTCCCATGACCTCGGTTTCGCCACGGATCAACGTGATTCAGTATAGCTTGGCACGGACTTGCCGTGCCGTGAGCTGGACCCGACGTTGTCGAGTCGCCACGGATGCGGACTTGTAACGCCACGTCCAAAGCCAGCCTGAGGCGGTACACATTCGCACAAGCAACGAAACCATCTGCGGCTCTCTGCGGCATCTGCGGCCAACGCCGATGGCTCCGGATCTGGGATCCCGCCCATTCGGTGGCCCGCCTTGCCCACTTTCGCTATCCTGTCCGGCCTCCCATGTCCGACCCTCGGTCCACCGTCCGATCCGCCTCAGACCTCCATCCGGAGGAACCTGCGACCAAGGACGCTCGGGAGCCTGCGATCACCCTGCCCGCGTCGGCCCTCGCCTCGCTGGGCCCCCAGCAAGAACCGGTCATCACCGTCAGGAAGAGAGGCCCCGAACAGGAGGCTACCCCGGTGGTCCCCATGGCCGGAGCCCAGGCCCTCGCGCCCGGTACGCTCGTTGCCCCCTACCGCGTCGTCCGGCTCGTGGGACGGGGTGGCATGGGTGACGTATACTTGGCGCGCGACACGCAGCTGGGAAGGAAGGTGGCGCTCAAGGTCGTTCGGCCTTCGGCGATCGGAAACCGCGAGGAAGTGGCCAGGTTTCTGCTCGAGGCGCGCCTCACGGCGCGATTCAACCACCCCCACATCGTGACGGTGTACGGCGCCGGGGAGCACGAGGGGCACCCCTACGTGGCGCTGGAATATCTCGAAGGGCAGACGCTGCGAGCGCGCATGGACGAGCAGCGGCTCGGGCTTCGTGAGGTCTTGCGCGTGGGTCTTGCGGTGGCGGAAGCCCTGCAGGAGGCGCACCGACACCGGGTGCTGCACCGGGACCTCAAGCCGGAGAACGTATTCATGCCCAGGGACGGCCGCCTGCGCGTGGTCGACTTCGGCTTGGCGGTCCCCTTGCACTTGCCCGACGTGCTGGCGGAAGCCAGGGAGCTCGACGAGCTGCCTCGAGGTGTCGAAGAAACGTTGCAGCGCAGCTTCGACCGGGGCGGGATCGAGGGGACGCCCCTGTACATGGCGCCGGAGCAGTGGAAGGGACAGGAATGTTCCCCCGCCACGGACAGCTGGGCCCTGGGCGCAGTGCTGTACGAACTTCTCAGCGGCAAGCCGCCCTACGACGAGGGATCGAACATGGTGCAGCTGCTCCGGGTCTGCTCGCCGGATCCCGCGCCGACGCTCGAGCCATTCGAGCCGGTGCCGGAGCCCCTCGCAGACCTGGTGGCTCGCTGCTTGGAGAAGGACGCCGAGCGACGCCCCGCGGCGAACGAGATCGGTCGGGTCTTGCACGATCTGCTGCACGAGGGCAGGACCCGACTCGAGGCGGAGCAGTCGCCCTTCCGGGGGCTGCTTCCTTTCTCGGAGGGCCAGGCGGACATCTTCTACGGCCGGGACGACGAGGTGGCGGCGTTGCTGGAACGGCTGCGCCATGAGCCCTTGCTGCCGGTGGTGGGTCCCTCCGGGGCCGGCAAGAGCTCCTTCGTGCAGGCCGGCGTGATCCCCCGGCTGCGGGAGCGCGGGCGCTGGATCGTGCTCCGCCTTCGGCCCGGTCGCGAGCCCTTCGAAGCCCTCGCCATGCGTCTGGTGCGCGGCGAACGCGACGGTTCCTCGCGTGGCACGTCTTCGAGCACGAGCCGCGTCATCGCCTTTGGCGAAGGGGCCAGGGACATCGAGCACGCGCTGGGCGTGCAGCTACGCGAAAACCCAGCCCTGCTCTCGCTGCGCCTGCACCAGATCTCCGAGCAGGAGGACGCTTGGGTGCTGCTGTTGGTGGACCAGCTCGAGGAGGTGTACACGCTCGTGGACGATCCGGAGCTGCGACGCCGCTACATGACGGCGGTTTGCGGCGCCGCGGACGACGCAGAGAGCCGCGTGAGGGTGATGTTGACCCTGCGCGACGACTTCCTGGTCCGACTGGCGGAGACGCCCCTGGCGCGTGAGGCGCTCGGGCATGTGACCGTGTTGCGGAGCCCCGGACCCGATGCCTTGCGTGACATCCTGCTGACGCCCGTACGCCTGGCGGGATACCGCTACGAGGACCCTGCGATCGTGGAGGAGATGATCGATGCCGTGGGGTACCAGCCGGGCGCCCTACCTCTCATCCAGGTGGCGGCCACCCAGCTGTGGGAGGGACGGGACCGCAGGAGCAAGACGCTGCAGCGAAGCGCCTACGATGCGATGGGAGGCGTGGTCGGAGCGCTCGCCCGACAGGCGGATGGCGTACTCGAAGGGCTCACGTCCGGGCAACTGCGGGTGGCCCGGGAGATCTGCTTGCGTCTGGTCACGCCGGAGCACACGCGACGACTCGTGCCTCGTGACGAGCTGCTCGAGGGGTTCGGTACGAATGGGGAGGAAGTGCTGCGACGGATGGTGCTGGGTCGCATCGTGATCGTGCGGCGTGGGCGTTCGGCGGCGGGAGGCGACGTGGAGCTGGTGCACGAGTCGCTGGTACGCAGCTGGACGAGGCTGGCGCGATGGCTGGAGGAGAGTCGGGAGGAGCTCGCGTTTCTGGGAGAAGTGGGGCAGGCGGCAGAGCTCTGGGAGAAGCGAGGACGGCCCAAGGACGAGGTCTGGAGGGGACCTTCCCTCCACGCAGCCCTTGGCAAGGCAGAGAGGGTTTCCGCCCTGCCCGAGCGAGCACGAGACTTCTTGGAGGCGGGCAGGCATCGAGAACGCAGGGGTTCGCGGCGACGACGGGTCGTGGCTGCGGCCGCCTTCGGTGTGATGACGGTCGTGGCGACCGTGTTGGCCTTGCAGGGTCACGAGGCCTCGACCCAGAGGAACGTGGCCGAGCGGGAGCGGGAGTTCGCCGAGGCGCAACGTGTCCACGCCGAGGAGAAGCGCGCCGAGGCGCTTCGGGAAGGAGCTTCCGCCGCCCTCTTGCGCAAGAACATGCTCGAAGCACGTGCCAAGGCCCGCGTGTCCCTCGAGGCCCACGACACCCCTACCTCCCGCGCGCTCTGGGATCAACTCCGCAACCAACCCCTGCAAGCCGTCACCCGCCTCCCCGCACGCGCCTGGACGGCCAAGTTCATGCCGACGGGACAGTCCGTGGCCGCGCTCGACATCCAGGGCTTCGTCCACGACATCGACGTGGCCACCACGCGGAGCCGCCGACTCGCTGACTGGAGTGCGGCCAGCGTAGCGGAAGCGTCGTTCTCCGAGGACGGGCGTTTCCTCGTGTCGACCGGCAAGACGGGCGACCTGCGGGTGTGGGATCTGGTGAAGGGTTCGGTATCCAACCTCGGGCGGCCACCGCCCCGCGTGAGCTGGTTCGCCCTATCCCTAAACGGACAGAAGGTCGCCTCCCTGCACGCCACGGGAACGCTGCACCTCTGGAACGTTCGTTCGGGCAAGCCGACCCGGGCCCTGGAAGGGCACCGCGTGGGCGCGACCCGTGCCGTCTTCGACCCGCGGGGAGAACGGCTCGCCAGCGGTGACCTGTCCGGCGAGGTCCGGGTCTGGGACCTCGCATCCGGTGAGAGCAAGCCCCTGGCGCAGCGTCATGACAAGCTCGTCTCCGGACTCGCCTTCGACGCCAGCGGACGCCTGCTCGCCACCTCCGACTGGGGCGGGCAGATCCGCCTCTGGGACCCATCGTCCGGCGCGCTGCTTCGCACCCTCGAAGGCCACGCCGGCGCCGTCTACCGGGTCCGCTTCCATCCCGACGGCAAGCGCCTGGTCTCCGTCAGCGGGGACAAGACAGTCCGCATCTGGCGCGTGGAAGACGGCGCGCTGCTCCGTACCCTTCACGGGCACCTGGACCAAGTCTACGACGCCGACTTCGACCCTGGCGGCCGCACGCTGATGACGCTCGACGGCCTTGGCGCCCTGCACTTCTGGGCGCTCGAGGCGGTCTCCGGTCCCACGCGGCAGAGCGGTCACACGGGCAGCGTCTTTGGCATCGACTTCCATCCCCGCGAGCATCAAATCGCGTCCGCCAGCCGCGACCAAACCATCCGCATCTGGAACGTCGCCACGGGCCATGTCGATGCCGTGCTGGAAGGACACGATGCAGGCGTGCTGGGCGTAGCCTACAGCCCCGACGGCAACCTGCTCGTCTCGGGGGGCAACGATCACACGGTGCGCATCTGGGACGCCCGACGCTACGTACAGCTCGCCGTATTCAGTGGTCACCACGACGCCGTGGTGCACCCCACCTTCAGCCCGGACGGCAAGCTCGTGGCTTCCCCGAGCAACGATGGCACGACCCGCATCTGGAACGTCGCCACGGGGGACAAGGTGCACGAGCTTTTGGGCCACACGGGGGGGGTCAACCAGGCGAGCTTCGCCCCCGACGGCAAGACCCTCGCCACGGGAGCCGACGACGCCACGATTCGGATCTGGGATGTGCGCACGGGCAAGGAGCTCCGGGTGCTGCGCGGCCACGAAGCCGCGGTCTACGGCCCGCGCTTCAGCCCCTCGGGCGATCGCCTGATCTCAGGCGGGTGGGATGGAGAGACCCGGCTGTGGTCGCTCGCGTCGGGCAAGAGCAGCGTGGTGCATCGATGCCCGGGGTATGCGTTCTTCCCTTCGTTTGGGCCGAAGGGGGCGCGGGCAAGCGCCAGCTGTGCCGACGGGACCGCCGTGTTGATCGACCTGGGAGGCGGTAACGAGGTTGCCCTGCAAGGCCACGCCGGACATGTGACGGACGTTCTCTTCGCGCCGTCGGGACGTTGGGCGGCCACGTCGGGCGACGACGGCACCGTGCGTCTCTGGTCTGCGGAGACGGGGCGTCCCATGTGGCATGGGGCCATGTTGCGGGGTGAGCCGGCCGAGGTGTGCTCCCACGAGGGATGGGTTGCCCTCGATGGCCAAGAAGGCCCACCGGCCGCCGCCTGGCGTGACGTCGTCGCGTCGCGCGCTTGGCTCGCTTCGGCAAGCCGGGACACGGTCTGCACGTTCGCGAACGACGGGACCTTGGACCGCTGGGATCTGGCCTCGGACACGAGAACTTGGGGCAAGCCCGTGCCCAACGTGCAGAAGGTCCTGGCTCATGAGAAGGGTTGTTTCGTGCTGCAATCCGAGGGCATCGCGTCGTTCTGGAACGAACGCGGGGAGCGCGCGGTCGTCGGACATGCCGCCACCGCGATCGCCACATGGGAGCGCGAGCTACTCGTGGCATCCGCCGGCAAGGTGATGCGCGTCGCGATCGACGGAACCGCGGTGGGCGAGGTGGCAGTCGACGAACGGGTCACGGCCCTGGCGCGTGTGGGGTCGTGGATCGGCGTGGGCACCGTCCACGGAGACATTCGCTGCCTGGCGCGCGATGGCCGCGATACGCACCAAGGCATGAGCCTGTCCGGGTTGCCGTCGACGGCCGTCGAGGTGCTGCTCGAAGGGCCGGCGGACACCGTGGTCGCAGGCTTCGCCGACGGCACGGTCGGCGTGTGGGACCGCAAGCGCGGTTCCCAGGTGCACACGGCCTTCCTGCACGGCAAGGTTGCTTTCCTCGAGCGAAGTGGAGGAAAGGTGCAGGCCATGTCGGAGCTGGGAGATCACGTCGTGCTGGACCTCGACGTGTTGCAGCGCCCCTACTGCGAGGTCATGCACGACGTGTGGAACCGGGTTCCCGTGGTGTGGGAAGACGGCAGGGCCGTCCAGCGTGAAGAACCTGCGGACCATGTCTGCGCACGCCGTTGAGCCGTAGCGAAACCGACGTCATGGAAGCCAGGAACTGGGAACAGGAATGCGAACACGGCTTAGGGTGCCAGGCCAACCGATCGTGATAGGCTCTCGTCCGTGAACATCACAATCAGGCTGGGCTGGCTCGCGTCGCTTGGGGCGGCGTTCGTGTGTTTGACGGGCTGCAAGCCTGAATTCACCTCGACAAGCTCCCTCTCGATCGACGGCAAGGAGTTCGTACCCACGTCATGCCGGGTGCTGGCTCCTTGCACCGGCATCGAGCTGACCAACGCCGCCGGCGCAAGCGTACAGCTCACGCTGCCTCCGGCGCGACTCGACGCGTTCGAGGACGTGAGCGGTTCGGCGTCTTTGAGCTACATGCCGGGTCCTGGGGCCGCGGCCATCGAAGGCGGCGCATGCGGGAGGTTGACGATGACGGGCGAGGGTTATCACGGTGGGGGCAAGCGAGCGGCGAGCGGCCAGGCGACGCTGGCTTGCGCGGCACCCGTGAAGGTGAGCGGCGATATCAAGTTCGAAGGGTGTTTCTAGCCCCAAATCAAGCACTGTTCGAAGAACGTGCTTGGGTTTGGGGCTATCCGAGCCAAAGGCGAGGCGTTTTGGGGTGAGCCGCGGTGAGCGCGGCGAGGGGGCTTTGCGAAAGCCCCCTTAGAAGAACCTAGACCCAAAGCAGCGCGGAGCGCTTGATTTGGGTCTAGCCCACAGCGCTTGGCCGTCGGGGGACCAGTCCCCACGCGCCACGATGCTGTCTAGAACCACCCGTAGGCCCCGACCCCCAGCCCGTCGTCGCCCTGGATCGCAGGCATCACCGTCCACCGAACCGCCGCGCCGTCCTCGCTGGGCGCCTCCTCCCGATAGTGCCGCAGCAGCGGAAGCACCAACCCCGACCCGAACCCGATCGCCGCCCCGGTAACCACGTCCGTCGCATGATGCCGGTCCGCCACGATACGCAGCACCCCCGCCCCCACCGCCATGGTCACCGCCGTCCCGCACGCCAATCCGTCATTCACGTCGCTTCCCAGCAACCCCAGCTTCAGGTGATGCACGCACGCAAGCCCGGCCCCGAGGGATGCCGTCGATGTATGCCCACTCGGATAGCTGGCATACGATCCCGCAGAACATCTGTCGCCGTTATACGAGGGATCCGCCGCGCAAGGAGCCACGTCCGGACGTTCTCGCGCAATCAACCTGTGTCCCGATCGGGTTAGAAAGCCCGAGATGGCGAACGCCTGAACGTTGATGTGCGTCATCTGCCACGCCGTGTCCCAGTTGCCCCTCGCCGCCGGGATCGCCAGATCCAGCCAAGGCAACCCCATCGGTGCGTACCAGAACACGTCGCTCCAGAAATCTGCACTTGCTCGGCCCTGCGCACTGTCCGCACGCAGCCAGTCGCGCACCGCATCGTCGACGAACGTGGTCGAAGACCACCGCGCCTCGGTCGCCGGATCCACCCCGAGCTCGACCGAAAAGTACCCCGCCGCCACCACGCCCGTCACCGCATAGTCAAGGACATCGAACCGATGAAAACGCCACGGATACGCCTCCGGTTCGACGTCCTGGGCGCGAGCAGGCCCCGCCAGCAACACGAGAATCAGGGTGCCAAAAAGACTGCGACGGTTCACGGCGCTCGGACCCTAATGCACAGAAGCCGCCTTCGTAAGGGGCCGCGCAGCCTTCGATGCGCCCGGATGCCCTTCTCCACCCCCGTGCTATACAGGCCCCGTGCGCCTCGTCCCCCAGGATTCCAGCTGCTTCAACACAAGATTCGCCGTCGAACTCGACGATGGCGCCGTCGTGGAAGCCGTAGTGTACCGACAGCACACCCTGTGCGTCTCCTCCCAGGTCGGGTGCGCCGTGGGATGTCCCTTCTGCGCGTCGGGCAGCCGCGGGTTGCTCCGCAATCTGACCCTGGACGAGATGGTCGCGCAGGTCGAGCAAGCTCGCTCGTTCGAGCCGTCCCTCCAGCGCATCACCATCTCCGGCGTCGGGGAACCGCTGCACAACGCCACCACGGTCGAGGCCTTCCTTCACTGGTGCCGCAAACAACGCCTCGCCCCAAGCCTCACCACCTCGGGCGGCTCCGCCGACAAACTCCGGCACTTCATCGACTTGCCCCACAACGGCTTGACCCTCTCCGTGCACGCCGGCTCCGAGCCCACGCGCCGCAAACTCGTGCCCCACGGACCCGCCCTCGCGTCCGTCCTCGATACCGTCGAATCGTGCTTTCCCAAGCTCAGCCGCTCCCGCCGTCGACGGCTATCCCTCGCCTACCTGCTGCTCGAAGGTTGGAATGACGACCCAAACGAAACGCGCGCCTTCGCCGAACGGGCCCGAAGCATCGGCGCGTCCGTCTACCTCTACCGTCTCAACCCCGTGGCTGGCAGCGCGTTCCAGCCCGCCCGCGAAGAGCGTTACCAGCAGATCGTGACGGCGTGGCGAAGCGCTGGCCTCGAAGTGCGTCGAAGCTCCCTCGCTCGCACCGAGGACAATGGGGGGTGCGGCACGCTCGTCGCCGGACGTAGTGCCCCACCCGAGTCGCGCGCAGCTCGAGCTTGATCGGCAGCGACAGTCACCCTCCGTCTTCCGTACCATCCGCAAGCGACGCGCGCACCGCAAGCAATTGCCGCAACACTTCGAGGTGATAGACGTCCTTGGGCCGTCCCGCCGCCGTCTTGGAGCGAATGATGTCCTCAAGGGAAGCCACACAGATGGAGCCGCTTCCGATGGCCATTCGCTCACCGCGCGATCGAACGCTTGCGAACCGCAAGTTGCCGGGGATCGTCTCCAGAAGTAGGTCGACGGAAACGGGTCCCCCTTCCACCGTCAGCGC
Organism: uncultured Polyangiaceae bacterium; assembly: GCA_964488865.1. Classification (GTDB taxonomy): domain Bacteria; phylum Myxococcota_A; class Polyangia; order Polyangiales; family Polyangiaceae; genus MWCO01. Next base: position 195,937 of record CAZAWR010000002.1, on the reverse strand, counting down.
AGAAGAGATGTCCGAAATCGCCCTGGGCTTCGCCGCCCCCAAGGCCTGCGCGAACGCCTCGAACTTCTCCCGATTCCGAGGCGTGTCTCGAACCAGCAGATCGATGTCTGCCGTCATCAGCGGCGCTCCCCGAAGGATGGCAGCCGTGGCTCCCACCACGATCGCCTCGAGCTTGACGGCTTCGAGGGCTGCGACCACCGCCGCAAGGACCTTCATGTCAGAATTCGTATCCGCCATCCTTGCGCCTTCGGAGGAAAAAAGCCCGACGCTCCAAGGGCATCAGCATGGCATGCAGGATCGTATGGAGGTCGAATGGATGGATCTCCGGAACCCGCAGGCGCACCCGCTGCTCTGCCTCGGCCACACGCCTCGAGAACTCATCGACGTCGAACGCGTGATCAACGGGATCGGGTTCGTCGGGGGCGGCCACGTGGTTCAGCGTAGCGCAGGGGCGGCGCTCCGTCACCCTCCCCACGACGTGGGGCGCATCACCCCACCAGCATCTTGCGCCGAAGATCCTCGGCGATCTCCTTGCCGGAAAGCAACCCTGCCAGCGCGATCGCAAACTCGAGCGCCGTTCCCGGCCCCCGGCTCGTCACCACCAAGCCATCCACCACGACCCGGTCCTGCACGTACGTCGCACCGTCGAGGTACTTCTCGAACCCGGGGTACGACGTGACCTTGTGCCCGGTGTGGACCCCCGCGGACGCGAGCGCCATCGGCGCGGCGCAGATCGCCGCCACGAGCTTCCCGTCTGCCGCGACCTGCTTGATCAGCGCCTGGGTTTCGAGGTCCGCGGCAAGGTTCTTCGCACCCGGCATCCCGCCAGGGAGCACGACGGCCACAAGGTCCCCCGCTCTCACTTCGCCGAGGGCATGGGTCGCCGTCACCCCGATCCCATGAGACCCTTGCACGGGACCCCGGCGCTTTCCCGCCACGATCACCTCGAGGTTCGCGCGGCGCAACACATCGATGATCGTCACCGCCTCGATCTCCTCGAACCCTTCCATCAACGGGACCAGCACCGCTCCGTCTTTCATCTTCGCCTCACTCCCCAAGCACACGCCGCGTGAACCGGTTGTCGAACAACTTGTGCGGGTCGAGCATTTTCCGCACCTTCAGGAACCTTCGCAGGCCGGGGACCCGCGTCCGGAGGTCCGACTCCCTCGCTTCGAACTCCTTGCCCCAGTGGGGCCGCCCGTCAAGCTGACGGCACAGCGTCTCGAACGCGTCGAAGTACATCGCACGGTGAGGATGCTCGCCAATGTACGCACCGATCTGGCAGCTATCTCTCCGGTACGCGTTGCTCAACAAGATCGTGTCGTGCGCGACGAAGCGGACTTCCACCACGAAGTCCACGGCGATCCGCAAGCCACGCACGAGTGCCCGAAGGCGCCGCAGAGCAAGCGACGCCACCTCGCACGGAATCCCGTACTCCATCTCGCGATGCTTGGGCGGCATGGGCAGGGTGAGGATCCGGTCCGACCGATCCGTACGCTGTCGGGGGCGAAGGAAGAGCCTGCCCACGCCACGGTTGATCGCCGGCACCGCCGACGGCGCCCACGCGCCCACCCGCAGCAGCCCCGCGAAAACCCCACGGTTCACCACCGTATCCAGCACCCCCGCCACGCGAACCCGCGCGTCATGGCCGCGCCCCGACATCTCGTGCGGAACCCGCCGCATCGTGATGACCTGCACCTCGTCCGTGTGCGGGAGCCACCACAGCTTGACGTGATCGTACCGGTCGACGAGGCTCGGGATCGTCTCCAGCACGTCGTCGAAGCGCACCGTGAACACCTTCTCGCGCAGGCAAAACGCGGGCTCGCACCGCAGCGTGACCTGCGTCACCACACCCAGACACCCAAGGTGAAGCCGGACAGCCTCGAAAACGTCTCCGTCCGTGCGACTCAAGTCGACGACACCCCCGTCGGCCTTCACGAGCCGCACGTTGCGTACCAGCGTGGAAAGGGAACCCAGCCGGATGCCCGTGCCGTGGGTCCCCGTGGCGATCGCGCCGCCCACGGTCTGCTCGGACACCGACCCGAGATTGCCCAAGGCGAGCCCATGACGGGCAAGCTCCTCGTTGAGCGCACGCAAGCGCATACCAGCCTGCACCGTCACCAGCTTCGCGTCGCGGTCGACACGGATCAGGCGACGCAGGCCGTCGAGACGAAGCATGTAGCCGTCCGTGCAGGCCACGTCCGAGAAGGAGTGACCGGCGCCGACGACCTTGCACGGCACCTTCGCGTGGCTGGCGTGGCGAAGAACGTCGGCGATTTCGTCTTCGGACGAAAGGTTGTGAACGCACAGGGGCTGACACCGTTGGTTGCCGGCCCAGTTGGAGAAAGCGACGCCGCGAGAACACCGAAGCAAGGGGCCCTCCGTGCTCGCGCTCTACTCGACGATGACAGCGGCTTCTGCGATGCGATGGGGCGCAGGCTCGGAGAGGAACCCATGCACGACGATCTTCCCGGTCCCGACCGCCTTTGCTCGAAAGGTCGCTTCACGCCGGTTGGCAGCCGCTTGATCGAAGTAGACCTCCCCGAGGCTCTCGGGCTCGACCTTCCAGATCTCGCGCTGCACGCCGTCGAACTTGCTGGGAACCACCAGGGTGAGCGAGACCGTGTCCCCCACCTTGGCTTGCACCTTGTCTGGCTTGATGGTGCCCGTGGGGACTTCGCCCTTGCACCCGAGGGAAAGGGGCAGGCTCGACACCAGAAGCGCGGAAAGCATCAGCAGGACGGCTCTTCTCGTTCGCATGACGGTTCTCCCTCGGATGGACACTGGACCGGCCGGTCCTTGGGTGTACCACACGCGGGAGCCGCAGAGGGAATCGGAGTGCCGGGGCGGCGAGAGGATCAGAGCTTGTGGACGGCCTTGTAGGCGGACCACATCTTGCCAAGTCCGTCGGCGAGGCCGGCGTGCAGCTCCTCCACGAGCTTGGGGTCCCACTGCGACGGCTCTTCGCGCACGAACGTGGTCTTGTCCACGCGATTGTCGAACCGACCGATGGGCAGGTGGAACTCCTTGCCGTGCGCCGGGATCGTGATCGCGTTCGGGACCTTGCCCGTCTTCAGCAGGTGCGCGATGTCGTCACAGCCATAGTCGTTGATCATCACGGACTCGGGAGCCGCATGGAACAGCACCGTGTTCTCGGCGTTGGGCACCGCGCGCGCCAGGTTCTTCCGACGCGACTCCTCGGGCTCCACCCACACGTAGAGCACCGCGGCCTTCTCGAGGATCTCCGGTGCGAGCTGCGCAAGGCTGTACTGGTAGCCGTGCGGAGCCTTCAGAGGCATCGACGAACCCTGAGGCCCGCCTCGCGCAAACTCGATCACCACCGTCTTGTCCGCGAGCGACGTGGGTCGGTTCGAGAACAGCTCGTGCACCACCCACCCGATCTTCTTCTGCAGTCGGTCCCCGAGACGCCGGCGAAGATCCGCAGCCATCGGTCCGAACACCACGGGTGCCCCCACCTTCTCACGCGCCGCGTCGATACGCGCGAACATCGCCGCCGGGTCGGCCGTCGGCGTCGGCAACTTCGAGTCCGTGATCACGCGGTAGTCGTCGTTCACCAGCTGAAGCAGCGTTCCCCAGTCCTGACCGTACTGAAAGCCGTCGTCGTTGCCCTTGAAGAACTGGCGGGGCTCGCCCAGCTCCACCAGCGCGTCGTCCACTTCGCGCATCAGCTCGACGTAGGGGTAGTCGTCCAGCTGGACCGTGTCCGCGAGGTGGAACTGCTCGATCCGCTTCGTGCGGTCCACATGCATCATGTAGCGGCGGACTTCGGACTTGCCGGAGGCAGGGAGGGCGAGAAGGAGGACGGTGTCGACGAAGTTCGGGTTGACCATTTCGATTCCTTTTGGGGGACCTGGGGAAAAAAGTCCGCGAATCATACCCAAGGTCGCCTTGGGGTCAACCAGAGGTGGCGCCCCGCTCTTGAGTTTCGCCCCAAGCTGTGACTAGGCAGCGGTGCGGAAGCGTTTTGAGCTCCCCCGGGTTCATCGATGAACTACTTGCAAGCAGGAAAGAATTGGTTGCACGTGGGCGGCCGCGCCGTCGTGTACGGAACCATCAGCGTCACCACCGGCGTCGTGACCCGTCGCCATGACATCGGCCAGTGGTGCATGCGCTCCTGGTGCGAAGGCTCCCTGGCCGGGGTCGGCATCCGGCACCACATCCAGAACGAAGAGTTGCTCGAACGCGAGCCGCAATGCGTGTACGTCGCAAACCACCTGAGCCAGCTCGACATCCTGCTCATCGGGTCCTACCTGCGAAAGGACTACCGCTGGCTCGCCAAGTCGTCGCTGTTCAACATCCCATTCCTCGGATGGCACCTGTCCCTTTCCGGACATGTCCCCGTCTACCGGGGAGAGCAGCAAAGCAAGAACGAAGAGCTCGCACGGCGCATTCATGCGGTCGTGAAGCAGGGCGCGAGCCTGCTCTTCTTCCCGGAAGGAACCCGCAGCCGCGACGGACGCCTGCAGAACTTTCGCATGGGCGCATTCCGAACCGCCGTGCGCGAGGGGCTCCCCATCGTGCCCTTGGTGGTCCGGGGGACACACGAGCTCTTCGTCCCCGGGTCCGTGGACCTTGCGGTGCGCGCGGACCGGCAGTGCTCCATCACCGTGCTTCCCGCCCTTCGCCCGCCGGACGAGGGGACGGAAAAGGCGCGGGCTGAGGCCTTGCGCGACCTCACCCATGCGGCCTACGTGAGCGAACTGTCCAAGGCCGACGACAGTCAACTCTGAACAGCATCGCGTGGACGGAGCGCCCACCGGCCAAACTGGTGAGCAGGGGACGGGGAGCCGGGAATTCTGAACAGCTCCCTGCTGCCAGCCTCGCATCCACCAGCTTGGCTTCGGCTCCGTGTGATCCTGCCTAGAACGGCGTCTGCGGACTCATCTCCCCGCCGCGGCGCGAACGGCCGCCATCAACCGCCCCAGCGACGCCTCCACCGGCTCCTCGTGCGTGTGGATGCGCAACTCCGGCGTGGCCGGCTCCTCGTACGGGTCCGATACCCCCGTGAACAGCGGAATCTCCCCGCGGTCCGCACGACGGTACAACCCTTTCGGGTCCCTGCGACGGCACTCGTCCACCGTGCAATCCACGTGAACCTCGAAGAACTTCCCCTGCTGCAGGCGCCCCCGCACCGCACGACGGTCCCGCTCGTAGGGCGACACCAGAGCAACAACGGCCAAGAGCCCCTGCTCCGCGAGCATCTTCGCGATCTCCCCCGCGCGACGCACGTTCTCTTGACGATCCTTCTCCGAGAACCCCAGGTCGGAGCACAACCCCTGGCGAAGCACGTCCCCGTCGATGATGCACGCAGGAATGGAAACGGCAACGAGGCTCTCGCGCAGCGCCATCGCTAGCGTGGACTTGCCCGCGGCGGGCAACCCCGTGAGCCAAACCACCAACCCGTTCGCTGCGCTGGATGAACCGTCCTTCATGCACCGAGGCGTAGCACGGTGACCGCGGCGAAACGAAGCGTTGTGAATCGCGAATTTGAGCTTCCACCCGCCCGCATGCGACAATCGGCCCATGCGCGATCGCGACGACCAGAGCCGACAAGACAACATCCTCAAGGATCCCCGCCGGGACCCCACGGATCCACCTCCCGCCCCCGCACAGGACGCGCCGGAGGTTCGTCTGGTCATGCCCGAGCCGTCGCCACCGCCGGAACCCAAACCCAAAGAAGAAGAGCCCGAGCCCCCAGCCCCCTCGAGCCGTCGACACCCCGAACGCCGGGAGATGCCCAAACCCACGGAAGGGTCCTCGGTGGTCACCTCCTTCGACCCGCGCATCATGGAGCTCGAACCCCTCGTCGCCTCCGGCGACTGGGAAGCCGTGCGCAAACTGCTCGGGTCCACCCAAGACGCCGGCAAGCTCCCCCCGAACCTCGGCTTGGTCTACGCCCTCGCCCACAAGGAAAGCGTGGTCGAAAAGGTCGCCGGCAAGACCGAATCACCGGACCCCTACGACCCCAACCTCGTCGCCATCCGTTGCATGGCCGGCGTGTGCGGCCTGCCAGTCGACAGCCCCATCGCCGTCGTCCTCGGAAAACGGATCACCCGCAGCAACCCCGTCGCGTGGCAAAAGAAGAAGGCGCCGCCTGCCCCCATCTCGATCCTCATCGTGGCCCTGGGGCTCCTGCTCGGCGCAGGCATCGGCTGGCTGCTGAGCTTCGGGTACGTCACCTTCAAGCTCCCCACGATCCCCTTCCTCCCCTGAGTCTCATGTCGCGCTCGCTCCCTTTCGCATGGCTCGCCTTGCTACCCCTCGCTTGCGGAGGCTCCGAACCTCCCGCCCGAGCCCCCGCGCCCGCCGCGTCCGCCCCCGCTCCCCTTGCTCCCCAGCCCCAAGCCCAGCTTCTCACCGATCAGGCCCTCGAGGCCTTGGCCGCGCAGGGGGACCAGACGGCCCAGCCTCTGCTGCGCCAAGCCCTCGACACATGGGAACGTGAGTCCGGACAGCCCGCCCAGTGGTTCGAATCGTCCAGCGTCGCCTCTGCCCCGCACTCCCTCGAACAAACCCTCGCCGCCATCGCCCCCTCCGGCCAGTGGCTCGCCCGCTCCGAGCACGACACCATCTCCCTTTTCGATTCCACGTGGCACCGACGCTTCGTCCTCGACGCGCACAAGGGGCCGGTTCGGTCCCTCACCTTCGACCCCCAAGGACGGCTCTGGTCGTGCGGCGCGGATCAAGCCGTGCGCGTATGGGATCCCACCGAGGGAAAGCTCGTGCACTCCGCCACGGAACAGCAGGACGCGGACCGGTTGGTGCTGTCCCCCGACGGCGCCACGATCGTGCATCGCTGCGGCCGGTACCTTTGCCTGCGTCCCACCGCAAATCCGACCGCCGAACCCCGCCGCCTCCGCGCTCCCATTCCGTGCCTAGTCCCCCGTCACATGCCCTCGAAAGTTACCTTGATAGCGGGCAACGAGGGCGACGAGATCTGCCTGTTGAGCCTGACGGCCGGGACCGTGGACAAGTCGCTTCCCTTCGTGTCCGGTTCCCTCGTGTTTCCCCTGCAGGGCGACACATTCCTGACCACCCTGCCCGGGGCGCAAACCGTACGTGTCGAGGTCTGGAGCGCCTCGGCGGGACAGCGGGTCCGATCCCTCTCGAGCGTGGCGGAAGACGGAACCCCCGCCGTAGCGCAGACGGTCCCATCCCTATCTCCCGACGGGAGGCAGGCGGTCGCTCTCACGCAACTGCGGGAGCTCACGCGCTGGGACACCACCACCGGCAAGGTGTCAGGGCGCCTGCCCCTGCCCTCGGACACGGGAAGGGCGGACTACCTTTCCGACGGGCGTGTTCTGCTATCCCACGGCACGGGTGGCGGGTTCGACATCGCGGAGGCGGGATTCTCCAGCGTTTCGCCAGGGCTCGGGGTGCCCCAGCTGACCTACAACACGCTGGAAACGAGTCCGGATGGCACGCACTTCGCCGTAGGCGTGCAGCAAAGCGTGCAGCTCTGGTCTTTCACTACGGCGCTCCCGGTCGCTACCCTGCGAGAGGAGGAGCCCCTGGGACGCGTCGGTCTGGTGCGGTTCTCCGCAGACGGTGCGAGGTTGGCCGTCCTGCACGCCCGCGGCTTGCGTGTCTGGGAAACGGCTTCCCGCAAGGTGATTCACGTCGCCCGCCCTGAGACCGGAACGCGCATCACCGCGGTAGCGTTCGACAGCGCGGGGCGTCTGGTCGTCACCAAGTCCGCCCACCCACTGCCTCCCAACCAGGACCCCAAGGCAGGAGAGAGGGTGACCGTCGACCTGGCGAACGCGCAGGCCATCCGTGCGGGGGTGCACATCGGGGCACACGCGGCGGTGCAGATCTCCGCGCACGCCGAGCGCATCGCGCTGGCTCCCCCGGGCCGAGGAATTCGTGTGTTCGACGACCGATCCTTCCTGCGCGAGCTCCCGGTGGTCGGGACCTGGTCTCTGTCCCCCGACGGAGCGTACGTCGCTTACGTAGGAGTCTCGACCAAGCCCGCCAAGCGAGGTTCGCCCCCCGAGACACCGTCGCTCCGGATCGTGCGGGTGTCCGACGGCACCGAAAAGCAGGTCGACGTGAGCACGCCGGCCGGGCCTATGAGCTGGAGGGCAGACGGCTCCGCGCTGGCCGCCTCGGTGACCGGAGAGGATGGGGGGCACGACGTGGTCATCGTGGATCCGGCCTCGAGCGCCGTCACGGCTCGCTTGCGCCTGGGCGCCCCGGCAGGGACGTACTACCTGTCGCTCCTGCCGGACGGACAGCGATTGGTGACGCGGCAGCGCGACGGGGGCATGGCGTTTCACGGGCTCCGGGACGGAAAGGTCGTCGCATCGTTGGCGTTCATGGACGATGGGGAGACGTGGCTGGCGTTCACCGAGCCTGGAGTCTACGACATGGGAGGGCCCCGGTCGGACGCTCTGGTGGGGTGCCGGGTGGGCTCCCGAGTTCTGCCGTTTCCGCTATGCGCGACCCGGTTCCGCGTCCCAGGATTGCTTGCCAAAGCCCTCGCCCCGTGAGGCAGTGACGGGGCTCCTCTCCAAGAATCCTTCCACCCTCCGAAGCAACCACAGAAGCCGCAGAAGCCGCAGAAGCCGCAGAAGGGGAATCAATCCTTCTGTCCTTACGGCGCCTTTCACTCGGGTCGAGTTCGATGGGCAACCCATGGCGGAGCGAACATCCGAGGGAAGCAAGCTCTGGCCGGTACACGTCCGCACCCGTGGCGGCGCGACAACGTCGCGCCTAGCATCGAGCACGGCAACGCCGTGCCCTGATACCAGGGCTATGTGCCCGAAATCGATACCGGGCGCAGAAACCACCTCGCGGTATGGGCCCCTTTGCGCACGCCGGTTCGCACGACGCGCCCCGGCTCCCCTCGCGCCTCTGCCACTCCCATGAGCACACGATCGAAGTCGTGCTCCCGCATCTGCCCCTCCCGCACGAGCCTCGCCACGAGGTCGTCGTAGATTCGATCCCGGGAAGAACCGGGGTTCTCCCGCAGATACGACGAGATGATGTCGCGAACGTGCTCGAGGTACGCTTGATCGTCGACGACCGGAGAGGGTCGCGCCACGACCGTCCGGCGCGGCTTGCGAAAGCTCAAGACGAGATCTCGCTTGGTTGACTTGTCCACCGTGTACTGGTTGTACGTCCGGCCCCCCGTGTCGATGGCCACGGGGCCTGCGGCAGATTCGTGCACGAACCCCGCCTCCGACGCAGCTTGCTGCAGAGCGCCCCAGCTCCCGCGCGAGACATCGTGATAGCAGATCGAGAGCCACCTCCCGGGTTTGAGCACACGGTGGCACTCGGCGAGAGCGCGTGTCATGCGCGTGGTCCAGGTGTCCAGCGTCAGGCCTCGCGTACGGTTCACGACGATCTCGCGCTCGTGCCAGCCCGTGTCGAACCCGAGCCAGGCTTCCCACAGGAAGTTCAGCTCCGCATACTGCACAACTCCCCCGTAAGGCGGGTCCGTAAAGACATAGTCGATCGAGGCATCGGGGATGGCGCTCAGGTCCATGGCGGACTGGGTGGACAGACACGCCTGGCCCCGCAAGCGGAGTCGAACGAGCTGCTCGCGCGCCACGAGCGAGCGTCGAAACACCCTTCTCACGCTCTCCAGCACATTGCGCTGCTTGGTCATGGGCGGTAAGGCCCAGTTGCCGGGGATGTACCCGCCCCCCCCATCCAGGTGCTGCGCCTTGCGACTCACGGCGAGCATGCCGCTGGTCAATACCGCTTGCAAGTCGAGGTCCTCGCCCGCCGCACGGCGCAAAGCCGCCAGCGCCCAAAGATTCCGGTGGGTGAACAGGTCCCGAATCCGCCGGAAATTGCGGCTCGGACGCCACTCGTCGCCCCAAGGCGCCCCTTCATCCTGCACGTGCATCATCGCCGCGTCAGGAACGGGGTGCGGAATGGGCATACGGTCGAGCGCTTCGATCCCGACACGATCGAGCCGCTCGAACGCATCGATCTCCTCCGGCGTGCCGCACATCGATCGCCCGCGCCGACTCGGCTTGCATCCGCCCAGACACGAAAAACTCACGGCCACAGGCACACAACCGACAACACCAAGGAGCGGTGTGATGGCCACCTCCCGGCCACGCCCCCGACAGCGAGGACAACACGGTGGCTTGCCCGCGTGGGACGCCTCGAACAGGCTCACCACGTCACCACAAGCAGGGCACGGATACGTGTTCGCGTAGATGACGTGGTGAAGCGTCGCAGCACCACCGCACCGGTGACATGTCGTGCCGTACAACCAGGCCATCTCCTCCCGCACCGTCTCGACCATCGCCTCGAAGCGCTCCCGAAGGTCCACGGGGTCGATGGGAGAAAGGTAGTAGCGAGCAATGAACGTGGCCGCGGGGGAAGCATCGATCGCGATCGCATGGCGATTCTCCTGCAAGGCCGCCAGCGCCGTGCTTCCAGACCCCGCAAACGGGTCCAGCACCAGATCTCCCACGGAGGTGTAGTGAGCGATGTACGCGCGAATCGCGTCGTGCGGCTTCTTGCCAAGATGATAGCCATGCAGCGCGTAGATGGGTGACTGCTTGGTCGTCCGGATCGTTCGCGCGAAGGGCCCCCGTTCGTAGTCGTCCGTGCCCGGGTCGAAGGCAGCCGCCGTGCGCTGGACGAACGCGCGCAACAAGGGATGGGGACCATCCCCCGCGTAGGAGCAGACGTGCTCGAACTTGCCGCGGGCCTCCGTCATCACATCAGGGGACCAGCAAGGCATGCCAGTCCAACTCCTGGACCGTCGCATGCAACAGATGATCGTCGTCCACCTGCCGGAACGTGAGCTGGGTGAACGCTCGTTCCGCCCTGGTACGGACCTCGTCGAGCGGGACGACCTCGTCGCGCGTCCCGTGCACGATGAGGGTAGGCACGGCCACGGGTCCGGGCGCCTGGAACTCAGGATGATGCAGAGCCGGGGCGAGCAGGATCAAGCGATGAACCCGGGTGGGATGCTGGCAGGCTGCGAGCGCGGCCATCAACCCGCCAAAGCTCGATCCCACGAGGATCCAAGGGTCCTTGCCCTCGAGCAGGGGTTCGAGCTGCGCCATGCGCTCCGCCAAGTCACCCCGAAAGTCCGGCGTGAGCGTGTCGCCGTACACCCCCCGTAGCAGCCTTCCCTTGAACCCGCGGCCGCTGCTCTCCAGCCCGTGGATGAACATCCGACCCACCTGTGTCGCTCCTGACATGCCGCGGCTCCTGTCTCGCTCCGGTTGACAACCTTCGCATACTCCGATGGGATGAGATTATGCAATCAGGCTTTCGCAAGCTCGTCTTCACGCTCGTCCTCGCGCTCCCGCTTTCAGGGTGCGGATCGGACGAGTCCTCCGACACGGGCGACACCGGCCCCATCGAACAGCCTTGCGCCAACTACGCCAGCGCACGCTGCGAGGCGATGCAACGCTGCGCTCCGGCCCTGTTCGACCTCGAGCACGGCAATGGGGAAGCCTGCCGCACACAACTGTCGGCGTGGTGCACCCACGTGGGCCACCTGCCAGGCGTCCAGGCAGGACCGAAGGCGATCGGAAGCTGCGCCTCGACCTTCGATTCCATGTCCTGCGATACGTGGCAATCACGGCGGGACGACCCCCTGTGTGCTGCCCCGGGCGGCACCCTCGGTGCGGACGCCCCCTGCCTCGACGGCTACCAGTGCTCGTCGAAAGCCTGCTACCTCGAGGCGAGCGGGATTTGCGGCGCCTGTCAGCCCGCCGCGAAGACGGGCGATCCGTGCCGTCTCTCGATGGAATGCCCGGCGAGCACAGCCTGCGTCGGGTACAAGTGCGTGCAGGTCGCCGGCATCGGCGAAAGCTGTGACAGCGCGCTTGCGTGCGGGGGGGTGCTCCTGTGCGCGGGCGGGACGTGCACGAAGAGCCCCGTCCCCGGGGAAGCCTGCGCCGACGGGATCTGCAACAACAAGCTCGCCACGACGTGTGACGGCGGGTCCTGCGAGGCCCTACCCACCGCCGCCACCGGGGAACCCTGCGGCCTCGTCGGAGGCCAGACCGTGTACTGCGGCGGCGGAACGTGCTCCAGCCAGAACACCTGCGTGGCCCCGGTCCCCGACGGCCGCCCCTGCAACGACACCTCCGGCCCCACCTGCCTGCTGCCCGCGATATGCGTCGACGGCTGGTGCAAGACACCCGACCCCTCGTCCTGCCCGTAGTCCCGGCACAGCGTCAACACACTCCGCCGGTTCCCAAGTCCGGCCCCATCGGAGTTGGCCGCAGATTCCGCAAAGAACCGCAGATGGTTTCGTTGCTTGTGCGGATGTGGGTAGCTTCACCGCTCAAAATTTGCAGAATTACGCCCGCCAGGTCGATCTTCGGCCCATGCGAGCGACTCCCCCTACGACGATCGGATCCCTTCTGCTCGGGGCCATGGTCCTGTCGTCGTGCATCCCATCCCGCAGGCAGCACCACCCAGAGTCCCCGCCCATGCCGCCACCACCCATGCCCTCCTGGGCCAGCCCCGCACCCGCGGCTCCTCCTCCGATCGCGCCGTCCCCCGACGAACCCTCCCCCGCAACGCCGCCGTGCCTGACCACGTACGTTCCACCGTTTCCGCCGCCGCTCGTCTGGCGCGCTGCCTACCGCGGCGCAGGAGAGCAGCACCATCATTGCCCTTCGTGGAGCACCTTCGGCCCGGTTCGCCCCAACGGCAAGTGGCACAAGGGCCTCGACATCGCCGCTCCCACGGGCACACCGATCCTCGCCACCGTCGATGGCCGGCTGCGCTACGCACGGGACCCGAACGGTTGGGGTCTGTACGCCGAGATTACCTTTCGCCCCAAAACGCCTGACGCGAGCGGAACGTGCAGCGAGCAGGAGCCGATGCGCTTCGTCTACGCGCACATCATCGACGACCCGGGTCTTGCGGTCGGCCCCGACCGAGCGGTGCAGGCCGGGCAGGTCATCGGACGCGTCGGGTGCAGTGGCAATGCACACGGCATGTGCTCACCATCGCCGGAGTCTCACTTGCACCTCACGCTGCAGCGCAAGGAGGGTGCCCGGGAGAAGGTGGATGCGCTTCCGCTCGTGGGCTGGACGCTGCTGGCGCCCCCACCCGCCGTTTTCGCCCCGCCCCTGTTGCCTTGCCCGTCCTGATCCTACCGCTTGTGAAGGCTCCCGACCCTGTCGAGGTCCGAGAAACGAGGAAGTCGAACGGGAGGCCCCTTGGGAACTGCCCTCCTTGGCTCGGGAGGCAGCAGAGGAAACGACGGCAAGCTATCCGCGGAGGTTTTCGTCGGGGGCAACAGGGGAAAGCGCGGCAGCGAAGGCATGGGGGGACGAGCAGGCGGGTCCCGTCGGGTCTCGACCGCGGTCACCTCGTCGCGCCGGCACACGCGATCGTTCGTGTTGGAGGCCCCCATGCCGATCCAGGAGCGGCGTACGCGAGGCTTGCACCGCTTGCGGGCACGAGGTTCCCGGGGTTCCGCGATGTGCTGGGTGGGCGGGTCGAGGTCGTCGCTTGGAGAGTCCACCACGGTGTCGACGTTCCAGGGCTCACCGAACCAGTCGAAGGCTTGCATGGCAATGAGGTTTGCACGGACCGGGCCAGCGCGAGCGCCGTGGAAGACTGCTTGATTGGCCGACGATCGGCCTTGCAGGAGGAGGGACCCACGAGTTCTCACCAGGCACCATTCGTTCCTAGGATCGCGTCCCGCGGTGTCATGGGGCTCCCGGTGAGGGCCCGGAGGGCGACGCCGGTGGCCTGGCACACCCTGTGCTCGAATGCCCCTCCCAAGGGATGGCGGTTCAACCTATCCTCACCACGCCACACCACGGAACGACCATGCCAACTGACAAAGGTCCCACGAACAACGTCCCCGAAGGTCGACCCCATGCTTCGGGTGCGCCCGCCTTCGGCGACGAACGCACGATTCCGCAGCAGAGCTCCGGAACCCCGCACGTGCCGTCCTTCGAAGTGCTCGTTGCGGAGGGAGCCGAAACGGGAACCCGCCATCAGGTACCGAGGGCAGCCCCCCATCGCTTCACGGTCGGAAAGAGCGCTGCTTGTGACAGCTCTCGCGAGCCGAGAGTGGCAAGGACGGGCTGGCCGGGCGTGACAACAGCGTCGGGTTGAACTTCGGAGAGCTCGCGCAGTTCATGAAAGTGGCCGGGCTGATCGACGCGGACATTGAGAAGGCGGTGAACGCGGACATGGAGCGGGGGCACGACGGGTGGACGCTGACGCTGGAGGAGTACCATGGTGGGTCCACGGATTCGCGGGTGAAGGTTGTGTTCCGGCTGTCGGACGGCGTCCAAGGGGAAGACGGGGGGTGGAAGCAAGCGCAGTGGGACGGGGAAGACGCTTGGTCGTACGAGTCCAACTCGGTGACGGGCAGCGACGATGCACCGAAGTACGTGGACGACAACGCGTTCGTGGTCGACGACGTGCTGGTGGCCAAGCTGCCTGCCGGCATGCCTTTCGAGGTGCAGACGGAGAAGGGCTCGTTGACGATGCACATCGTGCAGCTCGTGGCCTTGGCGCGGCTATCGCCGGATCGGAAGCGGATCGAGGACGGGGTCGTGTCCGCCGTGTGGCCCATGGCCGTGGCTCGGGATCAGGTGGTCGAGTTCGCGATGAAGTATGGCCTCTGTCCGCCGGACCCGCGGCTGGCACTGCTGCTTGCACAGTTCGAGCTGGCTTCCGACATCCGCATCGACCTGCTGCCGGCGCCAGAGCTGCCCTGCAACGGCATCTCGTTCGGCATGGCGTTCACGGCCCACGTGGCGAAGCTCGGGACGAAAGCGGCGCCGCGTCCCGATCAACCGAACGTGTGCGACGACGCTGGCGCCGACAGCGGCCTCTCCGACGGAGAGGCAGACTGAGCTCGACCCGTCCGCGCCATGCTAGGCTTGGGACATGACCACCCTGCGAACGGCGCTCCTGTTGCTCGTCGGCTGCGTGGGGTGCAGCTCGTCGAGCGCGGAGGAAGGCGAATCGAAGCCCTGCGACCAGTATGCGCCCGCACAATGCCCCTCGGAGTGCATGACGACCCAAGGCTGGCCGGTCGTGGACGGTTGCGTGGATTTTCGCAACAGCACGGACCTCAGCTGCGAAGAACAGGGCATCGTCAACGGAATGACCTCCTGCGCCGAACGTGAGGACGACGGGACGATGTTCAGCCTGCCCTCGGACACGTACCGTCAGCTCCTCGAGCAGCGGGGCGGCTGGAGGTCTTGCTCCGCAGCGTGGCAAAACCTCCCAAACTGCGAGTGACGGAGGCTCAGGTCAGGTACGGAGCCAGCTCCGCCGCGCGCTTGGGGTGCCGAAGCTTCGCCAGCGCCTTCGCCTCGATCTGCCGGATGCGCTCGCGGGTCACGTCGAACCGCTTGCCAATCTCCTCGAGCGTCCAGTCTTCTTTCTCGTCAATGCCAAACCGCAACCGCAGCACCTGCTGCTCACGCGGGGACAAGGTCGAGAGCATCTCGCGAGTGAGCACGCCCAGCCGGTCGCGGAACAAGGCGTCCTGCGGGGTCTCCCCTTGCGGGTCCTGGACGAAGTCGCCGAGGGACCTGTCATCCTCGGACCGCGCAGGCGCGTCCAGGCTCACCGGCTCCTCCACCGTGCCCAGGCACTTGCGAACCCTCTCGAGCGGGAAGCCCGTACGCTGCGCCAACTCCTCGGGCGTGGCGGAACGGCCCAGCTCGCTCGACACCTGCTTCTGCAGCCGTCGAAGCTGGTTCAGCGTCTCGAACATGTGCACCGGAACCCGGATCGTCCTGCCCTGATCCGCGATCGCCCGCACCACCGACTGCTGAATCCACCAGGTCGCATACGTCGAGAAGCGATAGCCGCGACGGTAGTCGAACTTGTCCACCGCCCGGATGAGGCCGAGGTTCCCTTCCTGCACACGGTCAAGGAAGTCCACACCGCGCCCCGCGTACTTCTTCGCCATGTGCACCACGAGCCGCAGGTTCGACTCCACCAGGGTCGCCTTCGCCCGCTCCGCGGTGCGACGCCCTCGGCCGACTTCCCGCGTGATCTCCCGAAGGGTCTCGCGATCCACGCCCAACGTCCGCTCCGCCGCCTCGATCGCTTCGATCGCATGCCGGATCGACTCCGCCATCGTCGACATCTCGTCCATACGCATCCCACGACGACCACACACACACCCCTCGTCGGCGCCCGGCTTCCAGTGGCGAACCACCGCCAGGACTTCCTTCGAAGGCATGGACGCCCGCTTCTCACAGGCCTGAATGGCGCGCTCCGCGTCCTCGACCTGCCGCTGCACGGCGGTGACCTTGGTCGCGATCCGATCGATTTGCTGCCTGTCCCATCGCACATCCTCGAACAGCACGGCCATCTGCCTGTCCAGCGCGGCTACCGCGCCGTCCCCTCCCACCGTGCGCAGGTTCCTCGAAGTTCGCTCGCGCTGCTTGTGCAAGGCCGCAAACGCATCGAGCGCCCCAAGGAGCCGCACCCGAGCTACTTCGTCGTCATCGTCGCCGTCTCGAAGCACCTGGCTGAGCCGAACCCGGCCTGCCTCCAGACGCTCCAGAAGCCGAATCAGCTCCTGCCCCGCCAGACGCGTGCGAACCAAGGCCTGAAACATCACCCGCTCGCCTTGCTCGATTCGCTGCGCCAGCTCCACTTCCCCATCGCGCGTCAGCAACTGGGTGTCCCCCAGCATCCGAAAGTACGCGTCGTGGGCGACAGGTCCAGGGTCATCGCCGGCGAGGACGGCAGGCGGGCTCGACTTCCGAGAGGACGAAGGACGACTCGTGATGGATGCCATGGGGGAGCTTTCGTAGTGAAGGCACCGGACACACCGGTGCACGCCAGCACAAGATAGCAGTGCACACGTCATGCCACAGACCCACATATCCTACACGAGGCCACCTAGTGGAATTCGTGAGAGATTCGGCGTCGTGCAACGTTGCACGACCCCCAAACCGTGCGTGGTTTGTGATCAGATCGTGCTCAGTTGGATCAACTGGATCATGGTGCACGCTGGCGACCACCCCCCAGACCAGGACGGTCAGCCCCCTTGCAGCAACCTCGCGGCGAGGTCTCGAACCACCGGCTCCTCGTCCTTCGCGGCTGCCTCCACGAGGACGGGCCGCGCCTGGGAGCTCGCCACGCGAGCGATCGCCGTGATCGCGGCTTCGCGTACGAGCGCGTAGGGGTCCTGCCGCGCGGCCCGGGAGAGCGCCTGCACCGCGCCTGTCGGGGCCTGTCCCGGCTCGAGCTGGCCGAGCGCCCGAGCGGCCCGAAGCCGCAACGACCAGGTGGGACTGTCCGCCAGCGTCTTGCTCAGCGCGTCGACACCTTCCAACGAGCCTCTTTCCCCGAGCACCGCGAGGGCAGCGCGCTGAACCCCCTCGTCCTCGTCTTGGAGGGCATCGATGACGGCAGCCTGGGCCTGGGGTGTGGCCTGGCGCGCGAGCACGCGGATCGCACGAACGCGAAGGTCCGCCGACGGGTGCCGCACGAGGGCCACGAAGGCCGGCTCCACCTTGGCCGAGACCCGCAGGGCGACGGCCTCCGCCGCCTTGCGCGCCTCCGGATCGAGCCCCTCCAGACCATCGGTGAAGGGCGCCAGCGCGGACGCGTGACCGCGGGACAAGAGCGCATCGGCCACCAGGCGAGCCCCCTCGGGGGAGGTCCGGACGGCCTGCACCGCGGCCGCCGTCACTTGCTCTTCGAGCGCGACCAGGGTCCGCGCGTGATCCGCCGCGTCGTAGCCGGAAGGTTGGAGCCTATCGAGAATGGTGCGCACGTCCAGCTGACTGTCAGGGACCTCCCACGGGTCGACCGTCCGCTTGAACTGACCGGTGCCCACGACGAGGGCGGCGGCGAGGGCAGCCTTTCGCAGGGAGGGGTTGGCATCGAACAGGGCGGCGGCGATGAGAGGCCGAGCGCGGTCTGGGGCGAGACGGGCGAGGGCAACGAGCGCGGCCTCGCGGGGGAGGGATTCGGGACTGCGAGCGAGGGCAACGAGCGCGGGAACTTGGTTCTTGGCGCCCAGCTCCGCGAGGGCGAGAGCGGCAGCAGCCCTCGCCACGTTCCCGGCATCGGGGGACCGGACGGCGTCGGCAAGCACGACCGCAGACTGCGGGTCCTTTCCGAACCCGAGACCGAGCAGGGCGAGGGCGCGAATCTCGGGCGCCCCTTGTCCCGCAAGCTGCCGGAGCAGCGGTCGCGCGGCAGGGTCGTCGACGCGAGCCACGCCCCACGCGGCGGCTACCGCGATCGGCCCACCGAGGGCGACCGGGGGCCCGTCCTTGGGCGCGAGCAGATTCCCATAGCGGGGAAGCAGACCCGGGTCTCGCAGCGCACCGCATGCGAGCATGGCCCGAGAGCGCAGCTCCGGGTCCGCCTGGCCGGTCGCGAACGCGAACAGGGCGGGCGCCGCACTGCGGTTCTGCACGAACGCGAGCACTTCGATGGCAATGCGCTGCTGCGCCTGGTTCTCGTCCGCCAGCGCATCCAGCAAGGGCTTGACCGCACGTGTGCCGATCTTCCCGAGCGCTTCTCTTGCCGCTGCGGCCGGGGCCCCGGAGCCGTACCGCACCTTCTGCACGAGCGGGAAGGTCATCGCCCCGTACAGGTCCACGAGCAACCGCCGGTACACACGCTTCTGTGGATTGCCCAGCGCCGCCGGCAACAGCTCCCGCTCCAACACGTCGAGCGTGTCCTTGCCCAGGTTCAGCTGCATGGACAGCCGCGCCGCCCTCGCCACCATCTCCTCGTCCGGGCACGTCCGCACCACCCGACGAAACAGCTGGTCCGCCTCGTCGGCTTCCCCACGCGCCAGCAGCAGCTCGGCGAGGTCGAAGTACACGAGGAAGAGGCGGTCGTTCTTCGCGATCGCCGCACGAAACTCCGCGATCGCACGCTCGTTGTCCTGGCGCCGTCGGTACATCTCCCCCAGCTTGCGATGCCCCTCCGCATCGTCCGGGGCCAAGGCAACCGCCTGGGCTGCGTACCCGACCGCATCGTCGTCGCGATACAGCTCGGCGGCGTACTGCGCCATGCGCTGGTAGTACTGGCGAGCTCGCTTGGGGTCGATCGTCGTGAGCTTGGCGAGAACCTCGATGGCCTTGTCGAGCTTGCGTTGCAGCACGTAGACGCGCTCGAGGCTGAGGAACACGTCGGATTCGCCGGGTCGTAGCTCGGTGAGACGGGCAAGCGTGACCTCGGCCTCGGCGAGGCGCCGGAGGCGGATCTGCACCTCGGCGAGCATGCGTCCGGCGGAGATGTCCGGCGGGCTGGCGCCGAACTTGGCGGCCAAGGGCGCGATCTGGGCGGGGAGCTGGCTGGACAAGGACCAGAGGGTGACGACGTGCATGCGCGCTTCGCGGGCCTGGCCTTCATCGCCCGACGCGTAGGCGATCTCGAGAATTTTCTCCCAGATCTGGAGGGCTTCGAGGTAAGGACCGGTGAGGTTTCGACGCTGCGAGGTGGCGGCGCCGATGCGCTCGAGGGCGATGGCGAGGCTCTTGAGATAGCGGACGTTCTTGGGCTCGAGGGCGACGGCTTCGCGCAGGGCTTCGGTGGCTTCGGCACCCATGTCGTGGTCGAGGTAGACCTCGCCGAGGGTCGCGTGGGCTTCGGCGCGGTTGGGGATGAGGGTGCGGAGCCGGGCCCAAGTGTCGAGGGCCTTTTTCTTGTCACCCTGCTGGAAGTAGCGGTCTCCAAGGTCGATGACGTAGCGAGGGTCCCGGCCGCCACCCTGGGCGAGGCGCTGCAGCAAGCGCATGGCTCGGTCCTTTTCCTCGATTCGTTCGTAAAAGTCCGCCAGACGACCGAGCTGGTCGTCGTCGCGCGTGTGTTGTTCGAGCTGCGTGAGCAGGGCGAGGGCCTTGGCGCGGTCCCCGCGCTGGATGAGGATCTCGCAGAGTTCGAAGGAGAAGTCCGGGTTGCCTGGGACGGCGCGAATCAGGGCTTCGTACTCGCGGATGGCCTGGTCGAGCTCGCCTTGTGCCTGCAGGATGTGGATGACCTTGAGGTGCGTGTCGATGTGGCGCTGGTTGAGGCGCAGGGCGCGACGATAGACCTCGAGGGCTTTGTCGACCTGGCCGGTTTCCTCGAGGAGCAGGCCGAGGGTGACGACCTCGTCGAAGTCGTTGGTGCGTGTGGATTCGAGCAGCGTGATCAGCTCAGGCAGCTTGCCTTCGGCGCGGTAGGCTTCGGTGATGAGGGTGTGGATCTCGCGGCGGACACCGGCGCCTTGTCCGGCGAGCTGCAAGGCCTTGCGGAGCACCTCGATGGCCTCGGCGGTCTTGCGCTGACGGACGAGGACCTGGCCGAGGTCACGCAGGGCGGGTGCGAGGGCGCGGTTGTCTCCGGCCGCTGCCTTGACGACCTCGCGGTACTCGGCCTCGGCGAGGGCAAGCTCGCCGCGTTGCATGAGCTCGCGCCCCAGCTCCGCACGAACGAAGATGGACCCCTGCGCCAGACGCACCAGCTGTTCGTGGTAGCGCTTGGCCGCGGCGTGGTCCTTCTGATCGAGCCCGATGCGCACGAGCGTGCGCAAGGCAGCCTCCTTGTCGACGCGTTCCGTGGTCTTCGCCAGCACCTGGTCGTACAGGTTCCGAGCTTCCGTGAGGTCACCGCTGTCGAGGACGACCTCGGCCAGCGCGCGAATGGCCCCCAGCGCGTCGGGGCGCGCCTGGATCGCCTCGCGGTACAGGCGGATCGCGTCCGGCATCTTGTTGTCGATGCGGTGGATCCCCGCCAGCGCCACCCGGGCCGACCACGCGTCCGCGCCCCCCCCAGCCATCCGCTGCTCGAGCTCCGTTACCAGCTGCGTGAGGTTGCCGTCGCGCTGCCGGTAGAGCTCCGCGAGGCGGCGCAGCGGGAATACCTCGTCGGGCCGGGCCATCACGATGCCCATGTAGCGCTTGATGAGGGCGTCCGTGCCCGGTCCTTCCTCGGTAGGCGTGCGCGGCGGGGCGACAGGAGGCGTGCGCGTGCCCGGCTGCGTGCGCGGCGGACGTCGGCCATCCGGGTTGAAGTCCGTCGGCGCCAGCGCGGAAGCCACCAGTCCCTGCGTCAAGATGACGAGCAGGAGCCGCCCGAGAATCGTTCGAGGTCGTGCCGAGGTGCTCACGGTCCCGCAAGCTTACTCTGACCCGGTCCGGCGAGCCATCCTCGGGTGGTGACCCTGATCCGGAGCGAAGCGACGGACCAAGAGAGTACCCTCTGGATCTTGCTCGGCGAGTGGCAAGACGGCCTGCCAGCAACAAGGTGAGCGGTGCGTGAGAGGGCTCCTTCCCCCGACTGCTCGCGACTGCTCGGGGGAAGGCTGGGATGGGGGCGTGCCTCCGGATCTGGGGGCGGCAACCGGAGGTCGCCCGACGCCGCATCTTTCCGCTTGCAACTCCCGACGCAGATGCCCGAGCATCAGCCGGCGCGGGGGTCAGCCCCCTCGCGCACAGACGGGACGGCTCGCTAGCATGGGCCGTCGACAAGGAGTGACAAGACCATGAAGCGGACTGTTCTGGCTTTCTCGTGTGTGATGGCCCTCTCCCTGGGCATCGCCGCGTGCGGCTACTCGGAGGAGGAGTGGCAGGCACAGCTCGCGAAGTACAACGCGGAAGTGGCGAAGAACCAGGCGGCCAACAAGCGGGTAGCGGACCTCGAGCAGGAGGTTGGGGTCGCGAAGAACCGGGTCAACGAGCTGGAGATGCAGCTCGAGGCCATGGGTCTGGACGTCAACAAGCTGAACACGGCCCTCGCAGATCGCGGCCAGGCGCTGGCCGATCTCAACTCGGACATGGACAAGATGCGCAAAGCCCTGTCCGAGTACCAGGCCCGCGCCGCCACCCTCGAGCGCATCAAGGAGCGCATGATCGCCCTGCGCAAGAAGCTCGAATCGCTCACGCGCCTGGGCCTCAACGTCAACATCCGCAAGAACCGGATGATCATCTCCCTGCCCGGCGACATCCTCTTCGATTCCGGTAAGACGGAGCTCAAGCCCGACGGCAGGAACGTGCTGCGGGAGGTCGCCAAGGTCGTTCGCAACGACCAGACCTTGATGTCCCGCGACTTCCAGGTGGCGGGACACACGGATAACAAACCCCTCAAGGGCGGACCCTACCTCGACAACTGGGGCCTGAGCCTGATGCGCGCTCGCACCGTGCTCGTGTTCCTCGTCACCCCCACGGACATCGCACCCTCCGGACACGGCGCCAACCGCATCGAACCCGGCGGCGGCCTGCCCCAGAACCGCTGGAGCGCCTCCGGCTACGGCGAGACAGACCCCGTCGTCGCCAACAGCTCCCCCGACCAGATGCAACGCAACCGCCGCGTCGAACTCATCGTCATGCCCAATGTCGAAGAGATGCTCGACCTCAAGTCCCTGACCACCGTGCCCTGACAGCGACCGTGGACGCCCCGCCGGCAGCCGATCCCCCGCCGGCCCGGGGCACAAACTGATGCATTTTTCTCCGGATCAACCTACACTCACGCCGTGTTCGACCGGACCGATCGCCAGTTCTTCGCAGGACAGGACGTTCAGGGCGTCGTGGGTACCTTGGTGCAGGCCCTCCACGCCCAGGGTATCCCCACGCAACAGACCGGACCGGCCACCTGGGCCGGCCGCGGCACCATGCCGTCCTGGGGCCTCGTCCCCAAGGTCTCCATCGCCGTCGGCCCCTCACCCCAGGGCTTCTACGTCGACATCCGGGTGCTCGCAGACATCGAAGGCAGCGGTGTCGCTGGCTTCATCATCGCCTGGTTCCTCTTCTTCCCCGTCGCCCTCATTCTCGGCTACATGGCCTACCAGGACTTCATCCAGCGACGTGACTACCTCATTCACTCCCTGTGGTCCCCCGTCGGCCATCTCATCATCGCGCCGAACTACCCTCCCCCCCAATTCGGTGTTCAGCCCCCAGGCTATCCACCCCAGGGCCAGCAAGCCGGATAGCACCCATCGTGTCGCCCACCGTCGTCGCCATCCTCGTGTTCCTGGTTCTCGGAACCTTCCTCGCCTTCGCCCTGTTCTCGAAGAAAGCCCCACCGTCGACTGACGCCGCTCAGCCTCCCGACAAGGATGAGCCCG
The DNA here is from genome assembly GCA_964488865.1 of uncultured Polyangiaceae bacterium. GTDB lineage: Bacteria > Myxococcota_A > Polyangia > Polyangiales > Polyangiaceae > MWCO01. The sequence goes on along the minus strand of CAZAWR010000002.1, from coordinate 172,917 downwards.
AGCCCATCCCCCCCTCGCTCGTGTCCAACCACGAGCTCGAGCACGAGGAGGTCGAGCCCTCTCGCCAGCGCGCCCTGGTCACAGGCATCGGGATGACCGACGTCGGCTTGCGGCGCAAGCTCAATGAAGACGCCTACGTCTGCTTGCCCGAGCACGAGTTGTACGCCCTCGCCGACGGCATGGGGGCCCACGCCGCGGGGGAGGTCGCCAGCAAGCTGACCCTCGAGGCGATCGCGGACGCTTTCGAGCGAAACAAGTTTCTCGACCCCGAAGCCCCCGATCGCCCCGCCAACCGCAAGAAGCGCCTCGTCCAGGTCATCGAGCGCGCGAACCAGATCGTGCTGACCATGTCCAACGAGGTCGAAGCCTACCGCGGCATGGGCACCACCGTCGTCATGGTCCACTTCTCCGCCCACAAGAGCTACGTCTTCATCGCCAACGTCGGCGACAGTCGCTGCTACCGCATCCGCGGCAACCAGATCACCCAGCTCACCATCGACCACACGCTCGGCAACGTCGGCATCATGGGCAAGACGAGCTCTCTGCTCAGCCGCGCGGTCGGCATCGAGCAGTACATCGACGTGGACGTGACGGTGCATCGCACGGAGGTGGGGGACGTCTTCTTGCTTTGCTCCGACGGGTTGAGCCGGATGGTGGGGGACGAGGACATTCGCGCGGCGGTGGTGGCGAGCTCGGATCTGAACGTGGTGGCGGAGACGTTGATCGCGAAGGCGAAGGATGCGGGGGGCAGGGACAACGTGACCACAGTGTTGATCCGGGTGGACCCGGCCCCGGAAGGGGAAGGTTGACCCGGGGCGCCGCCAGGTTACTTCAGGCGTCCGCGCGCATCCTTGTCAACAGGTCCTCGATGGATCGTGCGTGGTCGTCTTCGGTCTCGGCCATGTGCTCGAGGAAGTCGGCGGCCTGCCCGGAGAAACACCGGGACAGCGCTCGATAGTACCGTCCCGCACGACGCTCCGCCTCGAGCGCGAGGGCGAGCGAGGTCTCCAGACGGAGATCGATCGGGGCGGGCCAGCTCGGCGGCATTTCGACGTCCTTGACCTCGAGGTTCGCGTGTTCGGGGATCTCACCCGTCTCCACGTCTCGTCCGAGGGCTTCGATTTGGGCCGCGTGCAGCTCCTCGACCTCGACCATGCCCTGCAGGAAGGACTTCGCCCTGGGGTTCAGACACCGCTTCGCCAGCGCGCCGTAGAAGCGCGCCGCGGCTCGCTCGATCTCGATGAGGTTGCGAACCACCTGCCCGATCGTGAACGTCGATTGCCCCGTCCGGATTCGCTCGCGAAGCACGCCCTCGATCATGCTGCCGTGCTGGCTCTCGGAGGCCGACACCGCACGGAAGAACTCCCGCACCTCCCCATCGAACAACTCCGCGAGGTCCGCGTAGTGCATCGCCGCCTGATGCTCGCACATCACCGCCACGTGCAACGCCTCGTCGAAACCGAGGTTCTCGGCAGACTTCCAAGCGGGAAGCGTCTCCACGCCCGAGGCGTCCGTCGTGGCAAAGGCGGGGAGCACCTGCCCCACCATCTTGCTTCCGAGTTGCTCGATCTCGCGACCGTGCTCGGCCTCCACGCGGACCATGGTTTCGAAGAACGATCGCACCTCGGGGTCGGAGCTTCGCGAGGCGAGCGTTTCGTAAAAACGTGCCGCGGCGGCTTCCGCGGCAATCGCGTTCCGCAGGGCCTGGGAGGGGGTAAGGGGAGACATCGTCGGCTTTCTTCCGGTACTGCGAAGAAGGGCTTGGCTCGCTGTGCTTTATGGGGATGCCACGCCCACCGCGTCAACCGATGAGACCACCACGGCCCCCCAAATTCGGTACACTCCCCGACGACCGCCATGCCCCTTTCTTCTGCACAACGAGAACAACCCAGCATCGCTGGCATCCTGGGAACCCTGGCGCTGTCCGTCGTTCGCCCCGGCACGCCGACCATGGCGCTCCGCGCCCTGCGATGGTCTCGCGACCTCGAGCGGCTCGGCATCCGCTTGCCGTTCTCCGTGGTGCACGACATCGGCATGCTCTTCGCCGTGTCCCCCGAGCATTACGCCCTCGGCCTTCGGACGGACCCCGACACGACCTTGGGCCAGGCCCCCGGCGGACGCGCCCTGTGCGAGGCGTACGCCGCCTTGATCCAGGAGCTTGCTGCCTGTGAGGCCTCCCGTCGCGCCACTTCCCTTCGCCTCTCGGACGACATGATCAGCGTCGTCCTGTCCAAGCTCCTCGGGTCGGTGGCGTCGAGGATGACGAGCGTCCCGGCCTATGCCACGGAGATCGCCTCGGACGCGGCATTGTTCGACGGGATCGACGAGGAGCTCGTCGGCCTGTTCCAGAAGCGCGATAGGAGCTTCGAGCTACAAGCGTTGTCCTTGCTGCACCGGTCCCGGTTGTACCTGCTGACCGTGGCGGACGCCCTCGACCTGGACACGCTGCAGTTGCTCGGCGTCCTGGGAGCCGAGGCGGGAGCGGGGGCCGGGCTGCAGGTCGACCTGCTCGCTGCCATGGCGTCCCCCGCGGCACACGACGTGGTCAACTTCTCGCTCGAGATTCTGCCCAGCGTGCTCGAGACGAAGACACGCCCCGGCGCCTCGACCCGCGCTGGGTTCGGGTGCGGCGGCCTCGGCAACCGCGGGAGCATCGACAACCTCGTGCTCACCGAGCTCGCATGGGACGCGGACGACTTCATGCGCCGCGTCGTCGACAACGAGGTCCTGTACTACACAAAGGAAACGGAGCGAGAGCCGGCGGGCCGACGCCACGTCCTTCTCATCGACGCCTCCGCGTCCATGCGCGGGGACCGTCAAGTGTTCGCGCGCGGCATCGCCCTCGCCACGGCCAAGAAGCTCGTGCTGGAAGGCGAAGACGTGGCCATCCGCTTCTTCGACGCGCGCCTGTACGAGTCCCAGGCCGCGCGGGGCGGCAGCCTCCCGACCCCCTACGTGCTGTCCTTCACCGGTGAGCGGGGACGGAACCCCCGGCGCGTGTTCTCCGAGCTCGCCACCGCCCTCGACATCGAACAGGTCCGGGACCATCGAGAGATCGTCCTGCACGTGTTCACCCACGCCGCCCTGTACATTCCCCGCGAGATCGTGCAGACCCTCACCCGCATCGCCAAGCTGGGCATCGTCTTCATCTTGCCTTCGGGCGGCTCGCTCGAGCTCGACTACCTCGACCTGCTCCACTCCCACTACATCGTCGATCACGAAACCATCGCCTCCCACGGCGCGCGCGCCGAGAAGGCTCGCGACATCCTGGGACGCATCGGCGCCAAGGATCCTCCCGCCACCCGCGTCCCAACCGGAGCGTCGTCATGACCCAGACCTTCCGGGACGTCGACCTCACCCAGGCCTTCGCGCAAGCCAAGCGCCATCTCGCGTCGGGCCAGACGAACGAAGCCCTCGAGCTGCTCGCCGCAGCGCTCGGCCAGACCTATGCCTTGGAGCAGGACTACGCACCGGCCGTGGCCTTGCTCGGCAACACGCTCGCACGGCAGGGCGACGCGCGTGGCGCCATCACGTGCGCGTGGTACCTGAACGACGATCGCATGGCCGAGGCGCTGTTGCCGCGGGGGACGGCGGGAGACCGCGCCCGGACGTACGTCAACCAAGCGTTGCGGCTCCCGGCGGGCGACGGGCGAGCCGCTTCGTTGTACGAGCGAGCGGCTCGTGAGTTCGAGTCGGTGGGTTCGCTGGCGCAAGCGGCGGTGAACCTGGAGCGGGCGGGACGCCACCGGGAGGCGAGGCCCCTGTGGTCGCGACTCTGCCACGCGATTCCGCTGACCGATGAGGCCGACCTGTACGCGGGGGCGCTGGCCCGCTTCAACCTCGCGCGCACGTCGAGGATCGACGGGGACGAGCGAGAAGCCCATGCGGCCACGGTGGCATCGGTGCACTTGCTGGAGGAAGCGGCGGATCGATACGAGAGGCTGGGCCAGAGGGAACGCGCCTTCGACTGCTTCCAGGTGCTCGCTGCGATCGGGCGCGATTCGGGGACGATCGAGCACGCGCTCGAGGGGTACGTGAACCTCACGCGCATCCTTCGGGAGGACCAGCTACGAACGTACGCCCTGCGCGAGTACACCGATGCCATTCGCTTCTTGCGGGAGCGCTCCGAGATCGCCGCGGCGGCCACGCTGTGCCGAGAGATGGCCGGCTACGCGCGAAGGGAAGGCCTCGGCCCTGTGGCCAACCAGGCGATCCTCGATCAGGCCGGAATGTGGCGTGAGCTGGCTACCGCCGCCCTGCAACGTGGACATGCGCCGGAGATCGCCGAGAACGCCCTGCTTGCCGCCGTGCTGTCCTACGCTGAACTCGGGCAGTTCAAGCGCGCAGGGGCCGCCTACGTCGAGCTCGCCCACCTGCCCCTCGACCCCGCACGCTGCTCCCACTACGCACGCGCCGCCGCGCGTTACCAGAACGCCCAGGACGACCCGATCGAATCCTCGCGCCAGGCTGACCCCAACCGCCAGGACTCCGCTTTCTCCGAAGTGTGGCACGTCGACCTCATCGAGTGGGAGCAACGTGGTTCCGCCTCCGAGGTCTGTGCCGACATCATGATCGACCGGGCCACCTGGTCCGAAGTCATCCGCCGTCGCGCCATGCTCGCTCGCATGGTGGCCCTGCCTTTGGAAGGCGCCTCCAGCGTCCCCACCTCGTCCACCGCGCGACTCATCGAGCGGCTCGCCCAGACCGAGCTGTACATGACCATCTCTCCCCTCGAGACCTTGTTCCGTCGACACGAACCGGAGGTCCGCTCCGCCGTGGTCCAGGCCCTCGGACGGTTCCTGTACAAGCGATCGTTCATCACCTTGCGGCAAGCGCTGTCGGACCCTGAGCAGGCCGTGCGGTCCCAAGCGTGCGATGCGATCCGGCAGCTCCACTTCCCCCACGCGTTCGATCCTCTCGCGCGCATCTACCGCGAGATGACCGACCCGGATGCGCGACGCGCCGCCTTGCACGCCCTCGCCCTGGTGGACAGCGACGAGGCCACCCACCTCGTGTTGTCGATGCTCCAGCAGGCAGGCCCCTCGGAACGCGACGCCGTCGTGCAAGCGCTGTCGAAGTCGAGCGGGCCGCGACTGATTCGGGCCGCAAGGGAGGCGCTGTCGTCAGCCTCCGGCGACTTCGCGGATGTGCTGCGCGCGTTCCTGCAATCGCACGGGGTCCGATCACGGTGAGTGCGACGACGGCCCTCGCCACACCGCGTGCACCACACCCCAACGTCGCGTAAGCTTCACCGACCACAGGAATCAGAACCGGGAGTTGGCGATGCGACGATGGTTGGCCTGGGTGATGTGTGTCGTGGGCGCGCCCGCGGCGGCGCTCGCGGGGTGCGGCGGCGGGGATGGGTCGGCAGGACCGCCCGGGGGAAGCGGTGGAGGGAGCGCGGGGGATGCGAGCGTGGAGGGCGGCGGGGGCGAAGCCGGCACCGGTGGCGTCGGCGGTACGGGGGGAGGAACGTTCACGGGCGGCAGTGGCGGCGGAGACAGCGGAGACTGCGGAGGGACGACGTGCCCAGCGTCCTTCAAGTGCCGGTACGACGCGTGCGTCCCGGACCTCGGCACCTGCGAGTCCTACGATGACTGCCCCGGCGACTCGTACTGCGACGCCAACGGGGAGTGCATTCCCTATGGCGTCCCCCCCAGTGTCATCAACGACCCGAGCTGCCAGCGCGAGACACCGCCCGACGGTGTGAAGCCGACGGTGCAGTGCGAGTGGCTGGGACCCACGGATACGAACGACCCCACCCTGGGCTCGGTCAACATCTACACCGCTCCCATCGTGGCGGACCTCAACCTCGACGACGACCCTGGCAAGCTGCAACCCTCGATCGTGGTCACCACCTTCGAGACGATCGGCGGGGGGCGCATTGGCACCTTGCGCGTGTTCGACGGTCGCACGTGCGAGGAGCAGCTGCGCCTCGGCGGCGCGGACGATCCGGTGCCGGGCAATCGTCCGGGGTACGGGACCCAGTGGGCCGTGGGCGATCTGGATGGGGACGTGCCGAACGGCGGGCGTCCGGAAATCGTCGGGCTGCACAACACGGGCAGCACCACCGACAGCCCTCTGTACCTTTATGCCTTGAAGCTCGACGTCCAAGGGGGTGCCGCTTCGGCGTCGCGCATGTGGTACGGAAGGAAGTGCAGCGCGGGGGACACGCCGGTACCGATTCTCGACAACGCCGCCAACTTCGGACCGGGCCTGTGGGACCTCGATAACGACGGGCGACCGGAGATCCTCGTCGATGAGATGGTGTTCGACGCGGCCGGGTGTCTTCTGAACGACGGGACCGCGCTCGACTACCTGCAGCACGGCGTGATGTCCACGATCGCGGACGTGGACCTGGACGGCAAGCCGGATCTCGTTCGGTTCGACAAGATCGCCGGGTGGGACGAGGCAGCGAAACAATGGGTGACGAAGAGCTGGTTCGTGCCGAGCGGTGCGCAGAAGGCTGGCCATGTAGCGGTGGTGGACCTGGGGAACTACTCGACGCTGCCGGGGGTGGGGCCGGGCGATCTGCCCGAGGTGGTCGTGGTGTCGGCGGAGACGACGACCTACAACCCGGACAGCACCGGAACGATTCGCGTGCAAGCGCTCGACGGGACTGTCGTGTGGGGACCGATGGAGCTGCACCATGACGCAGGCGTGCCGGGCGGTCACGGCGGGCCTCCGACGGCAAGCGACTTCGACGGCGACGGGCAGGTGGAGTTCGCGGCAGCCGCGAACCAGTACTACGTCGTATATGACCCGGACTGTAAGGCAGCGCTCGGAGGGGGCAGTCCGCCGGAGCGTCCGGGGGGCAAGTGCGACCGCGCCGCGGCCATGCAGGGCCTGCCCGACGGCATCCTCTGGGCACAACCTTCCCAGGACTTCTCCTCGAGCGGCACGGGCTCGAGCATCTTCGACTTCGACGGCGACGGGAAGGCGGAGGCGGTCTACGGCGACGAGTGCTACGTGCGTGTCTACGAGGGCCATAGCGGCCAGGTGCTCTACAGCGCGCCGGCCTCGAGCGGCACGGGATTCGAGCTTCCGGTCATTGTCGATGTCGATGGGGATTTCGCCACGGAGATCGTGGTGGCGCGAACGGACAGCAATCTCAGCTGCCCCGTGACCGATCCGCTGCTCCCAACGACCCCATTCGTCCAGCAAGGGGGCTTCGTCATCCTGCGCGATCCCGAAGATCTCTGGGCCGCGTCGCGCCCCATCTGGAACCAACACGCCTACTCGATCACCCACGTCACCGACGACGCGCAGGTTCCCCAATCCAGCCAGATGCCCCCCAACTGGACACAACCCGGACTCAACAACTTCCGACAGAATACCCAGGGAGACCTCGGCATCCTGCACATCGCCGACCTCACCGTCGTCCTGTCCAACGTGGGCAACCTCTGCGCCGGCCAATCAGGCACCACCACCCTCGAGGCGCGCGTGTGCAACCGCGGAACCAACCCCGTGCAGGACGGCGTCACCGTCCAATTCCTCGAGGCCGATGCTTCCTCCGACGGCGGCTTGCCAGGCACTGTGGTGTGCGAGACCGAAACCACAACGCTGCTCAAGCCAGGCGAATGCGAGGAGATCACCTGCACCGGGGACCTGTCCGGCCAGAACGATGTGTACGTGGTCGTGGACCCGGAAGGGTCCATCGCGGACTGTCACCCCGGCAACAACGACGGGGCGGGCGCGCTCGCCCTCTGTCCGAAGTAGACCCTCAGGTGTACTCCCCCCGAATGTAGTCCCGCAGGTACGTGGCCTCCGCCTCCATCGTGGTGAGCTGCGACCGAACCACGTCGCCGATCGACACGATCCCGACCAGCTTTCCCTTCTGCATGATCGGCATGTGGCGGAAACGCTTCTCCGTCATCACGCACTTGGCGATTTCCACGTCGTCCGAGAGCCGACCCACCACGATGTCCCGCGTCATCGACTCCGCCACCGGCTTGTCCAGGAAGCCTTCCCCCTGTGCAGCCTGCCGCAGCACGTCGCGCTCCGTCACGATGCCCGCAGGCCTGCCAGCCGACGTGATCACGAGAGCGCCGAAGTTGTTCGTCGCCATCAGCTTCACGGCGTCCCTCATCGGGGTGGACTCGTCCGCCGTGACCACGCCTCCCTTGAACTTGCCCTGGAGCACGTCCTCCAGCGTCATCTTCACTCGCATCTCCCATCCCTCCTGGCGAGCCCCTCCGAGGCGTCGCGGTTGGCCCACGCTCTTGGATCGTGAAACTGAAACATGGTGCCACGAGATGGAACGTCAACCCCAGCGGCACGCGGGAGTCACGGATCCAGGCAGCCCCCAGAAATCCGCTCGGCATCCAGCCGGTCCATCTCGCCCCGGCTGAACAGCCCGCTCGCAAGAATGCGCGCGATCTTGTCCCTCGACCGTTGCGCCTTCTCTCGGTCCGGGTCCGCCGCGGAGGCCAGCGACGTGATCTTGTCCTGCGGGCACCCCTCTCCGAGCATGCACGCCATCACCGCGTCGTTCGCCGTCTGCACGCGCGCCTCGGCCTGGGCGCACGCCGAGACCTCGGAGACCACCTCCTGCCGAAGCTGCGCGACCCGGTCGTCCGACACCTTGTGACGGTCGGCGGTCCGCTGCAGCGCCGAGAGCTCATCCTTGTACGCGAGGAAGGACAGGGGCATCCATCGGTCGAGCGTGAACGACGGCGGGGCGATGTAGGCTCCCGCGCTGACGGTCCCGTCGCGTGCCATGTCGTGCAGCGGGTTCTGCAAGGCGCGCCGGGCGTACAGCCCTTGCTCCTCCGCACCTCGTGCCCGAGTCACGCCCCGCACCTTGCGCTTGCCCCACTCCTTGAACGCAGGCACGAGCTCTCGGTCCGCGTCCGTGAGAACCTTCTGGTAGTCCGCCTGCCGGATGACCGCCTGGTCCCGGGTCCGCAACGCCTTCGCGAGCGACGCGACGGCTTCCTCGGGACGGCGCCCCTGGGCCTGCGCCACGGCTTCCGCAACCTCCTGCCTGAAGGCTCCGATCTCGGCCATCGCGCGGACCTCGCGTTCCCCTTTGATCTCGAGAAACGGGAACTGCCGCGCGAAGGTCGCGTCGTCCGTATGGGGCACCGAAGCCGTTCGCACGTTCCGCTGCCCGTCGACGCGCGCCACGATGACCTCGCCCGGCGCACACTCTCGTCGCGCCTTCAGGTACCCTTCCAGGTTCTTCGGGCGCACGCCGCAGACCCAGGAGACCACACCCTTGTTGTCCGACAGCAGCAGGGGGAAGCTGCCGTCCGCAAGCTTGTTCTCGAGCGGGTTGACCGCCATGGGATCCACGCCGCGCCCGCCCCCGACCCGGACGTCCGCCATCTGGAACGCGAGCGCCAACGGCATCCTCTCCTCCGGCTTGCGGCACCGGTCCATCCACGCCTCGCCAGCCTCCACCGACGCATCGCACCCCGCAGCATCGCACCCCACGCCTTTGGCAACAGCCTCCGCGAGGGCATCGCAGGACCGCGCGTCGAACTTCACCTCGTGCACGGCCTTGTTGGGGTCGTCGGGGAAGTGGCGCTGCAGCGTGCGCGTCAACATCAGGACGAACAGCGGGGTGGCGTAGGACGCACCGCAGCGGGAAATCCATCGCTGGGCTTGCGCTTCGCACGCCTCCGGCTCAACGCACGCTTGGGTGCGAAGCATCCCCGTGCCTTCCCGCACACACGCGTCGGGTGGCAGCTCGGCCCGCTCCTCGAACGTGCCCACGAGGTCTTGCACGGCGGACAGCCCATCCCCCGCTTCCTTCTTGCACCGCTGGAGCCACTCCTTGCCCAGGTCCCGGGCGTGCACGCAGATTTCCCCCGTGCACTGCTTCTCCCCGTCCAACCATTGCGCCACCAGCCCGCAGGCATCCTTCCCTTTGCCGGATCCCCCTTCGGACGTGACGAAGAGCCATTCTGCAGTGGTCCCGGTGTCATCTCCGGAGAGTAGGTCCTGGTCGGCCTCCGGCTTGCGCTCCTCGGGCGGAGGAAACGTGGCACAGCCCACAGCCACCGACGCGATCCCGACAAGATAGGTCCAAGCGTGCTTCGACATGATGAATTCCCGTCACGAGAGGTCCCGGACCCTACTTCCATTCTCCTCGCGTTGGAACTGTCAGAAGCGCCCCTTTGCACCCTCCACGTCTTTGGACGGCGCGGTCGCGGCTGGACTTCGCGCGCCGCTTCACTAGGCTGGCGCCCCGCCCAACCCAGGCAACCCCAAGGAGCGGCAACGTGGCGCAGCGAAAGTTCATCGACGACTGGAAACGCACTCACTTCTGCGGCGACCTGCGCGGCACCGACGCCGGCAAGCAGGTCATCCTCTTCGGCTGGGTGCAGACCCGCCGCAACCTCGGCGGGTGCGTCTTCGTCGACCTCCGAGACCGGGAGGGCGTGACCCAGGTGGTCTTCGACCCGTCGACCGAACCACGTGACCCGCAGCTCGATTCCGCCGAGGGAATCGCCCAGACGGTGGCCCTGGCTGAGCAAATCCGGCCTGAGTGGGTCATCGCCATCCGGGGCGTGGTGGTTTCCCGCGGCGAGAACACGAACCCCAAGATGCCCACGGGGGAGATCGAGGTCCGCGTCCTCGAGGCCGAGGTGTTCAACCGTGCCGAGACACCCCCCTTCGAAATCGTGGACGACCTCGACACCCGCGAGGAACTGCGCCTCCAGTACCGGTTCCTCGACCTGCGACGCCGCCCCATGCAGCAAACCTTCCGCCTGCGCCACCGCATGAACCAGGCCGCCCGCCGCTACCTCAGCGACCAGGGGTGCCTCGAGCTCGAAACGCCGTTCATGGTCAAGTACACGCCCGGCGGCGCCCGCAACTTCCTCGTCCCCTCCCGCCATGCCGCCGGCAAGTTCTACGCCCTCGCCGAGAGCCCCCAGCTCTTCAAACAGCTGTTCATGGTCGCAGGCTTCGACCGCTACTTCCAAATCGTCAAGTGCTTCCGCGACGAAGACTTCCGCCTCGACCGGCAGCCCGAATTCACCCAGGTCGACATCGAGCTGTCCTTCGTCAACCAGGATGACGTCTTCGCCCTCGTCGAGGGCTTGATGTTCGAGGTCCTGAAGGACGCCCGGGGCATCGACCTGCGCCAGAAGTATCCGGAAGGACGCTTCCCCCGCATGACCTACGAGGAGTCACTGCGGCGCTTCGGCAACGACAAGCCCGACCTGCGGTTCGGCCTGGAGCATGCGGACCTCACGGACCTTGTGATCGAGCACAAGGGAGGCGGCGTGCCCTTCTTCGCCGAAATCGCCGAACGCTTCGACAACGGAACGCTTCGTCGCGACGTTCCGGCCGAAATCGTCAAGGTCATGCGGATTCCGGCCGACGCGAAGCTGTCGCGCAAGGACCTCGACGAGCTCGAGAAGATGGCCATGTCGATGGGGGCGAAGGGCCTGGCCCGGGCCAAGGTGGGCCCCGACGGCACGTGGGCCCAGACGGCGCTGAAGACGGCCACGCCGGAGCTTCGCAACGCGATTCACGCCCAGACCGGAGCGACGGAAGGGGACTTGCTTCTCTTCCAATTCGGCAAGGCGGCGCTCGCGCACACGGTGCTGGCGAACCTGCGCCTGCACATCGCCAAGAAGATGGGCCTCATCCCACCGTTCGGCCACGGCGGGAACCTCGAGTTCCTGTGGGTGGTCAACCCGCCCATGTTCGACCCGGACGAGGAAACCGGCGGATGGGTCGCGGCACACCACGCCTTCACCCGTCCCCACGACGATCACGTCGCCCTCCTCGAGTCGGACCCCGCCAAGGTGCTCTGTTATCGCTACGACTTGGTGCTCAACGGGTTCGAGATCGGCGGCGGTTCGATCCGCCTGCATGACCCCGACGTCCAGCGCGCCGTCTTTCGCACGCTCGGGATCGACGAGCAACAGGCGGAGGAAAAGTTCGGGTTTTTGCTCAAGGCGTTGCGACACGGGGCGCCTCCCCACGGCGGCATGGCCATCGGATGGGACCGCACCACGATGCTCCTGTCGGAGAGCGAGAGCTTGCGAGACGTGATTCCCTTCCCAAAGACCCAGCGGGGCGGCGACCCGATGACCGACGCGCCCTCGGCGGTGGATGACAGCCAGCTCGCCGAGCTCCACCTTTGCAGGAAACCCACCTAGCCCTCGTCATCCCATCGAAAGATCACGTCTTGCGTTGATCGAAGCCTGGTTTGTGGCCAGACTCCCCCCGAATCGATCGGCCATCGCATGCCCGACAGCCAGCTACCCCCACCCCCAAGCATTCAAGAAGACCTGGACCAGGTCATCTTCTCGCCCCGCGATCTCGCCTTCGAACTGCTGGTCACCAAGGCGATCCTGCGCTCGCTTCACATCGACCAAATCCTATACGTGGTGCTCTCCGGCGCCACCTCGGGCGAAGGCCTCGGCTTCAACCGCGGCCTCTTCTTGCTCGCAGACGACGGACAGCGCTGCCTGCGCACGGGCATGGCCGTCGGTCCCATCCAAAAGGAAGAGGCGCATCGCATCTGGGAGGACATGGTCGAAAAGGACCTGACGCTGGAGGCTCTCCTGCCCGTGTACGACGCCGTCAAGGATGACCCCAGCGCGCACCAACTCTCGAGACGACTTCGCCACCTGAGCGTGCCCCTCGACGCCCTCGCTGCCCTCGCCTGCCAGGCGGAATCTCCCTCCAAGAAGGGTAGGTGCCGGATCGAGTCCATGCTCGCCAAGTGCCTGCTCGAACGCCAACCGCTGCACTCCCGCACCCTGGACCTCACGTGCGAAGACCCCGCGGACGACGAGCCCTTCTCCTTCCGCAACTGGTGGATGGTTCCCCTGCTCACCCCCGAGCGAATCGTCGGCATCCTCGTGGTCGACGACGCCTTCAGCGATCGCATCGTCTCGCCCGGCATGCAGCACCTCCTGGTCGCACTCGCCAACCTCTCCGCCATCGCCGTCGAGAAGAGCAAGCTGTTCGACGAAATGCGCGCGCTCGCGCAGGTGGACGGCCTCACGGGTCTGGCAAACCGTCGCAGCTACGAAGAGGCCATCAATCGCCTGCTCACGCAAGCTCGCCAGACCGGACGAACCGTCTCGCTCATCGTGCTCGACATCGATCACTTCAAGCAGTTCAACGACCGCCACGGTCACCTCGCGGGCGATGACGCCCTTCGCTTCGTGGCGCAGATGCTTCGCTCGGGGGCCCGCAAGACCGACGTGATCTCCCGCTACGGTGGGGAGGAGTTCGCGATCGTGTTGCCGGACACCACGTACGAGCAAGCGCTGACGGTGGCCGACAAGCTCGTGTCCATCGTGCGGTCCGAGAGCGCGAAGACGGAGCTCGGGCGAATCACGATCTGCGCGGGCGTGGCGAACTCTCTCGACGGCAGGACAGGCGGGACCAAGCTGTTCGAGATGGCGGACCTCGCCTTGTATCGTGCGAAGAGCGCGGGCCGGGACCGGGTGGAAGGGTCCCCGCCGACTTAGAGAATCCGGATCTTGCAGTCCTTCTCGTGCCACCCGTTCGACTCGTGAACGATGCGGTACACCTCTTCCTTCGGGTCTCCCTGCAAGGCAGCGATCTCGAAAGCCACGATGTGCAGCCTGTCGAAACGCTCTCGCAGCTCGCACCGAAACCCATGCTTCTCCAGCACTTCGGAGATCTGCTTCTGCCGCTTGCGCGACGCATACAGCGGGTCGATCGTCACCACTCCCTTGACCACGGCCTGCGACTCTTCCGTCGCCTTGCTCTCTTCGTCCGTCATCACCGCTCACCCAGCCTTTCACCGACGAGGGCTCATCGGCCCAGACCGGTCGCTCGCCTGTCGGAAGAACCCAGCAGTCCTTCTGGGTGGTCGGAACAACCTCGTCGGGACAGCCGCTCCGGCCAGAAGTCGACCTTCTCGCAGGTGCTGCACAGGATCAAGTCCTGCTCGTAGTCCGACCGATGACAGAGAAGATCCGCGGCCAGAAGGGCGAGCACCTGATCGCTCAGATCATGCTGCTCCGTCAACATCACGTCCCAACCCCGACGGCCATCGGGCCCTTGAACCCGTGTGACCCGCCCGTCGTACAGGGCACCTTGCACGAACCGGTCATCGGGAGTGGGCCGGATCAGCCCCGCGACCACCCCCAGCACCTTCGCTCGCGCGGCTCGGATCACCTCGGAGCACCTCGCGTGGGATAGGTACTTCGCCGGGTCCGCGTGGGTGTCAGGGTTCCCGTAGCTGAGCTCCCCGACCTCGGACTCCCTCACCGTCAACCGGGGAAACGGGCTGCGTGTCAGCAATCGCCCCGGACGAATCAGGCACTGGTCCGTCCACGTCACGAGCTCGTGAATCCCCCACCCCTCGAGCCCCCCATCCAGAAACGACAGGGCGCTCGTCCGCAACGACACGTGCGGAGCCGGTGCCCGCTGCACCCCGCTCGGGCCTCGCGAGACACGAACCCCTACCTCCTGCCCATGCGCCGTCGCACCGAGCAGATTCCGACCGGGGTACGATCTAGAGTCCTTTCGCGTCATCCTTCCCTTGTCTGTTGGGATCATCAGTCCAAACGTCAACCGGGGTTCAACGACCCAAGCAGAATCGACTCCCGGCGCTGGCTACTCGCGCAGGACGACTCGTATCCGGAACAACCTCCTCTGCCATCTCCGGAATCAACCCGAGCTTCAGCAAAGAAGAGTGCCCCCTGCGCGTGATGATGACGTGATCGAGCAGCGGTATCCCCACGCAAAGCGCCGCCGCAAAGATCTTCTCGGTGAGGTGCACGTCCTCCGCGCTTGGACGCGGATCGCCGCCCGGGTGGTTGTGCACCAGCACGAAACAGTGCGCACCGAACTGGACGGCAAAGCGAAGCACATCTCGAACGAGCAGCGCACACCCGTGCTGCCCTCCCTCCGCCACGCGACAACGTGACGTCACACCGTTGCGTGCGTCGAGCCCCACCATCCAGACTTGCTCGTGCTGCAGGTACCGAAGCCGTGGTCCGAGCACCGCCACGATGTCGTCGGAGCAGCTGATGACCGGGACCGGCTTGAGAGATGGTTCGGCACATCGCAACCCGATCTCGACGGCAACAGCGAGCCGATGGACCGCCGCCGGCGCGATCCCGTCGAAGCGCGGAATGGCGTCACCGAGGCGGGCGAGGCCTGGCAGCCCCCCCACCTGGGACAGCAGATCCTCAGCGCGCTTTCGGGACGCAGATCCCGCCCGATCCGCGACGAGGGTGGCAACGAGGTCTTCGTCCGAGGCCAGCTTGGGGTGAGCGTAGCCAGGCGCCGGACGCGAGGGGCAGCGTGGGGTTCGTGTCGAGTTCATGAGCCCATGCTGTGCACGGTCCGGGCCACGTCGCAGAGCGCATGATTCCTCGCATTTCCCTCACACAGCGGGTGGCGCACCGCCACCTCGCGCCCCCCCTTCGGCCCCACGGGGTCTCACGAAGAGCCGAAGAATGAAGCCCCAGCGCGCGCAACTGGCGGCCGCCAGGCCCCAACTGGCGCCCGCCACCTTGACGCTCGTGTCCCCCTTCCTCAGATCCTTGCTCTCCTTCCACCCTCGAAGAGACCCCACCATGGCCGACTCGTTCACTGTCACCCTCGAGCCTGAAATCCGACGCAAGACCTGGTCGTCCGTAGACGTGCTGTTCTCCGATGGCTTGCGAAGAGCGAACGAGGA
The DNA here is from genome assembly GCA_964488865.1 of uncultured Polyangiaceae bacterium. Lineage (GTDB taxonomy): Bacteria > Myxococcota_A > Polyangia > Polyangiales > Polyangiaceae > MWCO01. The sequence continues at coordinate 157,280 of CAZAWR010000002.1, read as the reverse complement.
CCCGGACGATCTATTTTACGCGGCGGCTCGCAAACGGCCGTTCTTCGGAGACCGGACGGACGAGGCCTTGCGCCGACATCACGAACACCTTCTGCCCACGGGAGCCAGGCGAGTGCTCGACTTGATGTCCAGCCTCTCGTCGCACCTGCCGGAGGGGCACGAGGTCGTCGGGTTGGGCTTGAACGAAGAGGAGATGCTTCGCAACCGCGCGCTCTCGTCCACGGTCGTCCACGACCTCAACGTCGACCCCCGCCTGCCCTTCCCCAACGAATCCTTCGACGCCGTGGTGTGCTCGGGTTCGATCGACCTGCTGGTCCATCCGCTGGAGGTGACCCGGGAGGTGGCGCGGGTGCTGCGCAAGGGAGGCGTGTTCGTGGTGAGCTTCACGGACAGGACGATCCAGCCCAAGTCCATCGCGGCATGGAGGGAGGAGACGAACGAAGGGCGACTGGTGCTCGCCACCGCCTACTTCACGTTCTCCAGCGTGTTCCCGCGCCCGAGCGTCGAGGTCGACGACCTGCTCCCGGCCCCCTGCGCCATACATGGTCCCGGTGCCGCGCACGGCGACGAGGTGCTCAGCGTGGTCTGGAGCTACAAGCCGCCCCTGACCGCCACCGTGCCCGCACGGCAGGCGAAGCTCGAGCGCCGCGCCGTCCCCTCCGAACGCCACTGCCCCTACTGCGGCAACCTCATGGCCCTGTGGCAGCCCCCGCAAACCCCGTGGGAGATCGACTACAACGCCTCGCTCCTGTACGTCTGCTTCCACGACGCGTGCGAGTACTTCGTTCGGGGCGCCAGGTGGTGTCGTCGGAACGGGATGCGGTGCGCGACCTATCGGCATTCCCGCAACCCAGCCAACGGGGCGGAGGGGCCGTTGCCCGTGCCGACCAAGGGGGCGCTTCGGGATGGGATCGTCGAGGAAGCGTAGCCTCGACAGCGAGATCGTACGGTAACGTCCCTGGCTTCTCGGAAAGCGAAGAGGGGGTGCGCTTTCTGTCTTACTCATTTCAAGAATTTGTGAAAGCTTCGGCGCATGGTGATGTCCAGCCACCCCGCCACCGCCGTTGAGCACCTCTCGTCCATCTCCCGACGCCGTCCCGGTGCGCAGCACGTGCCGCCGCGTCTCGATGACGTGACCTTGCTCGTCAATCGTGAGCTCAAGTCCGTCGAAACCTGGTTGGCGGACGCGTTGGCCCGCGAGTCGAGCTGCGCGATCGCCGCGTCGGATCTGATCCGCGCCGGGGGCAAGCGGATGCGTCCGGCGATCGTACTGCTGGCTACCCGGCTCGTGCCGGGGGGGTCGGTCCACTCGGACCACGCCCTGGGCTTCGCGGCGAGCGTGGAGATGCTGCACACCGCCACGCTCCTGCACGATGACGTGATCGACGAAGCGCCCTTGCGACGGGGCAAGCCGACGGCACGCATGCTCTGGGGCAATCCGGTGTCCGTGATCGGGGGGGACCTTCTGATGGTGCGCGCACTGAACGTGATCAGCGCGCTGGGACAGCCCTACCTCGACCGGCTCACGGTGCAGACCCTGCAGGAGCTGGTCATGGGGGAGGTGGAGCAACTCGAGCGGCGCGGACGGCTCGAGATGGACGTGGATGCGTTCGAGCGCATCGCGGACCGCAAGACCGCCTCTCTGTTCGCGCTCGGCGCGGTGGGAGGGGCGTACCTCGCGGGAGCCCAGGAGCCCACGCTTGACGTGCTTCGGGACTTCGCCCTGTCGGCGGGGCTCGCCTTCCAGCTCGACGACGACCTGCTGGACCTGTGCTCCACGCCCGAAGCCATTGGCAAGGCAGTGGGGCAAGACCTTGCGACGGGGTCCGTGACGCTTCCGGTGGCCGACGTGCTCGATCGCGACCCATCGCTCCGCGAAGCGATGGCCGAGCACCTCGGGGCCGAGCCCCAGGAACCGCTCCCCACGTGGATGTGCCTTCGGCTGCTCGAGGTCGCGCAGCAAGACGGGGTTCTCGACCGATGCCGCAATCTGGTTCGCTCCTACGGGCGCCGCTCGCTCGACGCCCTCGCGAAGCTGGAGCCGTCGACGGAACGACGGGCCCTGGAGACGCTAGTCGAACTGCTGGTGTGGCGGTCGGCAGGACAGCACGAGGTCAACGACCTCGAAAGGTGATGCGGATGACGACGCAAGAGACGAAACCTGCGGTGCCGAAGGGGATGCGTGCGTGGCTGTTGGCGCTTCGGAGCTACTCCCTCACGGCTTCGGTGATGCCGGTGTTGCTGGCTGTGGGGTTGGCGCGCGCCTTCGAGCTGGACTACCCCGCATGGCTCGCGGCCCCGGTGCTTGCCACGGCCCTGCTGCTGCACATCGGCACGAACCTCGTCAACGACGCCGTCGACCTCTGGAAGGGCGTCGACAAGCCAGGAACGACCGCCGGAAGCGGCATGCTGACCAACGGCGCCCTCGACCCGAAGACCGTGTTTCGAGTCGGGGTGGGCTTCATGGTGGCGGCGACCGTCATCGGCATCCCCGTGGTCGTCCTGCGGGGCTGGCCCGTACTCGTCATGGGACTGATCGGGGCGCTGGGCGGCTACGCCTACACCGCCGGACCGGGCTACAAGTACAAGGCGCTCGGTGACGTCGGCGTGTTCGCCCTGATGGGACCCCTGCTCGTGGTCTTCTCTCTGTACGCGCTCACCGGCGTAACCGATACCACCGTGCTGCTGCGCGTGCTCGCGGCGTCGGTCCCCATCGGGTTTTTGGTGACCGCCATCCTCGCGGCCAATAACTACCGCGACTTCCAGGACGACGCGAAGGCCGGCATCCGAACCATGGCCCATGTGCTCGGGTCCACCTGGGCCCGCCGCTACGTCGTCATACTCTTCGCGTCAGCCTTCCTCGTGACGGTCGGGCTCGTGGCGGCCCGACTGGTCCCCTGGTCGGCTGCCTTGGGGTTGGCGGCGGTCTTGCCCGCAGCCGGCGTGTTGCGAGACCTCATCCGTGCGCCCGACGGGTCAGCCGTAGGCAAGCTCGCGGTCGTGGAACGAACGGCCAAGGTTCACGCCGTGTACGGAGGCCTCGTGTTCGTGAGCCTCATGGTCTGGCCGGGATAGCTCGGGTGCAGGGGCTACCGCCCCTACGCTCCGCTGTCGCTACCCGCTGCTCGTCAGCCCGAAGCCGAAGCCAAACAGGCTCGTGGGCTCGCGCCATCTCGCCGCGAATCTTCCAAAGACTTCGTCCGTACTGGACGGCGGACTGCCTTGCGACGTTTCGCTGAACGCCCGAAACCTGGATCACCGTCCCGGCATCGTAATGTCTAAGACGTTGTTTAGACACTAAGGGGACGTGCCGTGGATCCAGCTCAGAACAAGCTAGCCGAGGGTGCCCTCGACGGTCTTCCCAGGCCGGGGGATGTCATCGGAGGCAAGTACGAGGTCGAAGGGGTCATCGGTCTTGGAGGGATGGGCGCCGTGTTGGCTGGGTTGCACATGCACCTGCAGCAACCGGTCGCCATCAAGGTGCTGCTACCCGTCTTCGTGAAGAACCCGGACGTACGCAGCCGGTTCCTCCGGGAAGCGCGTGCGGCAGCCCGGTTGCGCAGTGACCACGTCACGCGAACTTACGATGTGGGCGTGACGGATGACGGGTTGCCCTTCATGGTCATGGAGCGCCTGGAGGGTGTGGACTTGGCCGAGGCGCTCGAGACCGAGGGACCTTTCCGCGTCGAGCGTGCGGTGGGATTCGTCCTGCAAGCATGCGAGGCCGTGGCGGAGGCGCACGCGCTGGGCATCGTGCATCGAGACATCAAGCCCGGAAATCTCTTCCTCGCGAACAAGCCGAACGGGTCGACCGTGATCAAGGTGTTGGACTTCGGCATCTCGAAGAGTCTCGACGAGGTGGGGCGAACGGGTTCAGGGGTCACGGATCTCACGGGTCCGCACAGCCTCCTTGGCTCGCCGCACTACATGTCGCCGGAGCAAATTCGCGACTCCCGCGAGGTGGACACGCGGTCCGACGTCTGGGCGCTGGGCGTGCTTCTCTACGAGCTTCTCACGAAGCAGGTTCCCTTCGACGCGGAGTCGCTGCCTCACCTCTACGCGCTCGTGCTTTCGGAAGACCCCGTGCCTCCTGCTCGGCATGGGATCGCCCTCCCGACGGGTCTCGAACACGTCCTGTTCGATTGCCTCCGGAAGAGCCGTGAGGAGCGGATTCAGGACGTGTCGACCCTGGCGGAGCGGTTGATGCCGTTCGGACCGCCGTGGGCGGCGACTTCTGTGGAGCACGTGCGTCACGCGTTCGAGGGTCGCCCTTCCGGCTCGTTGCGCCCTCCCTTCGGTTCGTCCGAGTGGACGCCTGCTCTCGAGCGGGCCGCGACGTCGCTTGCGCCGGAGCGACACGGCGCGCCGACCAGGTCGAGCAAAGGTCTGAGAGGTCTGAGAGTGGCTGGGGCAACGTTCGCGCTCCTTGCGGTGGCGGTAATTGGGTCCCAGGCGCCGCGCTTGCTGGCGTCCTTGGATCAAAACAGCGGTGGATCGGCAGCGTCGATGCTCTCCGGCTTGTCTTCCTCGAACGCGTCGCTTGCCCAGCGTGTGCAGCAAAGAACGACGCTCGCGGCCGTGACCCGGAGCGCAGACGTCTCCGACGCGCGCACGGCGACACCGGCCGTGGAGCCACCAACGCAGCCGTCCGTGTCCCCTCCGGCCAGGCGGACGCCTCCGGCATCCGCGCCGGTGCAGGGCCTGAAGTCCATCACGCTGATTGATTGAGGTTGCCGTCATGAGAAGCTCTTCGCGATTCTTTCGGACGTTTGGAAGCCTGGCTCTCGCCGCTGGGCTGGCGGGACCGGCAGCGCTGGCGCAGGAGCGACCTTCGCCGTCGTATGGGGTTCGCGTTTCCGAGGGGCTTCGCGGGGAAGCGCGAGCCGCGTTTTCCCGGGCGAATGCGCTGTTCGAGGCGGCCAACTACGCGGCCGCGCGGGTGGAGTTCGAGCAGGCCTACGTGAGGAGCGGGGACGCGCGGGTGCTGTACAACGTGGCGGTGTGCGACAAGGAGATGGGAAGGTACGCGCGTGCCATCGCCGAGCTTCGTCGCAGCCTGGAGGCGGGCGGCAGCGATCTGCCTCGTAGCTACGTCAAGCGCGCCCAGGATACGGTGGAGACCCTCGAGCCCTTCGTCACCACGCTGCAGGTGGAGTCGTCGGAACCGGGCGCGACGATCCTGGTGGACGGGGAAGAGGCGGGGAGGACGCCCGTGGGACAGCCCTTGCCCATCGACGTAGGGGAGAGGGTGGTGCAACTGGCGAAGCCGGGCTTCCGCGGCGAACCCACGCGAATCAAGGCGGTAAGCGGGGTGGCGTCGACCGTGCGACTTGCCCTCGAGCGCGTGGAACAGAGGCAGAGAGTCTCGGTTCGAGCCGTCGGCTTGAAGGCGGGGGAGCGTGCGGACGTGCTGGTGGACGGAGTCGTGGTCGGGGAGTCGCCATGGACGGGGCAAGTGCTCACGGGTCAGCGCAGGGTGACGGTGAGAGCGGCCGGCCATCCGGACGTCGTGCGCCTGGTGGAGGTGAGCACCGATTCAGGCAGCGTCGTGACGGTGCAGCTAGACCCGGCCGATCGCAAAAGCAGGTTGAGGGTCCGCTCGGGCGACGAGCAGGACACGATCGCGGTGAACGGGCGTGTGGTCGGCCGAGGGGCATTCGACGGTCAGGTGACGTCGGGCGAACTCACGGTGCGGGTGACGCGGCCGGACGCCAAGCCGTACGAGTCGGACTTCGTGCTTCGGCCGGGTGAGACGCGGACGGTGAACGTGACGTTGGAGTCTTCCGGCGGGGGGGTTCCGACTTGGGTCTGGATCGCGGGCGGGGTGGTCGTGGCGGGCGCCACGACGGCGACGTTGTTGTGGACGGGCAAGGAAACGCAATACGACGGGCAATCGGCCGGGACGCTGCCGCCCCGGGTGATTCCCGCTTCCTACGGTGGGTTCTGAGAGGGCGACATGAAAAAGCTTCGGTCCATGTTCTTGGGTATGACGTTAGTGGTCGTGGGTCTCGCATCGAGCGGGTGCGGCGAGGTGGACGAGTCGACGCAGATCACGGTCGCGTTCACGTCGGAGACGAAGATCCCGAAGGAGTTGAACCAGCTCGAGGTGGCGGTGGTGGATCATCGCGGTTCGGAGGCGAGCCGGATCCTTCACGACGTGCAGAATCCGGGGTTCTTCCCGGCGACGCTCGCGCTCATTCCGCGAGACGAAGGGTCCCTTGACGGCCCCTTGTCCGTGGAGGTTCGGGGACAGCTTCGAACGGACCAGGGGGAGACGGTGACGGCGGTGATTCGGAGCGCGACCATTTCGTATGCGGAGGGCAGGAACCTGCTGCTTCCGATGCCGTTGCGGATGGCGTGTTTTGCGGTCGATCGGTGCGGTCCGAACGAGACGTGTGCGGGGGGGACGTGTCAGCCTGCGCGGGTGGACACCGCTGCAATGGCGGACTTCCGTGAGGATCTAGTGTTCGGCAAGGCGGATTGCTTTTCGGAGGAGAAGTGCCTGGCGGACTCGGTCTTCGTGCCCCTCGACCCCACGACGTCCACCGACGTTTGTGCGCTGGACTTGCCTTCGGACGTGGCGTTTGACGACGACGGTCGGGCACGGGTGAACGTGTCGATCCAGTGGGCGGTGGCGCCGGAGCGGGTGATCGCGCTGGACGAGGGCGATGCGATCGAGGGGTGGACGTTCGAGGGCCCGTCCCGCGTGCGCCTGAGCGAAGGGGTCTGTCTGAGCCTGCGGGACGCCGTGGATGAGCAGGGCAATCGACTCGTCCCGGACAAGGCGCTCGGGGTCTTCGTCTCGAAGGCTTGTGCACCCAAGAAAAGGCTGCAGGCCTTCTGCACGTCGAGCGACGGTCACGTCGCGATTGGGACCCGGATCGAAGGGCTGCAGCCAGCGCCGCAGGACTGACCCGAACCTTCCCTCTTCACCCTCTTCCCTGAAGCAATAATTTACCGTCAGCCTCACGAGATCCATTGTGGTTGTGCCCACGTGGGTGTAGGGATTTTCTTTGCGCGTCGAGGTGATGATCGGCGCGGTCCTGACAGACGGAAGCACGGAGCGAACGGCCCCCCGGGGCCTGCGATGGAAGCTGGACGCAGGTCGAACAGGTCGTCGCTGCCGGGCACTACCGATGATCGGGGACGACGAGTCCCATGGCCTTGTGCCAGGTCCCACGTGAGGTGATCAGATGAACGCGGACAAGGTTCGAGAGCTTGCGAAGCGCGACGAAGCGGCGGTGGTGCAGTTCCTTCGGGACATCGTCGCCATCCCTTCTTTCTCCACGCAGGAGGAGAAGGTGGTGAAGCGGATCGCGCAGGAGATGGAGTCGGTTGGATTCGACGAGGTCCGAATCGACGCGGTGGGCAACGTGATCGGCCGCATCGGCAACGGGCCGGTGAAGGTGATGTTCGACAACCACATCGACACGGTGGGCGTGGGCGATCCGGGGTCGTGGCGCGGGCGTGACCCGTTCGACCCGCGGCTCGAGGACGGGAAGATCTGGGGCCGCGGCGTGGTGGACGAGAAGGCTGCCATGGCGAGCACCGTGTACGCCGGCAAGATCATCAAGGAGCTCGGGCTCGGGGACAAGTGCACCATCTGGGTGGTCGGCTCGGCCATCGAGGAAGACTGCGACGGCTTGACGCAGCTGCACCTCATTCAGAACGAGGGGGTTCGCCCTGACTTCGTGGTGCTCGGGGAGCCCACGGACCTGAACGTGTACCGGGGCCATCGCGGGCGCGTCGAGATGATCATCACGATCAAGGGTCGGTCCGCGCACGCGGCGCACTGCGAGAAGGGCGTGAGCGCGCTGTACAAGGCCGCCCCCATCCTGCTCGACATCGAGAAGCTCAATCACCGGCTCGCCGTCGACGACTTCCTTGGCAAGGGGACCATCACCGCGTCGTACATGGACGTGAAGACGGCTTCCCTCAACTCGGTTCCCAACGCTGCCATCATCTACCTGGATCGTCGCCTCACGGTGGGGGAGACGAAGGAGAGTGCGCTCGAGGAGATCCGGGCGCTGCCGAGCATGGGCGACGCCGAGGTGGAGATCCTGCAGTACGACGCCACGGCGTGGACCGGCAAGAAGGTGGAGCAGGAGAAGTACTTCCCGACGTGGGTGCTGGACGAGCAGCATGACCTGGTGCAGGCGGCGGTGGAGGCGATCGAGGGGGCGCGGGGTACGAAGCCCAAGGTGTCGCGCTGGGTGTTTTCGACGAACGGCGTGGCGACGATGGGGCGTCTGGGGATCCCGACGATCGGGTTTGCCCCGGGGCTCGAGGAGTTGGCGCACACAACGGACGAGTACATCAAGGTGTCGGACCTGGTGGACGCGGTGGTGGGGGCGGCGTTGATCCCGCAAGCGCTGGCGCGTCGCCTGGCGAAGTAGGCTCGGAGAGCGACCATGGCCGAAGCGTGGAGGCTGGTTTGCACGGAGTGCGGCGCCCGCTACGACGAGCGGGAGGTTCGCTACGTGTGTCCCGCCTGTGCATCGTCGCAGAAGCCAGGGGACTCGACGCGTGGGATCCTGGAGGTGCAGTGGGAGCCGGAGGCGTTGCGCGCCGGCTGGCAGGCGTACCGCGATGACGCGTTGACCCACGGGCTCGAGCGGGTTCGGCCGCTGCTTCCGCTGTCGGACCGGGCGCCGGTGCTTCCCCTTCTGGTGGGGGACACGCCGCTGTGCGCGGTGCCCCGTCTTCGCGAGCACCTGGGGCTTCCGAACCTGTGGGTGAAGGACGACACGCGCAACCCGAGCGCTTCGTACAAGGACCGGGCGAGCGCCCTGGTCTGCCTCAAGGCGGCGGAGTTCGGCGAATCGATCGTGGTGGCGGCGTCCACGGGCAATGCCGCCACCGCTCTGTCCTGCCTCGCGGCATCGCTCGGGCAGCAAGCGGTGATTCTCGTGCCGTCGTCGGCGCCGCCCGCGAAACTGACGCAGATGCTGTGCTACGGCGCACAGGTGATCCCGGTACGGGGCACGTACGATCAGGCCTTCGAGCTGTCGTTGGAGGCCACGCGGCTGTTCGGTTGGTACAACCGAAACACCGCGTTCAACCCCTTCACGATCGAGGGCAAGAAGACGGGAGCGCTCGAGGTGGTGCGTGACCTCGGGGGTCGCGCGCCGGACGTGGTGGTCGTGCCGACGGGAGATGGTGTCATTCTCTCGGGCATCTCCAAGGGGTTTCGCGATCTGGTAGCGGCGGGGGTCCTCCCTCGTTGCCCGCGGCTCCTCGCGGTGCAGGCGTCGGGCTCCGCGGCGATCGCGCTTGCCATCCGCGAGCGTCGGGACCTCCGAGCCATGCCTGGGTCCACCACGGTGGCGGACTCGATCTGTGTCGACGCGCCGCGCGCGGGATTGCTTGCGGTCCGTGAGATTCGGGCGTCGGGCGGTTACGCGGTGGTGGTGGAGGATGCGGCAATCGTGGAAGCGATTGGGACGTTGGCGCGCCTGGGGGGCGTGTTCGCGGAGCCTGCCGCGGCGGCCGCGCTCGCGGGCCTTCAGCGGGCCATGAAGGAAGAGCTGATCTCGTCGGAGGACGAGGTCGTGTTGATGATCACGGGGCACGGGCTCAAGGACGTGAAGACCGCATCGGGGTCGGTCACGTTGCCCGAGGCCATCGAGCCCACCTCGGAGGCGCTCCGTGAGCGGCTCGAGGCGAGCCACCATTGAGGACCAGAGCCGATTCGGAGGATATTGGCATGAGCGATCGCGAGAAGGTACTCGAGAACACGATTCAGCGGTGTCGAGAGCGCAACATCATCATCCCGACCTATGCGGAGATGGTGGACCCGACCAAGATCCCGCAGGGCATTCGCGCGGAGCTCAAGGACCTCGGTCTCTGGGATCTGAACTCCCGCAACCTGTTCCGCATCACGTGGAAGAACGAGCCCGTGGAAAAGGGCGGTGGGTTCGGGGGCGTGAATTACCTCGAGGTTCCCCATGAGCTCACGGGGGTCGAGGCCCGCATCTTCGTGCTGATCGGCAAGTTCTTCCCGACGGGTGCGCACAAGGTCGGCGCCACCTTCGGCCCGCTGGTGAGCCGCCTCGTGCAAGGGGAGTTCGACCCCACTCGCCAGAAGGCCCTGTGGCCCTCGACCGGCAACTACTGCCGCGGCGGCGCCTGGAACTCCTACCTGCTCGCTTGCCAGTCCATCGCCGTGCTGCCCCAGGGCATGTCCCGCGAACGCTTCGAGTGGCTCGAGAAGATCGGCGCCGAGATCCACGCCACGCCCGGCAGCGAGAGCAACGTCAAGGAGATCTACGACAAGGTCAAGCACCTCGAGGCCGAGCGCGGCGACGACATCGTCACGCTCAACCAGTTCGGCGAGATCGGCAACCCGATGTGGCACTACGCCGTCACCGGCAGAGCGATGGAAGAGGTCTTCGAGCAGAACAAGACCGCGAACCAGCGCCTGAGCGCGATGGCGCTCACCCAGGGCTCGGCCGGCACCCTGGGCGCGGGCGAATACCTCAAGGAGAAGTTCCCGCGCATCAAGATCGGCGCCGGCGAAGCCTGGGAGTGCCCCACCCTCCTTCACAACGGCTTCGGCGCTCACCGCATCGAGGGCATCGGCGACAAGCACGTGCCCTGGATCCACAACCTCAAGAACACCGACCTCGTCATCGACATCGTCGACGAGGACTGCATCCGCTTGATGCGCTTGTTCAACGAGCCCGCAGGCCACAAGTACCTCGCCTCGAAGGGCGTCCCCCAGGCCGTCATCAACAAGCTCAACCTGTTGGGCATCTCCTGCATCGCCAACCTGCTGTGCGCCATCAAGACCGCTCGGTTCTACGAGATGAACTCCAACGACGTGGTATTCACCGTCGCCACGGACTCGATGGACATGTACCAGTCCCGCTTGAAGGAGTACCGGGACGCGGAGGGTGAGTACCTCGAGGTGCACGCCGCGGCGGACTACGACCGCCGCATCCTGGGCCAAAGCACCGACCACATGCAGGAGCTTGGATACTGGGATCGCAAGCGCATGCACAACCTCAAGTACTACACGTGGATCGAGCAGCAGGGGAAGACCTCCGAAGAACTCGACGCGCAGTGGTACGACGACGGCTACTGGACGCGGCAGTTCCACGCCGTGGAGGAGTGGGACGCGAAGATTCGTGAGTTCAACGAGCGGACCGGGCTTCTGGCGAAGTACCGCTGACACCATCCTCGAACGGCCGCTCGCTTGATTTCACCGCGGCGGCTTGCGATCTACCCCTGCACCAGTCCCTTGCCCGCGCTGAATGCCTGCGCGAGGTAATCACCGACCTTGAAGTAGCGATTGCGCGCCGGGTCGTAGATCACGGGACGGATCTTCTGGATGTCGAGCTTGCCGTCCTCCATCACGGACGCGTCGCCTTTGACATCGACGATCTCCCCGACGAAGAGGGTGTGCAGCCCGAGCTCTTCGGTCCGGTAGAGCTTGCACTCGATGGCCACGGGAAATTCGGCGACGTAGGGGGCATCGACCAGGTCGCTGCGCACGGCCGTCAGGCCCGTGCGTGCCAGCTTGTCTTCTTTGGCGCCCGAGGCGATCCCGAAGTAGTCCACCTCGACGATGTGATCCTCGGAGGGGATGCTGATGGTGTAGGCCTGTCGCGCAACGATCGCTGCGTACGTGTACGTAGCCTTGCGCAGGGACACGTAGACGCAAGGCGGCCGGGAGCAGCAGATGCCGGACCAAGCGGCGGTCATCACGTTGGGTTTGCCGTCGGCGTCATAGGTGCCCACCACGCATGTGGGAGTGGGGAAGTGCAGGGTCTTGGCTCCGAGGGATGTCTTCATGGAGCGGGGAGTATTGGCGATCCGGATCGGGAGCGGGTAGGCAAATCGAACGCCTTCAGATGCCAGCGGCTCGCGTGAGCATGCGCACGGCATCAATCCCTTCGTTTTCGTCGGGGCCGAGGCCGCAGCGCGCCCCCATTTCCGCCTCGTAGCAGAGCGTCTTCGTGTAGATGGCCCCGCGATGGTACAGCCTGACCTGCTCGGCGCCGTCGTACGCGGTCCCGGTTTGGTTTCCCGCTTCGAAGAAGTGGCCCACGCGAAGGCCACGGTGGACTCGCTCCAGCCGATCGGCCGGGACCCGACCTTCACCATCGGGCCTCCGGGACGAGTCCCAGCCTGATTCCCCCACCTCCACGAGCTCTCGCACGACCCTCCCGGATAGAAAGAACGTGGTCTCGGTCACCGTCGTCGCGGGGACCCCACCCACGCCAACCGGCGCGCTGACATGGACGAGACAGGCTTTCTCGTCGGGCGTGCGTGGCATTCCCGCACGAGACTCCCGACAGGGAGCCGGACGCCAGGAGGGCATCCCGGACGGGCGGAACCGGACCTCGTGGCAGATGGACAGAAACACGTTCAGCGCGTCGTCCGCGGCTCCGCTCGGAAAGAGCCACCCTTCGGAGGGCCCCCCCTCGGGGGCGTCCGGCGAGAACGTCGTGGTGCGAAGATCCCCCTCGAGATCGCTTCGGACCTCGCCCCGCATCCTCGAGAACGCGGCGGCGCCGAAGTCTCGAAGACCGTAATGCGTAAGTGCCTCGTGCAGGGCTAGGGTCTGGTCGTCCGTGAGACGCCAGGCCGCGAGGGCGTCCCGCCGAATGACCCCGTCCGAGACACGCCTGCGCTCTTCGTCGATGCGAAGGGCTCCTTCTTGGTCGAGGGTGAGGACGATCCGTGGGTATCGGACGCTCAGGTGGACCTGCAGCTTCATCGCGGCCATGACGTGCTGGCGAGTATGCCACACAGGCAGGGTCACCCTGGGTGGGGTGCTGCCCGCGGTGGACTCGGCAGTGCCCATCTGGCCCACCACCAAGGTCATGAAATGGCTCAGATCGGCACAGCGAGAACCTTAGCGTGCAAGAAATCCAGCTAAATTTGCGGATCCAAGATTGGCGCGAGCCTTGCTCAGGTTGGATGACGGAGGTTCAAATGTCACTGCGCAAGCGCCCTGCCCAACCTTTCGCTTCGAAGTCCCAACCCTCTTATCCCCGCATCCTCAGCATCGGCATGATCGCCCTGGCCGCCGCATGCGGAGGCAACGTGGAGGAACCGAGCGAGGGCGCTGCTGGGACGAACGCTGCCGGCGCTGCCGGCGCTGCCGGTTCGGGCGCGACGGGCGGCTACGCTGGCACCGCTGGCACCGCTGGCACCGGTGGCACCGGTGGCACTCCGGTCGAAGTCTGCGACAACGGTCTCGACGACGACGAAGACGGCAGCATCGACTGCGCGGACACGGACTGCGCGAGCGAACCGATGTGCCAAATCGCGGGCGGGATGCCTGGGCCGTTCGAGATCTGCAACAACGGCGTGGATGACGACTACGACGAGGCGATCGACTGCGCGGACAGCGATTGCTTCGACGCTCCCGAGTGCCAGTTGGCCGGAGAGATGCCTGGGCCTTTTGAGATCTGCAACAACGGCGTGGACGACGACTTCGACGAGGCGGTCGACTGCGCGGACAGCGATTGCTTCGACGCTCCCGAGTGCCAGATGGCTGGAGACAAGCCTGGGTCTTTTGAGGAATGCTCCAACGGTGTTGACGACGACCACGACGGGGCAGCGGACTGCGCGGACAGCGATTGCTTCGCCGCTCCCGAGTGCCAGTTGGATGGGGCGGCCCCGGCGCCTTTCGAGGACTGCACCAACGGTATGGACGACGACTGGGACGGCGCAGTGGACTGCGACGATCCGGACTGTGCGGACGATTGCGCCGAGTCGCCCTGAGTGGTGCTGCCCGCGGTTGACACGGGCAGCCTTATGGCCTGATCTCCCGTCATGCCCCCGCCTCCTCCGGAGCTTCCGCAACTCCCCCCGTCGCACGATCAGGGGCCGATCCCTCCCCTGCAGTTGGAGTGGTTGATCGCCGCGATGGTCGGTGTCGGGATCGCGATCGGTGCAGCGGGCGCCGTGGCTTTCATCGAGTCCTCGCGATACCCGCCTGTGCCTTCGGTCGAGGCGGGCGCCCAAGAATGGGGAACGCCCAGACCTCGCCCCGAAAAGCCAGCCGCGTCCGCCGCGGTGGAGGCGACGGGGGAGATCCCAACCGACGATCAAGATGAGCCGTTGATCGAGGTGGAGATCAGCCATTCCGGGTCGGCAAGCGCGGGTTCGGCCGCTTCCCCGGGCTCTGCGACGAATTCCGGCCTGCCGGACTGAACAAGACGGGATGCGCTAGCGACGGCGAGTCTTCAGCACTTCCGTACCAAGCTGCGTCCCTCCCCCGGTGGCCCACACGCCGTCGAGTCCGTCACCTCTCTTTTCGTAGACCACGACTCCGGCGCCTTGTCCGGGGCCCCATCCGACGACAAGCACGTTGCCGCGACGGATGCCGACCCCCTTGTACGATTCTCTCGTGAGGTTCCATTCGAGCGCGTAGGTGCTGCCCGTGGGCGTGATGGTGACCGAACCGGTGTAGCTTCCGCCACCCGGGGAGGACGATGCCACGATCTGGTAAGCACCCTTCAGGTTGGGTGGTCCCTGCAAGTCCTCGGTGCCGATCTGCCCGGGTGTGCTGCTCGCCGCCCAGCGCCCGCGGAGCGAGCCTCCCTGGATGCGGTAGATCACGACGCCGTGACCGCTGCCCATGCTCCAACCCGCACCGAGCAAGTTCCCCTCGGAGAGCCCAATACCGGCGTAGGGCGCGGAGTCCTCGATCGTCCAGCGCAACTGGGACGTCTCCCCGACTTGTCGGATGGCGAGTTGTCCGCGGTAGGGCTTGCCGCCGCCGGGGTTCGACGACGTGACGATGTCGTGGATCTGCGCTGGGGGCGGCGCCGGGCTGCTGTCCGCACGGCACAGCGAGGGGTCGATGCGCTCCGTGTCGCCGTCGTCGTACTCGATGTGGAGCCGGTCGCCTTCGACGGAAGCGACGCTGCCCGGGAACTCCTTGGGCTGTCCCTTCCACCGACAGAGCACGCGGCTTCCTACCGGCAAGCTCGCAACGCCGAGGCCCGAGCCCGCGTCCTTGCGACACAGGGTGGGATCGATGAGCTCCTGATCGCCGTCGTCGTACTGGATGAAGAGGCGATCTCCACGCACCTCGGCGACCTTGCCGGTGTACTCGGTGGCTCCGCCCTTCCACCGACAACTCACGCGGTCTCCTTGCCGCATGGAGCCATCGGCGGGCTGGGCCATCACGGCCGGCGGGGGAGCGACGACCTGGGCGGGTTCCTGCCCCGTGGCGGGAGGCCCTGCCGGGTTGGCCGGACCTGCGGAAGAGGCGGCGCAGCCTGCGAGCAGGATTCCCGCAACCAGCACGGACGTGTGCAAGGGTTTCAACGTCCCCTCGCGTGTGAGGATGACCCCGTTCATGGGAAGAGAGTGTACGCGAACGCCGAGGGAGGCGGGTAGCCCAGATTCGAGGGCCAGGTGTGCGGACGCGAGGTCCAAGTGCAACATCGTCATCGCCACGGTCGATAGCCATCGTCCCATCCGGGCGGAGGCTGCGCGTAAGGCTGCTCGTAGGGTGGTGGCGGAGGCCAGGAATGAACGGGCTCTCGACAGAACGCCCGCAACCCCGCGGCGCACAACCCATCCCCATCGTCATAGCGGATCGTCTGGCGGGCCGCCGGGCTCGACCAACTCTCGCGCTCGAAGCGCGTCTCGACCACTCGCGAAACCCGGCGCTCCCCGAACTCCGTGCCCAGTCCCGACCGTTGACGAGAACGTCCGGCTCGATCGTCGAGGTCCCGGCTGCTCTCGCTGCGAGGGGCCCAGTGGGGCGACGGAACCCTTCGCTCCTCCACACGCTCGGGAAATACCGCCACGTCGATCACGCCCACACGAAAGGGAGCACCCATCCGGCTCGCATAGGAATCCCGCACCGTGGTGAACCGAAACGCGGCAACCTCGCCGCGGCTCAAGCGGAAGCCGTCGATGCCGACGAAGGAACCGGGAGCGATGACATATCCGCGCTTGCTTTCGCTTGCGGGCTGCCCATCGACCGCGTCGCGCCCATCGACGGAGACGACGACCTCGGCGCGTCGCCAGGTCCGGTTGTAGACCCGGATCTCGTAGCGCTCGCCGAGCCTCCCTTCCACGTAGCGCTGGCCGTGCAGCCAGTGAAGGGTGCGCGGAACGTCGTGGACGACGACCTGGACTTCGTAGGGGATGGGTTGCGGGACGGGAGAACGACGCACCTGGGCGTCGGCGGAGGCGGCGAGCGTCGAGACGCCGAGTGTCAGTGCGAGCGGAACGAGGGATCGGGGAAACCGCATGGCGCCTCCATGTTGGGTCATGAGCTTTCGTACGAACGAGCGCGGCCATCGATCTGCCGCGGGTCGCCTCGCGGGCGGCGAGTGCATGGACAACGGCCGGGTCGTGCGGTGCTTACGGTCTTCTTTGGAGAAACATCCGAACGCTCAGGAGGGAGGACGCCTATCTGCCACGCCGAGGCAGAACCGCGGGCATGCCGTCGTACAGGGAAAAGCGTGGGAGGCGCACGGGAGGCCCCTTGAGAACGACCCGTCGCGGCTCGGGGGGCAGCAGCGGGAAGCTCGGCAAGCAGAGGACATTGGTCTTGGGCGGGGGCAGCAGCGGGAAGCGGGGGAGCGACGGCTGCGGCGCACCGGACGGGCCCCGAGCGACCCTTGGGGGCTCGAGCGCTTGGGGGCAGGACGCATTGGCGTTGGAGGCGCTCATCGCGATCCAGGATCGGCGGACGCGAAGCCTCGTCTGGGACTCTTCGGCCGAAGGTCTGCGCTCGGGCACGAGGAAGTCCTCGATGTCTTCCGTGGGCGGATCCAGGTCGTCCGCCGACAAATCGAGGACGATGTCGATGTCGCAGGTTTCCTCGAGCAGGTCGGTGAGGTCCTCGGTGGGCAGCTCGATGGCGCGCATGGGGCCGAGAGGTGCACGCCCCGGTCCATCGGGCACGGCGCGGTTTTCCACTTGATTTCCAGACGTGTTCCGCGGGCGACCCGCCGCCAGGTGGGGGCGCGTTGCGCAAGTTGCGCAGGGTGCGTGCCGAGGAGAGCAACCACTCGAACCCGATACACAAAAACGTCACGAGATGATGACGTTCGCGATCAAGATCCGGCGCCCGATCGGTTAAGGTCCGCGTTCCAGGCTCGTCCCGGGACGAGCTCGACCCGGAACGCTACGAGGAAGGGACCCAGCATGACCTATCCTTTTCACATCTCCGACGACGTCGCCGGCATGCGCCAGGCAATCGAAAATCACCTGAAGTGCACGCTCGCCAGGGACGCGCGGACCGCGACTCGCCAGGACTGGTACCTCGCCACGGCGCATGCCGTGCGCGATCGGATCATGGAGCGCTACATCAGCACGATGCGGACGCAGGCGGACGCGAACACGCGGCGCGTCTACTACCTGTCGCTCGAGTATCTGATGGGGCGGATGCTGCACAACAACCTGTACAACGCGGGGTTGTTCGAGGTGGCGCGCAAGGCCTTGGCGGAGCTCGGCCACGACATGCCGGAGGTCGACGGGGAGGAGCCGGACATGGGTCTGGGCAACGGGGGCCTGGGGCGGCTCGCAGCCTGCTTCTTGGACTCGCTGGCGACCCTCGACCTGCCGGCGGTGGGCTACGGCATCTTCTACGAGTTCGGGCTGTTCCGGCAGCGCTTCGTCAACGGGCACCAGACGGAGTTCCCGGACTCCTGGTTGCAGGTTCCCAGTCCGTGGTTCGTGGTGCGGCCGGAGTATGCGATCGAGGTGAAGCTGTACGGGCACGTGGAGCACACGGTGGACGATCGAGGGGACTTCACCGTGCGGTGGGTCGGTACGCGCACGGTGCTGGGCATCCCCCACGACCTGCCCATTTGCGGCTACGGCGCCCGGACCGTCAACTTCCTGCGCTTGTGGGAGTCTCGCGCGTCCGAGGAGTTCGACCTCACCATCTTCAACGAGGGTGGGTACGTGGAGGCCGTGCGCGAAAAGGCCATGGGCGAGACCTTCACCAAGGTCCTGTACCCCAACGACAAGTCCGAGTCCGGCAAGGAGCTGCGCCTCGTGCAGCAGTACTTCTTCGTCGCTTGCTCCTTGCGCGACATCGTCCGTCGCTACTTCCGGGAGAACGACGGATGGGACCACTTCGCGGACAAGGTCGCCATCCAGCTCAACGACACGCACCCAGCGATCGCGGTTCCGGAGCTGATGCGGATGCTGGTCGACGAGGAGTGCATGACCTGGGAGCACGCGTGGGGCATTTGCCACCGCGTGTTCTCGTACACGAACCACACGTTGTTGCCCGAGGCGCTCGAGCGTTGGAGCGTGCCGCTGATGGCCAAGGTGTTGCCCCGGCATCTGCAGATCATCTTCGAGATCAATCGCAGGTTCCTCGAGGAAGTGGTCGAGGCGAAGTGGCCGGGGGACGACGGCAAGCGCATGGCCATGTCCCTCATCGAGGAGGGCGACCCCAAGCACATTCGCATGGCCTACCTGTCGGTCGTCGCCAGCCACACCATCAACGGGGTGGCGGCGTTGCACACGCAGCTGCTGCGCGAGCGCCTGTTCGCGAACTTTTCTGAGCTGTACCCCGAGCGGTTCCAGAACAAGACCAACGGCATCACGCCGCGCCGCTGGCTCAAGCAGTGCAACCCACGGCTCGCCAAGCTCATCGACGACACCCTGGGCGACGACAGCTGGCCCGTCGACCTCGACAAGCTCCGCCCGCTGCAGGACCGTGCGAACGACCCAGGCTTCCAGAAGGCGTTCATGGCCGTCAAACGCGCCAACAAGGTCGATCTGGCGGTCGAGATCAAGAGGTCCTGCGACCTCGACGTCGACCCGGACGCCATCTTCGACGTGCAGATCAAGCGTCTGCACGAGTACAAGAGGCAGCATCTCAACCTTTTGTACATCCTGACGCTGTACCGCCGGTTGCTGCACGACCCGAGCTTGCCCATCAACAAGCGGGTGTTCATCTTCGGGGCGAAGGCGGCGCCGGGCTACGATCTCGCCAAGCGCATCATTCGGGCAATTAACGCGGCGGCGGCGAAGATCAATCACGACCCGCGCATCCAGGACAAGATCAAGATCGCGTTCCTCCCGAACTACTCCGTGAGCCTCGCGGAGAAGATCATCCCCGCCACGGACGTGTCCCAGCAGATCTCGACGGCGGGCAAGGAGGCGTCGGGCACGGGGAACATGAAGCTTGCTCTCAATGGGGCGGTGACGATCGGCACGCTGGACGGGGCCAACGTGGAGATTCTCGAGGAGGTGGGCAACGACAACATCTTCATCTTCGGCAGCACGGTGCAACAGATCGACGAGCTTCGGCACATGGGTTACGACGCGCGGGTGTACTACCAGCGCAACCCCGAGCTGAAAGCGGTGCTCGACTGGCTGCGTTCGGACGTGTTCACGCCGGTGGGAGAGTTGACCCCGTTGGTGGACAGCGTGCTGCTGCACGGGGACCCGTTCTTCGTGGCAGCGGACTACGAGTCGTACTGCAAAGCCCAGGACGACCTGGACAAGGCCTACAGCGACAAGGCGCGGTGGGCGCGCATGGCCATCATGAACACTGCCCGGGTCGGCAAGTTCTCGAGCGATCGCACGATCAGCGAGTACGCGCGGGACATCTGGAACCTCGAGCCCATCCGTCCCCCTGCCGAGCCGCTGGCGAAAGCGGCGCAGTAGGGGCGGCGGTCCCGCAGGACTGATTGGCGGTCGGCGAAGCCGAAGCCCTTGAACCGTAGCCAAGCCAGGGCGAGCGGAGCGAGCCCGCGGCGGTGGCGTCGTGCACAAATTCGCAATCGAAGCGTCTCGCCGTCGCTCCCCAGCGGTTCGACGTGACAATCCCGGCAGAAAACTATGGGGCATCCAAAGCTGGACCGGGTACGTTGCGTTGCCGTTGCCGGGGTGTGAGCGTCGAACCACGACGCCGCCGGTTGAAACCGACGGCTAACTAATGGGGACCGCATGAACGGAACCCAAAGCCCGCTCCGCGGGCTCTCATTCTCCGTCCGAAGGCCCGCCATCTTCCTGGTGAATCTGGCCGCTGAAGTCGAAGCAGCGCACGCGACCCGCACTGCCGAAGCGGCCGCTACCCCTGCCGGCCAACCCATGCGTCGCGTCCGTGACCGCGCGGCAGCCCGCCTTCACGACCTCATGCGACAGGTTCGGGACTACGGCAAGCACGCGTTCCGCAAGGACCCGAAGCTGCGGACCGCCTTCACGTCAGACCAACTGCGGCGACGACGCCGGAAGTCGGGCAGCGAACAGCCGGCCCCCCAACCGTAGCCAACCCCACACACGCGCCGGAGAGACGCCCCGCCTCGCTGTAACCCAATCGCCACACCCCCCTGACACCGATGCCTGAGAGGCCGCGACTGGCTCGTGTTGGACGACGCCCGATCGGACCAGTTGTTCTTCTTCGATCCGAGCGACAAGTCCACGGTGGCGACGGTCAAGCTGCCCGGCTCTTCATCGAACCCGTAGGCTCGGCCTTCATCAAGGCGTCTGGCACAACGTGAGGTCAGTGGAGTAGGCGCCTGCCCAGGCGCCAGGGTCCGGCGTGTCGTTGGCCGTCCAGTCGCGGAACGCGCACTTGTTAGCGGCCAGGATGCCCGCCATCGTGTTTCCCCCGCACACCGGCGGGTCCGAAGCGCCGCACAACGCCGCCGTGATGGGGTTGTCATCGCTCTCCGGGTCCAGGTCGCACGCACCCAGGAACGCGTCGCGCCAAGTGAACGTGGTGCCTGGAGCGAGGGCGGGGTCGGAGGGGAAGTAGGTCCACGGGTCCTGCACCTCCCCTGGCACCAGATTCTCGGCGCGAACGACGGTCCACCCGTCCCATTCCGGGGCCGGACTCGGATACTCGAGGAAAGCGCAGACATGGGCTTCCGCCCCGAGTTTGTAGGGAAAGGAACCGGCTGCCGGGGCAGCTTGCCGCACGATGACGTAGTACGTTCCGGGGAAGGTGAAGTTGAAGTCGAAGTGGGCTCGCGTGCCGCTGGTGACCTTCACTTCCTTGAGCTTGAACCCCAAGGGGTCAGTGATCTGCAGCCAGGCGCCGCGACCGTCGCCACCCGGAGTCTCGAACTCGAGCATGAAGGTCACCACCTGCCTGCGCGTCACCGCGTACTTCCAGGCGTGGTAGCTGTGGGTGGTCGAGGTGTTCACCACGACGGCCGGCTGAATCGAGCCCCAGGGGATCGCGCCCTTGTTCACCCGCTGGGTCGTCACCGCCTGCTCCGTCTGCTCCACGAACTCAGCATCCGCCTCGTCAGCGACGGGACCGCACCCAGCCAGGGTCGTCGAGAGCATCATCGCAACGCAAACCAGGGTTCGAGCCATGGGAGCCTCCAGGGGAATCTGCGAGAAAGGACACGCGTTCCGAGCACCTGGCGACGATGTAGGCCCACCCCTTTGCGACCGGCAACACGAATTTGGTGTTACACGTCGGAATCTCAACTTCTTATTTCGAGCACGCTGACATCGTCCGCCAAGCGTGCACCGGCACGACAGGAATGACCCTCAGAACGGATAGTTCGGGATGCAGCCCGCCCAGCTCGCGCTGCTGTAGTGAACCATCATCACGGGGTCCACGTTCTCGAAGTTGAAGTGACAGCTCGCCGTCGTGGGCGACACCACGATCGGCGTCTGGCTCACGAGGTTCTTGTGGCAGCTGTTCGGGATCGCCATCGCGTGGGCGTTGAGGAACCCATTGCCATAGATCGCGAGCCCGCGGGCGGCGATGTACACCGCGTTCATCGCGTTCACCACCGTGTTGCCCGTGATCAGCCCGCTCGTCTGCCCTTCGGTCATCGTCCCGTAGGGCGTCTCGGGGTACCAGGACTCGGAGCCGATGTAGAGCCCGGACCCGCACGCCCGAAGCGGCCCGCAATCCACCGCGTTGCCCGAGATGTCCACCCCTTCGTAACAGCCCGATGTCGACGGCCACTTCTGGATCATGATCGCCGCGAACGCGCCTCCCGCCGGGTCCGACGTGTGCACGACCGTGTTGTGGCGGATCTTGCACCCCTTGCAGCCGCCGAAGATGAGGTCGATGTCCGTGTTGTCGATGAACGTGTTGTCGTCGTAGGTGCCGTTCTCGGAGTCATGCACAGTGAGGCCGTCGGACCAGAGGTTCTGCGTGGTGTGCACACCGTTGTAGGCGAAGGTGTTGCGGGCGAGGGTCACCCCCACGGCAGGCGCCGTCACCAGGAGGCCTGTCCCGCACAGCGCGTACATCGAGACACTGTCGACCATGCGACAGCCCGAGCACTGCAGCGTAGCGTTGAACCCATAGGCGTTGTCCGTCAGGGTCGAGCACATCTGGTGGGCGGGCGTGCCCCCTCGCCCCTGCCGGTTGCCGTGCAGCACGAGGTGGTCGATCGTGACGGCGCCAGTGGCGAGGAACATCCCGAACCGCGCGCCCAGTCCCGGCAGAGCGAAGAGCTCCGCGCACCCATGGGACGCATCCGCACTGCACGCCGCCGTGCCCTCCCGTCCCAAGGTGCCCAGCCCGATGCCCCTGTCCATGCGCAACTGACCCGCCAACGAGTACCGCCCCGGCTCGAGCACGAGCATCATCCCGTCGGGGGTCCGGTCGATGCAGACTTGCAGCACCGCAGCGGCATCGCTGGGAACGTCGCGAAGGGGCGCAAGCTCGGGACACGTGGCCTTCCCGTCCACGATCCAGGCAGGACCGTCCGTGACAGTGTCCGACGGCGCATCGGACGGACCGTCCACGACGGCCTGGTCGGGCGGAGCGTCGCTCATGGTGTCGGTGACCACATCGCTTGCTGCGTCTGCACCTGCATCATGGCCGGCGGCGTCGGTCCCGGCGTCGGTCCCGGCGTCGGTCCCGGCGTCGCCATCGGCATCCTGGGTCGAGGCGTCGGTCGGAGAGCCCCCGGCGTTGCTCGCAGCGTCTTCGGGGTCCGAAGAGCAGGATGCGAAAGCGATGACCAGCCCGATCAAGAACCACGGAGAAGCGGGACGCATGTCATGGAAGTAGCTGGGCCGGGAGGAGGCGGCAAGGGACGAAGGTCACCCCAGATCCGGAGGCACGCCCCCATCCCAGCCTTCCCCCGACAGACGCGACAGACGGGGGAAGGAGCCCCCTCGCGCGCCGCCCACCTCATGGGTGGCAAGTCGCCTTGCCATTCGCAGAGCAAGATCCAGAGCTTGCTCTCTCCGCCCGTCGCTTCGCTCCGGATCAGGGGTCACGCCCCGCCGCAGTGAAGTCGTCCCCACGGCCGTCAACTGGACGGCATCGGCGGGGCGGCATACGATGACAGGGCATGGTTGTGCGCGTTCACCGAAAGGGAGCCCGGGTGCGGGCCTACGGTCTCGCCCTGCTCGCGGCGATGGGGGTGGGCGCGACCACGGCAACGGTGCGGGCCGACCCTGGGGGAGAGGGGCCCGCGATATCGGCGCAGGACAAGCGGGAAGCAGCGAAGAAGTTCGCAGAGGGCAAGCGAGCGTTTTTCATGGGTGACTTCCCGCGCGCGGCGGAGGCCTTCGAAGAAGCGAACCGGCTCGCACCCCATCATTCGTCGCTTTGGAACGCGGCCCGGGCCTGGCATCGGGCGGGCAACCTCACCCGCGCGGCCAACCAGTACGCGGCGTACCTGGAGATCGCCCCCGCGCGCGCACCGGACCGCAACCGTGCGATGTCCGCCGTCACCGAGCTCACCTCGCAGCTCGGAAGGCTCGAGGTCCATGCGGCGGAAGGATTCGAGGACGTCCGGTTGGACGGCCAGCCCGTGGAGGGAAAGCCCGTGTTCGTCACTCCGGGGGATCATCTGATCGAAGGTCGCTTCGAGGGCAAGCTGGTGCGCGAGAAGAAGACCCTCGAGGCGGGCGCGATGGTGAGCGTGACCCTCGAGCCTCCGCCGCCTCCTCCTCCGCCTCCGAAGCCCAAACCGAAGCCCAAGCCCAAGCCGGTCGAGGGCTGGTCTCCGACCGTGGCGTACGTGGGCGGGGCGGCGACGGTGGCGGCAGCCGCTTTCACGACCTGGTCTGGTCTGAACACGTGGTCCCAGAAGGATGCGTTCGACACCGCACCCACGCAGGACAACCTGGACGAAGGCAAGTCGCGCCAGACGCGCACGAACATCGGGCTCGGCGTGACGGTCGCGGCCGCGGCATTCACGACGGTAGCGACGGTGTGGATGGTGGACTGGAAGGAGCCCGATGCGCCGGCGGCTGGGAGCCTGGAGGTGAGCGCCGGTCTCGGGTCGATGTCCGTGAGTGGGAGATTCTAGCGTGTTCGAGCGCGCCCCCCAGCCGTTTCGCTTGGGCAACTACGAGCCCTTGATGGAGCTCGCGAGCGGGGGCATGGCCCGGGTCTATGCCGCCCGGCAGGTCGGCGCCGGGGGCTTCGAGCGCCTGGTCGTGATCAAGCGCGTGCACCAGCACTTGCTCACCAGCCGCGAGTTCCGCGACATGTTCTGCGACGAGGCGCGCATCGCCTCCCTCATCCACCACCCGAACGTCGTGCCCGTCATCGACGTGCTGGAGTGGGAAGGCGAGCTGTTGCTCGTGATGGAGTATGTCGATTCGACCTCACTCTCGACGGTCTTGAAGGCGGTCCGGGCGAACGGCCAGCGCCTTTCGCCCGCGATCGCCGTGCGCATCGTGGCCGACACGCTCAGCGGGCTTCATGCCGCCCACGAGGTGGTGGACATGCGCGGCGTGCGCCTGGATCTCGTGCACCGCGACGTGAGCCCCCAGAACATCCTGGTGGCGCTGGACGGTTCGAGCCGGCTGATCGACTTCGGCGTGGCGAAGGCACGCCATCGGATCACGCACACGCGCAGCGGGAGTCTGAAGGGCAAGTACGCGTACATGTCGCCCGAGCAGATGAAGAGCCTGCCCGTCGATCGGCGGGCGGACATCTTCTCGACAGGCGCGGTCTTGCTCGAAGCGCTGACGGGAACGGCTGTGTTCCGGGGAGAAACGGAGTTCGACACGATGCGCATGATCGTGGAGGAGCCGATCCCGAACCCGTCGTCGATTGCGCCGGGGGTGCCCGTGGAGCTCGACGCGGTGGTGCAAAAGGCGCTCGAGCGGGACCCGGCGCGACGCTACCAGAGCGCGGCGGAGATGCTCGAGCACCTGGAGAGCGCGATGCGACCGGCCTCGTCCCGGGAGGTTGCTGCGTGTGCGGAGGAGCTTTGCGGCAAGCGTCTGAGCTGGCGGCGCGACGCGCTGCGTGCGGTGATCGACGGTCGCCTGCAGCCGCTGCTTCCCGAACGGGACGCGAACGCGCAGACGTTGCTCGACGGGGCGCCTTCGGGGTTGACGCCGGCTGGCATGCCGTCGCAGGCCTCGGTGTCGCACGTCACGTCTTCCACGGATGCGACGCAGGCCCCGCAGGAGTCGGGCCGTATTGCGATGGTTGCTGCGGTGGCGTCTGCGGTGACGGTGAGCGCGATCTTGTTGGCGTTCTGGTTTTTGGCGATTCGGTCGGCCGAGCCTTCGCCGGCAAGCTTGGCACCCACGGCCACCGCCTCAGCACAGCATCCTGTGACGTCGGCCGTGGTCGTGGAGGCCCCACCTTCGGCGACCGCGCCAGCGGCTTCCGAAACACACCCAGCACCGAGCAGCACGGCGCCGCGATGGCGCCCGCGAAGCCCCTCGGAATTGCACGACAACCCGTACGGTACGCCATGACCGCGTGCTACAGTCATGCCCATGCGTGAGCGGCTGCGCGCGAGTCTTCCCGTGCTGGCAGGGGCATCGCTCCTCGCGTTTGGGGCGACCGTGTGCACCACGTTCTCAGGCCTGGAGGCGCAGGACGCGACCCCCGATGCAGGGGCGGACGCGTCGGACGCGGGAGCAGACGTCGTGCCGGACGCAGCACCGACGCGGTCGTACCTCTCGCTGGAAGACGCCGCGCGGGCGTGCTCCTTGGTCTTCCGCTGCCCGAGCCTGGCTCCCTCGCTGGTGGCGTCGATGGCGATCCCGGTGGACGACATGAACTACTCGCTGTGCCTGCATTGGTTGGCAGGGCCCATCTCGAAGCAGCGGGTCGGGTTTGGGTTGCAGTCCGAGGCGCTCACGTGCGTGGCGGGGGCAGGCACCTGCGACGACGCCGCGGCATGTCTGTTTGCTGAGGTCATGTCGCCCGGGGACCCTCGCTGCGCCGACGCGGGCGACGGAGGGGAGGAGACCTGCGACGACGACGGCGGGACGGTGCTTCGCTGCCAGTACAACTACGCGCTGCACTGCAACAGCGCGTACTACGCGCCCGGGTCGAAGTGCCTGGAGGGCATCAACGGCTGGCGGGGGTGCGGGCTCGAGAAGGGCTGCACGGGTGGCACCTCCTGCGTGGGCTCCACGTTGACCTACTGCGCGACGGACTCGCTGAAGTACGGTCTGAACTGCGCTTACATGGGATATGGCTGCGGCATCGAGTCGGACTCCGGGTATCCCTGCATCCCCGAAGACGGGTTCACCATCTGCTCGATTCCCGGGGCGAGCCGGTGCGCGAACGACAAGGTCTGGGTGTGCGACGGGCTGTTCGAGTCCGCGTTCGATTGTGCGTCTTTGGGGTTCGAATGCACCGCCGTCGAGGGCGCACCGCGATGCGCCCCAAAGGCCGCGGCCTGCACACCGTCGGACACGGACCAAAACGTGTGCCAGGGAGACTCGATCGACGTATGCGTGGGAGGCGATGCGACGACCTTCGACTGCGCGTCGATCGGGGCGACGTGCGTGCCTGGGTCGCAGGGCAAGACGCCTCACTGCGGCTGAATCAGCGGGCTCTACCGGGTCTCGCCTTCGCTCGGCGTGGTGCGCGCTCGCTCCGTCTCGATCCGTTCCGCCAAGCGCTTGATCACGGCGTCGCGAAGCAAGATCACGTCGGCAGCATCCCTCTTTCCGCGAGCCAGCGTGGGGGCCATGATGGATGTCAGGCCCTTCAGTTGCTTGCCGATGGGATTACGAAGCCACCATCCCCACCCCTCGGTGGCGTCCTTCGAAACGGGCTGGGGCTTCCCGGGGACCTCCACGAACTCCATCAGGGCCTGGTACTCGTCGTTGATCCGCCGCTGCGTGGCCCCCCGGTCATACAGGAGTCCCGCCAGAGGTTCCCATCTCCCTCCGATCCCGGCCGCTGACGGCGACTGCTCCACAAGGTCCAGGGTGCGCACGACCATCTGGTACTCCCCGATGAGGCTTCGACGCATGCTCAGCTCGACCGGATCGAGGGTGGAGAGCCGTTTGCGGATCGACTCCAGGGCGGAGGTCTTTGCGCTTACGGGGCGGTCATCCGCAAGCTCGTCCTCGTAGCCTGCGAGCAACACGTCCACGAGGGACATCATGCGTCTGACGATCGCGAAGCCCACCATCTGGCTGAGGAGACGCCGCGAGGACACGATGAGGGAGAGGTCTCCCTGGGCAAGCAGGTCGGCCCCCGCGAAAGCGTCCTCAAAATGGCCTTCCATGGCTCGATCCAGCATCGACAGCTCCACCAGCTGATGCGCGCGAAGCAGTGGGATCCAGGGGCAATCCGCCTCGATGTCGAGCGGACAGGCGTCCCGGAACTGCGGCTTGAGGTATGCCTCGCGCAAGCCATCGATCCGGGCTTGGTTGCCTCGCTCGGACACAACGGCCACCACGTCGCCTCGCAACCTCCGGGCCTCCTGCCACGCGGCCAGGGCGCTCGGGTGCGCTTTGCCGTCGCAGAGCGCCGTCAGGCTCGAGGACACGGTCGGATTGCCGAGCCTCTTGTTCGAGAAAACGACCCATCCGTTGTCCGACGCCGGAGGCAGAGCCGGCAAGTCCGCCTCCGTCCACAGGAGCGCAGGTTGCGGGTCTTTCAACAGCAGGTTCGCCCCGAGCCACCCGCCTGCCGAGAGACACACCAACACCAGTGCAAGCCCAGCCCCGAGCAGCACCTTCCGCCACAGCTTCGTTTCGTCCCCCGGTTTCTCGCTCACGGAGCCGGTCCCTCCGCAGCGTCCGGCTTCGGCGCCCGCTGCTTGATGAGAAACTCCACACGACGGTTACGGGCCATGTCCTCCTCCGTGTCGTTGCTCGCGATCGGACGGTCCTCACCAAACCCCTCGCTCGTGAGACGCTTGGGTTCGACCTTGCCTCGCTCCACCAGCCAGCGTCGCACTGCCGCGGCGCGCCAGGTCGAGAGCTGCTTGTTGTAGTAGTCGTTGTCCCGACTGTCCGTGTGGCCCTCGATCGATACGAGCAGGATCTCCGGGTGATCGCGAAGCAGCCGAGCGATCTCCTCGAGGAGACCGTCGGACTCGGGCAGGATGCGCGCGCTGCGCGTGGCAAAGTGAACCTTCTCCGTGATGCGGATCTCGTCCACCACGATTGCCACCCGCGGACAGCCGCTCTTCTCCTTCTCCTCGTGCGCCTCCCCGGCAGCATCCGGGCACGCGTCCACGTCGTCCAGGATGCCGTCACCATCCCGATCGGGGGGACATCCGTTGCGCGCCGGGTCCTCGCTCGCCACGCCCGGCACGTCCACACACGCGTCCTGAGAATCGATCACACCATCCCCGTCCGCGTCGGGCGGGCAGCCGTGCTTGGCAGGGTCGTCGCTCGCCACACCCACCGTATCGGGACAGGCGTCGACACCGTCCACAAAACCGTCCCCGTCCCGGTCGGGCGGACACCCGTGCTTCGCAGGGTCCGCGTGCGCGACCCCGGCCACGTCCGCGCAGGCATCCCGATCGTCCTGAATCCCGTCTCCATCGCGGTCCGGCGGTGGAGGCAGCGGGAGCGGACAGCCATGGCGACTCGGGTCGGGGTGGACAACGCCCGGCACCTTGGGACACGCGTCGCGGTCGTCGCGGATGCCGTCCCCATCCGAGTCTGGCGGGTCCGCGGCGAACGACGGGATGGTCGCGAGGCTCAATTCGGCACGAAGGCGTGCGGTGCCGGGTGTGGTGGTCAATCCCGTCCCCAGCACCCCTCCGATCAAGAAGGATCCCACACGCACGCGGGCCGTTGCGAGCCCCTCGATGGGCATCGAGCGCGAGAAGCCGGTGTCGATCTCGTCGTTGGGCGTCACGACATGGCCGAAGATCTCGGGTCCGACGTGAACGAGGCCGTCCGCGAGAGGCACGGCCGCCCCGGCGCCGAACGTCACGGCAGGTCCCACCGTGAGGTTGCCCACGTCCGCCTTCTTGCGCATCAACCACCCCAGGGACGTGGTGAAGTCCACGCCTTCGTGCTCGCCGCTGACGATGGCGCGAAGGTGCAGCCGGCTCGTTCCATCACCGGTCCCCTCCAATTCGCTTCCGGTGGGAACCCAGAGCGACAGGCCCGCTCCGACCGCAAGGTTTTGGCTTGGGGTAGACCAAACCGTGCCTCGGCCGCCGACGCGCGTATCCACGAAGCTGAAGCCGCCTTCGTCGGACATGGCCTGGGTGGACGCGACACGCAGCGGTTGGGCGAGGTCGAAGGAGACGCGGTCCCAGAGCGCGAGCGACGCCCCGAGATGCGTGAACAACTCGGCACCACCGAACAGGCCGCTCCCCTCGTCGCGATCGGAAAGGCCTCGGGGCTTGTAGGCGTAGTCCCAGGACCAGCCGACCCAGGGCTCGAGGTCACCGTGAACGGTGGCGTCGGGCACGGCACGGAATCGGTCGCCCGGTCCCGTGGGCTCGAAGACATGCACGGCTGCGCCTTCCTGCGCTTGCGCGGCGACAGTCAGCAGCACCGGAGCGAACAGGCAAGTGGCTGAGATGCCTTTGCAGACAGGTGAGGTTCGGAAACGTGAGCCCATGGCGCGGGAGAAACGTAGCACGACGCGGCAGACGATCGGCGCACGCGAGAAGCGTGTTGGACTTGACGGAATCGAAGGCTGCGGCAAGGGTGTGATTGCATGCGAATCTTTGTCGGTTCTTTGGTTTCCGTCGTTGCCGTCGTGCTCGTCAGCGCGTGCGGGAGTGACGAGGGACCGGTGGGCGGCGCGGGGGGAAGCGGGGAGAGCGGGGGAACCGGCGGCGTGGCGGGGTCGGGGGGCACGGCAGGTTCGGGTGCAACCGGCGGCGTGTCAGGGGGTGGCGCGGGAGGCGCATCGGGCACGGGAGGCGCATCGGGTTCCGCGGGCGCGAGCGCTGGGTCCGCTGGGTCCGCTGGGTCCGCTGGGTCCGCTGGGTCCGCTGGGTCAGGTGGATCCGGTAGCGCGGGCGGGACCGCAGGTAGCGGTGCGAGTGGCTCCGCCGGCACGGCAGGGTCCGCCGGCACGTCGGGAAGCGCCGGAGCGGCCGGGGCACCGGTCACAGGCCCCACGGACCTGCGCATCGTGGCCGCCAACCTCTCGAGCGGCAACCTCCAGTCCTACGACCCGGGACACGGCAAACGCATCCTGCAAGCGCTGAAGCCCGACGTCGTGCTCATCCAAGAGTTCAACTACGGCTCCAACACGCCAGCCGACCTGCAATCCTTCGTCGACACCACCTTCGGCCCCGGCTTCTCCTATGCACGCGAGGGAGGACAGATCCCCAACGGCGTCATCAGTCGCTATCCCATCCTGGCATCGGGGGAATGGGACGACCCCGAGGTCAGCAACCGGGACTTCGTATGGGCCCGGATCGATCTGCCGGGGCCAGCCGACCTTTGGGCCATCAGCGTGCACTTTCTCACCGGCCAGAGCGGACCCCGAACCAAGGAAGCCAATGCCCTGATCGCCTACGTCCAGGCGCAGATCCCGGAAGGACAGCTCGTCGTGTTCGGGGGTGACTTCAACACCGGCACCCGCAACGAAGGTTGCGTGAACGTGCTGTCCGCAAGGTTCGTGACCGATGGCCCCTACCCCGTCGATCAGGACGACAATGGGAACACGAACGCGTACCGCAACAGCCCCTACGACTGGGTGGTCGGCAGTCCCGAGCTTCACGCCTTGACTGTCCCTACATGGATAGAGGCCCAGAGCTTCCCCAACGGCCTGGTGTTCGATAGCCGCGTGTACACGCCCTTGAGCGACGTGCCCCCGGTCCTGGAGGAAGACTCCGCTGCAACGCAGATGCAGCACATGGCCGTGGTGAGGGACTTCGTGGTCCCGTAGTGCTGCGTGCCCGAAGTGGTTTTCCCGGTTCGGGCTCGAACCTGCACGTGGGATCTCCTCGATGGCGGCCTGCTCCACTCCGGAGTCCTGTGGTAACGTGGTCAGAGTTGTGATGTGGACCGTGGGATGTGAGATGCGCTGCTCCAGCGTGCCCGACCTTGCAGGTCGCAAAGGGAGCGGCTCGCGCATCCTCGCCCTGTTCTTCTCGGCCCTCGTGCCTTGCCTGGGAGCGACCGGGTGCCAGTGCGTCGGCGGAATCGACAAACGCTACGTCGACCCGTCGCTGTACGCAACCGAGGGCGGAACGGACGCCCAACCTGCTGGGTGCACGTTCGAGGAGGCGGGAGGCGCGGCCGTGCGTTTCGTCAACGCCGTACCAGGCTTCGAGCGGGTCGACTTGTGCGTCAGGGCCGCGGGGGTTGGGTCCTGGCCGGGCCGTCCCATCACGCGGGGCCTTGGCAGCGAATGCCCCGTCGGTGTGGGGTACAAGCAAGTCACCGCTCCCCGGGCCCTGCCCACAGGCGACGTCGACCTCAAGGTGATCGCATCGTCCGACGAGGGTTGCCAAGCCGCACCGATCGTAGAGGTCTCGTCCATCGACCTGTCCGACGGGGTCACGACCGTGATTCATGCGTCGTCAGGGGACGTCGGCGCGTTGTTCGCCTTGCCCGAGAGCCCCGCCATCGCATCGTCCGCGCTCGTGCGGTTCGTGCATGTGCTCGACGGAGTCGACCGGCTGGACGTGTACCAGCCGGACATGGCCGAATGGCCCCCGGGGCTGGGTGTGAAGACGCTGGCGGAGCTCGAGTTCGGCGGCGTGGCGGCGCAGGGGGGTGCGGGCGTGTTCAACGTGGACTCGAAGGGGTACATGAGTTTCTACTACCCGAGCTCGGTGCAGACCTTCGGAGCGCTGGATTCCTCCTGGGAGGCCGAAGGACCCGGCACCGAACCCCCACCATGGCTCGCCGTCGCCCAGCGCGCGTGGACGAGCCAGGAAGCCTTCAGTGTCTTCGCGGTGGGACGGGTCAGCGACCCGGCCTTCCCGCCCGAGCTCGTCGACTGCCGGGAGTCGGATGACGACGGCGTGTGGACGCTGTGCGGGGACGGGGCCGCCCAGGACGTGTCGGTGTCGGTGTCGGTGCTGCACACGACCCTCTCGGGGGCCGACTATCCCTACTACCAGGTCCGCGCCGAGCAGCTGGGACCGATCGTGGCCGGCGCCGACACGGACATCCTGTGCCTCGGCTTCGTCATGTCGGATGACGACAAGCGAGCCATCGAGGAGGCGAGCCGCGAGGCCGGGTTCAACGTCGCCTGGGCCGACACGGACCTCGACACGCCGATCGATGACCCGCGTCGTCCCGACGGGACCGTCCCGGATCCTCCCACCGCCCCCCCCTGCGAGGGGGAGGACTCGCTGGAGGTCGTCGACGAAGTACTGGAGTGCCTTGGCGTTCATTGCACCGGAGGCAACGGCAGGGATGGCGGCATCGACTCCACCGCCTGCATGGCGGATAAGTGCCTGCTGCCCTTGCTCAGCGCCCTCACCAAGCCCGCGCCTCAGCAACGTTGCGTCATGTGCCTCGTGTTCTCCATGCTCGACGGGTCGCCGCTGGACCGCGTGGAAGAGCTGTGCACGACGGACCCCGCCGCGGGCATGGCCTTCGAGGGCAAGTCGGGCGTCATGCTCCTGTCACGGCTTCCCATCAGGGACGTGGAGCATGTCGTGTTGCCCAGCTGGGTTTGGCGCGCGTCGGTCACGAAGGCCACCGTCGACCTGCCGAGCGAGCAGGCGGTAGACGTCTATTGCACACAGCTCAGCACGCCGGAGCGCGCTGCCAACTTCCCGTACTTGGGACCCTACGGGGCAGGGTCGGAAGGCACGAGCCCGTGGACCCACGAGGCTTTGCTGCAGGCCAAGCAGGTGGAGGAGCTCGTGAGGCGACGATCCGGACCACGGCCGGCGGTCGTGGCAGGATCGCTGGAGACGAGCCAACCCTGTCCGGCCTGCGAGCCGCCCATCGACCCGTTCGGCCCGGAGGTCCTGACCGACTTGCTCCTGCACTTCGGTCTGGGAATCGCCCACGACTACACGTGGCAATGCCTCGAGTGCGGGGACAACCCCCTACGCAATCTCGAAGGGCGCACCGCCGCAAGCCTGTGGACGGATCACCTGCTGCTGCGAGGGATCGCGAAGAGCAACGTGGTCGGAACCCAACGAACCTTCCAAGACCTCGTCATGTCCATTCCCGTCGAGGGCGGCAGCGTCGCGGTCCCGCCTTCCTCACACTACGGGCTGCGAAGCGTTCTGCGAATTCGGTGAGCCTCACCACGCCAGTTGGACCGCGGCGCTCACGCCGCCCGGCGACGCCGTGAGACTCACCCGAGATGCCTCCTCGGTTCGTCCTTCCCGATGGGACGGGAGAGCAAGAAGCACCACCGTCCCGGCGCTCGCGAGCACCGCGCCTGCCGCGAGGAACACGTTGCTGCGCACGGCCATGTCTCGAGCCTCGTCGTTCAGCTCGACACCTTCCACGTAGCACCCGCGATCCGTGCAGTACGAGTCGCTCTCCGATCGGCGTTGCAGCGCGCGTACGCCGTAGTACCCACCGACCGCCGCCAGCGCGACGCCAACCCCGCATCCGGCCCACCCCGCCGTGCGCCACCCTGCATGGGCACTTTCGTCCCTCTCGACCCGCTCCGTCGTGGGGGCAGATCGCACGGGTTGGCTCACTGCGACGGGCTGCGGGGCGACCGGCAAAGGCCTTGCCGGCGCTGGTGGAGCGGTGGGCGAAAGCCGAGGGACCGTAACAACCTCGTCCCTGCCCTGCTGCAGGCTGACCTGCGTCGACCACGGCACATGCCCCGGTGCCGTGGCGCGAAGCTCGTACGTCCCCGGGTCCATCGGAAGTCGGACAGCCCAGCTCACGTCGGGGATGTCCGTCTCACCACGCGTGATGACCAACCCTTCGACACGCGCCTCCGCCGGCACGTCGATGCGAAGGTGCGGGATGAGAGGCTCGAGGGCTTCCATGCGTTCGCGCGCAACCTGCTCGCGATCGGGACGGTTCATCCGAATCGAGATGCTCAAGGACTCCTGGTACTCCACCCATGCCGTCGCGACCTTGCCCTCCTTCTCGTGACACACCGCGAGGTTGATCAGCGTACCCGCGGCACGCACGAGAAGCTGGCTCTGCTCGAGCTTGCGGCACGCATCCGAATACCGTCCTTCCTCCATCAGCTCGCGGCCCGACCGGAACAGCGCCTCTGCCATCGTTCGATCGTCGACGCTCGGCTCCTGGCAAGGGGCGGTCCGTGATGCGGTCGCAGCCACCACCATGACCGCCATGGCGATGCCCGAACGAGCGGGGCGGAACCTACGCGAACGGTCCGTCATGGCTGCTGCTCCAAGGGTTCCCACCCATCCAGCGGGTCGGACTTGCGTGTCTGTTTCGGCGAAGGCGGTCGAGTTGCGCCCCGCGGCCGGGTCGGAAGCACCACGGCGGTCGACAAAGCGGGCGCCGAAGCGGACGCCGACGAAGCGGCCACGACCGGTTGGGGCTCGACTCCCGCGTGCCGTGCAGGATCCGGGGAAGAGGCGGAGGGGACGAGGGACGACGCCGAGGCGATCGTCATCCGCGCAGGAGCGGAGGCGGCAACCACTTCGGACTGGCCGGGGCTCGGTGCCCGGACCTGGGTCCACATGAGCAGGCTCATGCCTGCGATCACGACAACCCCGAACGCTGCGCCCCACAGAAGTCTGCGCGACACGCTGGCAGCCGATCGCTTCCGACTCCAAGCGGGAATGGGCCCGTCCGGGGGAAGACTGCTCATGGTGACGCGGGCTGCATCCGGCTCCCCCGCCACGCTGACGAGACGCGCGATGCGTTCGACACGAAGCTGCCGATGAGGGGTCGGGGCAGCCTGCACGAGCGCTTCTGCGAACGAAGCCGCCGTGGGGCACCGCTCCTTCGCGTTCTTCTTCAGGCAGCTATCCACCAGGTCCTGCAGGCACGCCGGGAGGTGCTCGCGGTACTCGTCGAGCCGAGCCGGAGCCTTGTCCAGAATCGCAGAGAACAGCTGCGGCACCGTTCGCCCCTCGAATGGCGGACATCCCGTCAGGCACTCGAACACGATCACCCCAAGAGCCCAGACGTCGGTTCGAACGTCGGT
This sequence comes from uncultured Polyangiaceae bacterium, assembly GCA_964488865.1. Taxonomy (GTDB): domain Bacteria; phylum Myxococcota_A; class Polyangia; order Polyangiales; family Polyangiaceae; genus MWCO01. Next base: position 122,140 of record CAZAWR010000002.1, on the reverse strand, counting down.
GGAGTCACCTGAGAGCTGCTCGGGAGACATGTACCCGGGGGACCCGACCACCGACTTCGCGTCCGTGAGCCCCGCGGCCATCGACGCGTCATCGACGGCGGTAGAGAGCTTGGAAACGCCGAAGTCGAGCACCTTCACCAGCTTCGAGCCATCGGTGGTGCGCGTCACGAAGAGGTTGCCCGGCTTCAGGTCGCGATGGACCAACCCATGGGCGTGCGCCTCCGCGATTCCTTCCGCCGCTTGCAGCATGTACTCGACCGTGTCGTCCACGGACAGCGGCCCCGTCGCAAGCAACGACCCGAGGTCCGAGCCGTCGAGGTACTCCATGACGAGGATGGGCGAGCCGCTCTCGTGCAGGCCGAAATCCATCAACCGAACCACGTGCTCGCTCCGCAATCGCGCGGAAGCCCGAGCCTCACGCAGGAAGCGCGCCCGGGAAAGCTCGTCCTGCGCGGCTTCGGGCCGCAGCAGCTTGATCGCCACGTGCTCTTGCAACTGCAGGTGCAGAGCCTTGACAACCACCCCCATCCCGCCACGACCCAGCACACGCTCCACCCGGAAGCGTCCGTCAATGACGTCGCCCCTCTCGATGGGGTCTCGGTCTTCATCGACCAAGGGCAAACCTCTTGGGGGTGTCGGCCATGCTGAAACGCCTAGCATATCATGCCCCGAGGCTCCCCCTCCCAACCCACCGGCCCGACCGAATCGTTCCTTCCTTCCGAAAGACGGTCTATGCCACACCCCATGTCCGCTTCGGGCACATTGGCCACGGCCGTCAGTATCGGACGCCTCCACATCGTCGCCATCGCGGCCCTCGGCACCCTCACCTTCGGCTGGCTCTTCACCGGCCACCACCCGTGGCTCCTGGCCCTCGTCTGCGCCACCGACTGGTTCGTCGTCAACCTGCTCAACCGCATCGTCGACCTCGAAGAGGACCGGGCAAACCAAATCCGAGGCACCGCGTTCGTGGCCCGCCATCGCCGCGCGGTCTTCGCCGTCGGCCTCGGACTTCTCGTCGGTTCGATGGTGCTGACCCACAGGTTCGAGCCGAACCTCACGCCCCTTCGCGTCAGCTACCATGCGCTCGGCTTCGCCTACAACTGGCCCCTCATCCCCTGGGTCGGCCGCATCAAGCCGCTGTACTTCTGGAAAAACACCGCGTCGGCCACGGGCTTCCTGATCACCGTGTTCGGCTACCCGCTCGCCACCGTGGGCTGGGGGCTCGACCCAAGCCGGCTCGCGGACGGCATTTCCCTCACCACCCTCCTGCTCGCCGCTGCGTTCTTCTTCCTGTTCGAGATCAGCTACGAGGTCATCTACGACCTGCGCGACGCCCAAGGAGATGCCATCGCGGGGGTGCGCACTTATCCTGTCGTCCACGGGGAAGCCGTTTCCTTGCGCATCATCGACGGACTCCTGCTCGCGTCGTCGGCTCTGCTGATCGGTGGGTACGCGATGGGCCATGTCCCGTGGCGCATGGTGGTCATGGTGCTGGCGCCGCTGCTGCAATGGGTGCTGTACAAGCGAGCACATCGAAGGGGCATCACGTCGCAGGATTGCATTCGCCTGACGTGGCTCGGTGCGGGGCTGCTTCTCGGCTATCACCTCTGGATCCTGGCCGGGCTCCCCGGGGTGAACGCGTGATCGTCCTCGAGCTCACCGCCTACGCCATCGTGCTGACCTTCGTGGCCGTGCGAGCAGGTTTCGGCCCCGCGCCAGGCGCGTTCCTCCGACGCCTCGCCTTGCTGACGGTCGCCAGCTTCCTGGTCGAGGACAGCGTGATTCGCGCCTACGGGTTCTACCACTACGCCCCAGGGTGGAGCGTGTTCGTGGACCAGGTGCCGCTCGCCGTGCTCTTGATCTGGCCGGTGGTCATTCACTCTTCGTGGGAGCTCGCACGCTCGCTGCTGCCGCCGGGTCATCGCGCGGTTCCCCTGGTCGGCGGCGCGCTGGTGTGGGCCGACGCGTCGCTCATCGAGCCGGTGTGCGTGCGCAGTGGCCTGTGGACCTGGACGGAGCCGGGCCTGTTCGAGGTTCCGCCGATCGGGATCCTCGGTTGGACGTTCTATGCGTCCCTGTGCATGGTCGTGTTCCAACAGGCCGAAGCGCGGCGGTCCGCGCGCTGGGACGCGCTCACATGGGTCGTGGCTCCCGCGGGGACGCACGTTTTGCTGCTGGGGGCCTGGTGGGTGCTGTTTCGCTGGGTAAACGCCCCCTTGCCGCCCTGGCCCGCGGTGGCTGTGGCGTGGTGTGTGTCCCTGGGGTTGACGGGTTGGGCCCTGCACCGGCGCACGCGGAAACGCATTCATCCTCGTGACTTGCTCACGCGCGTGCCCGCAGCGCTCTTCTTCTTCGTCTTGCTGGCCCTTCACGGCCGCGACGACCCCGCCCTCATTGCCTACGCGCTGGCCTTCGCACCGCCTTATCTGGCGCTCATGCAGGCGCCCAGTGCGTGGCGCCTTCGGGACCCGTAGTGGGCTGGAGAAAAGGATCCGACGAGCTGGGGAGGATTGGGGAGCGACGCCTATTCGGCGCCGATCTCCTTCTCGATGTCGTCGAGCTTCGCGTTGAGGTTGTCCTTGTCGATCTCCTTGGTGGCTTCCTCGATGAAGTCCTCGGCCACCGGGACATCGTCGTCGGACAGAGCGATCGGTGCAGCGGCAGTCGCAGCGGCAACAGACGCAGCCGGCTCGGTCGGCTTCGACGTCGGGGTGCTTTCCTTCGGCTTGTCGCACCCCGTCGACACAGCGAACGCGGCCACGGCCAGGGCGACGACCCACACACGGTTGAACGGCTTCATGTTGACCCTCACTTCACTGGCGCGTTGTTGTCCAACCACCGGTTGTGCCTCGCCTTCTCTTTCGCCATCAGCCCATCGATGCGCTCGACCGCCGCCGTCTGGTTGGCCTGCTCAGCGACCTCGCGAGCGCGGGCAAGCCTGGCGGTGGTACGCGCGTGGCGGCGAAGCTCTGCCGTGAGCGCTGCCTTGTTCACGTTACCCTTCGCTCGCTCGATCCGAGCCTTGATCTGGCCCTTGGCCGCATCCCTCGCCTTGCGTTGCGCGGTGTTGAGATCCTTGCGCGCCTCCACGACATCGCGCGCCCGTGCCCGCAATTCTTCTGGCGACGCTCCCTCATGGCGCGCTTCAGCGAGATCCTTGCGCGCTTCCCGAAGGTCCTTGCGTTCCTCACGGATCTCCTCACGCGCCTCCTCGCGCTTTTCGCGGCGATCCTCCCTCCGCTCCTTGCGCTCCTCGCGGCGCTCCTCGCGGCGCTCCTTCGCGCCAGGCGGCGGCCCAGGTTGCGCGCTCGCCACCAACGGCGTCACGAACGCAAGCGCAACCGCGGTCACCACCCACGCCCCCATCCTCGAAACAAAGTACTTCCGCATCATGGCCTCCTAGCCCCGTGCGCCGCCGTCCAGTGCGACAGCACTACGCATGGGCCCCCCCCATGGCGCCACGTCGAACCATCGCTGTCAAGAAGGTTGGGCCAACACGGCCGTGCTCCCGGCGCGCCCAACCTGCGATACCCTGGTGTCCTCCTGTCGCTCCCGCCTCGCCACCGCCGGCACGTCCGGGATGCTGCGCGTGGTGCTCGAAAGCACGCCGGGCAACAAGAAGATCCATGCCATCAAGGTCCTGCGGGACGCGACCGGGCTTGGGAACAAAGAGCTGAAGGACATGGTCGACGGCATACCTTCCGTCGTTGGGGTGTTCGACGCGAACAAGGCACGCACTCTTGCGAGGGAGGCGGCCGCCATCGGCGCGGTCGTGAAGCTTCACCCCGAGTAGACCGGCCTCACGCCTGCGCGAGCTTGCGCACCGTCACCCGGCTCATCGCCTTCCTCCGGTCCGAAAACGCCTCGATGAAGGTTTCGGGTCGAGTCGCCGAATGAGCGCAAGCGTTGACCCACTCCACGGAGCCCCGTACCTTGGATGCGGGAGCTTTCCGTGATCAACCACGTACACATTGAACAGATCGCCTGCCTTCGCTCGACAGACTTCAGCTTGACCAAGCTCCACGCGCTGATCGGGCCGAACGACAGCGGAAAGAGTCTCATCCTCCGAACGATCGTCGAGGCGACCCGTGCAGCCCCTGGGAAGGGCAACACCCACTCGGCCATGGGCGAACCAGGTGGCCGAATCCGCCTCGACACAGCGCGCGGCTCCTATTCCATCGAGCACAACCAGAAGGAATGGATCGAACGGCTTCCGGCGGGGTTCCGTCAACTGGACGGAAGAGGGCTTCGAAGATCTCACCCGGAGATCGCTGCGGAGATCGAGAACGCCGTGATCGTGGACTTCGATCCCCCTCAGCTTCGAAACCGCAGCAAGCTCCTTCCAGACGCCGAGCACATCCACTTCCTCCAGAACCGCGGTGCAGGTCTCCCCGGGATTTACGACGCGATCCTCAACACAGGGGACCGATCCTTCTACGAGATCTCCGATGCCCTCGCGAGCCTCTTTCCCGCCGTGAAGCGGCTGCGCTTGAACGCCGTGTCGAACATCGAAAAGGAAATCGAGCTCGAGCTGGTTTCCGGACAGCGGATTCCGGCCGCACAAGTCAGCGAAGGGATTCTGTACTTCCTCGCCTACGCCGCCCTCCAGCATGTTCATCCCTCGCCGGTCCTCCTCATCGAGGAGCCCGAGACCGGCCTGCACCCAGCGCGCATCCGCGAGGTCATGCGCATGCTGCGCAGAATCGCCGAAGCCGCGAACGGGCCCCAGATTGTGGTGGCCACCCACAGCCCCCTCGTCATCAACGAAATGCAGCCCGAGGAGGTGTCTGTCGTGACGCGTTCGGTAGAGGAGGGGACGAAGGTTCGGTGCATCAAGGAGGCCAGGTGGTTCGCTGAACGACGGGAGGTCATGTCCCTCGGCGAGCTTTGGCTCAACTACTGCGACGGTGTGGAAGAGGAGCCTCTCTTCGAAGGGGCCGAACCGTGACCGAGCCGGCGTTCTCGAGTCCTACGATTTGCCGCAGTAAGTGCTTGCGCCTGGAGGAGGCGCGGGTTGCGAAAGAGGAGATGCGGGCTCTGCGACGACGCGAAGTGTTCGCGAACGTCCATCAGTTGGTCAGCCAGGGCATGTCGCGCAAGGCGCTTACGAGGATCTACGACTACCTCGACGACCTGATCCTCGACGAGCGATTCGCCGAGGTGGATATCGTGCTTCAAGAGGTCGACCCGGACACCCTCGACGCGACCTGCCTGCTCGGCTTTCTCTCCATCACACTGCAGACCCGCGAACAATTAGAGGAGTGGGAACCGCTGCTGAGCCGCGCACGCGATTGGTGCCGGCGCAAGGGGATGAACGAGGGGAGGATTGAGCGGTTGTTCGGAGACTTGCGATGACGAATCCCATCTGGCTCCGCCGGCAGCACGTCGCGCCGTTCGTAGCGGATGACATGGTTGCGGTCGCCGTCTCGCACATGGACCATTGGCACGCCGGGTTGCTATACGCAGACAGCAAGGGCGTCGCGCATCTCCTGCATCTCGCCTTCCACCACCGTCTAATCAACGACCAGGACTTCGACACCTACGCGTTCGTCGTGCCGCCCTTGGATCCCGAGGCCCGGGCGAATGTCTCCGCGATGTGCGAACGAATCTGGCGAAGGAACCGCACCCGAGGACTGCCCTATGGTTTTCGCTTCGATGCGACAAGGTTCGACGGATCGGGAGAAATGAGGCTCGGGTCAGACGAGGTTGGACTGACTTGCGCCACGCTCCCGCTCGCCGTCTTCGCGTCTGTGGGGCGCCCGCTCGTTGACATGAGGACGTGGGAGGGCCGAGCCGACGACAGGGAAGCGCAGGCTGCGTTGCTCGAGTTGCTCCGGAGGCACTGTCGCGACGCGGGGGACCACCTTGCGACAGTCGCGAATCAGGTGGGTTGCGTCCGCGTTCGCCCGCAGGAAGCAGCAGGTGCATGCTCAACCGAGCGGTTGCCCTGCGTGTTCAGCGTAGCGTGTGCGGCGGGAGAGGCGATTCGCGTGGCGCTTGGCGGCTAGCCCCGTGTAGACCGACCTCAAGCCTGCGCGAGCTTGCGCACTGTCACGCAATCGCAGACGCCGCGGGCCCCGTACAGGATCGGAATCATCTTCGCAGCCCCATGCTCCCGCAGCAGCGAGAGCACGAGCTCTGTGCCGTACCGGTACGAGGGCATGTAGGCGCGCCCCATCAGGGGATGCTGCGCCCATGCGTCCGTCAGCTTGTTCGCCCGCTCCGGGGTGGCCATGCAGCGCGAACGCAAGCGCTTCTTGATCTCGTCGGCGGGCATCTTGTCCACGTAGGTATAGTAGGACGCGTTGTTCTTGGCCGCGTCCTCGAGCTGAGAAAGCGCTACCCCGAGCCGCATCTCCGGGGTGGGAAGCTCGTCCGCCGACCGCACCCCATAGGCGATCAGCAAGCCGGCGTTCGCAATCCCTTCCGCGAGCGTCGAGAACCTCGTGTTCATGGTCAGGATCGTGGCCTCGAACCCCGCCAGACCGCGATGGTAGAGGTTCTGCAAGTAGGCGAACGTGGTGACGTGGCCGGGGACGACCTCGTGGGCCACGAGGTGCAGGAACTCCGCCTGAGACTTCTCGATCTTCGCGTTGATTTCGTACTCCGCCTCGTAGGCGGGCGTGCCGTCCGCAAGGCGCTCCTGACCGATGTAGTTCATCGACCCGGAAAACCAGGCGTCCTCGATGAGCTGGAAAGCCACGTTCGCACGCGGCACCGACCGCAGCTCCTCGGGCAGGTGCGGCACGAAGTTCTTCTGCACCATCTCCTCGAGATGGGCGATCACCCGCGTGCTCGCCTTCGCAATCCCTTCGTGCCCGATCCATGTCCGCTTGCGAAATGCGTCCACCGCTTCCGTCAAGCCATCGTCCCCGGCAGGCACCTTCTCCCCGAGCTCGCCCAGCAGACCGCGCACCCGCTCGAGATCGTCCTTCGTGTCCGCCTCGGTGGCCGGCTCCCCCATCGCCGCCACCACGCACCGCTCGTATGGCACCTTGGGCCCCTCGCCGATACGCTCGAGCGCTAGGTCCAGCTCAACACGCAAGGCGTTCACCAGCCCGTGCACCACCTCCTTGCGAAGCGGATCGAAATCCTGGGATCTGCGCTCCATGGCGTCGAGGTGCACGGCCGGCTGGACCCGCGCGATGTACGATGCAATCGCCTTTCGGTCGGGCTCCTTGGCCGACACGCCGCCGGACTTGCGAACCGCGTCGGCGTCCTCACCCCCATAGGCTTCCGGCAGCTCCTTACCGGAAAAATAGGAGTCGGCGATCACGCGACCCGTTCCGGAGCGGCAGGCCACGTCGCCGCCCCAGAGGGTATCCACGCTGAGGATGGCGTTGGCGACGGCGCGCTCGTAGTCGTTGAGCTGTTGGTTCATGAAGACTCCAGGGGGGGAAAGAGGGAGGAGAAACGGGCAGAGGTCACTCCCGTCCGCCGGTGAAGATGCGCAGCAGGAACAGGAACATGTTCAGGAAGCTCAGGAACAGGGAGATGGTCGCACCCACCGGGTCCATGCGGTCTTCCGGGGACCGGAGCATGCGGGAGGTATCGTACAGGATGAAGCCACCGAACAGCAGCACGCCTCCGCTGGCCACCGCCAGGCTGAACACGCTCGACTGCACGAAGAACCCGAGAACGACGGCCCCCAAGACGACCCACAGGCCAATCGACAAAAAGCCGCGAAGGAACGAGAAATCCCTCTTGCTGACCAGGGCGTAGAGGGTCAGCCCGGTGAAGCCAGCCACGGCCAGGAGGAACGCGTCGCGCACAGGGTTGAGCGTGAGCGCGGTGCCGTCGGTGGCGGCAAGCTGGGCCACGAAGACCGCAGGCCCCGCCATCAGGCCGCTCATGAAACCCATGCCGAACAGGGCCACGACGTTGATACCCGGCTTGCGGCGCACGAAGGACGCGCCGAGCACGGAGCCGAGGAACAGCAACCCGCCGATAATCCAGTGATTGCCAAAGAACGCCACGAGGGGCGGGACCACGACCTGTGCGCCGGAGGACGTCGTGACCGCCAACTGGGACGTGCTGGCGCCGAAGTACAGGGAGGCGAAGGCGCCCCCCATGGCCGTGACGACCGTGAGGGTCAGCAGACCGTATACCTTCTTGAGGAACGCCAACCGCGCCTGCACGTCATCCGAGGCGAGAGATCGCCCGTAGGCTGCGGGGTGGGACATGACGTTTCGCATTTCAGTCACCTCGTTTTGCTCGCACCGGGGCGAGCGTGTGGGGAATTCGGAGACCTAACCCTAATAATGGCTGATTCTCGTTCGTCAACAGAGCTAGCAGCGATGAGCTGCGAGCTATGAGCTGTGACACCGTGGGCGGAGCGGTGAGCCCTCTCAGAGGGCCTGTCGCGACTCATTTCTGCGTTCCGAAATCCCGTGTTCCGGTGTTCCCTATCCTGGTCCCAAATCAAGCACTGTTCGAAGAACGTGCTTGGGTTTGGGACTATCCGAGCTGAAGGCGAGGCGTTTTGGGGTGAGCCGCGGTGAGCGCGGAGCCCTTGGTTTGGGCCTAGGTTCGATCAAGGCTCGGCGGCGTCGACCCTCTTCACCCGATCCCGCAGGTGCGTGTCTAGCTGCTTCCGAAGCATGATGGCCTGGTCAGGCCGTTCTTCCTGCAAATCCTTCGCCTCACCTGGGTCCGCACGCAAGTCGAAAAGGCGCGTCTTCTCCCCCTCGCGCCACGCGTACAGCACGTACTTCACCCGGGTGTCGAGCCAGCCGTAGGCAGGAGCCTGCCCGTGCAGCCCGTCGTAGGCCACCAGCACCATCGGACGCCCCGCTACCTCCGTGGTCGTCCCCTCGACCAGGTCCAACAACGACACTCCCGAGCACCCCTTCGATTCCCCCAGCGCAAGCGACAGCACCGTCGCCGGAACATCCAGCACACTGACCACCGCGTCGGTCACCCGTCGCGCCGGAACCTCGGGAACCCGCACGAACAGCGGCACGCGGACCACCTCCTCGAACAGCTTCGGGGGATGACCCCGGAATCCGTGCTCCCCAAACGCCTCCCCGTGCGAACCGTGCACGATCCAGGTGGTCTTCGCCCCCCGAGCGCCCTTGCCCACGTGCCCGATCAACCGCGACAGCTCGTCGTCGAGATACGCGATCTCGCTATCGTAGCGATCCACGTCCCGCGTCCCGAAATCGAACTTCTCGTGTCGCAGGTACGTCTCGTGCGCATCGAAGAGGTGTACCCACAAGAACAAGGGCTTGTCCTGCGCTGCCAGCTGATCGTAGGCGGCCAGCGCCTGCGCCACCGCATGGGCGCCCGTCGCGTCCTTCTCCGGCCGAACCCGCTTGAACGGCGCCTCGTCGAAAACGTCGAAGCCCTGATCGAACCCCCGCTCCTTGGAGAGCCACTGGAACGACGACACCGCCGCGGTCGCATAGCCCCCCGCGCGCAAGCGCTCGGCCACAGTCTCGTTCGCTCGCAGCAACGTCGGCCACGCCCGCGTGTCGCGTACGCTCTCGACCAAGTGCTTGCAGGTGGCGAGGGGCGCGAGGGCGGTCCGGGTCTCCGGCCCCGCCGCATAGGCACGCTCAAACACGACCGAGCTCGCTGCGAGCGCGTCGAGATGGGGCGACGTCTTCCGCTCGTAACCGTACGCACCAAGGTGATCGGCCCGCACCGTGTCGAGCGTGACCAGGACGATATCCGGCCTTTCGGCACGCTTCTTCGGGGGCAAGGCGGGGGAGGCAACCGAAGCGGTCGCTGCCGCAGCGGAAGCCGTGTCCACGCTCGCTGCCGGCACAGGCGCGTCGACCGCGGCCGCTTCGACGCCCGGGGCCTTGGCCTTTTTCGACTTCGAGCGCCGCTTCGGTCGGGTATCCGGCTCTGCAATCAGGTCCAACGCGGGAGACACGATCAGGATCTGATCCCGGGCGTCGGGAGCCACAGCCAGCCGGTGGAGCATCGAGATGCCCCCCCCGACGAGCAAGACGAGCACCAGCACCATCGCGGGGACCCAGATGCGCTTCCTGGCGGAAGGCAGCCGGATGCGGGATGTCCCCATGGCGAGTCCCGCGAAGATCGCTGCATCGGCAACCGCCTGAGCTGCCTCGGGATTGCCTTCCTCACCTTCCCTTCGCAGGGCCAGAAAGAGCAGAACCCCCAAGGCCGCACCGGCCACGACGAACGCAGACCAGGCCACCGCAGGGCGCTGCCCGATCTTTCCCGTGAGCCGCGCGAGGCGCCAGGAGACGAGCGCACTGACCGCCACAACCCCTACCCCCACGAGGGCAAAGGTCGTCCCACCCAGACCACGGTGATGGGTCACGGAGCTCAGCACCGCGCCAAATCCAGCCAAAATCGCCGTGGAAAGCACGATCCAGACGGAGCCCGCGAGCAACAACGTCGCGCGCTTGGACCGATCAGGGAGCACCTTCTGCACCCCCACGGTCGCCGTGCGGATCAGGAACACGACGGCCAGCGCCAGAGCGGCCGACACGCCCGCCAGGGACAGCCAGGCTGTCGCCAGTCCCGCCTGCTCGGCGGCCCGCAAGGACATCGGCACGGCCACAGCGGCGCCCGTCAGGATCGATGCAAACGCGATTTCCCCGCATACGTGCGCGAAGACATCCCGCGTCGGAAGAGGCCAGGTCGAATCTGCCACGCCCTTCCCATAGCAAACGGTCGGCGCCGGCACCAAGTCCGCGACAGGTTCCATCCACAGAGTCACCCGGTCAAACGACGGCGCACGGCGAAAAAGAACCTTCGCAAGGCGCAGGAACCGGAGCGTTCTTTCCCCTTCTTCGGCGTTCGCGGGCTCCGTGGCTGCTTCCCAGAACCCTCAGCCCCGCACGTCGAGCAGCAAGCGCCCTTCCTCGCGCTCCTCGAGGTAGCCGTTGTACAGGTACCACTTCACCGAGCGCAGCAGCGTCTGGCGTGCCGGTCGCGGCGCATAGCCGAGCTCCTTGCCAGCCTTGTCGGAAGAAACCCAGACGTACCTTCCCACGTAGTCCCTCGCCATCTTGTAGGTCAGCGGCGGCTCGCCCCCGAACAGCCGCGCGCCCAGCTCCAGAGACCACCCCAGCGCGCGCGCCAACCCCGGCGAAGCCTTCATGCCCGGACCCACAAGCCCCGTGAGCTCGGACAGCAAACGGAACATCTGCTCGAAGGTCACGTTCTCTCCGCCAAGAATGTACCGCTCCCCGACCCTTCCCTTGTCCATCGCCCCGAGGTGCCCCGCCACCACGTCGTCCACGTCCACTACGTTGATTCCCCCGTCGCTCGTCGGGAATCCCCACGGGTAGTTCCACTTCAGGTATTGCAGGATCGTGTCGCCCGACGGCGTGGGCTTCCAGTCTCCGGGTCCGAAGATGCCGGCGGGGTTGACCACGACCACGGGGAGGCCTCGGTCCACGAAGGACAGGGCCACCTGCTCGGCCTTCCACTTCGCCACGACGTAGGTCTCCGAGTCCTTCAGGTTGAAGTCCCAGCGTTCGTCCATGGGCTCGGGGCGATCGTTGACCCCCACCGCCGCAACGCTCGAGGTCACCACCACCTTCTCGATCCCGCGCTTTCTGGCGGCATCGAGCGAGGCCTCGGTCCCGAGGATCGCGGGCTCGAGGATGTCCTTGGGGTGGGGCGCGTACATCTTGTACACGGCGGCTACGTGGAACATCCGGTCGCACCCGGCAAGGGCACGGTACACCTCGTGCTCGATCATGATGTCGCCGATGCAGACCTCGACACGGTCCTGCGGAAGTTCCTTCAGGCCGCGGAGAGAGCTGCCCGGCCGGACCAGCACCCGCACCGTCTCCCCGCGCTCCACCAGCGCACGCACGAGACGGGACCCCACGAAACCACTCGCACCCGTGACCAGTACCTTGCCCATGGTCCTTTCGGTAACACCATCCCCCGCCGGATGGGAGCCCCCCACCCTCGCGGACGAGACAAACTTGGCCCGAATGCCCGTGGCTTGCGACATGTCCCAGGCTCATGACCGTCGAACCAGCCGAGAGTGAGGTTGTCTCCCTGCGAAAGCTGGCCAAGCAGACCGCGGACACGCGCCGGGAAAGCTTGACCACAGCCCACCTCCTGGTGGCCATCGCCTCGCGGACCAGCCCCGCAGCGGACCTGCTGATCGATCGGAAGCTCGATGTGGAGACGCTCATGCGCCTCGCCCGGGCTTCCACCGAGGATTCCCAGGACGCCATCAGCAAGGTCCTGCGTGACGCCACCAGCATCGCGCGCAACTCCGGCGCCCGCGAAGCCACCGCGATCCACCTGCTGCTGGCGCTGCTCCGCAACCGCAAACTCGGAGCCCACCGCGCCCTGCTGCAAAGCGGGATCGACATGGCCCGCTTGCACGCTGCGGCCACCGCCGTGGCCAATGGGCTGATCGAGCCCCGCCGCACGGTGGCGAAAGACACGCGAAAAGCCACCGCACGGGCCAGCCGGCAGGCAACCCCCACCGAGGAAGCCCTGCCTGAACGTACGCCTCCACCCCGATCCAGGTCCTCCGCCGGGGTGATCGTTCCGCTGTTTCCGCCGCGCGGCCCCGTGCAGCCCTCGCTCCCGATCCCGAAAACAGCGGCCCCTACAGTCGCCGCTGCCTCCACGACCGAAGTCGTCGCACCGGCCGCCGAACCCGCGCCGACCACCCCTACCAAGCCGAACCGAACCGCGATCCGGAAGGGCAGACAGCAAGAGCTCAGCATCTCCCGAACGCCCCTGGAACGCTTCCAGCTCGACCCCAAGGCCTGCCCCACCCTCACGGCCCTTTCTCGGAACCTGACCCTCGCCGCCCTGCGAGATCAGCTCGACCCCGTCATCGGCCGCCACGTCGAGATGGAACAAGCCCTCGACGTGCTCGCCAAGCGTCGCGCCAACAACCCACTGCTCGTCGGCCCCCCCGGCGTCGGGAAGACCACCGTCGCGCGGGGGCTCGCCAAGCACATCACGGAGGGGGAAGGCACCGACGACAGGATCCTGCTCGAGATCCCAGTCACCCACCTGCTCGCTGGCACGGCGGCCCGCGGCTCCCTGGCCGAGCGCGTGAGCGGCATGTGCAAAGAAACCCTCGCGGCCCGCGGCAAGATCGTCCTCGTGGTCGACGAGGCCACGCAGCTTTTTCAGGCCGACGGCGGCGAAGCCAGCAGCGAGATGAAGCTCGCCCTCGCCAACGGTGAGCTGCCCCTCGTCGCCACGTGCACGTTGGAAGAGTACCGGCGGTTCGTGGAAGCCGACCCTGCGCTGGCCAAGTGTTTCACGGTCGTGGAGGTCGAAGAACCACCCCCGCAGAAGGCGGTCGACATGGTGCTCGGCGTCTGCGCCGGACTCGAGGAACACCACGGCTTGCCCATCGACCCCGAAGCCGTCTCCGCCGCCGTCTCCTGGTCCGTGCGCTACTTACCCGGACGGGCGCTTCCTGAAAAGGCGCTCTCCGTCCTGGACCTCGCCGGGGCCCGAGCCCGACGGCGCGGCAACCGTAGCGTGGACGAACCCATCGTCGCGGAAGTCGTCTCGGAGATGGCGGACATGCCCATCGAGCGGCTCTTGCAGACGGATCGGGACCGCATGCTCGCCCTCGAACACCTGCTTGCGGACCAGGTGGTGGGCCACGACGAGCCCCTCTCACGCATCGCCACCATCCTGCGACGCAACGCAGCGGGTCTGCGCAGCCAGCGCCCCATCGGCTCGTTCCTGCTGCTCGGTCCGACGGGCGTGGGCAAGACCGAGACCGCCAAGGCCATCGCGTTCGCCCTGTTCCACGGCTCCGACGCCATGACCCGGCTCGACTTGTCAGAGTTCGCCGAGTCCCACGCGCTCGCTCGCCTCATCGGCGCTCCCCCCGGCTACGTCGGCCACGAGTCGGGAGGTCAGCTCACCGAGGCCGTGCGTCGCCGCCCCTACCAGGTGTTGCTCCTCGACGAGTTCGAGAAGGCCCACCGCGACGTGCAGCAGGCTTTCCTCCAGGTTTTCGACGAGGGTCGCATGACCGACGGGCGTGGTCGCACGGTCGACTTCACCAACACGGTGATCGTGATGACCTCGAACATCGGCGCGGCCGAGGCCCGAGAGGCGGCCGAGAGCCGGTCCATCGGTTTCTCGCAGAAGCAGGCGTCGCGGTCGACGGCGGTGAAGGACGCCGTGATGACCGCGGCCAGGAACGTGCTGCCGCCGGAACTGTACAACCGGATCGACGAGGTCCTCTTCTTCCAGCCGCTCACGCGGGACGAAGTGCGCGAGGTGGCGCGTCGCCAGCTCGACGGACTATCGCGTCGGCTGGTGGAGGCGCGGGGTGTGGAGATCGCGTGGAGCGAGGAAGGGATTGACGTGCTGCTGGACCGCGGGGGGTACGACCCGAGTCTCGGGGCGCGTCCGGTGAAGCGGGCGATCGCGCGGCTGGTGGAGGCGCCCCTGGCGGAGATGCTGCTGCGCGACGAATTGCGGGCGGGGGACGTGTTGCACGTGGGAGCCACGGACGACGGGAAAGTGGAGCTGTCGGTTCATCCGCCTCAGGGTACGAACTGAACGGGTCCCTGCAGGTCAGACGGCCTGGTGCAACGATTCGAGTCGTTGCAGCGCGCTCTCCACCGCAGCCAGCATGTTCCTTGATTGCTCTCGGATCTTGTTGATGCGCATGTGAACGGCGAGGTCGACGAGGAAGCTGTCCGCCACGAACGACACATCGAGCATGAACGCGGCCGACCCGAAGTCGACCCCGATTTCTTCCGGGGCCATGTGCGAGGTCGCAAGCTTGGTCGACGCCATGCGGATTCTTTCCTGCGCCTGACGCATCTGACCGATGGCGGCCCCGAGCGCGGTCTGCTTGGCCTGTCCACGCTCCAGACCGCCGCCGATTCCCACCATGTCCATGGCGGACGACGTCGCCGCGTCTTGCAGAAGCCCTTCGACGCCGAGCAAGCCGAGCCTGGCATCACGCAGGTCCTGCAGAGCGCTCTGATAGCGCTGTTGCGGCGTCATTTGCGCCGCGCGTTCGCGTAGGATTTGCTGCTGGTACTCGGCCATCCCCGAGCCGCCCGTGAACCCGCACTGGTTGCAGCGGTACACACGGGGAGCGAGGATCGACACGTTCTTCGTGTTGCAGGCCACGCAGACGTCGTCCGCGATCGGCTCGCTCTCGGCTCGCCGCATGCGCATCGCCTTGTAGATTGGAATGCCAACGACGACGGCGCCGACGAGCAGGACAATCAAGTAGAAGACGAGGCGGGCCATGAGCTTCGGGCCAAGACGATACCGTGGTTCACCCGGAACGGCACCCACAACGAGACATCCGGTTCACAGCGCCTCCACCACGTCGAGTCAAGCTCATGGCAGGCAAGGCCGTGCCAAGCAAGAGCCACTACCATGGGTCGGCGTTGCCGTGCTCAAGGCTAGGCGCACACGGGCGGGTTGTCGGGGACGTGACGCGGTTCTCATTCCTCCCCCCGCAACTTGCGCAACTCGGCCTCGAGCTCGCGAATCCGCTGCTCGGCATCCTTCCTGCGGTCCGTCTCCTGCACCCGCATGCGCCCTTCCGTTTTCTTGGCCTCCGCAAGGGTCGGCAACAACTCGCCCCCCTCGGCGTCCCTCGCCAAGCGCAACATCGCACCAAGGTCCGGGTCAGGCCACACGACCCACGTGAGCGACAGTGCCGCGCACGCCGTGCTCTCGCCTTCCACCTCCCGCTCCACCAGGTCCCCGGCAATCCGGTCCCACACGCGGAGCCGCTTTCCCGGCGGCGCGTCGGGATCGAAGCGAACCAACTCCTGCACCCCCGCCTCCTGATATCGCTCCAGCTTCCGACGCCACTCGTCTTCCGAAGCGTCGCTCGGACTGACGATCTCGACCGCGAGATCAGGACAGCCGTGCTCCCAGGTCTTCCACGAGTCGAACACGAAGTCCCTCACGCGCGTGCAAACGAAGACGTCCGGGGCCAGACGCCGACCAGGGTCCCGCGCGTTCCAGTAGACGAACTGGTCCGACCCGACCGCGAACCTCCCGTCAAGATCGAGCGCGATCATCTGAAACAGCGACGTGCGCAGCATCAAGTGCCGCTTGCTTTCGGGCGCGGTCTCCTCCGACGGAAAGTGCACGGCCCGCGGCGCGTGCACATACCGCGCTCCCTCCACACCGACGTCTCGCTTACGCGCTGGGGCCACCAGGCATGAACCGTAGCGCGCGGCCCGGACGGCGCGCAAGCTCCACACATGGAGGGCAGGGGGAGGGATCGATGGAGTGCGATTCTCCTCGAATGGTCGCGATCGAACTCACGCAAGACATCACTTTTCCGTAGAGGTTGACAAGAGAGAGTGCGATCCTCGTGCCCATCTTGGAGGTGGTCCCGGTAATCGACGCCGGGTGCCGCACCTTCGGACGCAGGAAAGGGTGAGCCGTGCGGGTGCATTCTTGCGGGGAAATCCTCGACGCGTTCGCGTCGGCTACGGCGCGAGACGACGAGGGGGCGCTTGGGCAGGTCACGTTCGCGGTTCGGGGGGTCCAGGAATTGAAAGCGCGGGAACGGGTAGCCCCGCCGGGAGGTCCACTGTGAGCCCCTTCATACTGTCGGCTGATGACATCGTGCGCGCCTTCATCTTCAGCACGTCGAAAGGCAACAGCACCGACCCGACCCGATCGTGAGTCACGTGTCCTTCCGCTTACGCGGTGCGCCTAATGGGTATGTTCGGGTGTGGGGACCAAGTGCGGATCCATCGAAGCGAGGCACCAGCTACATCTGCATCGAGCGCTACAACGGCGCGCTCGCGTTCCGGCACGAGGGACTAGCCCGCCGCCTGGAGGCGAAGCCCCGCGCTCAGGAACGGATCGAGAGCGACCCGCTTGGCTGGTCTGCCGGTCCGGGCGGCGGGTTCGATTGGGGTTTGAGCCCCGCGGAAATCGCCAAGCGCTTCGACGATGCCGACGCGCTCGTGCGAGCGATCGTTGATGCCTTCGCGCAGGAGGGAGTCCCATGGTGAGAAGCTTGATCGGAATCGTTGTTGTCGGGATCGTGACGCTGACGGGCTGCTGCAAGACCCCACCAAGCAGCGAATCGGACCTGTCGGCATCCGCTGCCGCTTCGGCGTCCGCAGCGCCAACAGTCAACGTGCCCGCAGCGGCATCGGTGTCGCCACCAGACGCCAAGTACACGGACGCCAAGACATTGAAGCAATTGCAGCGAGAGCTGGACGAACTGCATGAGAAGCTGATGAAAGCCAAGGGCGCGGGCGGCGCAGCCCACGCAGGCTCGCGCTGCGCTAGGGGCTTCTGCCCCCGGTGCGATTCGGAACGACGCGAGACACTACAGCGACCGCACGCACCGGAACCCGATCTCGGGCCGTGGCGTCGTGAGCTTCGCGGGCGCGGAGTTGCGCGCCGCACTCCACGTCGCATCCAGCGGGTCACGCCAGGACCCACCCCGTACGGATAGCTTCGTCGTGTCCGTGACCGCCGCAGGATCGGTCACCCGGCACGCCACGGTCTGCGGGTCGGTGAAGTCGATCCACGCTTCCGTCGACGCCTTCCAACAGGTCGGGTCCCCGGGGTTCGTGGGCTCGTAGGGCGCGAACAGGTCCATCGTCCACTCCGACAGCCCCCCCGCCAGCGCATCAATCGAATGCTCTTTAGGATCAGGCCACGCGGAGGGATCGATGGGGTCCTCGCAGCGCGTCGAGTGCGAAGGAAACACCCAGGGCGGCGTCGTCCGATCGTGGGGGAACCCGGCCGGGGCCGGACCCGCCAGCTCCACCCCGAGACATCGGTCGTCGTCCCGCCAGTTGGCCTCGCCACGCGCCACATAGGCGCTGTCACACCGCGCCGGACTATCCCCCCAGGGATAGCGCGTCTCCCGGGCCCCGTGGCTCGCCGCGTACTCCCACTCGACCTCCGTCGGCAGCCGCTTGCCCTGAGCCACGCAGTACGCCTGCGCCTGAAACCACGACACACAGCTGAGCGCGAGGCCCATGTCCTCGGGCGTCATCGGCGTCTCGCGATAGGTGCAATGCTTCTTTTTCGTGGTCAGCGACCCGCTCTCGTCCCGGCAACTGAGTCCCTCCGGACACGTCCCTTCCACCGGAAGCATCGCGTTGTCCTGCAGGTACTTCTGGTACGCGCCCACCGTCACCTCGCGACGGTCCATCAGGAACGTCCCGATGGCCGCCAGGCGCTCGGGGTACGTCACCGCGCGCACGTCCTTCGAAGGCACCGGCGCGAGCGCATCGCCCAGGAAGAACAACCCCCCCGGCACGCACGCCATCCCCTCGTACGGGACGTTCGGATCGCAACGGCGGAACTCCTCACCGGGAACGAGATCCGTCGTTCCCGCACCTCCACATCGTCCGCGGTCCACCGGAGCCCCAAGCATGGGCGGCGAGACCATCGTCGACGGGTCTTGTTCCGCACACGTCTGGAAGGACGCTCCGGACTCTTGCACGGGCTTGCCCAGACAGCGCGCCGACAGGTGCATGCCCACGCGATTCACACCGTCGCGAAGCGGCGGCAGCGCCCCCATCGAATCCACCGACATGCCCGGGCGATCCCCCCGGTACAGCTGCGCGCGAACGTACACCTCCGTGCTGCCACTCGGCGAGGCAATGCCGAACGACACGGGCCACTTGTCCGGCGGCGCGACCACGGCTTCCCGTCGACAGGAAGGACAGGCAAGCTCGCCATCGCGATCGAGCAACTCCACGAGAAGCCGGTCGCCCATCAGCGGGATGACCGCGTCCGTCGAGACCACGACGAACCACTGCGGGCGTGCAGGAGCGTCCTCGTCGCCACACGCGAGGGCGGCAAGCATCGGCAGAAGCCAGAGGATGCCGCGCCTCATCGGCCACCTCCGGACGCGCCAGCGTCATCGGGGGGGCGCTCCGGCTCACCCGCGTCGGCGTCGCCACCGCCGAGGTCGTCAGGGTCGGGCTCGAGCCATTGCACGGGGTCCTCTTCCCCTGCGGGGTAGACACACCGGAAGCCGATGAGCTCGCTCGATACCTTCTGCTCGTCGCCTCTGCGCAGCGCCGCGTACGCAAACTCGAGCGGGTCGATGAAGTTGCCGCCCCGGATGGACATCGTGGTCCCCAGCAGCTTGCAGCTCGGGTGGACCAGCACGCCCTGGCGCTGCCAGCAGTTCAACTCGCGCTCCGTCGCGCCGTACGAAGTGAAGGTGTCGAGCGTCCACTCGGAAAGGGAGCCACCCATGTGCCAGACCTCGGCTCCTGGAGTGCGGTCGAGCTTGTCCCACACGGCAACCACGTCTTGCTTCGCGTCCTCGCGGGTGGAGACGGGCACGATGCCCACCTGCCCGCACTCGGGGGCAAACTGGAAGTCAGTCTCCTGCTGCTCGAGCGCGGCGGACTCACACGTCGGAGGCGTATCCCCCCAGGGGAAGAGCGAACCGCGACCGAGCCCCGTGGCGACGTATTCCCACTCCGCTTCGGTCGGCAAACGCCCCCCGACCTGCTTGCATGCTTGGGCGGCTTCGACGTGGGTGATGCAGTTGATGGGAGCGTTCTCCGAGTGAGTGGCGGGCACGAGCCCGGTCGCATAGTCGAACCAGGTGCAGAGTTGCTTGCCGTAGGGGTCCACCGTTCCGGCTCCCGGGTCGTTCGGCCAAGCGAGCTCGGCCTTCTGGTAGCGTGCGACCGTGAACTCCGAGCGGTCGATGCAGAAGGGTTTCATCGCGACGGGGTGTGGGGGGACGGCGTCCTTGCCGGCTCCAAAGCCCACGACCCGTGCGTTGCCGAGCATGAAGAAGCCTCCCGGAATGCAGACGCTGTCCCCCGGGCAAGCCACGTTCTCGCAATCCTTGGGGCCCGCATCCCCCGACCCACGGTCGAGGTCGCTCGGCCACCACAGCTTCTCGCGAGCGGGCGTCCGGTCGGCCGGCACGGACTCGATCCCGTCCCGGAACCCACCGGCCTCGCGGCCTTCCGACACGCACGTGGTGCGACGCGTGAAGTCGGTGCGATGGCCCCTGCATTCGGCATGCAGCACGACGCGGAAAGCGAACACGCCTTTCTCGCTCGGCACGGGGATCTCGACGACCCGATCGATGACGTGACCGGTGACGGGCTCGAACACCTTGGCGCCGGTCTCGGGGTCGGTGGTGATCTGGGTGCGCTGCGTGCGAAATGCCCGAAGCCGCAAGCGCGAGACCGCAGCGCCGGAAATCCCCTTCATCCCGAAGGAGACCGGCCAGTTCACTTCGTCCGGGGCCGCCACGTCCACAGAGTCGAGGAGGGTGTTGTCAGGCCCCAACACGTCGATCCGAAGCATGTCGACGGACGCTTCGGTGAGGAAGCCGCGTCCTTGCTCGCTCGCCAGGGAAGCGGATGGGGCGTCGGTGTCCACGAACAGCAGGGCTTGCCCGGGGGGGGCGTCGGTGGTTGAGCCACATTGCGCCGTCCCTGTCAGGCAGATCAGGGTGGGAGCGACGAGAAGCCTTCGGACCCGCACCATGAGGCGGAGCTTAGCAGGGTTGGAGGCAAGTGGACGAAGGTTGGCGCACGCGGTCCGCATAGCGTGCATCTTGCATGGCCATGAGGGTATGGGTCACCTGAGCCACTTCGGAATCATCGCCCTCGGTTGCATCGCCTCTCTGATCAGCTGCTCGACCTCCGCGCTGATGGGGGGCTCGGACGACGACATGAGCGGGAGCCGGCCCGCTGGGGACGTCAACTCCGCATGTTCTGCGTGTTTCGAAAACAATTGCGCATGGCAAACGACGGAGTGTGCAGCTGACCCCTCATGTGCGACATGGTTGACGTGCGCAAAGACCGCGCCGATGGCGGACTTCGGGGGGGTCGACAAGAGCTCGCTGGGCGCGAGTTGCACGGATGTCACGGGGACAGCGCGGGCGTTGCAGGATTCCGTGATCGCTTGCGTGACGGCGGACGGGTGTTGTGCCGTGCGAACCGTTTTGCCCGGAGGCGGAGGCGAGGGTGGCAGCTACGACTCTGTGGACGGTGCCGTGGCCCCGACGCTGGACGGGGGCAATGCGTGGGAAGGGGATGCCGAGGAGTTCGGCAACGGCGGATGGACCTGTCCGGAAGACAGTTGCACATGCCTGCAGTGCATCGATGGCAGCAAGGAATCCGCTCCCAATAGCGCTTGCGCCTCGGCCATGGGGTCTTGCGGCACGACCAAGTGCGGCGTGTTCATGGCGGCCTACGCCACCTGCCATCAGCAAGTGACCTCGGCGAACGCCGCGGGGTCCCCGCCTGAAGGCAAAGCACGAGCGCTGGAGGCCTGCATGTTCTTGGTGGTGCTCGACAAGTTCGCCACCGGGGACGTCCACTACCAGGATGGTTTCGAACAATTCATGCAGACCGCGTTCGACTGCGTAGCGGTCACGTGCTCCGCGTACTGCATCCCCGAGGAAGCACAGGCCTGCGTCGCCTGCCAGCAGAAGGTCTGTGCCGATGAGCTAGATAACTTCCGCACGTCCACGGCTGCCGTCCTGGGCACATGGTGTCGATCCTATTGCCAGACGCACCCTGAGGACGCCGAGTGCCCCGCCAAGTGCGGGCCGTACCTGCAGGAAGGCGCCGAGACCTTGAGCACCTACGGGGAGTGTGTGCAGTCCAACTGCCCGGAGTGCTGACCCTGGCACCTGTGCTATCACCATCCACGGGACCCCGAAGTGGCGCGGGGACGTCGCGAGGAGAAGGCGGATGAAGCGAACGAGTGTCTGGATCGGGGTAGCGGCCTTGGCCTTCGGGTGCCAGGTGGAGTCGGCGTTGTCCGAATCCGACCCGATGGATCCCGGCACCCACGACGGTGGCTCCGTCACGGCCTGTACCGAATGCTTCGATCAAGTGTGCGCCTGGGAAGCGCTCGAGTGTGCTTCGGACCCCGGGTGCGCGGCCTGGCTGACGTGCGCCAAGGATTGCGCCGATCCCGACACGTGCTTCCCTCAGTGCCCCGCCCCCGGAACGTCCACGGGCAATACGCTTCGTGACGTGCTGGCCCGCTGCGTGCGCGACACGGGCTGCTGCACGAACGACGGTGAATACAAGGAAGCCGGGCCAACCTCCACGGACGGGGGCGACGCGGGGGCCGGCGGCTCCGACGGCGAGTCTCCACCACCCGACGGTGGGGCGGGAGGCGGCACGTACGCCTGCCCCCAAGAGAACTGCGAAAACTGTCTTCTGGCGATCAAGGGCAATTCGTGCGCAAGCGACAAGCCCGAGTGCACCAACGCCATCGCGGACTGCGCGCACGAGAATGCTCCCGACGGTCCCCGACATTGCTGGGACTACCTGACCGCACGGGCGACCTGTGAGGGCGCCGATCAGCCGGCAGCTGCCTGTTCTTCCGAGGTCCCCGAGTCCTCCGTGGCCCTCACGGTCGATGCCCTGGCCTGCACGGCGAGGTACTGCCCCGCATGCGTCCCCGACTCGTCGGGCAATTGCGTGACCTGCCAGCTCGCTTCGTGCCCCGACGAAATGACGGCGCTCATGACCACAGCCGATGCCCAGGAATTGCTCTGGTGCAGGTACCAGTGCCGGGCTTCCAACGAGCCGGTCGCCTGCAACCAGACTTGCTTCGCCGAGCACGAAACAGGCTCGACCATCGTCGTGGACCTGTACGCATGCACCCAGAGCGCGTGCAAGGCCCAGTGCGCCACACCGTGACCGTCCGGGGCCTGGGGCTCACCATTGGTGGAATCTTCATTCTTCGGGCTGAATTTTCGCAAACGCGACCGCGGTTGCATGGTGGAGGAAGGTGCCAGCTGCTCGGGCAATTCTTGCGGCCCTATGGCTCCCGTCCGAACAGCGGTGTGAAGAAACTAGGAACTAGGAAGAGGAATTCGAACACGGAACGAAGAATGTTCTGATCAATCAGCAGCGCGCGGCACGTTGCCGTGCCGTATTTGCTGACGCAGTGAGAATCGCTACGAGTTGATCGGCTTCATCGAGGGCCTTGGGGGGACGATCGCGCGTCTACGGAATGCCCAGGAGCTTGTGAAGCTGCACGCTCAGTCGCCAGCGGGGATTTTTCAGACAGTACGTGACGCAGGCCCGCGTGCTCTCCACCAGTCCGGGACCGTCACAGGGCTGGAGCGAGAAGGTTCGAAAGCCCATGGCTTCGAAAAGCCGTGGGTCGAGCTGTCCCTGGGGGTACACGAGCTTGAGCTCATCACCGCAGGTTTGCACGAGCGGCGCCTCCGCCTTGGGACTCACGCAGACCCAATCGAGTCCAGGTGGGCACGCGAGCGTGCCGTTGGTCTCCACCCCTACCTCGAACCCCAACGCGTGGCAGGCTCGGATCAAGGGCTCGTCGAGCTGCAGGAGCGGCTCACCTCCCGTGAACACCACGTACCGGCGCTCGTCCCGCTCGACGCCTTCCCCCCAGACCGAGGCGATGTGTCCCGCGAGGCCGGCAGCGGAGCCGAAGCTGCCACCGCCTGGGCCGTCGGTGCCGAGGAAGTCCGTGTCGCAGAACCGGCACGAGGCTCGCTCGCGGTCCTGCGGCCGGCCGCTCCAGAGGTTGCAGCCCGACAGGCGGCAGAACACGGTGGCCCGACCGGTCTGGGCGCCTTCCCCTTGCAGTGTGCGAAAGCAGGCCTTGACCTGATACGTCACGCTGCCCCCCCCAGGCGGGGCCGTCGGTTTTGCCAAAGGCTGTGTTTCCCCATTGCTGGTCCCGGTGATCCGGCGATAGCATCCCGAACCAGGGTCCGGCCCGCAAGGGGTTGGGCCAACGAAATTTGTCGCGGAGTTGACATTCTGCGTGGCGTACCACGATGATCTGAAGAGTGCTCGGAGGTCCACCGGTCTCGGGCACCTGAACCCTGCACAGACGACGAGGAGGCCTTCCCGTGCCTGTAACACTGCTCGCGGTCGATGACAGCGTGACCATGCGCAAGGTCTTCGAAATGACCTTCGGGGGAGAAGAATTTCGCGTGGTGACCGCAGACAACGCCGACGCAGCCCTCGCCCTGCTCAAGAGCGAGAAGCCCGCGCTGGTGCTGGCCGACATCACTCTTCCGGGAAAGAGCGGCTACGACCTGTGTGCCGCGATTAAGCGCGACAACCCAGGGCTTCCCGTCCTCCTGATGTCGTCGAAGCTCAACCCCTACGACAAGGCAAGGGGCCAGGCCGCCAACGCCAACGACTACGTGGACAAGCCCTTCGACACGCAGAAGCTGATCGACCGGGTCAACAGCCTGCTTTCAGGCGAGAAAACGGCCCCCATCCAAGGTGCACCCAAGGCCACGCCCGCGCCGTACCGCACCCCGGCCGCCCTCGGCGCCACCCTGGTTGGACAGGGTCCGACCCGACCCCAGGCGAACAAACCGGCTCCCGTCGTGACTCCCACGGGCGCCCAACCGGTCAACCTTCGAGCCACCGCGGACTTCGCCGTGCGCCCAGCCGCGGCCACAGGCCCTTCCGCCCGTGCGCCGCTGCCCCCGTCCACGACGGCTGCCGGCACCCCACCCCCTGCGCCCGTCCAAGTCAAGCCCGCAACCGTCACCCGCCCCGCTCCCGTTGCGGCCAAGCCTGCGCCGCAACCCGCGGCCGCCAAGCCCATCGTGAGCCACATTGCCGCCAAGGCGGACGGGGATCTGGCCGCGAAGCTCCATGCCCTCGGCCTCACCAAAGACCAGGTCGAAGGCGTCCTCGCCCTGTCTCACGAGCTCGTCGAGCGCGTCGTCTGGGAAGTCGTACCCGTGCTCGCCGAGACGATGATCAAGGAAGAGCTCAAGCGGCTCACGGACGAAGCGTAGCTCCAGGCTCCCGGCGTCAATCGCCGGGCTTCTTGCCGTAGAGCCTGTGCGCTTCGTGCACAAGCGAGGGGCAAGCGGCCGGGCCCAGGTTCACCCGCTCCCCTGGGTCACGCAGAACGTCGTAGCACCGCCAGTCCGGGTCCCACGCGCGCGCCTCCAGCTTGCGCCCCTCGTGCATCACCCCCCAGTTCCGGAACGCGCACCCCCACTGCTCCGTGCAGTTGGTGATGGGAACCGGTCGGGTCGTCCGACCCCGCAGCAGGCTCGTGCCGATCATCCGAAACCGAGCCGACGATAGCTCGGGTGCATCCCACAGCCCCAGCAGGTCCAAGATCGTCGGGGCGAAGTCCGCATGCCAGGTGAATGCGTCGCGCACCGCGAGAAGTTGCTGCCGTTCGTGGTCCGTCAGCGTCCCATCGGGCGCATCGATCCACCCCGGTACGCGCACCTCCTCGTCGAAGATGGAGAGGGTGTGGCCATACTGTCCGTGCTCGCCGAACGACTCGCCGTGATCCGACGTGTACAGGATGACGGTGCGCTCGCTCGAGGGGAGCGTTCGGAGCCCGCGGACCAGGGCGCCGGTGGCGCGGTCGTGCAGGTGAACGGCGTTCTTGTAGTGGTTGAAGAACTCCTCGCTGCGCTTGGCGTCCTTCGTGATCGCGGAGGGCTGAAAGGGAGAACGAGCGGGGTCCGTGCGGAACGGGTAGTGGACGTTGGCGAACTGCACGACGAGCAGAAAAGGTTCCTTCAAGATGCGGGCGACCTCGACGGCCTTGGCGGCGGTGAGCTCGTCCGGGGCTCCGAGGTCGATGTCCGGCTCGTCGACGAGGTCCCTTGCCTCGACGAACCGATCGATCGGCAGGACTTCGATGAGGGCGCGGGAGCCTGCGAAGTCGAGGTTCTGGCTGGTGACGTAGCCCGACTGGAGCCCTGCGGCGCGCGTGACGTGAAACAGCTGAGGGTGAGTCGCGCGGTCCGCGTTGGACTCCAGGGGACTCAAGCCCGACCAAAGAACGCCGAGGGACACGAGGGTCGCCGAGTCCAGGGCACGAAGCTGTCGCAAGCCGATCCGCTTCGGCGCGGCCGCGTTCGAGTGCGGTGTGACCTCACAGGCAGGGTCGTGATCGATGCACGTGACGTCCGCCCGGATGCTCTCGTCGATGACGAGCACCACGTTGCGAGGGCGCGGGGGAGTGGGGACAACGGGCGGCACGGAGACGCGATCGTGGGTGGGGGCTGCGCTCGAGGAGGTCATGATGCCAGTCGCATGGACCGCTGCCCGTCCCGATGCGTGAAGGAAGAGAACGTCCGGCGTGACCGGCTGCAAGCGGCCGAACGCCCCCGGAGACACGAAGATGACCAAGAGCGTGACGGGCAGGGTGACCGTCGCAAGACGGCGGAGCGATCGACGCGGACGGGGGGAGCGACGCGCGAGCAGGACCAAGATCAGGGCAAGGAGAGCGGGGGGGACCAGGTGCGTGGCGAGGTGGGGGAGGTCGGCGGCGAGTTGATTGAACACGCTCGCGCGCAGGGCGGTGCCGAGGACCACGGCGTCGACGTGGATGTAGGCGGCATACTGTGCGTAGGCGTAGACTTGACCTCCGACGGTCACGGCGGCGAGCACGACGATGGCGGTGGCGAAGGCGTGGCGAGGCCACCCTCTTCGAGCGGAGGCGAGCACCAGGAGCGAGGCCCAGAGAAGGAGCGACAGGGTGGAGGCGAGTGCATAGGCAAGCGCGTCGCGGGCATCGAACAGCGCCATACGCGTGGCCCGATGGGATACGTCGACCAGCCAGATCGCGAGCAGGGGAAGGGCGAGCGCACCCCACGCGCCGCGTCGCAGCCACGCAGCCCGCCTTCGAAGCGCGCTGAACGCAGCGGTCGAGCCGGAAGGGCGCAACGCAGCGGAAGGGGCGGAAGTCGACATGGCTCTCGTCCACGATTCGCCGGAAAGGCACTGAAGGCAAGTCCAAGAGGCACGGATGAAACCGGGGCGAAGAAACCCGGTTGACAGACGGATGCCCCCCCGCTAAGAGACGGCTCCGCGTCGCCAAGGTGACGCTTGCAGTTGCGCCCGTAGCTCAGCTGGATAGAGCGTCGGACTTCGAATCCGCAGGTCGTCCGTTCGAATCGGACCGGGCGCGCCACGGATGCCGACGGGCGCTGTATTTGAAATCTTGATCGTTGTCCTTATCGGGTTAGTAGCTCAATTGGTAGAGCAGCGGACTCTTAATCCGGAGGTTCGGGGTTCGATTCCCCGCTGACCCACTCCCAAACCCCCTGCGATGCTGGGGGTTTTGATTTTTTGTGGTCCGGCCCTTTCTTGGGCTTTGCCAGCCGGGGGTGTACGGTGGGTCGCCGATGCGCGCCCTCCGAGCCGTGGTCCTGCTGTCGTTCGCTTCCTGCAATCCAGCGCGCCACGACGTCCCCTCCGACGTTCCCGCGGACGCGTCCCCATCCTCCTCGGCTCGGTCCGAAGCAGCCGCTCCCGCCGCGTCGGCCCCAGCACCCTCCTCCCTCACGCGACAACGCGACGGAGCCCCCATGGTTCGCGTCCCGGAAGGACCGTTCCTCCGCGGCTCCCGAGCCAACGAAGGGGAGACCAACGAGCGCCCCCAGCAATCCGTCACCCTCTCCGCCTACCTCATCGATCGCACGGAGGTCACCGTCGCCCGTTATCGCGCGTGTCTGAAGGACGGAGCGTGCTCACTTCCGGCCGCCGACCGGTGGTGCAACCTGGCGTCGTCAGACCGGGAAGACCACCCCGTCAATTGCGTGACCTGGGGGCAAGCGGAGGCGTACTGCCGCTGGGCAGGCGTGAGACTCCCCACCGAAGCCGAGTGGGAGAAAGCGGCGCGCGGGACGGAGGGCGACGCCTTCCCCTGGGGTCCCACGAAAGACACCTGCGTGGTGGCGGTCCGGTTCGACGAAAAGCTCGGTCACGCATGCGGCAAGTTCGGAACGGCGCCCGTGGGGTCGAAGCCCTTCGGCAAGTCTCCCTACGGCGCGCTGGACATGGCGGGAAACGTCTGGGAATGGGTCGCGGACTGGTACGCGCCCGACGCCTATGCGTCCGGCGACGACCGGGATCCGAAGGGACCGCTGACGGGCAAGTACCGCATCTTGCGAGGGGGCGGCTGGGGCAAAGATGGGGCGGGAGCCTTGCGTTCGGCTCGTCGCTTTCGCTTCTCCGGCGACCAGGGAACACCCGGGATTGGCTTTCGTTGCGCGATGAGCGCAGCGATGTGAGAAGCCAGAACGGTCCTTGCCGGTGGCGCGCAACCGTGCGAGACGGCGGCATGCGGAAAGGTCCTCGCATCTACAACCTCTTCCCGTTGCTCGCCGGGCCCATCCGGAGCTGGGAGTCCCATCTCCCGAAGATCGCCGCGATGGGGTTCGACTGGGTCTACCTCAACCCGTTTCACTACCCAGGCTTCTCGGGGAGCCTGTACGCGGTGAAGGACTACGATCGCCTCCACCCCGCGCTCGCGGAAACGGGAGACGACCCGGAGGCGCTGCTTCGACGGTTCGTGCAGCAGGCCCGTGACCACGGCCTGAAGGTCATGATGGACCTGGTGATCAACCACACGTCGAAGGACTCGTTGCTCGCCGAAACCCACCCGGAGTTCTTCCTGCGCGGCGACGACGGCAAGCTGGTGTCTCCGTCGGCGATCGATCCCGCGGACGCGCGCAAGGTCACGGTCTGGGGGGATCTTGCGGAGATCGACTACCGCCCGCGCCCCGCACGGGAAGCGCTCGTGTTGCAGTGGAAGTCCTTGATCGCGCGCCACATCCGGCTCGGGTTCGAGGGGTTCCGCTGTGATGCCGCCTACCAGGTGCCCGGCGAGGTCTGGTCGGACTTGATACGGCACGGTCGCGATCAGGGGGACGTGCTGTTCGTGGCCGAAACGCTGGGGTGCCGGCTCGAGCAGATGCAGCAGCTCGCGGGTGCGGGCTTCGACGCGTTCTTCAACAGCTCGAAGTGGTGGGACTTCCGCGAGCCATGGCTGCTCGAGCAGTACGACAGCTTCCGCAAGGTCGCCCCGTCCATTGCGTTCCCCGAGAGCCACGACACCCCGCGCCTCGCTGCGGAATTGCGCGACAAGGGCCTCGGCGACACCTGGCGCACCGAGGCGAACTACCGGCTCCGCTACCTGTTCGCAGTCTTCTTCTCCTCCGGCGTCATGATGCCCATGGGGTTCGAAACCGGCCAACGGCGGAAGCTCGATGTGGTCCGCACGCGCCCCGATCACCTCGAAGAGCCGCTGTTCGATCTGTCCGCCTTCATCGGCGCCGCAAACGCAACCAAACGCGAGCTCGAAGTCCTCAACGAGGAAGGACCGCAGCGGAGCATCACCGCGCCAGGATCGCCCGTCGTGGGGCTGCTGCGCACCTTGAACCACGGACCCGGCCGCTGCCTGGCCCTGATCAACCCGTCGTTCGACGCGTCCTACCAGGTATCCGTGGATGGCATCGTGCAAGCGGCGGGAGCGGGCTGGCGTGTCGTGTGTGACACCAACGTGGGAGCGGTGGAGGGAGCGTTCGAGCCCGGCAGCGCCATGCGGCTGCACCCGCTGTCCATGAGGCTCCTGCGCGCGGACACGTAGCCAGCGAGACGCTCAGCGGGGCTCGAACTCCGCGTCGAACTTGCCGTCCATGCAGCCCTTGAATCGATCGAGCGTGGTGGCCTGGTAGGAGCAATCCCAGCGCGCTTTGACCTGGATGGTGCCGACGATGTCTCCGCAGGCGTTCATCCAGTTCTGCGCCCCTTGCTTGGCCGTAGCGCGGATGTTCTGCTCGGCCGTAGCGCGTTGCTTCTCGTTGAGCTTGCGCGCCTCGAGCTTCTCCGTCTCGACCACGAGCAGAAGTTGCTCGTACTTGACCCCGAGGGCATCGCAGTCACGCTCGTGCAGCTCCCAGGCCTCGGGGATCGGGGGCGCCCGGTCGCCCATCTCGCTCACGGCGCCACCGCTGCCCGACGGCTCGTCGGCGGGCTCCTCCGCATTGTCTTCCGGCTCGGCCACGACGTCGTCGAAGGCCGATTCGGAGGCAGGCGTTTCCGGCTCGGGTTTCGCGCCGCCGCAGGCAGCGAGCACCACAACCCCCAGGACCCACACAACTCTTCGCACCATGCCCAGAAGAATACGACTTCGGAGTGTCGAACGGGCAAGGGAAATGTCCGCGCGACCGGGTCACGAGCACGGGTGCAGCCGGATCTCGAGAACACGGGCCCCCATTGACGTCGCCCGATCGGGGAGTAGAGCACGGGGAGCGACATGGACTTCCTGCTCATCTGTCCGCCCGTCTCC
Organism: uncultured Polyangiaceae bacterium; assembly: GCA_964488865.1. GTDB lineage: Bacteria > Myxococcota_A > Polyangia > Polyangiales > Polyangiaceae > MWCO01. The sequence goes on along the minus strand of CAZAWR010000002.1, from coordinate 92,140 downwards.
AACTTCGGACAAGCCGCCCCCGCCCTGTCCGTCCTGACGGCCTTCCTCCGATCCAAGGGGTGGAAGGCGAGCCAATGGGACCTCGGGATCGAGGCGTTTCACCACTTTTACGGGGACGAGACCCTTCGCCGTTGCCGCGACGTCATCGCGGCGAGGGACGCGGAGGAGGAGCTTCAGGCGCTCGCGTATCGGGTGGTGGCGGACATCGCTCGAGCCAAAGAGACGTTGCGACGCCCCGGCGTGGGCGCCGACACGAACACCATGCGCTGGGCCCTGCACACCATCCGGGATGCCAGCGTGCTGCTGACCGCCGCCTCCGGCGGGGGATGGGAGTTGCAAGACAGCAAGTTCGACGTCCCGGGCGCCTTGCGCAGCTTCGAGGACCTCGAGCAGGCTTGCGCCGATCCCGATCGCAACCCCTTCCTCGCCTTCTTCGAGGGGCACGCCGCAACGCGCCTCCTGCGGGACCGCCCTCGCGCCGTGGGGATCTCGGTCACCTACTTCTCCCAGCTGATCCCGGCCATCACCCTCGCCGCGCTCGTGCGACGTCACCTGCCCGGAACCCCGGTCATTCTCGGCGGCGCCTACCTGACCGCCACCGGCACCGAGCTCGGTCGGGTCCCCACGCGCACGCTGCTCGCCGATGCCGTGGTCCTGCACGACGGGGAAGTGGCCCTCGACGCGTGGCTGGTGCATGTCCTTTCGGGCGCCCCCGCCCCGTCGCACCCGAACCTATGGGTGCGCGACGAGGATCGGTACCGCCGCACGAGCTTCGGTCCGTCCCCGCAGATCGACCTCGACACCCTTCCTATCCCTATGTGGATAGCTGATGGTCTCGACCTGGATCGCTACCTCGTGCCGCAGTACCCCATTGCGCTCCCACTCTCGCGGGGCTGCTACTGGGGCCGATGCGTGTTCTGCAACATCTCGAGCCAGACGTCCTCGAGCTACCGCAGGCGGTCGGTGGACAAGGCGATCGCGGACATCAAGGCGGCCATGGCCGAGACGGGCTCGCGCTGGTTCGACTTCCCGGTCGACTCGTTCCGCCCGAAGCACCTTCGGGAGCTCGCGCTGGCCATCCTCGAGGAAGGGCTGGACATCGAGTGGGGAGCAGAGGTGCTCCTCGACCGCGGGTTCCAGGACGACCTGCTCGCCGACCTCGCCCGCTCGGGCTGCCGATGCCTGCGCTTCGGCATGGAAAGCGCCTGCCCCGACACACTCCGGTCCATGAACAAGCCCGCCCGGCCCGACACCGCCCGCAAGATCCTCGGCTCCTGCCGCGCCCACGGCATCCGCACCGCCGTCATGTTCATCGTGGGCTTCCCCTCGGAAACCCAAGGCCAGCTCCAGGACACCTACGACTTCGTCGTCGACAACCGGGACCGCATCGACTTTCTCACCTTCCACAGCTACTCGCTCGTGCTTGGCTCGCCCATGGCCGAGGACCCCGGAAAATTCGGGCTCTACCTCAAGCCCGGTCGCGCTGTCTTCTCCCCCAACTTGCCCTTCGTGAACACCAACCCCGGAGGCATGCAGGAGGAGCACGTCGCCGACCTCGTCGAGCCCATGCGCGAATCCCTCCGGGAGCACTTCCCCGACCTCGGCGAGCTGTGGACCGTCGGCATCGGCGGATGGATGACGTTCGCCAACTGCTGCGAGGCGCCTCGACCGACCGCGAACACCTGAGGGCCTGTCAAACGGCCGTTGCAGGTCAGACGGCACCGCAATCGTAGGGGCGAAGACCGGAGAAAGTAGACACTGGCGAACGCGGGGTGAACCCACTATACCGCTCGGGTCTGCCCGATAGCTCCGCACGGCAGCCCCGATCAGAACCGAGCTCAGGAACTCGATGCAATCCACCGCGCGAACCATTCCGAAGACGCTTCCGCGCAGACGGATGGCGCCTTGGGTGCTCACAGCGACCCTGGTGATGGCAGGGACCTCGCTCCAGGCAACCGCGTCCGCCCAGGACGACGACCGCGGAACCGGGGCGGTCCCGCGAGGAACCTCCGGCGCCGCGGTGCGCCCAGGCGAACCGGCCCGCGATCCCGCCCAGCCCCAGGTCACTCCGCCTCAACTCGAGCAGTTCGTCTCCGCCCCCTACCCCACCGAAGCCAAACAAAAGGGGATTCAGGGTAACGTCGTCCTGCAGCTCGACATCAGCGCGACCGGCGAGGTGACCGGCGTCACGGTCGTCAACCCCGCCGGGCATGGGTTCGACGAGGCCGCCACCGAAGCCGCCCGGAAGTTCCGCTTCGCCCCCGCTCTGCGCGACGGCAAACCCATCCCCGCTCGCATTCTGTACCGTTACAACTTCACCCTCCAGGAGGCCGCCCCTGCGGCGGAAACTGCGAAGCAGCCAGCTGCCCCGGTGCGCAACCTCGCCGGACAGGTCCGTACCAGCGACGGGGACATCCCGATCGCGGGGGCCGTGGTGGTCGTCAAGGGCAGCGACGGCGCGGAGCGGACGCTGACCACGGGGGAGGACGGTACGTGGGCCTTCGTGGACTTGCCCCCGGGCACCTACGCCGTGACGGTGCGCGCGTCCGGTTTCGAGAGCCTCGAAGTCGAAGAGCAGGTCGACCCCAACGAGATCACCGAGGTGGTGTATCGCGTGGCGGCCGAAGGCGTGCTCGAGGTGCTCATCCGCGGCAAGCGGCCCCCTCGCGAGGTGACCAAGAGAACGCTCGAGAAGCGCGAGATCGAGAAGATCCCCGGCACCTCCGGTGACGCCCTCCGCTCCATCCAGAACCTGCCCGGTGTCGCGCGCCCGCCCGGCCTCGCCGGACTTCTCATTGTGCGTGGCTCATCCCCCGGCGACACCGAAGTGTTCGTCGACGGTATCATCGTCCCGCTCGTCTACCACTTCGGCGGGCTGTCCTCCGTCGTGCCCACCGAATTGCTCGAGCGTATCGACTTCTACCCCGGCAACTTCAGCGCCCAGTACGGACGCGTCCTCGGCGGCATCGTCGATGTGGGCATCCGGTCCCCCAAGAGCGACGGCAAGTACCACGGCATGGCGCAGGTGGACCTCATCGACACCCGCGCGCTGCTCGAAGGCCCGGTCCCGTTCGTGAACGGATGGAACTTCGCGATCGCAGCGCGTCGAAGCTGGTTCGACACGTGGCTCAAGCCCGTGCTCACGGAAGCGGGCGCCTCGGTCACGGCAGCCCCTGTCTATTACGACTACCAGGCCATCGTGGAGACCAAGCCCACGGACCGGTCGAGCCTGCGCTTCGGCTTCATCGGGTCGGACGACCGGTTGGAGCTGCTCACGCGCGACGCTTCCGAGCTCGATCCCATCCTTTCGGGCAACATCCGCTTCGAAACGAGCTTCTGGCGCCTGTTCGGCCGCTACCAGAACGACGTTACGGACGACATCCAGTTCAAGAGCGTGACCGCGTGGGGTGAGCAGATCCTCGAGTTCGGCCTGGGCAGCCTGTACTTCGAGCTGGTGAACTACCCGTTCACCAACCGAACCGAGCTGTCCTATCGCCTGGGTCGTCGCGCGACGGTCCACACCGGCATCGACATGCTCTGGGGCCATGCGGAGGTGAAGATCCTCGCGCCGCAACCCCCACAGGCTGGGGAGCCCGACTCCGGACCCTTCGCCTCGAGGCCGCCCATCGCGGCCGAGCAGAAGGTCACGGTCTATCGCCCGGCCGCGTACATCGAACTCGAGCTCACCCCCCAGGACCGGCTCAAGCTCGTGCCTGGCTTGCGCGCGGACTACGCCCGCGACACCGAGGCCTGGGACCTGAGCCCGCGCCTCAACGCCCGCTACGCCCTCATCAAGGAGTACCCCGCCACCACCCTCAAAGGCGGCGTCGGCCTGTTCCACCGTCCCCCCGACTTCAACGAGTCCTCCCCCCCCTTCGGCACCTACGGCCTGCGCTCCAACCGCTCCACCCACTACTCCCTGGGCGTCGAGCAGGACCTGAGCAGGAAGGTCGACGTATCCGTCGAGGGCTTCTACAAGCGGCAGGACCTGCTCGTGGGCTCCGCCCCCTCGGAGAACGGCCTGCTCGAGTACAACAACCTCGGGGAAGGCTACGTGGTCGGCAGCGAAATGCTCCTTCGCTACAAGCCCGACGAACGTTTCTTCGGCTGGATCGCGTACACGCTCTCGCGCGCCATGTTGCGAGACCAGCCCGGCCGGGACTATCGCCTCGCAGACTTCGATCAGACCCACATCCTCACCGCCCTCGGCTCCTACAGGCTCGGGCGCGGCTGGGAATTTGGCGCCAGGTTCCGCCTCGTCTCCGGCAACCCCGAAACCCCCATCGTCGGCTCCCTGTACAACGCCAACGCCGGCGCCTACGCCCCCATCACTGGCGAGTACAACTCCAGCCGCGTCGACATGTTCCACCAGCTCGACCTGCGCGTGGACAAGATGTGGAAGTTCGAAGCCTGGAAGCTGTCTACCTACCTCGACGTCCAGAACGTCTACTACTCCCAGAACGTCGAGGGCTACGACTACAACTTCAACTACACGCAGCGCACCGTGATCACGGGCTTGCCGATCATCCCCAGCATCGGCCTGCGAGGAGACTTCTGATGGCCCCCACGACGAAGCACAGCAGCGCAAAGGGCGCACGCCGTCCGTCGGTGGCGCGCCGTATCCTGACCACGCTGGCCTGGATGACCCTGGGCTTGGGTGCCGTGGCGGCCGGAGGGTGCGAGGAAGACTTCGACCCGGCAAGCAAGCTCAACAGCCTCCGCGTGCTCGGCGTGCAGGCGGACAAGCCCTACCCCAGACCCGGCGAGACCGTCGAGCTGCAGATGCTCTTTCACGACGGCAAGTCCCCCGCCGATGCGCAACGACCCGTCGAGGTCGTGTGGATCAGTGGGTGCATCAATCCCCCCGGGGATCTCTACTACCAATGCTTCCCCCAAATGGCCGAGAAGCTCGCGGAAATCGAGCAGGACCCGTCGCTCATCGACACGCTGTTCGGCTTCGGGGACACCTTCTCGATCGAGATCCCCGCGGACATCATTTCGAGCCGACCCGCGGTGGAAAACACGGTCCCCTATGGCCTGACGTACATCTTCTTCGCGGCCTGCGCGGGCCGTCTCCAGCCTGCGGAGCCCGGTGAGGATGGACTACCCTTCGGGTGCTTCGACGAGGCAGGCAACCGGCTCGGACCGGATGACTTCGTCCCCGGCTACGTCGGCCTGTATTCCTACGAGGAACGCACGAACGCGAACCCGATCCTGTACGGGCTCATGATCAACGGCCAGCTCGTGGACCCCAGCGAGGTCCCCACCTTCCCGCGCTGCACCAAGGGCGCTTGCCACGATCTCACGTTGAAGGCCGCCGTGGATCCCGTCAGCGCCGAGACCAATACGGGCTTGGTCGATGGCGATGGCAATACGCTGTCCGAGCAGATGTGGGTCGAGTACCTCGCGACGGCGGGGGACGTCGATCGCAGCCCGCGACTCGTGAACGATGCCACGCAGGGGTTCAACGAGGACAATGCGACGGACTACGAGCCTCCGTCGGAAGCTGGAAAGCAGTACCTATTCGCGATCGTGCGGGACAACCGGGGTGGCGTGGCCTGGGTCAAGCAGGGTGTGATGTTCGAGTAGGGCTGGCGGGTCCGTCGCCGGTTGACCCGGGCAGGTGTACATTTTAGATTGTACATATGCGCGAGAAGGTTGCGACCCATCGAGTCGGGACGGCCGAGTTCAGAACGAACCTAGCGAAGTACCTCAGGCTGGCGGAAACGGGACACAGGGTCGTGATCCTGCAACGCGGCAAGGGTGCCTGTGTGCTTTCGAGGTTCGACGGGAACGCGCCTGCCCCCGTGCTGGGTTGTATGCAGGACCGAACCGAAATGGCGCCGGGAGCTGTGGTCAACGCTGGCGAGACCTGGGAGGGGGGGGACTTGCCGTGACGACGCTCCTGCTCGACACCCACGCGTGGATCTGGCTTGCGTGCGGCGAGCAACGACTGAAGCGGCACGAGCGGGCGCTGACGCGAGCGGCTCACGCCGGTGGGTTGCTCATCTCGGCAGTCTCGGTCTACGAGGCCGCGCTGATCGGGATGGAGACGGACCTGGGGAAACGTCGCGGCAAGCAAGCGGTGAGGATGTTTCCGACCGTGCAACAATGGCTCCGCGACGCCATCGCGGCCACGTGGGTCGTGCCGGTGGCGCTCGATCCCGAGATCGCCATGAACGCTGCCTCCCTGCAGGCCATGCATCCCGACCCGTTCGATCGAATCATCCTGTCCACGGCGTCGGGCGCGGGCGCTGTGCTGGTCACCGCGGATGCGAAGGTGATTGAGTTCGCGAGCCAGGTCGGAGTCAAGATCCTGGAGCCGTAGCCCACTGACTTGGGAGTTCGCCGGGGGCAAAGAATCCAGAAGGCCAGCCCCCCGTTCTGTGGCTTGGGAGGGTGGAAGGATTCTTGGATTGGTGGTCCCTTACGTAGGGGTCTTCTGGCATGATGCCCGCCGCTTGAGCCACGGCCCGTGAGAGGCCGTGCGCACCGCACCCCTGCACAGCGCGGGATCCGCCATGACCTCGCACAGGAGGCTCCCTTGAGCACCGACGAGCACGAGAAGAAATCGGATCAGGACGGTGACGACAAGAAGGTCAACCCATTTCGGGAGATCGTCCAGCCCTTCATCGACCTGGTGAGCGCGCCCCGTGCGCTCTGGGGCATCAACGCCGCCTACTTCCTGGAGGGCATGGTCTACTTCGGGATGCTCATGTACCTGGCCATGTACTTCAACGAGTACGTGGGTCTGAGCGACTCGATGGCCGGCATCATGGTCGGCGTCCTGACCAGCGGCATCACGTTCTCGATGTTCCTGTTCGGCGGCCTCGCGGACCGCTGGGGCGTGCGCGTGGCCCTCATCTCCGCCTTCTTCCTCATGATCGCCGGCCGCGTTGCCCTCGCAGGCGGCCCATCCCTCGGCCTCAGCTCCGCAGGACTCGGGTCCGCCGTCCACATCATCGCCATGGGCGGCATCGTGCTCATCGTGCTCGGCTACGGCATGTACCAGCCCGCCGCCTACGCCGGCGTGCGCCAGTTCACCACGCCCAAGACCGCCGCCATGGGCTTCGCCATGCTCTACGCCCTCATGAACCTCGGCGGCTGGGTCCCCTCCTTCTTCTCCCCCATCCGAAAAGCCGTCGGCATCTCCGGCGCCTTCTGGGTCTTCACCGCAGCTTCCGTCGTCGCCCTGCTGCTCACCGCCGTGCTCCTCACCAAGAAGGTCGTCGACAAGACCATCGCCGAGGTCAAAGCCGAGAGGGAAGCCGCCAAGTCCGACGAGCAGAAGGAGAAGGAGGCCGAGAAGAAGGAGAAGGAAGACGCTGCCCTGGCGGACGCCAAGGCGCACGGCGTCTTCTCCATGGTCTGGCACTGGCTCCGTCACCACCCCCTGGCCGACCCTAAGTTCTCCTTCTTCATCTTCGCGCTCATCCCGGTCCAAACCCTCTTCGCCCACAACTGGCTCACGCTGCCCATGTACGTCGAGCGAGCCTACGCTCCCCCCGTCGGCGTGGAGGCCTGCGACACCCTCGCGCCCTCCGCGGACGCCCTGCCCGCCCTCGAGGGCGCACGCACGGTCGAGGCCCTCAAGGACGTGGTCCTGCGCTTCGACGGCTCCAAGCAAGCGTGTGAGGCCAAGAAGCAGATCCGAGCGCTCGCTGCCGTGGAGCCCGCCGAAGGCGACAAGGAAGCCACGGAGAAGGCCGAGGAAGCCAAGCGAACGATTCGGACCCTCGACTTCCAGGCCGCCAGCAAGGAAGCCTCGGCCAAGGGCAACTGGTCCGAGAACGCACGCCTCTGGCTCGGTGAAAACTTCGAGGTGGCGGTCAACTTCAACCCCCTGCTCATTTTCATCCTCGTGCCGATCGTGACCGCGCTGACCCAGCGGCGGAAGGTCTACAACATGATGGTCCTGGGTACGCTCGTGATGGCGGCACCCACGTTCCTGCTGGTGCTCGGGGCCAGCTTCTGGACGCTGCTCGGGTACCTCGTGATCATGACGATCGGGGAGGCGATGTGGCAGCCTCGGTTCCTGCAGTACGCCGCCGAGATCGCCCCGGAAGGCCGCACGGCCGCCTACATGGGCGTGGCGCAGTTCCCCTGGTTCCTCACCAAGATGATCGTGCCCCTGTACTCGGGTTACTTCCTGTCCAAGTACGTGCCCGACAGCGGCCCCGTCAACAGCGAGCAGATGTGGCTCATCTACGGCATCATCGCCGTGAGCTCCACCGTGATGCTCGTGCTCGCCAAGGGCTGGGTCGGCAAGGACTTCAAGACCCAGGCGGATTGAGGACCACCCACGTGAAGCACTCCCTGCCCTCATGCCTGGCCGTGGCTTCGTGCCTGGCCCTCGCCTCCGCCCTCGGGTCCGCCTGCGGTCCGTCCGCGACGCCGCCGGTGCAGTCCACCCCCTCGACCGCGCCCCCGCCTGCCGAAGAAGCGGCCCCGGCGCCCCTCGTCTACAGCAAGTTCACGGACCCCTTGTTCCTCGCCCTCGGGGAGGAGCGAAACGCCTTCGGCCGGCGTACCCTCGCCCGCCTCTGGGTCGTGGTGACGAACACCGACCCACCGAGCGAAGCGCAAAAAGCCCGCCTCGAAGAAGCGACCCGCGCCGTGGCCGACGCCGACCGCGCCGTGGCCGCCCAGACGAACGCGTGCGAAGCGCGGGTGGACGTCGCCCTCGAACGCGCCGTCGAAACCAAAAAGAACCTCGAGCAAAGGTACCTGGACGCGGTCGAGCAGGGCGGAGAAGCCTCCACCGAAGCTCGGTCCTTGGACGCACAGGTCCACTTCCTTCGCGACGAGGTCGAGGCGCTCCAGGCGCTGGCGGAGCCCTGTCCCAAAGCGATGTTCGACGGCCCACCGGAAGACGCGAGATGAACGACGACGAGAAGTTGAGCAAGTCCAGGCAGTCCGGCTTCAGGTCCTTCCCGCGCGTGTTCTGGGTCGTGGTGCTGATGGAGTTCTTCGAACGGGGCTCCTACTACGGGCTGATGTCCGTGCTCAGCGTGTACATGGTCGAGGAGGTGGCGAGCGGCGGCCTCGGCTTCACCAGGGGCTCCGCGGGGGCCATCAACAGCACGATCCGGCCCTTGCTCTACTTCCTTCCGATCATCGCGGGCGCTATCGCGGACCGCTTCGGATACCGTCGCAGCCTGCTCGTGGCCTTCACCCTCCTGTCCATGGGCTACTTCCTGTCCGGACAGGTCACCAGCTACGGGCTTGTGTTCGGCGCGCTGCTCATCATGGCCACCGGCGCCGGCATCTTCAAACCCATCATCTCGGGTACGATCGCCCGGTCCACCCACGAAGGCAACTCGGGCCTCGGCTTCGGGATCTTCTACTGGACCATCAACCTCGGCGCCTTCCTGTTCCCCCTCGTGCTCGTGAACTACCTGCGCACCCACGGCTACCCGTGGTCCGCCATCTTCACCGCGTCGGCCATCGGCACCGGGATCATGCTGATCCCCACGATCTTCCTGTACAAGGAACCCCCCAAGCCCGCGAGCACCAAGACGCTCGCACAGGTGCTGGGCGGCGCCGTCCTGGTGCTCAAGGACTGGCGCTTCGTGACCATGATCGCGATCTACTCGGGCTTCTGGGTCCTGTACTTCCAGATGTTCGATACCGTCCTGTGGTACCTCAAGGCCCACATCGACATGACCCCGTTCGACAACGGCATCAACTCGATCCTCGGGGCCGTCGGTGTCGAGTGGAAGTTCAAGTTCGACGCCGAGCACGTGACGGTCATCAACGCCGGCACCATCATCGCGTTGCAGCTCGTCATCTCGAGCATCGTCAAGAACTGGCGTGCCTTGCCCACGATGATCGGCGGCATCGCCATCGGCACCTCCGGGTTCATCTTGTTGTCGATCTCCGCGAGCCCCTGGATCTTCATGGCGGGCATCATCGTGTTCTCGATCGGCGAGATGACGGCCCACCCCAAGTTCATCTCTTACGTCGGGCTCATCGCGCCGGAAGACAAGAAGGCGACCTACATGGGGTACTCCTTCCTGTACGGCGTGATCGGGTCGAGCGTGGGCGGCTACACGGGCGCTAAGCTCTACGAGCACTACGTGGATGGCCTGAACCAGCCTCGCACCCTTTGGTTGATCTTCGTGGCGCTCGGGGTCGCCACGATCATCGGGTTGCTGCTGTACGACCGCTTCATCGCGCTGCGCCCGGCCAAGGCCGCCGAAGCGCGGTAGCTCCCTTATGGTACGCGACTCCCACGGACGCTTCCTCAACCTCGACGGGACCCTGCCGCAGACGTTCTCCTCCGTGGTCCAGTGGGCGATCGTCGATCGGGTCAGCGGGCGACGGCGACGCTCGCCCAAGAGCGCCCCGGTGCCCGTGGTGCCGCCGGACCTCGAGCGAATCGCGGCGCCGCCAAACGTCGGGCAGGGGGCGAGGCTGACTTGGCTCGGCCACGCAAGCTGGCTCGTGCAGCTCGATGGCCTGTCCTTGCTGATCGATCCGGTCCTTTCCTCGTCGATCGGGCCTGGCATCCGACGCAATGTCCCGGCTCCTCTCGCGGCCGAAGAGCTGCCCCCGATTGCCGCGCAGCTTGTCACGCATAACCATCGCGACCACCTCGACTTGCCTTCGATTAGGCAGGTAGGCGCTCCGATCGTCGCGGGACTCGGCCATCGCGCGCTGTTCGACGGCGAGTCTCTCGAAACCACCGAGCTTGGGTGGTGGGACGCGACCCGCGTCGGGCCCCTCGCGATCACCTTCGTCCCGGCGCAGCACTGGAGCCGGCGCGGGTTGTTCGACGCCAACCGCTGCCTGTGGGGTGGGTTCGTCATTCAGGGGTCGTCGGCCTGCGTGTATCACGCGGGGGACACGGCTTGGTTCGAAGGGTTTGCCGAGATAGGGAAGAGATTCCCCGCGATCGATGCCGCGCTGTTGCCCATTGGCGCGTATGACCCGCCCTGGTTCATGCAGAAGCAGCACCTCAGCCCGGAGCAAGCGGTGCGGGCTTTCGAGGCGGTGGGCGCCCGCGAATTTCTGGCCATGCACTGGGGAACGTTCAAGCTCAGCGACGAGCCGCTCGACGAGCCTCCGGTCCGGCTTCGGGAGGAGTGGCAGAGAAGGGGGCTTCCCGCGGGGTCACTGCGTATTCTTGCGCAGGGGGAGACGTGGGAGGTGGGGTGTCAACGGATTGCTCCTCGCGCCGTAGCAGAGACGCCTGCGTCATGCGCTCCTCAGCGGCTCAGAAGCAATCGACGGGGTGGACCGGAATCGCCATGCAGCTAGATCATGCCACTCACCAAGCCGGATGTCATGGTGCGCCCAACAAGATGCGGGGGGCGACGAGGGCTTCGGTGCCCTACAATTTCTAGCGATGCAACCACTCCGCGCGCGCGTTCGAAATGGTCGTCTCGTCCTGGACGAACCGACCGAGCTTCCCGATGGCGAGGTCATCGAGTTGGTGCCCCTCGACGATCTGCTTGCCGCCGGAGGGGACTACCTCGACGAGGACGAGCGCCGGAAACTGCACGCATCCATCGACCGCGGGCTTGCCGACGTCGAAGCCGGCCGAACCGTTGAGTCGGCCAGCCCTACGGACCGCTCTTCTTCTCGCGCTCCGTCAGGAACAGATAGAAGGGAATGAACGTGACCAGCAAGACGCCGGCCACGATGTACGTCCAGCCCTTCGTGAACGTCAGATAATCGAACAACGTTTGCATGGCGTCCTCCGCGGGCTCAATGCTCGCCCTTCCAGTCGGGGTGCTCGTACATGATCGGCATGCGGTTCGCGATCCAACGGAACGCCACCACGCCCAGGGTCACCAGCGCCACGCTCACCCAGATCTCCATCCAGTGAGGCACGTAGCGAAGCTCGGGGGCAAGGTCGTAGTTGAAGGCGATGAACGAGATGTTGAAGCGGTTGAGCACGATGCCGATCACCGTGATGACCGCCGCGATCCTGATGAACAAGAGCTTCGACTCCCGGTAACCCACCGTGAACAGGAAGCACGGCACCATCACGAAGCCGACCAGCTCCACGAGATACCACGCCCCCCACGACGTCCCGAGCAGGTGCCACTTGTTCTCGAGCGACAGGGCGAGAAGCTTGATGGCCGTGTAGATCGCGAGGGTGATGGCCCCCGCCTTGCCCAGCCCCAGGTTGATGCGCTCGAAGTGCTCGTTGGTGATCTGGACCTGGTGGTGGAACGCCCTGTGCGAGAACATGCCTTCCACGATCACCATGCTCAGGCCCGCTCCCACCGCGGAGACGAAGAAGTGCACGGGGGTGTAGGGCGAATACCAGAGCGGGTGCAGCTTGGTCGGCGTGATCGCGAACATCGCCCCGAGCGTGGACTGGTGAAGCGTCGAAAGGATGAGTCCGAAGATGGTGAGGGCGATGGTCATGGCCCCCACGACCTTGCGCCAGCGCTTCCACCCGAGCCACTCGAACGCCGCGGGCGTGGTCTCCACGAACAGCGTCGTAAGATACAGTGCAACGCAAAGGGACACCTCGAACAGAGCCGAGGTGGGCCCCGCCTGCACGATGAACGGGTACGGCAGGTGCCAGGGTTTTCCCAGGTCCACGAGCAACCCGAGCACGACGAGGAAGTAGCCGAGGAAGCCGGTGAGGATGGCCGGACGGACGATCGGCTTGTACTCCTTCATGCCAAACAGGTAGACGGCCGAGGAGGTGACGAAGCCGCCGGCGGCGAGGGCGACGCCGCTCATGACGTCGAAGCCGATCCAGATGCCCCAGGGGTAGTAGTGGGTGAGGTTGGTGGTGGCCTCGAGCCCCTTGCCGAAGCGAAGCAGGACGATGGCGCCGCCCACCAGGAGGATGAAGCCCGTGATGAGGTTGAAGGGCGTGAAGAGCTTGCCGCGGGCGGGCTGGATTGCCTCGCTCATGATTTCGCCTCCGTCTTGTCCGCGCCGTCGGTTGTCGCCTGGGCGGCTGCCTTCTCGGCCGCGGCCTTCTTCTCAGCCTCCTGCAGGGCCTTCTTCACGGCCGCGCTGATGGCCTTTTCCTTGTCCTTCGTGACCTTGTCCACCGCTTGCTTGAGCTTCTCCTTGGTGTCGTCGTCCGCCTTCTCGAGCGCCACCCGCACGGCCGCCTCCAGGTCCATTTGGGCGAGCTTGTCCTTGCGCTTGCTGAACGCGTAGAACGTCATCAGAAGGCCCGGATAGATCGCGACGACCAGGGGGACCACGGACAGGTAGCTCGTCCCAATCGCGGGCAGCGACTCATGCGTCACCCCTTCGTGCAAGCCGAGGTCCTTGAAGGGGACTCCCGCCAACACCAGCCAGCTCGTGCCGCCGAACTCGTGCTCCCCGAACACGTGATCGATGTACCGCTCCGGGCTCTTGCGAATGCGATCCCTGGCGACTTCGATCAGCTTCTCGCGCTCCCCGTAAACGATCGCCCCCGTGGGACAAGCGTCCGCGCACCCGGGGTTCTTCCCCTCCTTGATGCGCGGGTAACACATCGTGCAGCGCATCACTTTCGGGTCGAACGCGCTGTCATACTCGTACGAGAGCGCGTGATACGGGCACGCCATCACGCAGTACCGGCACCCGAGGCACACGTCGGGGTCGTACAGGACCGGTCCTTCGGGCGTCTTCTCGAACGCATGGACCAGGCAAACGGCCGCGCAACACGGCTCGTTGCAGTGCATGCATTGGTGCTTGCGGTAGACGGGCGGGGTGCGCCCCTCCCCCGCCTTGTGACGGTTGACGACCGTGAACTCCGTGGGCGTGATGCGGCGGTGCTGGTCGAAGACGGACTTGTCGTCGATGGGCCGGTCGGGGGGCGGGTGTCCGTTGACCTCCTTGCAGGCTTTCTCGCAGGAGCGGCAACCGACGCACAGGGTGGTGTCGTGCAGGAGCCCGAAGCGGCCTTCGTAGCCGTCGAAGTGCTGAGCGCCGGCGGCGTGAGCGGCCCCGGCGGACAGCACGCCGGCACCGGTGGCGAGCCCGGTGAGGAATCCTCTGCGTGAGACGCTCATTGCTTCTGCTCCTTGGTCTCCGCGTGGCAGTCGACGCACCCGGCCTTGACCTCCATTTGCTGGTGGCACTGGATGCACTGGCGGTGGAGGGCGGCCTTGAGCCCCGGGCGGTCGCGGCTGGGGTCATGATCGG
>CAZAWR010000002.1:0-78018 GCA_964488865.1 uncultured Polyangiaceae bacterium | reverse complement strand
GCACTTGGGGGGGCGGGCGCCCAAGGGGGTTTGGTGATGGCACCCGGCGCACAGGGTCTCGACCTTGCCGTGGAAGCGTACCGCCAGCTTGTCCGCGCGAGCCACGCGGTCGAGACGTTCGACGATCTTGCGGTGGGGCAAGTTCGCGGGGCCGTACTCGCCGCCCGGCATGTACTCCATCTTGACCTCGTCCGGGAAGGCCGCGGAGATAGGTGGCAGTCCCGCCAGCTCGATCCCGGCAAGCGCGGGTTGCGGCAGGGCCGCCGCCTCGGTTCCCACGGGTGGACCGGCGTGACAGGTCGTGCAGCTCGCCACCCCGGGACCGGCCGGCAAGTCGTGGTGACACCCCGCGCAATTCGCCTGGCGTGTCTCGCTGCGGTGGCAACCCACGCAGCTGTGCGTGGACGACGGGTCGTGGTAGGCGCGCTCGAGGGGCACGTGTCCCCCCTCCAGCTTTCCCGCGACGCAGTGGCATTCCTTGCACGCCCGCAGGGTCTTGTGATGGCAGGAGGAGCAGCTCGAGGCGGTGGACTCGTGGGCGGCATGGTCGAAGGGCACGAAGGCTGCGGTGGCCCCCTCCGCGCGAATCCAGGTCATGTCGGGCTGTCCCCGGTCCATGCGGGGAACCTTCTCCGGGGGCTTGATGGCCGCGAGTTGCTCGGCATCATGGCATCCGACGCAGAGGGTCGGACCGGCGTTTTCGCCCTTGGCGGCCCGCTGAGCGTGGCAGTTGATGCAGCTGTCGTGGGAAGCCCGCTGCAAGGAAAGGATGCGGCCTTCGTCCTTGGGACCGTGGCAGTCGCGACACGCGCTCTCCTCGCCCTTCTTGGGAACGAGCTTTCCCTGGGCCCCGTCCCAGACGTGGTGGCAGGTCTCGCACTTGCCCTCTTCCGCCTTGTCGTGGCGGTAGTGCAATCCGTAGTCGAATCGCAGGTTGGCGCGCTCGAGGAAGGAGCCTTCCACGTGCGCATGGCACCCGCCGCAGGTCACGGGACCCGTCTTCTCGCCCGCGGAAGCGCGGTCCTTGTGGCAGGTGAGGCAGGCGTCGTGATAGGCATTCATGGCGTCCTTGGGGGAGGAGGCCTGGGAGGCGATCCGGTCGAACCCGAGGGTGCCGGACTGCCGCGTAGCGTGGCAGGTCTTGCACGCGTCCTTGCCGAGGGCGTCCGTGTGCTTGCCGTGGTCGAACGCGACGGCAGGCCTGTCCATCGGGCCCATCTCCGGGGAGAGGCGAAGGACGAGGGTGGAGGGTCCGAGGATGGGTTTGTCGCCGTGGTCGTCCGCACAGCCGATGGGGGCCAGGGACGCGACGGCGGCGGCGAGGGTCAGATACGGGGTCAGTGCCTTGGGGGTGCGCATGGTTCCCTGTCTCCTCACGCCTCGAGGTCGATGGCCTTGACCAGAAGCTCGTTGATGAACTTGACGTGCATGCCGAGCTTGTAGTGACCGATGATGTCCTCGATGCCACTGTGGCAGTTGTGGCAGGGGGTGATGATGATGTGAGCGTGGGTGGCGGCCATCTGCTCGGCCTTGCACCGGATGCTCTTCATGCGGGAGAGCTTCCAGGGGGGACCGCAGTTGATGACCCCACCGCCGGCGGCGCAGCAGTAGTTGTGCTCGAAGCGCGGGTCCATGTCCCGGAAGTCCTCACACAGGGCGCTGACCACGTAGCGGAGCTTGTCGT
Source organism: uncultured Polyangiaceae bacterium (assembly GCA_964488865.1). GTDB lineage: Bacteria > Myxococcota_A > Polyangia > Polyangiales > Polyangiaceae > MWCO01. Next base: position 76,334 of record CAZAWR010000002.1, on the reverse strand, counting down.
GCAAGCCGCGCCCGCGCACGATGTTGCACGGGTCCTGCACGGTCACGGGCTCCTCGATCTTGCGCTTGATCACGAGCTTTCCGCTCTTGATCAGGTCGTAATAGAACTCCACCGCATGCACCATCGGGATGGGAGGCTGCTTCCAGGCCAGCCACTTGGGACCGTCGTACACGGCTCCACGGTAGGCGTGGCCGCACTCGCCCATGACGATGCGCTTGACCCGCAGCTGGGCCGCACGCTCCCAGTGAGCCCGCTCCACACGCCCCATGACCTCGAAGTCCCCCGAGTACATGGCCATGTTGCTGTTGTCCCAGCCGTCGGCGCTCGGCATCGTCCAGTCGATCTTGGCCGCCTTCATGAGGATGGCCATGTTGCCGATGAGCTGCGCGAGAATCTTCGGCTCCGGCGCAATGACCGAATACAGGACGTCGGCCCCCTCCTTGTCCAGGGGGATGCGCGCGCCCGCCAGCTCCGACATCGCCTCCTCCTCTTGCCACATCAACGTGTCGACCCAGTCGTCGGGCTGCACCCACATCTGGTTCGACGCCACCGCGTGGCTGTTGGTCGTGTCCTGCAGGTACTGGGGGACGATCGCCAGCAAGTTGCAAATGCGGCGGACGGTCATGATCTGGTAGGCAATGTCGATGCCGAAGGGGCAGTACATGGAGCAGCGACGGCACGCGCCGCACTCCGTGAAGGCGATCCGGGCGGCGTTCTTGAGGAAGGGTCCGTCGACCTTGCCCTTGCGCTTGATTATCTCCCAGAGGGTATTCTTCACCTTGGAGACAGGAGCGTAGTAGGGGTCCCGGTCGCGGGAGAGGTAGGTGTGGCAGGCCTCGGCGCAGAGCCCGCAATGCACGCAGGTCTCGAGGTAGACCTTCATCCGCGCGGCCGTCTCGTTGTCGAGGACGTGGCGGATGGTCTTCTCGATGCGCTCGGGCGTGAGCTTCTTGATGCCTTCATCGATGCCGGTGTCGGCGATCATCATGTCGGTGGGATCAGGCATGGTCGGGGTTCCTTTTCACCAGTCCCGGGCATTGCGAACAGCGCCGAACTCACTTCCCATGTAGGCACGGGAGAAGACGAACCAGAACATGTGTGCCAGTCGGGTGAAGGGAATGGCGATCAGCCAGGCCACGCCGGAGCCGATGTGCAACGCGGTGGCGAGGGCCGGGGGGAGCCACCCCTGGTGCGCGACGAACCCCGTGAGGAAGGGGGATATGACCAAGAGGACAATGGCGTAATCGGTCCAGGTCGTGACGTAGCGTACCTGCGGGGCGGAGATGCGTCGGAGAAGGAAGAACAGGCCGCCCGCCACGACGACGAGGGACATGAGGTCGACGGCGAGGGGAGGCAGGCTCCACCAGCTCACCCCCCAGGACTGCTGCCACAGCACGGCGTGGCCCATGACGAACAACGGCGTAAGGAGCAAGCAGGCGTGGAAGGCGAAGGATACGACCGTGAAGACGGGTCGCAAGCGCATGTTGCGCGCGCCGAAGGGAAGGAGCCAGTGCATCACGGACCGGGCGCCGTGCTTGGCGTCCATCGTGGGAAACACGGTCTTCTCCTTGTGGGCGAGCATCCCCATCGTGACGATCTTGTAGGCCGTACCTCCCAGGAGCACGAGGAAGGCCAGCCAGACGAACGGGACCCAATACGATTCCATGGCCCAGTCTCCAATTCAGCCCGTGATCTCCCCCAGGGGCACCACCTGGCGGAGGTACTTGTCATCCAGAACACCGCGGACCAGCACGTGCTTGCCGTCCGGGCTCACCACAGGATCCCAGAGAAGGTCGAACGCGGGCTTCCATAGCCGACCGTTGGCCGCCAACCGATACCGCCCCTCCCGCTCGACCTTCGCCAGCACCACATCCCCTCCAGGCGAGAAGACCGGCTCCCACACCATGTCGAACGTCTCGGACCAGCCCCGACCGTCCACCGCCACCCCCCACCGGTTCCCCTCCTTCACCGTCGCCGCCACGTGCTTGCCGTCCGACGAGAAGTGAGGCGCGAGCACCATGTCCCCGAACGTCTGCTCCCACGCCACGTCGTCCACCGCGATCGTCCAACGCCCGTAGGCGGGCGCCACCACGGCCGCGATCCGCTTGCCGTCGGGGCTGAACCGCTGCTTCCACAGCTGCATGAATCGGCTCTTCCAGAGAGGCTTCCCGCCCTCCACGAGCGTCCACGCCCCTGCCTGCCGGACCGGCAACACGATCCCACCCTTGCCAGGCCGGTAGCCCGGCTCCCAGATGCACGTGTACTTCGCCTCCCAGGGCTCGTCGTCCTGCGCCACCGTGTACTCCGTGGCGTCCGTCCGCACCTCCACCGCCACGTGCGTGCCGTCCGCGTCGAAGCACGGCGCGTACACGTTCAAGTACTTGCGCTCCCAAGCCTCGCCGTTCACCGCCACGCTCCACGTCCCCTCGAGGAACTTGAAGATGTCCGCCTCGGGCAGATCCTCCACCTGCACCAGCGCAGCAACCTTCTCCCCGTCCGCGCTCAACGCGTAGTCACGACAAGACGCATAGCGCGTCTCCCACGCTTGCCCGTTCACCGACACGCCGTACCGCATGTCCTGCTTCATCTGCACTGCGACACGGGAGCCGTCCGCACTGAACTTGGTGTTCCACGCGAACTCGTACCGCTCCTCCCATAACTCCCCGTCCACCGCCACCGTCCACTCGTCGTCCACCCGCACCAGCGCCGTCAACCGCCCGTCGGGCCCAAACGCCAAGTGCCACGCCTTCTCGAAGTCGTCCTCCCAGACTTCACCGTTGACGCACACGCCGAACACGTCGTCGTCCTTGCGAACAACCACCGCGATGCGCTCGCCGTCCGGACTCGCCACGAATTCCTGCACCTCGGGGAACGCTTTGCGTATCTCACCCAGGTCGGCGACGGTCTTCTTGGCCGGCGCCCAATCCACGCTAGCTAGGTTGGGCATTGCCCTCTTGCTCCTTGCGGTTCAGCTCCCAAGAACGCGGTCGTTCCGACAGTCCGCGTCGCATAACGCGACAGGTCGCTGCCTCCGAAGTAGGTCATATTGCGCAACGAGTCAAGGAAAGGCGATGCGCGGATCACCCTGTTTTCGAAGGGGATTCCATTCCCGTGGCCCGTCCCCCGCCCGGCGTCGCGTTGCACAGACCCAACGCGTACTACAAGTCAGTTGCATTCCTGCAACATCTCAGTATGCACCGCTCGCCGCAGCCTCCTCCAAACAGCATAAATGACGGGCCATCATGACAATTGATTCGCATAATAGTCTGCATTGCGTTCTCGATAACTCCTTCACTTCTCCCTACGACAGAATCGATCGCACGATGAAGCTCGTTAGCCTCGCCAAGCAAAAGTTGCTTACGTTGCAGTCTGCCCACTGCCCCTCTCACCCCAGCCCCCCAACCGCTGACGAACAGCCGACGAAACCGGACTGGGATCAACGGCACGAGGAGACGGGAGGTGCAACCCGAAGCACTTGTCAATCCCCTGTTCCCGGTTCCACATTCACCAGTTTGGTCTCGAGCGATGCGGCGCTCGGACTCGCTTCATGTGTCACCCAAGCTGCACGAACCCTTGCCTCCCGCCCCCCTCTTGCCCCATCTTCTCCCTGAAACACAGCGCCATGACCCACGACCCCTCCCACCGCGTCGCCCTCCTCCGCCGCCCCGGTCTCGCCTACCACGAGCCCCCTCCCTTCGATCCGCCCAACCCCGTCTACGAGGCCGTCGAAACCCTCTTCCGTACCCTCGGCCTCGACCACGCTCGCGCGGGCTCTCCTGACTGGAATCCCCTCGGCGACGTCATCCGCCCCGGCGACCGCGTCATCATCAAACCCAACTTCGTCTCCTCTCGCAACCTCCACGACAAGATCACCGGCGCCAAGCTCCAGGCCTCCTCCACCCACGGCTCGCTCCTCCGACCCATTCTCGACTATGCCCTCCGCGCCGCTACGACCACCGGTTCCGTCCGCGTCGTCGACACCCCCGTCGAGGGCTGCGAGATCGACAAGGTCATCCAACCCCTCGGCGTCCAAAGCCTCATCCGCCACCTGCAACAGCGCGGCCACGACGTCGACTTCATCGACCTGCGCTACTTCCACCTCGCACCCCGATTCCCCCTGGACGACGTCCGCCGCCTCGGTCGATCCTTCAACCTCGGCGTCCTGCAACGCCTCCCCCTGCCCGGCGACCCCCTCGGCTACCATGTCGTCGACCTCGCGGACCAGAGCCGCCTCGAACACCCCGACGTGCAGCTCGACCGGCTCTGCTTTCACAGAAGCCACCGCGCGACCCCGCGCGCGCGCCACGCCCGCGGCCGACATCAGTACGGCATCCCCGCGACCGTCCTCGGCGCCGACGTCATCATCAACCTGCCCAAGCTCAAGACCCACAAGAAGACCGGGGTCACGCTCAGCCTCAAGTCGTTCATCGGCTTGAGCCACGAGAAGTACTGGCTGCCTCACTTCACGTCCGGAGACCCCGGCGTCGGGGGCGACGAGTTCGAACGTCCCCAGTCGGCCTCGGACCGCCTCGAGGCCTATCTGAGCCGCGTGCCCCTTTCAGGCGGCCACTCCCTGGTCGCCAGGGCCCCCCGACTCCGCGCCGCCCCACGCATCATCGACGGCAGCTGGGAGGGCAACGACACCCTGTGGCGCACCATCCTCGACCTCAATCGCGCCATCCTCTTCGCCGACCGTGACGGTCGTTTGCGGGACACCCAGCAGCGCCGCTACCTCGCGATCGTCGACGGGATCGTCGCGGGCGAAGGGGAAGGCCCCTTGGGCGCCACACCCGTCGATGCCGGGTTGCTCGTCGCGGGCCGGGACCCGGCTTTGGTGGACCACGTCGCGACCCGAGCCATGGGCCTCGACCCGTCGCGCATCGTGATGATCCGCGAAGCCCTCGACGGAAAGCTCCTGCCTTCGGGCCACCTCGACCTGCTCGACCTCGTGACCGAAGGTCCCGCCTTCGAGCGCACCTTCCGGCCCCCTCGGTCCTGGCCCAGCCTCGCCCCGTCATATTCGACAAAGGTTTCTTGATCACACACCCCGCCTGCGTACAACCTCTCGCCCCATGAACCCCAAGCTCTCCCTCCATGGCGCCCTCACAGCGCTGGTCACTCCCTTCACCGCAGACAGCCAGCACCTCGACGTCGAAGCGTTCGAAGCCCTCGTGCTCGCCCAGATCGACGGAGGTATCAGCGGACTCGTCCCGTGTGGCACCACCGGGGAAAGCCCCACCCTCAGCGACGACGAAAAGCGCGACGTGGTCGCACGGACCGTCAAGCTCGCCAAGGGGCGGGTGCCCGTCGTGGCGGGGACGGGCTCCAATGACACCATGAAGAGCGTACGCGCCTCCCAGGCCGCCCTCGAGGCGGGCGCCGATGCCGTCATGATCGTCATGCCCTACTACAACAAGCCCTCGCAGGAAGGCTTGTTCCGTCACGTGACCACCATCGCCGCGCAGGTCGGCGGCGCTCCCGTCGTGCTCTACAACATCCCCGCTCGCTCCGTCGTCGACCTGACCACCGACACGCTCGCTCGCATCGTCGAAGCCACCCCGAACGTCGTTGCCGTCAAGGACGCAACCGGCAACGTGCTGCGCTGCCAGCAGGTCGTGCACCGCTTTGGCGACGCCCTCACCGTCCTGTCCGGGGACGACGCCTTGACGCCGGCCATGATGATTTCGGGCGCGCGCGGCGTGATCAGCGTCACCTCCAACCTCTATCCCGATCGGGTCTCCGCGGTCTGCCGGGCCATGGAAGAAGGGAACCCCGCCCTGGCACGACGGCGCCACTTCGCGCTGCTGCCCGTGCACGAGGCGATGTTCGTCGAGCCCAACCCGGCACCCGTGAAGGCTGCCCTGGCGTCGAAGGGGCGCATGCAGCTGGCGGTTCGGCTTCCCCTGGCCCCGCCCACAGAGGCTACGCGCACCCTCGTCGCGCGCGCCATGGCCGCCTACGAGGCATCGGAGGCCGTATGAGCGAACCCAGTCCGAGGATCGCGTTGCACGGCGCGACAGGACGCATGGGCGCGGCCATGCTCGCGGTCTGCCGGGCGGCGAACGTTCCCATCGTCGGCGCCGTGGCCGCACCCGGCTGCCGCGAGATCGGCATGGACCTGGGAGAGGCGCTCCACACCCAGGCCTACGGGGTCCAAGTCACCGCCGATGTCCCCTCGGCTCTGCTCGGCGCCGACGTCGTCATCGACTTCTCCCATGCCGGCGCGGTCCGTTCCCTCGCGAAGGCCGTTGGCGCCGCAGGCCTGCCCCTGGTCTCGGGCACAACAGGCCTCGCCCCCGACGCTCGCGCTGCGCTCGACGACCTGAGCACCCACGTGCCGGTGCTCTGGGCGCCCAACTTCAGCCTCGGCATCCAGGTCCTGCTCGAAGTCGTTCGCCACGCGGCTCGACGCCTCGGCCCGGGGTTCGACGTCGAGATCGTGGAGGTGCATCATCGTCGCAAGGCGGATGCACCGAGCGGTACGGCAGCTCGACTTGCGCAGGAAGTCCAGGCAGTACGACCGATGACGCTTTGCCATGGCCGACAAGGGGTCGTGGGCGCGCGAACGGACGAAGAGCTTGGCGTGCTCGCGGTCCGGGGAGGCGACGTGGTCGGGGATCACACGGTGCACCTACTCGGGATGGGCGAGCGGCTGGAGCTCACCCATCGCGCGACCACGCGCGAGGTCTTCGCGCACGGCGCCCTCTTCGCCGCACGAGCCCTGCCTACCAAGCCCCCCGGCATCTGGCACCTCGCCGATCTCATGCCCTAACCCGGCAGGGCCGGACACTAGCCCCAAATCAAGCACTACGCTCCCGTTGGTCGCTACCCTACCGGCCCGGACAAGCCGGAACCAAACAGGGAAGGTTGTCGCTTCGCATTGGTTTCGAGGGAAGCCCCACGACCGGGACGGCGTAGGAGCAAGAGTTCTCCATTCCCCCGCCCCCATCGCCCGGTATATGGTTCGCCCATGCGAGAAATTGCCTCCAAGGTCGCTTTCATCGGCCTGGCCCTCCTCCCCGTCGCCTGCGGAGGAGCCCCCCAGACCGCAACACCTCAGAACCCCTCCCCCGTCGCGGTCGGATCCGACCCGGTACTGGCCGAGGCGCCCGTCAACCTCACCCCGGTCGACGAGCCCAAAGACGTGGTCGTCGTCGCCCGCTGGAAGAACCCGCGACGCGTCTTCGACACGCTGCAACAGTGGGTGGGCATCCCGATTCCTGTCGAGATGGGCGTCGAGGAAGTGCTGCGGGTGCCCGGATTCACCAGCGTCATCGACATGGACGCCCCGGTGGACGCGCTCGTCGCCTTGGACGACACGTCGGGGGCCAGGAGCCCAAAGCCCTTCGTCAGCTTCTCGGTCGGCCTGCGCTCCACCCAGGACGCCCGACAAGCCCTACAAGGCGCGCGAGAGGTTCGCGAGCTGCAAGAAGGAGTGTTTCGGGTCGAGCTCGGGTCCGAGTGGGACAAGCTCATCTGCCTTGTGTCTCCTTCCTTGGGATCGTCACCCGGCCGCATGGTCTGCGGTCCCCGCGACAAGGACGTGGAGACGCTCCAGCCCTACATGACGCGCGGCCTTCCCGTGGTCGCCCTGCCGGACCGTGACCTGTCCGGAGAGGTGCGGCTCGCCCCCATCCAGAGCAAGTACGGCAAGATGCTGCCGCAGGCGATCGAGATGGGGTCCTCCTTCGTCGGCCACGAGCTCGGCACCGGAGACCGCAACCTCGATCGCGCGATCTCCGACGCGGTCGGCGAAGTCGGCAAGGAGCTGATCTCGCTCTCGAACGACCTGGACTCCTTGCGCTTCGAAGTCCAGCTCGAACCTGACGCCAAGACCCTCTCCGGCGAGCTGAGCCTCGCCTTCAAGACGCGAAATTCGTGGCTCGCCCAGCGCTTCTTCGACAACTCCAACAAGGCAGGCGCTCCCCCTCCCCTGTTCTGGAGCGCCCCCGTGGACAGCACGAGCGCGTTCTTCGACCGCGGGGTCGACGCCAAAAACTACGAGATGATCCGTCGCCACGGCGGCAACCTGCTCGACGCAGCGATGGCGCGGGAGAACCTTCCGGCGGCCGATCGAAGGGCCGTGGTCGCCCTGTTCGAGAAGCTGATGGATGGAACGCCGATCAGTGTGTCCGCAGCAGGGCGGGTCGAGCCGACGGCGAGCAAAGGGGCTTCGGAGTTCGACCGGATCCGCGATGCTGCCGCCGCTTCGCTCGGCTGGCAGGTGGTCGGGCTCGAGGAGCGGTCCACCCGCGTGGACGCGTGGCTGCAAGACCTGGCGCGCGTCTACGGTCGTGCGGCTATCCAGCGCTGGCTCCGGAGCGTCACGTCGGTGGAGGCGAAGAACATGCCCCAGGTGCGTTACGGGGCCATGACCGTGGCCGGCTTGCCGGGGCTCAAGGCGCTGCAGATCAGCGTGCCTGCGACCATCCTCGACCCGAGCATCAAGGGCGCCAAGCCGTTCACCTACTTCGTGATGGTCTTGCCGGAAGGGTCGCGCACGTGGGTCGCCATGGGCGCGGACCAGGCAGCGCTCGAGAAGCAACTCAAGGCCATCAAGGCGGGCGGTGCGAACACCCTCGAGTCGAAGCCCGGCCTCGAGACCCTGCGCTCCGGACGGATGGTCGGCGGCGGGTTCATCACCATGGCCGGCATCGCCAACCAGGCGTCGGGCGGACTCATGGAAGCACTCGACGGCAATGGCTTCCGAAATCGCGACATGGAACGGATGCTGACCGCCTTCAGCAGGCTGCCCAACCGCGGCAACACCCCCATGCTGCTGACCACCCAAACGCAGGATGGCTCCCCGGCCCGGGTCGCGATCCAGTTCAAGGTGAACCGCGGAACGGTGGAAGACCTTCGGTCGCTCGTCCTTTCCATGGGGGGCCACTCCGCGCCCATCCCCATGATCCCTCGCAAGAACCCGTAGCCCGGCAGGGCCGGGCGCCAGTGCAGCTGCCGCCCCTACGCTCCCGTTGGTCGCTACCCTCCAGGCCCGGACAAGCCGAACCCAAACAGGAAAGCTTATCGCTTCGCATTTGGCTGCGGAATCGCCAAAGGCTTCCGCAAGGGGCGAAACAGATCTGAAGGAGCCTAGGCCAAACGGAGGGTGCGGGGCCGGGAACAGGGAGCGAGCAAGCGTTTCCGTTGCCACTTCCCGGGTCCCCATGCCCGGTTCGCCAGTTCTGGTCCGCGAGAGCGCCAACGATTCTGGCTGGTGCACGGCGACGCCCCACCGTGCCGACCTCCGTACCAACCCCTTCTGTGCTTTCTGCGCCCTCTGTGGTTCTCCGAGGGCGGGCTGCTTCTACTGCGCGAACAATCGCTCGTCGAATTCCGCATCCGAGTCTCGCGACACGCGGGGCTCGATGAGAAGGTCGTCATCGCAGTACAGGATGATGCACTTGCTCCGGCTTGCCTCGTGCAGCCGCCCGCATAGCTCGGCGAGATCCTCGTCGCTGTCGACGACGTCGCCCTCTACAGGCTGGTGGCTTCCGTCATAACGGCAGTTGTCGAGCGCGACCCAGCATCCCTGGTACCGAGAGGCCTCGTTTGCCTTCGGCGGCCAGTTCATGTGCCTGCGACTCATGGACTCAACCTGATCTTCCACCGACAGGTTTCGAAGAACGTGGTGCATCGAATTGATCCTGCGCCAACGCGTAGCACCTGGGCCCACTGGGCGTCAAGTTCGCGCTCATGCACAATGTAGGGTGGAATACTACTTGCAGCTCGCAGCCACGGCGCTCGACCCGCCGTCTGCCCCGATGGACTTGGCAGCGTTGGCAATGCTCCGGGCTTGATTGCAGTTACCGCGAAACTTCGCGGCGGTAGCCGCGGGCTTGGCGTTGGACTGGATCCGCTGCTTGGCGAGACCGGCGCTGGAGCCGCCCTTCTGGCACGCATGATACATGGCCACGGCGGCTTCGATCTGCTGCTGTCCAGCGAGTTGGATGGACCGCTGACACGCGGCTTCGCCCTCGACCTTCTTCGTCGGGGCCGTGGTCGTGGCCGGTGCAGCTGTCTTCGTAGGTGTCGTCGTGGTCGTGGCAGCCGCCGCCGCGTCTGGCGTCTCTGCGGTGTCGGGAGGCGCCGCGGACGCGAGCGGGGCGATCTCCGTGACCCCCGTGGAAGAGGGCAGCCCGAGGTTCAGCGTGTCCGGACCGTCGTCATTCCCGGGCGACATGCCGCGCACGACCAGAACGGCGCCGACGATACCCCCGACGAAGAGCAGGCCCACGATCCCGAGGATGATGCCCTTGCCGCCACCGCCGGACTGGGCGGGCGCCGGGGGGACGCCGTAGGCGGGGGCCGGAACGGGCATCACCATCTCGTTGGCGGTGGGGGGCGGACGCCCGTAGCTCGGCGCGGCTTGGGGGGGAGTCTGCAGCATCCCGGGGGGAGGGGCAGCCATGGCCGCGGTACCGGAAGTGCCGATGGCTGCATCGCCCGGCGCCACGTAGGCGGCCTGGGCGGAACCGTGGCCCGCAAGGTCCTCGAAGAACGCCATCACGTCGGGCTGGCGCTCCTCACGGTTCTTCGCGAGGGCACGCATGATCGCCTGCTTCATCGCCTCCGGGATCATGGCCGTCCTCGGCGCGGTGACCTCGAACGGATAGGGGCGCTCCGTCAGGTGCTTGGTGGCCCACTCCCACGGCGTCTCCGCCTCGAAGGGGAGCTTGCCCGTGAGCATCTCGTACGCCATCACGCCAAGCGAATACACATCGCTTCGACCGTCGAGCTCCTTGCCCGTGAACTGCTCCGGGCTCATGTACGGCGGTGTGCCGAGCACCATGCCCTGCTGCGTGAGCTTCTGTTCCTTCTTGACGTCGGACGCTTCGGTACGCGCCGCGATCCCGAAGTCCAGGACCTTGGCGAAGTCCTTCTCCCCCGCGCGCGTCGTGAGCACCACGTTGTCCGGCTTCAGGTCCCGGTGCACGATGCCCTTCTTGTGGGCTTCCGCGAGCGAGCCACACACCTGCCGAAGGATGTGTTCCACCCGGGCAGGGGGCATCGGGCCTTCCTTCTCCACGATGTCGCAAATCGACCGGCCGTCGATGAACTCCATTGCGATGAATAGGGTCCCGTCCGGCGCCTGGCCGAAGTCGAAGAACTGGATCGTGTTCGGGTGCTCGAGCTCCGCCACCGTGCCGCACTCGCGGTTGAACCGCGCCACGATCTGCGCGTCCTGGGACAGGTGCGGGTGCAGCGTCTTGATGGCGACCTTGCGGGTCTTCGTCCCCATCTGCTGCTCGCCCTCGTATACCCGACCCATACCCCCTTCACCCAGCAGGCGGATCACACGAAACGTGTTCTTGATGACCACGCCGATCATGCGGTCCTCTCCCTCCGACGCCTCGCCCGGAAGGAGGGCTCCACACTTCGCGCAGAAGCGCGCGTTGTCCACGTTCGGGTGCTGACAAGAAGGGCATTCCATCTCGTACCGCCTTCGCAATCTCCAAGATCGACCGAGCCTCGCTACAATGCTTGATCGAGCGGCTTCTGTCGACTACGTTTCGCGCCCCTTTCAATAACCCAAGGAGCGCATCATGTTCCTCATGCTTTCGAAGAAGCCGCGTCGCACCAACCGCAACCGCACAGCCCGATTCCAGGCCAAATTGGCCGCCAAGAATCGTCGGCGCCGTGCCAAGATCTACCAACTCAACGGGTAAGACTCCACACGCAAGGCAACGCTTGGCCCCACGACGCGCGGCCCATAAGCTTCCCCCTTCCACATCTCGGCCGGGTCCCTGACCCGCGGCCGCTGAGGAGGATCGGTACGTGCGACGGATCCGTTTCACCACCACCGGCTGGATGGAGTCGCCCGGCTACATGCTCGGGTTGCCCCACACGCACAAGGTCCCCATCCCAGCAGTCGTCGCCGTCTGTGAGAAAGACGATGGCTCCATCCTGCTCGTCGATGCGGGCTGGAGCGCCGAGGAATGCCGCCGCCCTGCGTCGATCGGTCGGGTGCACGGTCGCATGCTCGGCGTGCGCGTGAGGCCCCACCAAGACGTAGCCTCCCAGCTGCGCCGCGCGGGACTCGACCCCGCCCGGGTCACCACCGTCGTCGCCACCCACCTTCATCTCGATCACATCGGCGGCGCCGTCGACTTCCCCAATGCTGAGATCGTCGCCACCCATGACGAGGCAACCGAGGCCTACCGCGCCATCTGGTTGAAAGGCTACCGGAGGGAGGACCTCGAGTGCCTCCGACGGCTTCGGCTGGTCCGATTGCCGCCCTCGCCTCTCCTTGGCTTCTCCCACTCCTTCGCCCTCGACGACGAGATCACGTTGCTCGACGCGCGCGGGCACACGGCAGGTCACACCGCGATCGTCATTCGAGACGGGTCGACGCTGTGGGTGCACGGGGGCGACGCGGCGTATCATCGACGGGAGCTGACGAGCGGTGTGCTGTGCCCGCTATCGCGCTTCATGGCGCACGATCGAGCGTCCGCGCGGGTGGCGCAGCGCAGGCTGAGCCGGTGCGAGAGGGAACACGGGGACGTGCGCGTGGTGTTGTCGCACGATGCCCATGGTTTCTCCGAGTTGCCGAAGCTGGGGGAAGAGCTCGAGGGGATGGGGTGAGGCCTGGTGGACCCGATCCTGGTGGCCCTGTCCGACGGGTGGCGAAGAAACTAGGAACTAGGAAGAGGAATTCGAACACGGAATGCAGATTGTTCTGATCCATCAGCCACGCTCGGCACGTTGCCTGGCGGTATTCGCTGACGCGGTCAGAATCGCCACAGGTTGACCGATGAGCGTCGCGAGATGATGCGACCGATCGAACAACTCGGCTCGCACTGCCAACCAGAGCCAGCCTTTCGATGAAGCGTACCGCGTGAAGCCCGCTCCGGCGGGCTTTCCCCGTCTTGCCGTGGGCTCTGCGCAGACTTTCTCAAAACACACGGGGTGCCCGGACGGGACCGGTGATTTTCATCACGCGGGTTAGCCCAACCGGCTCGGGCTCGGGCTCGGGCTCGGGCTCGGGCTCGGGCTCGGGCTGAGAATATCCTCGCAAGGAGCCAGAAAACACCAAACAACCCTCTGCCTTCTGTGCTCTCTGCGACCTCTGTGGTTTCTCTTCCGGCGCGAGCTCGGGCTCGGTCTTGAGACAGTCTCTCTGCGACCCACGGCAAGATGAAGCCGGGCTAGCTAGCGAGTGGGTTGTGCGATCCGTGACGTGGCCCAGTGGGGGCCCTTGATGGAGTGCAGCACGGTCATGGCGGCCATCTGCACGATGCGGTTGACCGGGGCGCGGGGAGAGATGACCGTCACCGGCCTCTTGAGGCCAAGCAGCACGGGGCCGATCTCGTCGAACCCGCCGAGGCGGCTGAGGAACTGGTACACGCTGTTGGCGGCGCCGAGGCTCTGGAGCACGAAGACGTTCGGCATGCCCTCGAGCTTGGCATGAGGCCAGTAGCGCTTGAGAAGCTCCTCGTCCAAAGCCACCTGGGCCTGCAGCTCGCCTTCACACATCAGATCGGGCTCGCGCTGCTGGACGATGCGGGTCGCTTCGTTGACCTTGCGCGCGTAGCGGTGCGGCGACCCGCCCATGTTCGAGAACGAGATCATGGCGACCTTCGGCTCGATCCCCAGCTCGCGTACGAAGCGTGCCGTCATGATCGCGATGTCCGCGAGCAGCGGCGCGTCGGGCGCGATGTTCACGCTCGTGTCCGCGAAAAACAGAGGACCGTGCTTGTTGCCGACCAGAACGTGGACGCCTGCTGGCGTGTTCACGCCCTCCGCAAGACCGACCAGCTTGAGCGCCATCCGAATCGTCTCCGGATACCCGTGGTGGATGCCCGCGATGGCACCATCCACTTCGCCACGCCGCACCATCATCATCGCCACGGTGGTCGGGTCGTTGAGCACGAGCTGTCGAGCCCTGGGCTCGGTGAGGCCACGACGACCACGCGCCTCGAGTAGGTCGGCCACCGCGGCGTCCACCCGGTCCTGCTTCGCCAGGTCGACGATTTCCATGCCGCGAAGCGACACGCCTTCCTGCGCCGCCCGGACCTGGATCGCGTCCGTGTTTCCCACGAGCACGGGCTTGGCGATGTTCTCTTCCACCAGGATGCGGCACGCGCGAAGGATCCGAGGATCGTCGGCCTCGGGGAAGGCGATGGTCTTGTTCGTCTTCTTGACCTGCGCCACGAACTGACGAATGAACGAACGGGACGGCCCAAGGCGCCGCTCGAGGGAAGCTCGGTATTCGTCGATGTCGATCTTGAGGCGCGCCACGCCACAGTCCATGGCGGCCTGGGCCACCGCGGGAGCCTCCCAGAGAAGGACGCGCTCGTCGAGGGGCTTGGGGATGATGTAATCCCGGCCGAACTCGATCTTGATGTTGCCGTAAGCGGCCTGCACCGACTCGGGAACATCCTCGCGGGCGAGCTTCGCGAGGGCCTTGGAGGCGGCAAGCTTCATCTCCTCGGTGATCGCCCGCGCACGAACGTCGAGCGCCCCACGGAAAATGAACGGGAACCCAAGCACGTTGTTGACCTGGTTCGGATAGTCGCTCCGACCCGTCGCCACGATCGCGTCAGGCAACGCCTCCTTCGCGAGGTCGTAGGGAATCTCCGGGTCCGGGTTGGCGAGCGCGAAAATGATCGCCCTGGGCGCCATCTTCTTGATCATGTCCTGCGTGAGCAGGTTGCCCTTCGACAGCCCCAGAAACACATCCGCACCGACAAGCGCGTCTTCCACCGTCCGCGCCTCGGTGTCGACGATGTAGGCTTCCTTGGTGGCGTCGACCTTTCCGCGCCGCCCCTCGTGAAGCACGCCGCGCGAGTCGCACATCATGATGTTCTCGCGACGCACACCGAGCTTCACCCAAAGGTTGCAGCAGGCGATGGCCGACGCGCCAGCGCCGGACACCACGACCCGAACGTCCTCGATCTTCTTGTCCTGGATCTCGAGGGCGTTGATCATGCCGGCCGCGCTGATGATCGCGGTCCCGTGCTGGTCGTCGTGGAACACGGGGATCTGCATGCGCTCCTTGAGACGCTGCTCGATCTCGAAACACTCGGGCGCCTTGATGTCTTCGAGGTTGATTCCGCCGAAGGTCGGCTCGAGGGCGGCTATGCACTCGATGATCTTCTCGGGGTCCTTGAGGTTGATCTCGATGTCGAAGACGTCGATGTCGGCGAAGCGCTTGAACAGAACGCCCTTTCCCTCCATGACGGGCTTGCCGGCCAAGGCGCCGATGTCGCCCAGGCCCAGCACGGCGGTTCCGTTGGAGACCACGGCCACGAGATTGCCGCGCGCCGTGTACTCGAAAGCCTTGTCCGGGTCCTTGGCAATCTCCAAGCAGGGCTCGGCAACACCAGGACTGTACGCCAGGGACAGGTCGCGCTGCGTGGAGCACGGCTTGGTCAGGGCGATCTCGATCTTTCCAGGACGCCCTTGGGCATGGTACCGAAGGGCGTCTTCCCGCAGGCTACTCGAGGGTGGTCGTATGCTCGTCATGCGTGCTCGGTTAGCAAGGACTGTCACGAAGCACAAGCATAGGAAGGAATCGTCAGTCGGTGCGCGAACGCGTCCCTATCGTTACCTCGCCAAGCACGGTCACCATTGTCCTGGGAGTGACCTTCGCGGCATTTTCTTGCACCCCCACGCAGGGAAAGGACGAAGCCGCCAACGTCGTCCGGGTCGTCACCGATTTGCGCATGGCCGACAACGACAACAAGCGCAGCCCCCTCGAGCACCTGCGAAGCTTGCCCTGCAAGACCACCGAGGTATGCGAAACCCGCGACGCTTGCGTCGAGGCCTTCGAACATCATGTCCGCGGCGTGGAGCTTGGCGCTCGCCTCAAGAGCCGCCTCACCCGGGACGCGTCCCCGGTCCGCCCCGACGATGACGCCGCGCTCCTGCTCGAGATGAACTTGGAAGTGGAGGAAGGGCGCAAGGCCATGCCCCTGTGCGAGCAGCGGGTCGCCGCCCTCCGACGACGGCACAAGCTCTGATGGGTGCAGATCCCATTCTGAGCCACCCGTTGTGATGTGTGTCCAAAGTCAACTGGTGAGCCGGGAGCCGGGAACCGGGAAGGATGAATGGGGCAGAGAACGGGAGAGCGGACAACCGGGAACCGGAAGGATGAATGGGGCTTGGTTCATGGCTGGAAGGAGGAGCGGCGAAGGACAACGATAGTGCACAACGGTCGTTGCCATGAGCCCTCGGTGTAGTGTGGCTGATAGAGAAGTTTTCGAACGGCACCTGGGGCCTGCGTACCAAGCCACTTTCTCCATTCCCAGCTCCCGGTGCCCGGTTCACCAGTTCCCCGCAAGGGTACCTGTGCAAAGTGGTGTCTGCACCCAGCTCTGATGCCTCCCCGGGCCGACTTCCTCCCCCAAAACCCACCTTCCGCCCCGATCGGCCCTTCCACTCCCTCCCCCGCCCCGCCCCGACGTGCTACAAGCGCCACACCCTAGGAACGACCATGTTTGAAGCACTCACGAAAGGGTTCCGTCAGGCACGCAACCGCTTGGCAGGCCTGACCGAGCTCAACGAAGGCAACATCGAACCCGCACTGCGGGAAGTCCGCCTCAGCCTCCTCGAGGCCGACGTCGACCTTTCCGTGGTCAAGCAATTCCTCGCGCACATCAAGGAGAAGGCCCTCGGGCAGACCCTGCAAACCAAGGTCAAGGTCGACGGCGCCTCGCGCGAGGTCTCCGCGAGCGATCAGTTCATCAAACTCTGTCACGACGAGCTCGTGCGGATGATGTCGTCGGAGGCCGAGCCCCTCGCCTGGGCCGAGAACGGTCCGACCGGCATCATGATGGTCGGCCTCCAAGGCTCCGGCAAGACCACCACCGCCGCCAAGCTCGCTCGCTTTCTCGAGCGCGAAGGCAAGAAGCCCCTGCTCGTCGCCGCCGACATGCAGCGCCCCGCCGCCGTCGATCAGCTCCAGGTCCTCGGAAAGCAGATCGGGATCCCCGTCTTCAACGTGAACAAGACCCCCGTCGACATCTGCGCCGCGGCCATCGATCACGCCAAACGCCACAAGCACGACGTCATCATCTACGACACCGCAGGCCGTCTCGCCATCGACGAGACCCTGATGAACGAGCTCGACGAGATCAAAGCCAACGTCTGGCCGGAGAACATCCTGCTCGTGGTCGACGCGATGATCGGCCAGGACGCCGTGAAGACGGCGGAAGCGTTCCACGACAAGCTCCAGATCACCGGCGTGGTGCTGACCAAGCTCGATGGCGACGCGCGCGGCGGCGCCGCCCTATCGATCAAGGAGGTCACTGGCGCCCCCGTCGTGTTCACCGGCATCGGCGAGGGAACGAGTCAGTTCGAGCCCTTCCGCGCCGACGGCATGGCGAGCCGGATCCTCGGCTTCGGCGACGTCGTGGGCCTCATGCAGAACTTCGAAGAGGCGATCGACAAGAAGCAGGCCGCCGAGAAGGCCATGAAGATGCTCGAGGGGGAGTTCACCCTCGACGACTTCCTCGAGCAAGTGCGCACCATCCAGAAGATGGGCTCGCTGCGCGACCTCGTCGACAAGATGCCCTTCTTCCCGCAGGGTCTCCCCGAGGGGGTCAACCTCGACGACCGGGAGCTCGTGCGCATCGAGGCGATCATCCAGTCGATGACGCCCGCGGAGAAGCGCGACCCCTACGTGCTCATCCGTGAGCCGTCGCGGGTCAAGCGCATCTCCAAGGGGTCCGGACAGCCCGACGTCGGCGTGCAGGAGCTCGTGCAGAAGTTCCTGTTCATGCGACAGATGATGTCGGGCATGAAGCAGAACATGGGCCTGATGGGGAAGATCCCAGGGCTCAAGCAAATCGCTTCCGCGCGCCAGATGCGCAAGGCCATGGCCGGCGGCGCCATGCCCCCGGGCTTCCCCGGGTTCGACGGGATGGGCATGCCCGGTCTCGATGGGCTCATGGGTGGCATGGGTGGCATGGGTGGCATGGGTGGCATGGGTGGCATGGGTGGCATGCCGGGCATGCCGGGGTTCGGAATGCCCCAACCCCAGTACGAGAGCCCCACCAAGATGAAACCCCTCTCCAAGTCCGAGAAGAACCAGCGCAAGGCGCAGCGAAAGCGAGAGCGGGACGCACGCAAGAAGTCTCGACCGAAGTGATCACCAGTGTTGCGGTCGGGCACACGCGCCCTTCGGGGCGTTCACCGCGAAGCAGGGGAAGGACATGCAACGAAAACACAGAATGGCGACGTTCGCGATCGTCATGATCGCGTCTCTCGGGCTCGGGTGCGTGGGCGGGTCCAAGTCCGGCCAGGCCAATCCCGAAGCCCTCAAGCAGTACGTTCTCGAAGCCGCCCCCAAGGACATCCCGCACAAGCTCGATGCCGTCTTCGAGGGCAAGGCCAAGCTCCTCGGCTACCGCATCAGCCCTGAAAAGGAAGCCAAGCCCGGGGCCGAAATCCGCATCACCATGTACTGGGAGTGCCTCGAAGACATCCCCGACGGCTGGAACCTGTTCACCCACGTCCTCGACGCCGGCGAGCAGCGCTTGCTCAACGTCGACAACGTGGGCCCCATCCGCCAGTGGGTCGACAACAAGCAGGTCCTCGCCCCCGCCGCATGGAAAAAGGGCAAGGTCTACGTCGACGAGCAGGTCTTCTCTCTGCCCGACAAGCTCGACACCCACGAGGTCGTCATCACCACCGGGATCTGGAAGGACGAAGCGCGCCTCAAGATCACCTCGGGGTCCCAAGACCGCGAGAACCGCGCCATCGTCGCCCGCCTCAGCACGGGCGTCCGCCGCAAGCCCAAGCCCTTCACCGGCATCAAGACCCTTCGCGCCGACAAGCTCGCCAAGGGCGACACCATCACCATCGACGGCAAGCTCGACGAGGAAGCTTGGAAGAAAGCGGCCACCACAGGCCCTTTTGTCGATGTGGGGAGCGGCGAGCCGAACCCGGCGTTCCCCGTCCAGGGCTCCACCAAGCTGACCTGGGATGACACCCACCTGTACGTGGCCTTCGAGGTCCAGAGCAAGACCATCGTCGGTGGCTTCCCCAAGGACGCAAAGGACCCTCACCTCTGGGAAAAAGACACCGTCGAGATCATGATCGACCCCGACGGCGATGGGGACAACAAGGACTACTACGAGATCCAGATCAACCCCCAGAACCTCGTCTTCGACACGCAGTACGACACGTACAACCAGCCGAAGGACGACTCGAAGGGCGTCTTCGGGAACATGGACTGGTCCGCGAAACTCCAGTCCGTGGTCGTCGTCGATGGCGAGATGGACAAGCCAAACCAGGGCAAGGGCTATGTCGTGGAAGCGAAGATTCCCTGGTCGTCCTTCTCCAAGGCCAAGCAGTCGCCCCCCAAGCCCGGTGACACGTGGCGCTTGAACTTCTACGCCATGAAGGACAATTCGGGTGTGGCCTGGTCTCCGATCCTCGGCAAGGGCAACTTCCACCGCGCGACGCGGTTCGGGCGGGTCGTCTTCGCGATTCCTGGGGAGCCCCTTCCCGCGGCCTCCGCAAGCCCCGCCGCCTCCGGCTCGTTGCGCCCACCTCCGATGCGCATCCCGCCCATGGTCCCGCCGCGCAAGCCTCCGTCACCGCCGGGTCCGTGATACCCAACCCGTCCTACTGCCTCGGCATCATCTCCTAAGGGGCCTCCCAAAAACCGATTGGTCCATTCCGCGACGCCGATGTCAGCGCGGATGGGGGCGCCGTGCTCGTGCTCGACTTTCACGAGCTGATGCTGATTTCACGCAACCGAAGTGCGCTGCTGGCCGATGGGAGAGCAGAGAAACGGAGGTTCTTCCATGGCAGCTTGCGAGCACGACCGTGGGCACGGTGACGGAAGCCTACGGGTACAGCGCCTACGGCAACCCGCGCTCCGTCAGTACTGCGACAACGGCGTGGGCATGAACAACAACACGAACAGCAACAACGTCCCGATCGCGATGATCTTGCGGCCCCGATCGAGCTCCCCCGGCTCCGTCGGCGGATGGTTGCCCCCCGAAAACGCCCGTAGCAAGAACAAGAAGCCGAACCACACGAGCCAGAACATCGACATCTCGAACGCCCGGCCCACCGTCTCGCCGATCGGTTCGGTCCCCATGCCCCGCAGGAAGTGGTACCCGAAGTTCACCGCGAACACCCCAAGCAAGCTGAAGTGCACCACCTTCGCGATCGTGTTCTGACGCGGCCCTAGCAACGCGTACGCCACGTGCCCTCCGTCGAGCTGCCCCACCGGCACCAAGTTGATCATCGTGATGAGCAGCCCCACCCACCCCGCAAACGCCGTCGGGTGCAGGAACACATCGCTGCCCTCCGGGATCGGCCCGAACGTCAGCCACTTGAGCAGCGAGTACAGCAAGCACTGCCCCTCGAGCAGCCCGGACCCCGTGATCTCCTTCACCTCCGAGTGCAGCAGCCCCCACACGAGGATGGGAAGGGCGAACACCATGCCCGCCAGCGGGCCCGAGGCCCCGATGTCGAGCAGCGCCTTGCGCGACCCGATCCTCCCCCGCATCGAGATGATCGCACCCATCGTCCCGAACGGGCTGATGGGCATCGGGATGAAGTAGGGAAGCGACGCCGACACGCGGTGAATGCGCGCCGCGATGTAGTGCCCGAACTCGTGCGCGAGCAGGATCGCCATGAGCGGCACCGCGAAAGTCCAGCCCTTCCACAGGTTGCGCAGGGTGAACGGCTCCTGCCCGAACAGCATCTCCTGGTTGCCCGCCAGCAGAACGCTCACCAATGTGGCCACGAACAGCCCCACGTTCGTGGCGTAGTTGCGTCGCCGTTCGGGCTCGGGCGGCACCCCTTGCACTGGGTCCTGGCGAGGAGGTTCGAACACGGACCGCGGCATGCCTGCCGTCGGAGGAGGAAAGCCCGGTGTGGTCATGCGGGTCCTCGCGCCCCTAGCTCTTGTCGGATGACGTCCACGAGCCGGTCGAGCTGAGGGCCGATGTCGCCGTCGAGCTCCCCGAAGTCACTCACGAACCGCAAGCACCCGCGCTTCCTGTCGGGGTCGGCCTGGATCTGAACGCGCTCCGGAGGCATGCCGTAGGTTGCCACGTGTCGCTCCAGGGCCGGGACGTCCTGCGGGTGCGCGTGGATGGTCACCCGACGCGACCGCCAAAGATGAATCATGGCCTCCCGCGCCATGTCCGCGACCACGTCGGCGTCGAGACGCAAGGCCGTGCCTAGCAGGCGCTCCGCCAGCAGGCGGGCAATCGCCACCGAACGCTCCAGCGATGCCTCGTCCAGGGCTGCTTCCCGCTTGTCGAGCCGCAACCACGCGGCGGCCAGCCTGGCCGCGCCTTGCTCGAGCCCGCGTTGCTCCGCGCCTTGGCGAATCCGGTCAGCCTCCTCTTGTGCTTCGCGCTTGAGCGCCTCGGCTTGCTCGTGCGCGAGCGCGATCATGCCGGCGGCGTGCCAGGCAAACTCCAGCCGCTCGCGGCGCACGATTCGGCCCCGAGCCCTGCGCGACACCGTCGCCCACGCCGGCTCCGTCGGACCCGAGGCCAGCGTCACCGCCGTCATCTCCTGCCCGTCTCGAACGATACGACCACGTCCCGGATTCATCGCAAGCTCCACCCGTCCAGCTGCACGGCGAGAGGGCCGAGGTATGTGGCCAGCGTGCGCGCACGTCGCGTCCGATCTCCCTCGCGCAGCGGTTGCACAATCTGCTCCAGCTGCTCTGCGGTGGCGAGACCACCCAGCAGCTCTTCCAGCGGGACGCTCGCTCCCTCCAGAAGGCAGAGCACGGCAGCTGCTGTCTTCGCCGTCTCGATCCGCTCGCTACGATGATCCGTCATGCGTGTTCGCTGTTCTTGGTTCATCGGCACTAGCACGAGGTTGTGGTGTTTCGCACGTCATCCGTCAACGAGACCCTTCCTCCGCCAAGCCGAATTGCTCCTTCCCGTCCTCTCGCACTCTGCCTTCGCTCACCAGCTTCTCGAGGTGCGAAAGCAAGGACAGCCTCGCCAGCGGCCACACCGCGACCGACGTGTCGTCGTAGACCTCGGCCAGCAACTCGTCGACGCGAACGACACCCCCTGCCTCGCGCAGCGCGCGAACGACCTTGCCCTCGCGCATCAGCCTGTGCGCATGCGTGGCGCGCAACACCCTCGAAGGCCTCTCGATGGGGTCGCCGTGCGCGGGCAGCCCGATTCGCGCCTCCAGGCGACCCAAACGCTCCAGTTGCTCGAGGTACACGCGCATGTCCCCGTCCCCCGGCGCCACGAGGATCGTCCCCCTCGTCGCGATCATGTCTCCGAGTACGAGAAGCCCCAGCGTGGCCTCGTGCAAGCACACGTGCCCGGGAGCGTGTCCCGGCGTGTGCAACACCTCCCAGCGCTGCGTCGGCCCCTCGAGCTCGAGTCGGTCTCCGTCCACCAGCGTCCGATCGAACCGCACCCCGGGCATTTTCGCCTGCGTCGCCTCGTGCCCCCACAGCGCCAAGCCCAGCTCCTGCTGCAACGTCGTCGCCGCGCCCACGTGGTCTTGGTGGTGATGCGTGACCACGATCGCAACGGGACGACGCCCCGCCGTGCGCATGCCTTCCACCCACGCGATCATCGCCCGCTGCTCCGCCTCGTCGTGCGGTGCGGGCTCCACGATCAGGACCTCACGTCCTCCGAGCGCATAGGAGTTGGTATGGGTGGCGGGGGGAAGAGTCCTGGTTCGGGTCGGAAAGGACTCGACGCGGAAGCCGAGGTCGCGAGGACGCGTCACGAAAGTATCCTGGGCCCGAGGCGTGTTGGAGGCAAGGGGTGGCGGCGAACCCAGATCCGGAGGCACGGCGCGTGCTCCCCGAGCCACAATCCCCTTGCTGTCTCGGCTAAGGCCCCCATCCCAGCCCTCGCACGCGCCGCCCACCTCATGGGTGGCAGACCACCTCGGCATTCGTGGAGCAAGATCCAAAGGTTGCTCTGTCAGCCCGTCGCTTCGCCCCGGATCAGGGCCTCGCGTTGTCCGATGTAGCCCCTGGCCCCTCGTGGTATCAGCCGGATCGTGGACGTCGCGCTTCCCTCCGAGCCCGTGCTGACGATCTGCGCCGAAACCGGTGACGCCACCGCATCGCTGGCGTCGCTGGCGGTCTGGGGCTACACGGTCGCGATCGTGTTGCTCGCCCTCGTGCCGATCGTGCTGATCGCGAGGAACCTGAGCCTGGCGGTGCGCGCGCGGCGTACCCACGGGGGGCAGATCAAGCTGCGACCGGGCCTGGCGGTGCTGGAAGGAACGGTGGACCATCCCTACGACCCGCCCCTGCGCGTCGAGATCACGCAGACGGGCACGGAGGTCCACCTCGAGGGCAGGGGTCGCTGGTTTCACTGGACGGAGCGCGAACGCAAGCTCTCGACGGCGCCGTTCCGGTTGCGGGTCGGGCAAGACGAGGTCGAGGTCGTGCCGGACGATCAGACCCGCCTGATGCTCGCGATGGATCGCACGGAGGGAGAAGCGGGTAAGGTGCGTCGCCGCGTTGCCGAGGTGCGGGATGGGGATACGATCCACATCAGCGGAAAGCTCGAGGTGACGACCGAGGTGGACCCGACGGCGGGCGGGTATCGCGGGGCTGCGAGCCGGAAGCGCTTCGTGCTTCGTCCTTCAGGGGCGGGCATGCTCGTGTCCAAGCGCCCGCTGGATGACGTGTTCCTGCACCCAGTTCGCCAGTACGGCGGGGCGCTGGGACTACTGGCTGTGGTGGCGCTGCTCATCCACGGGCTGTTTGGTGGCTATCACGCGCGTGTCGCGTCCGGCGAGGTCCTGGCCGCTGAAGTGCTGGACAAACGAGTGACCCACGATTCCGAAGGAAACAAGAATCACTGGCTCGACGTTCGCCTCCCAGACGGCACGACCCTGGAGGCGGGCCCCACGCCGGCCTGCTACGGCCGCGTGGCCAAAGGGAACCACATCCCCCTGGTCGTTCCCCGTGAACATCCTTCCCTGTGGCAGATCGGCTCGGTGCCTTCCGTCAATCTCGGTGCGGTGTTCGGGGGTTTCGTGGTGCTGGTCGTCGGCCTGATCCTCTACATCCTGATCCTGCGCGCTTCCATGCGCTGGCATGGAGGAACGTTGCTCGACGAGCAAGAAGGGCCGTTGACGACGGGGGAGGCAGGGGACTGATGGCCCTGCGGAGTGAGGGTCACGTAAGAAGCCGAGGAATACGGGCTCCGGCGGCGGATTTGTAGAGCTGATATCTCACGATCACGCTTCGGTTCCCCGTTTTGGGAGCGCTGCCCAGGCCACGAAGCGTGACTGTTCGCGAACGAAGTTCGGGGCGCAGCTACGGGTGGAAAGCGCAGGAGCCGTCCCCCAACGCCGTCTTCGGCCTCTCCGGTGTGCTCGGACCGGCCTTCGGCGCCCTCGCGCCGCTCGCATTCGTCGTGCCTCCCGACCCGGCCGGACTTCATTGCCTTGTCATGACGCCTTTCCTATGGTGCCCAGCGAGGCACGAAAATGCGTCGATTCAGATGGCCCCTCGAGGTTGCGAGCATCGCCTGCCTGGCCGTTTTCACGGCTGGTTTGACGACCCACGCTCGCGGCGATGAAGTTGCTGCGCCGCCCCAGCGCGCCGCGAAGTCCGCCGATGTCCTGGTCTACGAAGACTGGTTCACGGACGCCGCGATGCGCGTCGATTTGTTCCACACCGGCGTGGCTACGGAGAGCGTGTACAGCCTCGACGAGGTGGTGTGGGAGCCGCTGTGGCCCGGAACGAGAGTGCACCTTCTCGACCCCTTCGACTTCGGCACCTACCGCTTCCGCGTGATCGATGCGGCCTCGTCCCGCGAAATCTTCCGCATGGGGTACGCCACGCTCTTCGAGGAGTGGACCAGCACCGAGGAGGCTGTGAACCAGATTCGCCGGAGCATGAGCGAGTCCGTGCGCTTCCCGTGGCCCAAGAAGCCCGTCACCCTCGCGATCGACCGTCGCCAGCGCGACGGCAAGTTTCAGCAGGTGTACACGCTCGGGATCGATCCCAGCTCGCATCAGATCAGCCGTGTGCGCAAGCACACCGACTTCGAGGTGGTCGTGCTCACGCGAGGGCCGGACGACCCGGCCCGCACCCTCGACATTCTGATCCTGCCCGAAGGCTATGCGCGGGAAGACGAAGCCAAGCTGCGCGCGGACTTGAGGCGTTTCACCGAAGCGTTCGTCTTGACACCCCCCTGGACGGTGCTTCGAGACAGCATGCGCGTGCGAGGCATCGTCGCGTTTTCCCGCGACTCGGGGGTGACCGAGCCGCGCAAGGGCGTGTTTCTCGACACGCTCCTTGGGGCGAGCTTCAACACCTTCGACTCGCCGCGCTACCTCACGCTCCAGCACACCAAGACGATGCGCGAGGTCGCGTCCCTGGCGCCCTACGACACCGTGTTCGTCATGGTCAACTCGGCCCGGTACGGGGGAGGAGGTGTGTACAACCAGTGGGCGGTATTCACCTCCGACAACGAGTACGACGACTACGTGATGCTGCACGAGTACGGGCATTCGATGGGAGGGCTCGGGGACGAGTATTACGACTCCGCGATCTCGATGGATGAGGACACGATGTACCCCCCCGGTGTGGAGCCGTGGGAGCCCAACATCAGCGCGTTTCTCGGCAGCCAACGCAAGCGCATCAAGTGGGCCGAGCTCATCGACGAAAAGACGCCGGTTCCCACCCCGGAGAAGGGGGAGTTCGCGTCCGGGGTCGGTCTTTTCGAGGGCGCTGGCTACAAGGCAAAGGGCCTGTACCGCCCCCAGGCGGACTGCAAGATGTTCCACAAGGGGCTCGTCCCCTTCTGCAGTGTTTGCGCACGCAGCCTCCGGCGCATGACGTGGTACCACACCGGGGAAGACCTGAACCGATGAGATCCCTGCAAGGTTTCGTGTGCGCCGGGTTGGCGCTTGCCCTCTCGCTCTCCCTCGGGTGCAGCAAGAAGCCCAAGTGGCGGGGTCACGACCCGAGCGCGTCCGCGTCCGCGTCAAGCTTGACCGCCGTGTTCGGGGCGCCGTCGTCTTCTGCGGAGCGTCCCGACCCGGTCGAGGCCCTGCACCAGCGAACCTACTCCATCGACATGGATGGCGACGTGGTGCATGCGGGCACCACGGCGGGGGTGGTGACCTGGGACTTTTCGGATCCCGCTGAGCCGCGTCGTGTGGGGAGCCTCGTGCTTCGCGGGAGTGTTCATCACATCGCCAAGGTCCCGGACACGCCGTTTCTCGCGGTCTCGACGGGGCCTGCGGGGGTAGCGCTGGTCGACGCCCGCGAGGCGCGCGACGGTAAGCTCGCGCTGCTCAACACGCACCCGTGGTCTGTGGAGGCTCGCAAGGTATGCCATGCCGTGTGGCGCGTGGTGCCGACGGGACCGAAGGCTGGGTATCTCGCTTGTGGAGGCGGGGTGGCACACGTGGACTTTTCGGACCCGGCCAAGCCGCTCGTGGACAAGCACACGGCCATCAACGGGTACGTTCGCGACGTGGCGGTGCTGGACGCGAAGAAGGTCCTTGTGGCGGCGGGGAGGAGAGGGCTCGCGCTGGCCGACTTCGGCGGCGCCGAGGCGCGGGTGGTGGAGCGTCTCGAGCTGAATGCGGAGGCCAGGGGGTTGGAAGTCCGTGATGGTCTCGCGTACGTGGCGGCGGGAGCAGAGGGCCTCGTGATCGTGGACGTTTCCGGGCCGAGTCTTCGCGTGGTGGGCAAGCTCCTTCCGAAGACGACGGACATGGCGCGGGGCATCGCGCTCTCGGGCTCGCACGCGCTGCTTTGCATCGGGGACTCGGGCCTGGCCGTGATCGACGTGTCCGATCCTGCGAAGCCGGCGGAGGTGGGCAGGTTCGATCCGAAGGGTGCGGTCAATCGCGTCACGGTGAGCGGGGTCCGGCTGTTTGTGGCGAACGATTCGGACGGGGTGGCGATCCTGGACATCTCGAAGCCGAGCGAGCCGAGGCTGGTGTTCCCGGTGGAGTAGGTTTCTAATCCGACCCTGTGCTGGGAGTGAACGCCCCTACCTTGGGGGATCGACCGAGATGATGAACGCGTCGTCCCCTTCCTCGCGCACGAGGCCAGCCTTCGGCTGAAGCACGAACTGTCCCTTGCGACGGAGCGCCACCACCGTCTGGGACCGGTCGAGGTTGTCCACCACGAACGAGCGGTAGGTCTTACCCACGAACCGATGGTCGACCGTGACGCGGTACCATCATCACAGCTTAGGACCGCGTCCGCGAGGTGCCCCCCAGACTGCAAGAACAACGATCTCTTCGGCGTCGTGCTTGTAGTACAGATGGTGGCGCGTCCTCGGCAGGAAGATCTTGCGGACGAACTCTTCGTCCACGACCTCGTAGACACTACCTATCTTGGGGGAGGTCGAGATCAAGATCCTGGCCTCAGCGAGTTCGCGAGCGAATAAGTCCCGGGCTGCGGTGCGGTGCTCCCGCCACCATGCATCGATTTGGCCTGCCTGAGCTGCAGCATCTGGCGTGAATCGCACCCTCATTCGCGTGCCAGCAGCGCTCCAATGACCTCGTCCGCGTCGACGAGCTGACCTGACTGGGCTTGGGCCAGGCTCCGCCTCAGCGCGGCATCGAGCTTGGCGCGCTCGTTCTTGTCCAACTCATCGTCGTTCACGATCGTCAGACGGACTTCTGATCCTTCGGGAAGCTCCGTGGACGGGTTTTCGAGAACAATCTCTCCATTCTGAACGCGGGCTCGAAGTGGCTGCATGACGTAGTTGATCATAGCGTCCAGAATCTGGATTGGCCACCCATCCAGGCGCAGCTCGTCCCCGCTTCCCGGACCCAGCAAGCTCCGCTTGGAACGGTCCTCACCCCAAACGCGGGCGGCGCGCGCCCACGCGTTCTCACCATCGCCATGTCGTAGGACGGGATCCGGCTTCCGGCGATCACGTTCGAGCGCCCGTCGAACACCGTGCGCAGCGGCGGGGCGATGGCCCAGTTTTTCGTTTGGTCCCTTAGACCGGATTGCGGCGTGCTGCGCGATCGCGCATGCCCAACGTCATCGCTAGCATTCCCAGCGCGAAGACCGCGACGCCCGCCTCCGTCCACCAGATGCCCAGTCGCGCCATGGCCCACACGGCAACGGCCGAACCTCAAGAGCCGCATCCTACCTCGTGCTATGCGCTCGACTGCGCACTCGGCTCCCTGGCGACCTTGCCATTCCGCGCCAGATCGCGGACCACAAGCCGCCATGAGGCCCTCGAAGCAGCAGATGAGCACTGGTCGGAAGGACGAATCGATCTATCGGAAATGGAGGCGCTGGGCCTGGCCGTGATCGACGTGTCTGATCCTGCGAAGCCGGCGGAGGTGGGCAGGTTCGATCCGAAGGGCGCGGTCAATCGCGTCACGGTGAGCGGGGTGCGGCTGTTTGTGGCGAACGATTCCGACGGGGTGGCGATCCTGGACATCTCGAAGCCGAGCGAGCCGAAGCTGGTGTTCCCGGTGGAGTAGGCCGTCGGTTCGATAGCGAGACGAACACGCGTCCGGCTCGAAGGGCGTGGAGGTGTATTCTGGGGAGCAACGAGGTGCCCCATGCATGTCTCCCGTCTCGTGGTCGTGTCGAGTGCCGCCTTCTTGTTGTTCGTATCGTTGTCCGGTTGCGGGGACGATGACGGGGGAAGCCCGTCGGGTAGCGCGGCGCAGGCTGGCAGTGGCGGCACAGGGACCGGCGGCACCGCCGGAACCGGGGGAGGTGGTGGAGTTGCCGGCACCGCAGGGACTGGCGGAATCGGTGGCGCAGGGGGAAGTGGTGGCAGCGGTGGCGCTGGCGCGGGAGGGACCGCGGGAACCGGGGCAAGCGGAGGCGCCTCGGGCAGCGCAGGATCCGCTGGCGTCGCCGGGGCCGCTGGCAGCAGTGGGAGCGGAGGAGGCCCCACATGCACGCTCGTCGACTCCGGACCCGTCGAGGCCTCGACCGACGGCCAGGTCATCGAGAACCTCCGCATCACCTCCACGTCCGGTCCCGCGATTCGCGTCGCCGGCCGCTCGAACGTCGTCATCCGAAACGTCCAGATCCTTCATTCCGGCGGATCGGGCATTGAGGTCTCCGACGCCCCCGACACCACCATCGAGCATGTGTCCGTCGAACACACCGGAGCTCCTGCCTCGGGCGAGAACCCCTCCGACGGCTTGCTCAACATCGACTGCTACGCATCGGCACGCATCAAGGTTGCCCATGCGCGCCTGACCCGGGGCTCATCGGGCGTCTACCTGCATCAATGCCCCGATTCGGTGCTTCAGTTTCTCGAGGGCCACGACTTTCGCGGGCCGTTCCCGCGCGGGCAGCTCGTGCAGTGGAACGCATCGGACCAAGGTCTTCTGGAGGACTTCTCGGTGGAGAACCCGCCGGGCTCCTGGCCCGAGGACAACGTCAACGTCTACAAGTCCATGAACGCAACGATCCGTCGAGGGTTGGTGGACGGCAACAACTCCCCTTCCGGGGTGGGCGTCATCTTCGACGGCGACACCAGCACGGGCTTGGTGGAGGACGTGGACGCGATCCGGATGGGCAACGGTTGCTTCTCGAACTACGCGGGGGCTGAGGGGAACGTGTTCCGCCGCACCCGCTGCCGTGAGAACATTTGCGAGGATCAGGGCAGAGGACTCCCGGGCTCGAACGCGCTGATGTGGGCCGGCCGTCCTGGGCTGTCGCACATCCGGCTCGAAGATTCGCAGTACTTCGCCGCGTGCAACCCCGGCAACATCGTCTGGCCCCAAGATTCCTTCGAGGTGGTCGAGGTCACCGAGCAGGACTTCACCCTTCGCGCTCCGATCCGCGTCGACCTGTGCTGGGAGTGAACGCGCCTACTTCGGGGGATCGACCGAGATGATGAACGCGTCGTCCCCTTCTTCGAGAACGAGGTCAGCCTTCGGCTGAAGCACGAACTGTCCCTTGCGACGGAGCGCCACCACCGTCTGGGACCGGTCGAGGTTGTCCACGACGAACGCGCGGTAGGATTTGCCCACGAACCGATGGTCGACCGTGACGCGGTACATCTCGGACCCGGCGTCGTTGGACAGCAAGTGCGTGATGAGGTCCGCCACGCCGACGTTGGACACGCCCTGGACGAGCAGACCGGAGGCGACACTCACGGCGTCGATGAGGGTGTCACAGCCCGCGGCGTCGAGGTGCTCGCGGTTGTCGGACGACACGAGCTCGGCGCTGATGCGGACCTTCGGATTGATCCTGCGCAGCGCCATGACGGTGAGCGCGTTCTGGTGATCGGAGTGCGGGTCCGACGGATTTATGGCGAGCACGATGGCAGCGCCGGCCCGTGCGGCGTCCGCGCGCTCGAGGTTGCGGGAGGAGCAAGGTTCGCCGCGCACGAACCGGACCTTGGCATCGTCGAAGGGGTTTTCTTCGAGGTCCGCCACGATGACGACCTTGGTGTCGACGTACCTCGGGTCCGCGCGAAACTCGCGGATGGCGGCTCTTGCCTTCTCGTTCCAACCCAGCACGAGCAGGTGGTCCTTGGCGCTCACGGCTCTCAATCCCTTCCGGTGTTGCTCCCGAAAGTCGAGGAACATGGTAGCGATGGTGCCGCCGAAGGTCCCGAGGATTCCGACGCCCAGCGCCATGGTCGCGGCGGCGACGATGCGTCCGCCCGGTGTGATGGGATACAGGTCCCCGTAGCCGACCGTGGAGAGCGTGGTGATGCTCCACCAGAGCGCGTCATCGAGTCCTTTGATGTTCTGGTTGACGTCGCGCTCGAACATGATGAAGGCGCCGCCGGCGATGGCCCACCAGATCACGGCGGCTATGCCGAGGTAACCCAGGGCTTGTGCGGGGATGGGAACCTCGAAGCGTCGGGCCAGACGCCCGAGCAACACCAGGACGCGCGCGAGGCGAATCAACCGCATGAGCCGGACGACCCGCACGCTGCGCAGGGGACCCGCGAAGGGAATGGCCCCGACGAGGTCGATCCAGTTGCGGCGAAAGAACCGCCACTTGTGCGGCGCTAGCTTCAGACGCCAGCCGAAGTCCACGAGGAAAATCGTGCACAGTCCGAGGTCGACCCACCCGAGCGTCTGAGAGAGCGTGCTGTCGGGGTTGATGGAGAAGTCGACGGTCAACACCACGAGGGTGACGACCGTGACGACGATGATGAGGTGGTCCCACCATCGTGGGAGCTTGGGCTCGGTGTAGAAGTTGGCGATGCGGATGGGCGCGGCCATGGTTGCTTGTGGGTTGCGTGCCCCTGGTCACGTCTGGACCCGGAGAATACCAGGGTCTCGCCGGGTCTCGCCATGGCCTTCACTTGGAAGAGGCGCAGAGCGAATACGGAGCTGGGCCCGATTGCGCAAACGCTCGCGTCGGGCACCCTGCGGTACTTCACCTCGCCGAACTTCACGACTGCGTACACTGTCCAACTCGGCAGTCATCTGGCCATCGTGCTATGAACCCAGGAGGGCGTCTCATGTCGACCACAACAAGATCCGTTGCCGTCCCCATGTGTGTGGTTCTCGTGGCCCTGACGTCCTGTCGAGACGAGTCCATCGGGCCCGATCCCGCGCCTACGAACGCCACGGATGCCGGCTCGGATGGGACCATGCCTGGCGATGCTCATACCCAGATCGACGCCAAGCCAAAGACCTGTCCCACGGACTTGGCGGGGCCGAAGTTGGTGCAGGTTGAGCCGGCGACCGGCGAGCGCTACTGCATCGACTCGACGGAAGTAACACAGGGTCAGTACGCTGAGTTCCGCAAGGCGCTCTCGGGGGAACAGGCGCAGAACGAAGCGGCGGCCGCCCTTCCCGAGGGATGCCCCTCGACGCTTCGGCTCGTGCCCCAGGGCGTGTCAGCTCCGCCGTGCGACTCCACCCCGGAGGCCTTTGACTTTCTCGGCAACCACTCCGACTACCCGGTCGCCTGCATCTCGTGGTGCGCGGCCTATTCCTACTGCAGGTGGGCTGGGAAACGGCTGTGCGGGCGCATCGGCGGTGGGGCTCTCGACAAACAGGACCTGTCCGACGCCAAGGCCAGTCAGTGGTATCACGCGTGCAGCCAAGGAGGGGAAACCGCGTACTCCTACGGGAACGACTTTGACGAACAGCGCTGCAACGGTATCCACGAGTGGGCGCCCGTGGACGAGGAGACCGCCTGTCGAGGCTCCAAGCCGCCCTTCGATCAGATCGTGGACATCTCCGGCGGCTTGGCGGAGTGGCAGGACGGGTGCATCCTCGGGACCGAGTTGGGATGCTACGTTCAATCGTGGCGGCAAGACCAGGTGGAGTCAGAGTTGCGCGTTGCGGACGATCCGGCGTGTTCTGACGCGATCCTGTCCCGAGCCCAGGGCTACGCGCCCGACATCGGCTTCCGGTGCTGTCTCGACCTGTAGCGCTGTGGTCACGACAGGTAACGGTCCTTCACTCCGCAGGGGCGCAGAGCGAGTACGGAGCCGCGGCAAGGAGCTCACACGCCTCCTGTTCGGAGGCGCACCGGTCAGCCAGGCAAACGCGTGCAGACACCTCACCGCCACAGCAGCAGACCGTCGGACAGACCTCGTCTCCACACCCTGCCAGCGCGGGCGATTCCATCCCCGGTTGGCACTCACAGTCCGGCCGCCCGAAGATCAGGCTGTACGATACACCTTCCGAGGTCGTCCCTGACGCAACCAAGCCGTCGCGCACGTCACACTCCGTCCCGTCGCACAAGTCCCACGCTTGCCTCTCTGCGTCGCACCCCGCGATGTCTTCGAAGCTCGGCCCACTACACGTGAGGGACGACGCCTCCATCAGGCAGTCCGTGAAGCGGGTCCACGCCTCGGTGCAACCGTTGCCACCGGCTTCGCGGCTCGACTGGTGACAGACGTCCAAGCACCCTGGCGAGCTGCCCGTCGTGCCGCCCGCGCCATCCACCACCGTCAGCGCGCAGCCCATCGCGTCCAGCCTGGTGCACAGGGCATCGCAATCCACCTCTTCGGCGTCGGTCTGGCACCCGCTGACGAGTGGGAGCAGTGCGACGGCGGTTATCAAGATGGAAGATGTTCGCCACGTCATCTCGTTCCTCCCAGGTCACGCACTTGCTGCCGCGGGATGAAGTCGCACGGCAGCCATGGAAGCTGGGAAAGCCCGGCCCTGCCGGGCTGCCCGATGTAGCCGAGGTCACCGGGTGCCGCCTTTGGAGTGTATTTGTAGCCCACCTGCTGCCTTCTCAACAAGCCCTGCGAAGCAGGGCATTCCCGTTCGCTCTGCCGTGCGGCTTCAGCCCGCGGCAGAAGTTCCGCCAGTGTCCCGGAAACGGGATCCGTGGTATGCGCCCCATTTCCCATGCGCATCATCACCCCGCAACAGCTCGAGCAGGACCCCTCCTTGTACGACGAGGCCATCGAGGTCCTTCGCAACGACGGCCTGGTTTGCTTCCCGGGTCATCGCCAGTACAGCATCGCCGCGTCGCTGATGTCGCCGGACGCGGTCATCGCGCTCGTGCAGTCCAAGCGACGCTCTGGCAAGGCGCCGTCCCTGGTGCTCATCCCGGACGAGTCCCAGCTGGCGGAGGTCGCGGAGGAAGTCCCCGAGGTGGCGATGGCCCTGACCAGGGCGTTCTGGCCCGGGCCCTTGACCCTCGTGCTGCATCCCAACTCGGAGCTGCCCTCGAAGGTGCGCAAGACGATCGCCGCGAAGAAGCCGGCACGCATCGGCGTGCGGGTTCCGGGCACGGGCTTCCCGAAGGAGCTCGTTCTCCGCTTCGGTGGGCCCCTGCTCGTCAGCAGCGCAAACCTGTCCCAGAAGGTGGGCGCCGGCTCCGCCTCCAACGTGCGCAAGAACTTCAACCACACCGTGGACCTGATGTTCGACGCCGGAGACGTCCCCGATAAGGCGCCGTCGACGATCGTCGACCTCACGGGCGATGTGCCGGAGATCACGAGGGAAGGGCAGATTTCGGCGGATGCGGTGCGAGAGGTGCTTGCCAGCTGTGAGCTGTGAGCTCAGCCCCACATCGACAGGCCGGTGAGGAACGACGCTGCGACGGTGCCGGCTGCAGCCGACACGGGGACCGTCAGGTTGTCGTCGAGGCGCTTGCTGAATAGCTCTGCGATGCCGCCGAACACGGCAGCCGATGCGCCCACGGCCAGGGTGGTGGGCCACACCGAAACCTCGGGGTGCAGCAGGTGCATGCCGACAAGGGCCGCTGCCGTGCCCACCACCACGAAGGTCAGGGACCCTTCGAGGGTGCGACCGTGGATGAGGGTCGTCCGGCCCCAACGTCGTCCAATCGCCGCGGCTGCAGGGTCCGCGAACGCGAGGACCGCCAGGGCCACTGCGCCCACCAAGTGGGACTGCAGCAGTGACAGCACGAACAGGGACGTCACGTACCAGGTGGCCGAGTTGACGTGGTGTACCTCGCGCGGATGCGCGATCACCCGGAAGAACACGAACTTGAACAGCGTCCGGTTCCACGCCGGCCAGATGCGTCGCGTGGCTTCCAACGACCAGCAGGTGAGGGCGACGGCGCCGGTTATCCAGGGCAAGGTCCACAGGGGAAGCACGAACTCGAGCAACGCGATCGAGCCCAGGCCCGCGAGCACATGGAAGATGCTGCGGGCGTAGTTGGTGGGTCGCAGGCTCGGGACCTGGATGGCTTCGCGCCGGAGGGTATGGGCGCACGCCTCGTAGCAGGGCGCCACGCGCGCGCGGAAGGTCAGCCACTCCTCGCGCAGGGCCTGCTTGGTTGGCAAGCTCTGCCGCGGGGAATAGTCGCGGACGGCGCGGGCCAGCTCGTCGAGCCGCTCCCTTGCCGCGTCCATCTTCCCATCCGATCGCGCGGCCGCCATCATCTGCGCGGCGCCGACTTGGATTCGACTCAACCGATCCCGGAACGCCGCGTCGATGCCGTCGCGCCACCGCGACGGGTCGATGTCGCGGAGCAACGCATGCAGTTCTAGGAGGACACGCTGGTTCTCACTCGAGATGATCTGCGTCATGCTTCACACAGAGGGCAAGAGTTGGCCTTGTGTAGCCGAACTGGGGACCCGACGCACGATTTTTGCACGATTTTCTGTGACAGCAGAATGGGGGTCTTGCTCAGCCGGTGGACGGCGGGTTCTGCGTCGCCTTTGCATTTTCCGGCCCCGGACCCTTGCGTTTGCCTCCCCAACCCCCATTCCCCAGACTTATGCGCTATAGGCCCGCCACACAGTCATGAACGACGACGCCCTGCGCGACCTGTTGACCGCCATTCGCGAGCAATGCCCGATTTCCGTCTGGTCGGAAGCGGTCGAGCTCGCCCGGTCTCGCGCGGTCGTTGGCGAATCCGCCGAAGGCGACGAGGTGAACCTGCGCGTCACCCCGGACGCGGGGCTTCGATCTCCGAAGGTCACCTTGTGGCTCGAGGAGGGAGACTTCTTCTGTGACTGCGATGACGGCAACAATGGGGTTTGCGTGCACGTGGCCGCCGCGGTGATCGCGTTGCGCCAGGCGCGCAAGTCGGGGAAGCCCTTGCCCGAAGCCTCCCAGCCCACGGGCAAGCTCGGCTACCGGCTGCGCC
The DNA here is from genome assembly GCA_964488865.1 of uncultured Polyangiaceae bacterium. Classification (GTDB taxonomy): domain Bacteria; phylum Myxococcota_A; class Polyangia; order Polyangiales; family Polyangiaceae; genus MWCO01. The sequence goes on along the minus strand of CAZAWR010000002.1, from coordinate 40,906 downwards.
GCGGCCCCGGCGGGATCCTTTTCGAGCGGGTCGTCGTGATGGCTGACCGCGAGGAGTCGCTGCGCTCCACGCTCTCCGCGGTGGCCCTGGGACGCGTGGCCGGCCCCCGTTTCGTCGCCGATTCGGCTGACCTACAGGTGGAACGCGCCCTCAACTCGCGCCTTGGCGGCCTGTTCGCCCGCCACGAGCTCGAACCCTTGCTCGATGCCCTCCGCGAATGCGGCGACGTTCGTCTTGACGGCAAGCCCGTGAAGATCGCCCCACCCGAGTCCCCCGTTCACGTCGTCGTGGAGGATTGCGCCGTCGGCTTCCGCGTCACTGCCATCCAGGACCCGCGGATCACCGAGGTCTTCGACAACGGCGTCGTGCTCTGTGGCGATGTGCTGCGTCCCCTGGGCGAGCCCGGGCTCACCGTGCGAGAGCTCGAGGACCTGCGCAAAGGAGCGATCATCCCTACCCAGGAAGTCGCCCGGCTGCTCACCGACTTGCTCCCGAGCCTGAAGTCCCGCGTCACCGTGCACGTGCGCAGCAAGCAGTTGCCAACCATGGACGCCCACGCCCTGCCCCGCATCGCCATCGAGTCCACCCGCGATGGCCACGAGCTCGTGGTGCTTGCCACCATCGTCTACGGAGAACCGCCCATCGCGCGCGTCGATGGCGATCGCCTCACCCACCTGCGCGGTCCTCTCCCCGTACGTCGTCCCGACATGGAGCGACGTCTCGCGCGCACCCTCGAGTCGGACTACGGCCTGGCGCCAGGGATTCGTGTGCGCATGCCCTTCGAGCGCGGCATGGACATGGCCGAGCGCTTGGGGCGCCCGAACAAGGAAGTATCCGTCGTTGGCGACGGGCACGCGTCGTTTTTCCGGGCAGGAGACCTGAGCGCAGACCTGCACGTGCGCGGCGACGACTTCGACGTGACGTTCCGCACGAACGACGGCGGGAGCGCGGACGCATCCGCGGTGCTTCGTGCGTGGAACACGGGGGCGTCGATGGTGCCGTTGCTCGAAGGCGGGTGGGCGTCGGTGCCCGAGGGGTTCCTCGATCGTCACGGGACGTTGCTCTCGGATCTGCTCGCCGCGCGCGCCGCGACCGAGTCGAAGCGTTTGCCGGCCAGCGCGGTGATCGATCTCGCCAAGCTGTGTGAAGCGCTCGAGGTCGACGGACCTCCCAGCTTCGAGGGGCTCAGGCCTCTGGTCGAGAACTTCGACGGCATCCCCGAAGCTCCGCTGCCCAGCGACCTGCGTGCCGATCTGCGCCCCTACCAGCGGGTCGGTGTGAACTGGCTCGCGTTCCTGCGCTCCGCGGGCCTGGGCGCGCTGCTGGCCGACGACATGGGTCTCGGAAAAACGCTGCAGGCGCTATGCGCGATGCAAGGGCGCACGCTGGTCGTGGCCCCGACCAGCGTGGTGCACAACTGGGTGGCGGAGATCCGTCGCTTCCGGCCAGGCCTGTCCTTCAACCTCTACCATGGCCCCAAGCGATCGCTCGACTCGGACGCGGACGTGACCCTCACCACGTACGCGCTGCTGCGCATCGACGCCGACAAGCTCACGGGTGTGGACTGGGACACGCTGGTGCTCGACGAGGCGCAGTCGATCAAGAACCCGGACAGCCAAGTGGCGCAGGCGGCGTACGGGTTGCGAGCGGCGTTCCGGGTGGCGATGACGGGCACGCCGGTGGAGAACCGGCTCGACGAGCTCTGGAGCCAATTTCACGCGATCCACCGGGGCCTGCTGGGCAGTCGGGAGGACTTCCGGGACCGCATCGTTCGACCGATCCTCGACGGCGACAAGGGAGCGACCGCGCGTTTGCGCGAGCGCATTCGTCCCTTCGTGCTGCGACGTCGCAAGGCGGAGGTGGCGCCGGAACTTCCCCCGCGCACGGACATCGTGTTGCGGTGCGAGCTAGGTGAGAGCGAGCGGGCGCTGTACGAGAGCATCCGGGGCGCGACGGTGCCGTCGGTGGTGGAGAAGCTGCGTGCGGGAGGCAACGTGATGGCGGCTCTGGAGGCCCTGCTGCGGTTGCGGCAAGCGGCTTGCCACCCGGGGCTTCTGCCCGGCCAGGAGGCGGACAGCTCTGCCAAGGTCGAGCTTCTCCTGGAGATGCTCGAGCACGCTCGCGAGGACGGGCACAAGGCGCTGGTCTTCTCGCAATGGACGTCGCTGCTGGACCGGATGGAGCCACATCTCGAGCGGCTGTCGCTCCCGTTCGTGCGGCTCGACGGCTCCACGAGGGATCGGGAGAGCGTGGTACGAACGTTCCAGAGCGAGGAGGGGCCGCCGGTGATGTTGGTGTCCCTCAAGGCGGGAGGGACGGGGTTGAACCTGACGGCGGCGGACCACGTGTTCCTGCTCGACCCGTGGTGGAACCCTGCGGTGGAGGATCAGGCGGCGGATCGGACGCACCGGATCGGCCAGGAGCGGCCGGTGATGGTGTACAAGCTGGTGGCGAAGGACACAGTGGAGGAGCGCATCCTCGAGTTGCAGGAGCACAAGCGGGCGCTCGCAGGTGCGGCGCTCGACGGCGGGGAGGCGGCAGCTGGGCTCACGCGGGACGATTTGCTCGCGTTGTTGGCGTGAGGGGCAGCTGATCGACGCGTTGGCTGGACAGGCAAGCGCGCTTCGCAGTACCAGGACGTTGTTCGTCCCATGGCAGCGTTTCACACCTTGTTTGCTCACTCCGCCCTGTTCTGGTCGGCGTTGCCGCTGGTCTTGCCGCAGGCGCTGTCCCTGAGGAAGCGCGCACCTCGGTGGCCGGCGGCTGCCGGGCCCCGGTCCGGACGTCTTGGTGACGGGCTCGCTCCGTTACGCCTCCTCGCCGTGGGGGATTCCCCGTTCGAGGGCGCGGCGATCGATCGCATCGAAGACACGTTGCCCGTGCGTCTGGCCGCTCGGCTCCACGAGGCGTGGGACCGACCGGTCGCGTGGTGCATCTCGGCGCGCAGTGGGGCTACCGCCCGCGCCGTACGCGCCATGGGGTGGCCTCGCGATCTCATGCCCGTGTTCGACCTGGCGCTCGTGTCCGTCGGCGTGAACGACGTGACCGGGTTGACGCGCCGCAAGGCGTTCGGAGAGGCGCTGTCCGGGCTGCTTCGGGACTTGCGGGAGGCTTCGCCGGAGGCGGTCGTGGTGCTGCTGGGCGTGCCGCCGATGCACGCGTTTCCCCTTTTGCCCCAGCCCTTGCGTGCTTGGGTGGGGGGGCGCAGCCGGGCGCTGGACCGGGTCGGTCGCGCTTGTGCCCTTCGATCGGGGGTGATGCACTTGCCGCTGGAGCTGGACCCGGCGCCCGAGATGTTCGCCCAAGACGGGTTTCACCCATCGCCCCGAGGCAACGAGGCGTGGGCCCACCAGGTATGGCGCGCGCTCCAGTCCCGCGGCGTCTCGGCTTCGAGTTCGACGCATGCCGGGACCGACAGGCCGCCTACGGCATCCAATCCAGCACGATGCGACGCTCCCCTCTGATGCCCCGGCACACGATCGGTGCCGTACCCTTCTTGGCGTTTGCGTCCCTGGCGTCGACTTCCCATGCACAGACCCATGCCCAGACCGAGGACGGTGTCGGTTCGGCGCGACCCACCTGGCCGTGGGTCGTCACGCAGCTCGTTCCCAGCCCCCAGCTCGTCAACCAGGACGGCCATGCGGCCTTCGGCGCCCGGTGGCAGATCACACCTGCCCTTTTCTCCTACGGCATCCACCGCAGCCAGAACCCCTGGCGTTTCTTCGTCGTAGAGCCCATCGTCCGCCAAAGCGGCTCGGTCGAATGGCACGTATCGCCGGAGTACCTCGCTCTGGGCGACGGCTACACGGACCGATTCGGCCTTCGCACGGGAGTCCGCTCCTATGTGCCTGTGCTGGAGCGAGGTGACTACCTCTCCCTCTCTTTCGGAACGTCGGCCCTACGCTTTCAGGAGGTCACGTCCGTCGCCTACGAGGCGGGGGCCCACTCGTTCTTTGGATTCCTTGGCCTGATGGCGAGCTACTCGCCCACGCCGCAGGCTCGACGATTCATCACGACCCTCCAGGTGCGGTTCTTCTGATGTTTCGGCGAGCGCTCCTTTCTGTCGCGCTGACGGTGGCGGCTCTGACCTCGAGCGGGTGTCTCGTCGGGCGATTCATGGCCCGAAACCTCGCGGCCTTCGGTGAGATGCGCACGGTGCCGAACAAGATCACGGAGCCGGTGAGGCCCGACGCTCGTCTTGCGGTCTTGTGGGTGGGGCACGCCACCGTTCTGCTCCAAATGGACGACAAGCTCGTGTTGACGGACCCGGTCTTCACGCCCTCGGTGGGGCAAGTGTCGCAGCGGCTGGTGGAGCCGGGAATCGAGGTCCGTCACCTTCCTCCCCTGGACGGGGTGCTGATTTCGCACATGCACTTCGACCATCTGTCGCTGGGGTCGATCGAGCAAATCGAGGACAAGGTCCAATGGCTCGGGATGCCACGCGGCGGTCTGGTCTATCTGACGGACTTCGGCTTCCCCGCGGAGGAGGTCCCGTGGTGGGGGACGCGCACGTTGCCCGGGGGCATGAAGGTGACCGCGGTGCCGGTGCAGCACAGCGGCTGGCGGTACGGGCTGGATCATGCCTGGAGACAGGGCATCGGGTACGCCGGCTGGGTGATCGAGTACCGGGGGATGACCGTGTACTTCGGGGGTGACTCCGGTCTGAACGAGGAGGCCTATCGCGAGACCGCCCGGCGTTTCCCCTCCCTCGACCTCGCCTTGCTGCCCATCGGGCCGATTCACCCCCGGGGCTTCATGAAGCCGGTCCACACCGACCCGGACGAGGCCCTCACGGCGTTCGAGTGGCTCGGTGCTCGGTGGATGGTGCCGATCCACCACGCAACGTTCATCAACTCCACGGACGAACCCGGCGAACCCGAACGTGTGCTCCGGAAGGCCATGCGGCGACGAGGCTTCGACGATGGCCGGGTCTCTGTACTCAGCATTGGGGAGCAGAAGGTCTTCCTCGAGAGGTGACCTGCGGTTGAGCCTCTACTTCAGCTCGATGCGAATGTCCCGCTGCGTCGCCTCGTCCGCCGCCCTCGCGAACTTCAGGAACGCGGCGTATTGCTCGGGCCGGATGCGCGCCGCCGGCAAATCGACCACGCGATCGAGCACCAGCACATCCCCTTCCAATCTGTCCTTCACCACCACCATCCGGTCCCCATCGCGCAGGTCCACGGGCGCGAACGGTGTCACCACCTTCGCCCCGGCGGGAAGCTTGATCCGCACCCGGATCTCGATCCGTGACGCCTCCCCGATCAGCATCGTCGTTTGGCGCGAAGGCAACGTGGCCAGCGCCCCTACGGTGACAGAGAAGGGCGGAGAGAGCGTCAGCCCGCCCTGCGACCGTCGCGCAAAGTCCGGCACCTCCGCCTGCATCTGCAGCGTCAGGGGCTTGTCCAGCTCGTCGCGATCGAGGACCTGCACGCTCACCAGGCTCGCGCCCGGCAAATCCTTCGCGAGTAGCTGGCTCTCCACCGCGTCCGGCAACTCGGCCTCGGACACCTGCTCGATGCTGTGGCGCACCCCGATCGCGTGTTTGCCCACGAATCGCCGGGACAGCGAGATCGACGCGGAGCCCGTGGGTCGCAGCTGCCCCTCTCCCTCGTACACTACCCCGTCGAACGCTCCCGCAGCCGTGGTCACCACCGGGGGCGTCCCTTCCGCGAGCAGGAACCCCTGCTGCCCTCGCAGCGGCGAGGGCAGGTAGGCGAACGGCGTGAACCGATCACGCACCGTCAGCCACGCTTCCCCCTGGTCGGTCTGAATCCGCAGCACGAAGTTGTTGAAAGCTTCCGCCTCGCTGATGGGTCCCCGCGGTGGCTGCGCCAGGCCGTTCTTTACGACCGCGATGTCCGTCGGGATCTGAAGCAAGCGCGCGAGGTAAAGGAAGCAGAAACCCAGGTCACCGCTGCGTCCCGTCACGATGCGACGGCCGTCCCGCTCGTCCCCTTGCTCGATGTTGGCGAGCACCCACCGGTACACCCGACGGGCGCGCTCGTGGGTCTGGTTCTTGGGGATGCCCTTGACGATTCGCTGGGCGATGCCGCGCAAGCGCGGGTCCGGGATGGATTGGTCTTCGAAGGTGTCGGTGAGGTTTCGCAGGCGACGGTCCAGGGAGATGCCCCAGCCGATCCGCAGGTTCGGCAGCAGCTCCTGGATGGGGACGGTGCCTGGCTCGATGACCGCGGCAGGACTCTTGTCCACGCGCCATCTCCGAACCTCCATCGGGCCGCGTGGCTCGACGACCGCCTCTGGGACCGGACCGTTGGTTTCGATCGTGAGGTCTTGTCCCTTGGGCGACACCACCACGAACTCGCTCCGCCAATAGCCGATGTCTTGCTCGCGGAAGAACCAGTGCGGCCCGAGGTAAGCCCCCCGGCCGTCGCTCCCCTGCTGCGTGATCCACTCGGTCTCGATGTAGTCCCCGAGCTCCAGGTGCGGCATCGTGAGGGTCGGCTTGTCGACGCCGAGCTCCGGCTCGAGCACCCGACCGTCCTTCTTGATGACGCGAAGACGCAGGACCAGCCCGCGGGGGACGCGCTGCTCGGTCATGGAGCTGATGGCGTCCTGGGATTGCACGCGAACGATCTCGTGCTCGAGCAACCGGGAGGATCCGTCGCGGTATAGCCACGTGACGCCGTAGTCCAGGACGCGCACGGCTGCCGCGTCCATGCTGCCTCCCACCTTCTCGAACTCCTCGATCACCTTGCGCCCGTCCACTCGGTAGGGCTCCAGCTCCGTGCGACCTTCGAGCAGCTCGATCGCCACCTCGAGCTCCGATGTGTCCGCGCCGGCCTCGATCGCGTCCGCCACCGCCATGCGCAGCGCCGCATGGTTGCCCCGGGCAAGGCGGGCATCTGCGAGGGACAGCCGCGCGGACGTGCTGCGCGGGCTCTCGCGCAACGCGCGCTCCAGATCTTCGAACGTCTCTCGTTTCAGGCCCCCACGACGCATGACCGAAGCGAGACGCTCCGTGATCTCTTTTCGGTCGGGCCGCAGCTTGCCCAGACGCTCGAGCTCCGCGACCGCCTTCGCGTAGTCTTGGCGTCGGAGCGCCCGATCGAGCTCGATCTCCGAGTCCGGGTCGAGCCGCAGGATCGCGGTAACGACCTTGTCGGCCTCCTCCCGCCGCCCCGTGGCCTCGAGAACCGACACCCAATCGGTCAGAACGCTCACGTCGTCCGGAAACCGCTTGATGCGGTCGGCAGCAAGCGCACTGCTCTCGGCCGTCCACCCGAGCTCCTCGTACACGGACAAGAGCTGACGACCGATGCCCTCCACTTCAGGAAAGGCGACGTACAGCTCACGCAGCTCGCCGGCGACGGGCGGGAGCCCGCGTTTGCGCGCGCCGTCCACGGTCATCCAGTGGCGTGACCGCCAGATCGCGGGGTCCTTGTCGATGACGGTCTGGTGCAGCTCGCGAGCGAGGTCACGCCCCGTGCCTTCGGGGAACGCAGGGTCGTTGGCCACAAGAAAGGCCTGCTGCGCGAGAGCCATGGGGCCGGCCTTTTCGATCTGGGACACCAGCGGCTCCATCAGCACGCTACCCACGTCGTCCTGTCCTTCCACATGGGCCAGGTACGCCGCGAGGTAGGTCTCCAGATCATCCTTCGGACGAACGACGTCACCGGCGCGGATGTAGCGGTTCAGGACGTTGGGGTCTGCGAGTTGGGTCGGCGGGCGGATGGCGTAGGGAGCAGAAGGGTCGTCGCTGGTCTTGACCTGCAGCGGGGTGCCGTCGCGGCGCTGGAGCCGAACGGACGTGGCCGCTTGCTCGAGCCGCGCTACCAACCGGTGCCGTCCCGCCTCGAGCTTCAGCAGGACGCCGAAGGACGGCCACACGCCCCATTTTCGGGGGTCCCGCTCGAGCACGAGCACGTCGTCGACGAAGACGGCGCGTGCGCTCTGCACGGCGACGAGCACGTCTTGATCGGCGTCGAGTTCGAAGAAGGTCTCGGCGTAAAAGACGCCGTCGTGCACGGCTTCGGAGACGCTGACCTCGCACCCGCGCTGCTCGGTGGCGAGTACGCGGGGGATCACGTTCGGCCGATGCTCGGTGGCCGGAAAGTGCAGTGGCCAGCGGCCAGGCTTCTCGGCGTCGAAGGAGCGATGACGGTCGGCCGCGACCCCACGACCGAAGGGACCTGCCAGGCGGATGTGCCTCGCGCAGCCATGCAGACCAGCCACCTCGTCGAGCAAGTCCTTGTGTGCTTCTCGATAGGCTTCCCGTGCCCACCACTCCACGAGCTCCCCCCGCGTTCGCCATCCCAGTGTGCCCGGGTCGCTCATCGACGCGACCACGAATGGCTTCGCATCGTTCCACAGCACGCGGGTCGAGTTCTGGAGTCGTAGGATCCGGTTGGTCGCGTACCAGCCTGCGAGCGGGGCCAGCGGGTCACTCGACTGGCGGGCCGACCGCAAGACGGCCAGATATCCTCGGGCAGCTTCCGCGGGCCGGCCGTGAGCCTCCGCGTCCAGCCCCCGCGCCAGCGACGCGATCATGCCGTCCCCACCCAGCTCGGCGAGGCGCTTGCGTGCGCGATCCGCGCGCTTCGCGTCCGCCTCGAGCGAGATCGTCTCGGACAGCAGCCAGCGCCCCACCACTTCTGGATCTGACGATGCAGGGCCGTCACGCCGTACCTGCTCGGTGGGCGTGAGAGGTTTGGTCTGCAAGCCCCCGCCACAGGACGCCACCGACCATGCCACCAGCACCGTCGCCAACAAAACCAGCCCGCGAAGTCGATTCATGCCAAAACGTGCCTACCGCACCCAGCCCCCGAACGCATCCGAGCAGTGGTCGCGAGCTCACTTTTCTCAACCTGCACGGTGTAGCCTGCACCCATGCTCCGACGATGCGCGCTCCTCGTCCTTGTGGTGTGCCCGGCGTGCGAGTCCTTCAAGGCCGATCCATCTCCGATGGCAGGCGCTTCGACCTCCGCGGTGCCAACGGTGAACCCCTGCGTGGAGCTGCGCGCTCGGTTCCGCCAGCTTCACGACGCGGCTCGCATGCACTGCGCGGCGAACACCGACTGCACGTGCGGCCCCGGAGGCATCGACCCGGCCGGCTGCGGGCAGATCATGAACCGGGAGAGCGCCGAAAGGCTCCTTCCGCTCTACCGCGAGGTGGCCAAGCGTTGTGGGCTCGACCGGCGTTGCGCCCCGTCCCGCTGCCTCGCCGCCTGCCAGAACGGGACCTGCACCCGGCTGAGCGACACGCCGGACGTCGCGCTACCCCGCCCACCCACGCCCTGAGCACCGTTGCCCTTTCTCGCCAGTGCCAGGTGCCCGAAGTGGGTACCGGGATCGCCTTCCGTGTTCTCAGCTCCTAGTAGATGTCCGTCATCCGTCCATTGTCGTAGCCGGGCCTCAACCCGGCAGGGACTCGGGCACGCAGCTAGTCCCAAATCAAGCACTGTTCGAAGAACGTGCTTGGGTTTGGGGCTATCCGAGCCGAAGGCGAGGCGTTCTTGGGTGAGCCGGGGTGAGCGCGGCGAGGGGGCTTTGCGAAAGCCCCCTTAGAAGAACCTAGACCCAAAGCAGCGCGGAGTGCTTGATTTGGGCTAGGATCCGGCCCCCAATCCCGCGAAGGACCGACGCCCCATGCTCGTCTGGAACGAAAGCTACCGCGTTCACATCGAGGTCATCGACGAACAGCACAAGCAGCTGTTCGAGGCCGTCCACCACTTCTCCGAGGCCGTGCAACGAGACGACGGCGCCGAAGGGTTCGCCGATCTTCTGGGCTTCCTGATCGACTATGGCAAGCGACACTTCGAAACCGAGGAGGCCTACTTCATCTCCTTCGGTTACGAGCAAGCCGCCTCACACGCCGAGCAGCACGCCGCGTTCATCGACGTCGTCCAGAACTACATGCGACGCTTCGAGAACGATCAGCTCATCGTGGCCGCCGAGGTTCTCAGTTTCCTAGAGGCTTGGCTCGTCGAGCACGTGACGACGTCCGACCAGCGTTACGTTGCCTGTTTTCGCGAGCACGGGCTCGCGTAGCCGTCAGCGCGACCTGGGAGGAAGAAGCCGTCCCCCGTTTCCGACCGGCGCATCGATGGGCCGTCGTAGGATGATGTCCCGACCGGCTTGCTTGCCGTGCTCCCGTGCCTGGGTCCGACGGTTGCCCTGGTGCCGCATGTGGCGGATGTGCGGGTGGCGGGCTCGAAGATAGCCTTTGAGGTCTGCGTCTCCGGCCCAGACGAGCCCTTCGCCCTCGTGGGCGGTGTGCTCGTGCTTCATGCGCTCTCGAAACCCGAGCATCACCCCGGCGAGAAAGGTCTGGCGATCGCGGTTGGACGTCGTCCTCTCGGCCTTCTGGTGGGCTTCCCAGGAGCGCTGGGCGGTGTGCGTGAGGAACGCGTGGACGTAGACGGCCATTTCGAGGTTGGCCGGGGTCCCGCAAATCTCGAGCACGCTGCCGGCCCGGCCCGTGCTCGGCTCGTACGCAGGCACCCAGATCGCGTCCACGAAGAAGTGGTCGACGAGCAACGCCCCGAGCAGACGCTCGCTCTCCTGGATGCGACCGGTGATGCGCCCCACCTGTCGAAATCCGTAGCGCCGGTCCTGCGATGCCGCGGCGGCCTGGTCGATGTTGTAGCGGAGCATCAAGCGCTGCGCGGCACTCATGGCCGCGTGCGCCTCGTTCTCGTTGGGGCTGTCGGCGAGCGCCAGCAGACGAGCCACACGCGCAAGGACGCGCTCCTCGTCGGCGCCCGGCGCTCGTGAGTCGGGAACCCCGCTCGCGCGAGCATCGATCCGGAATCGCTCGCATACGTCGCGAAATGCAGCGCCATGACCTGCGTCGGGCTCCCCGAGTACCTCGTCGACGTACTGGTGCGCCATCTCGTGCTTGAGCACCTCGAGTACGCCGGTCCATGGATGGTGCACGGCAAAGGAGCGGGCGATCTCGATCGTGCGTGAGGCGGCATGCCACCTGCCGAGGAAAGACCGCGCGCTCGAGAGTTCCAGCACGACCGGCCGAAGCGAGTTGCGAAACAGGCTGGCGTCGATCTGTCGGTAGGCCTGCTGGAGTTCACGCAGCAGCGCGGCCTCCAACGACGCGTTGAGCGCGCACGCCTGGGCTTCCGCGGCCTCGTGTTCTTGGTCTGGGTCGCTCGACGGAGGCTCTTGGGCGCAAGGCGCAGGGATGGGGCGGGGAGCCGGGGGCTCTCGGGGGGAGTCGTCGAGACCGGGCAGTCGAAGTTGCATCGGGGCGCGGCAGTTTGCCTCAAGCCCGCAACGAGGGCGAGCCGGAAGCATTCGGGCACGCGAGGATGGAGGGCCTCAGCGGGCCATGCGAAGCGCGACGGGGGCGAGCAAGCCTTCCGCCTCGCGCAGGTCCGACACGGTGAGTACGTCCTCGGGCAGTCCGGTGAGCTGGGTGGCGCCAGGGCTCACGCAAACGACCCTGGCATGGGACCGCTCGGTCCCGGCGAGGATCCGCTCGGCGTACTCCTGCAACCCGTGGTTGTTCTGGATGTCGCCCACCAGAAGCACCCACGAGGCGCCAAGGTCCTCGGCCGCGCGAGACACGCTGGTTGGCGGAAGGCCCGCACCCAGGACGTGGGCATCGAACCCGCTCTCGACTGCGACCAGCGAAGCGAACCTCGCGAGAACGTCGTAAGATTCACCCGGCAGGGGAGCCGCGACGACCCGGCCGCGGGTGCTTCCGGGAACACGCAGGGTGGGCCTCTGCCTCGCCGCCACCTCGATCAGGCTGTTGACCGCGATGTGCAGGTGAAAGGTCTCGCAGCGACCGGCCCCGCACGCCATCTTGACGCGCTCGAAGGCCGGGTGAAGCACCGTGTCCACGATGGTCGCGATCGAAGAGCGCTGCAGTCGCGACGCGGCGATCGACCCCATCACTTTCTCCACGTCTCCTACCAACAGTGCGCTGACCGTGTCCTCGATGTCGCGGTCGCCGTCGGCGGGCGGAGGCGTGCTGCCGTCCGAAGAGGATCTCCGCGAAGCAAGGTGCATGGCGATGTCGCGGAGACGAAACTTGCGATGTCCTCCCGGCGTGCGGATACAGGACAGGGTGCCTGCGTCAGCCCATCGTTTGACGGTCGCCTCGCTGACGCCAAGGACTTCTGCTACATCACCTGTGGACATGAGGCGGTCACTCATGGGGGTTGCTCCTGGGAAAGGGCGAGTGGAAGCTCGCCAGGGGGGTCTCGATTCCTCTTGGTGACGACACGTCACGTTTCTTGAGGGATCCAAACTTACCTGGGTAAGCCGACCGTCATCGTCAAGATGGCGGACTCCAGAACCGCACGAGATGGTCGACGAGACCCTTTCAGCGCCAAATCCGTTTCCGCGAGAACCCGAAGCCATCGCTCGATTTCCGCCGAGTTGAGGTTCTTGACCTGCCCTGCCAACTCGCGGGCCTTGTAGGGCGACGCCCCCGCCGTCACCGCCGCCTGATCCGGGGTCGCCCCCGAACGCAACGCCAGCGCGAACCGCAACAGCTGCCGCGTGGACCACGCCAGAACCCCCACCAAGCGTAGGCCCCGGTCCTGGGGTTCGTACACATCCATCAGAACGGACAGGGCCGTGGCCGCGTCGCGTCGCGCCACCGCCCCCACGAGCTCCCAGACCGAGGAGGGGCGAATCCGGGTCACGCAAGCGGCCACATCGTCCTCGGTGATCTTGGCCCCCTCGCCGACGTACAGCGAGAGCCGCTCGACGGCATCGATGACGCCGGACAGTTCGGGCCCGGCGATTTCGGCGAGCAGGTCGGCCACGTCATGGGCGATCGCGTGCCCCCGCTGGGAGGCTTCCTGCTCGATGAAGCGGGGCAGGGCGTTGCGCGTGAGGGGCTCGCACTCGATCAGGAACCCCGCCTTTTTGGCGACGGTGACGAGCTTGCGCCGGCGGTCGAGCTTGGCGGCTAGCAGCATGAGGCATGCGGAGTCGACGGGGTTGGACGCGTAGGTCGCCAGCTTGTCCATGGGCTGGAGGCTGGACTCCTTTTCCTTGTCCTTGGCCTTGGACTTCGAGGTGGCGCCGTCCCAGCGGTCGACGGACCGCACCAGCACGAAACGTCGGGGGGCCATCATCGGCACGGTGCGAACGGCCGAGAGCATCCGGTCGACGTCGGCCTCGCCGGCGGTGAGGGTTTCCTGGTTGAAGTCCGCGACGCCGCCTTGCAGGGCGGCGGATCGAACGGCGGCAACGACACGATCGATGAGGACGCGTTCTTCACCCACCACGAGGTAGACGGGGGAGACACGACCGGCTTGCGCGTCGCGGATGGCTTGCTCGGGAGTCACGTTGGGGTGTGCGTAGGCTTGTCGGGGGGCTGGGATCAAGGGCCAGCATCGGGACGTTCGGCGGGCGGCGTGTACTGCTCGTTCACACCTTGCAGGGTGATGCGTGCCGGGAGGTCGAGGGGACCCTCGGGGCCATCCACGCGGAGGGTCCAGACGCCGGCGCGGAAGCCGTCCCCGCGGGACAGGGACAACTCGGTTCGGGTGGAGCGGCCGACGCGTCCCTGGACGTCGCGCATGTCGACCGTCTTCTCTCGCTCGATCAGGCGGGGTGGGTCCACGGGGACCTGGCGGGGTTTGTCAGGGTCGTTGGAGGGCAGGAAGTCGATGACCTGGGTGAGGCGGAAGTGCAGGACGACTTCAGGAGTCTGGGGAGGCTTGGGGAGGCGAAGGAGCATCAGGACGCGCCAGGCGCCGTGGCTCTCGCGGATGGACTGGCGAACGAGGCGAACCGACCCGCCCCCTTGCCCTTGGGCACGGGACACGACGGGCGGAAGCAGGACGTGGCATGCCGCAGCCGCCCCCAGGGCCACGAAGGCTCGCCGTGGAAAGGACGAGGTCACAACCGTGAGAAAGTAGCTTTGCCGAGGGGAAGATGCCAATCTTATTTCAGAGACAGCATCGAATGCGGATGTAGTGCCTGAGCGCCTTCGGATTGGACGATTGACACACCGAGGGCACCCAGGCAGACTTCATTCGGGGAAGGCTCCCGATTTCACCCACGGAGCACTTCCCGTCCGGAGCGATTCCACATGGCAGACGGCTCGGCTCAGGCCTCAGCAACGACCCGCAGCGGATCCGGTTCCGACCCGCTGATCGGTCGCTTGATCAACGACCGATTCAAGGTCGTTGCGCTGGTGGCACGCGGGGGCATGGGCAAGGTGTACCGCGCGGAACAAGCACCGCTCGGACGCACCTGCGCATTGAAGGTCCTCAACCCCAAGTACGCGGGCGACCACGACCCCGAATTCCACAAACGCTTTTTCCTCGAAGCCTCCATCGCGTCGAAGCTCACGCACCCCAACACGGTGACCATCTTCGACTACGGCCGTACGGACGACGACGTTTACTACATGGCGATGGAGTACCTCGAAGGTCGCACGCTGCACCGGGCGATCCGCGAGGAGGGATCGTTCAACGAGGAACGAACGGCCCACGTCGCGCGGCAAGTGTGCAGAAGCCTGCGGGAAGCGCACTCGCTGGGCGTCATTCACCGTGACCTGAAGCCGGCCAACATCTTCTTGGTGGAGCACGCCGACGAGCATGACTTCGTCAAGGTGCTGGACTTCGGCCTCGTCAAGAACATCGAGAACCCGGGCGAGGACCTCACCCAGGCCGGTCTGTTCATGGGCTCTCCGAAGTACATGGCCCCCGAGCAGATCAAGGGCGACAAGGTCGACAGCCGCACGGACATCTATTCCCTCGGCATCATCATGTACGAGATGCTCACTGGGAAGGTCCCGTTCGATCGCCCCAACTCCGTTCACATCATGATGGCGCATGTCAACGAGCCCCCGCCTCCCATGCGCAGCATCAACCCGGACATTCAGATCACCCCTTCCTCCGAAGAGCTGATCCTCAAGTGCCTCTCCAAGGACCCCGACCAGCGCTACCCCTCGATGGAGTACCTGCTCAACTCCCTCAAGGGCGTCGGCGGCGCCGCCATGACCGCCACCCTGTCGGGCGTCCTGTCCTCTGGCGACTTCATGGCCGTCACGGGCTCCTCCGGTTCCCACGCCACGGGCTCCGGTCCCAACCAGCCCATGTTCCTCTCCCCTAGCGGCGTCAACAGCGAGTCCGGTCCCATCATGGGCCAGCAGGTCGCCTCTTCCGACGAAGGCTACGCCGGAAAGAAGGGCTCCAAGACCACCCTCGCCATCGTCGTCGCTGGCGTGCTCGCCATCGGCATCGGCGGCGTCGCGTTCCTCGCCATGCGGGATGACGAAGCCACCAAGGTTCCGCCACCCGACCCTACCGTCAGCGCCCCGGCCACCCAGACGTCCGCTCCGCCTCCCCCAACCGCAACGGAAAGCGCCGTGCCTCCCCCTGTTGCACCCAAGTTCGCCGTCATCAAGCTCGATTCGATCCCCTCCGGTGCTGCCGTCATGACCAAAGACGGCAAGGAGTTGTGCTCGTCCACGCCTTGCGAGGTCAAGCTCGAGGGAGATGACGCGGCCGACGACAAGGAGCACGAGTTCGTGTTCGTGAAGGGCGGCTATCGGGATGCCACCGAGAAGGTGAAGGTGGCTGACAAGGAGTTCACCGCGAAGCTTCTGTCGCGTGCAGGCTTCGGCGCTCCCTACCGGCCTCCCCCCACCGCGAAGCCGACCGGGACCGGAACCACGCCGCCGCCGGGCTTCAAGGACATTCCGTACTGACTCTCGTGGCCCGTAAGCAGGTCTCGTCGGTCGGAACGCCTTGACAATCCTGTCGAGCGCGACCAACGAGGGATCGTCTTGCTCACGAACCCTTCTCGAACAGCAGCATCCGCCGTGCAAGCCCCTGACGAACCCGGCTCCCGCCCGGAAGACTTCCTCGGTCACCCCACCCTTGTCGCGATCGGCAACTTTGACGGGGTCCACCTGGGGCACCAGGCGGTCCTGGCAGACACGGCCGTCGAGGCGCGTGCCCGCGGATGCATCCCCGTCGCGCTCACGTTCGAGCCTCATCCCACGGTGGCGGTGGGCAGGCCTCCGCCTGCTTGCTTGACGCCGGTGCAGCGGAAGATCGAGCTCATCCAGCGCATTGATCCGGCCCTTCGCGTGGTGGTGCAGTCCTTCGACGCGGTGTTCGCGGCCCAGTCCCCCGAGGTATTCGTTCGAACGGTCCTGGTCGAATGTCTCCGCGCCCTGGGGGTTCGGGTCGGCGAAAACTTCCGCTTTGGCGCCAGGCGCTCGGGCAACCTCGAGACCCTCGAGGCCTTCGGCAAGCAGTTCGGCTTCGAGGCGCATGCCGCCCCCCTGCTTGGCGACAACCACGGCCGTTTCTCCTCCACGCGCGCTCGCCACGCCGTCGGCGCCGGTGACCTCGACGAGGTCCGCGCCATCCTCTCCCGGCCCCACGCGCTGTCCGGCAAGGTCGTGGAAGGGCAGCGCCGCGCACGTACCCTGGGCTTTCCCACCGCCAACCTGCGATGGGTGCACGAAGCGCTGCCGCCCCACGGCGTGTATGCGGTCGCCGTCGATCGCCTCGAGGACGACGGTTCCGCACGGCGGCTGGGCCCTGGCGTCTGCAACATCGGGGTTCGGCCCACGGTGGACGCCGGGTTCGCGGTCGAGACCCACCTGTTCGATTTCGAGGGCGACCTGTATGGGGCGCGGCTGCGGCTGCACCTGGTGCAACCCCTGCGTCCCGAGCGCAAGTTCGCCAACCTCGACGACCTCAAGGCCCAGATCGCGATCGACGTGCGCGACGCGCGCGCTCGGCTCGACGGGCTGATCGCATCGCCGGACGCAGGCCGGGCTTGGTTCTGACCCGCGTCTTCGACTACGGTGGGGTTTGATGGGCACGCGTCGAGAGGAGCTGGAGGGGCTATCGCGGACGGACCTTGTCCAGCGCGCGAAAACGCTCGGGGTTTCTGCCGCGGGCGTGCTCACGCGGCCCGAGTTGATCGACGAGATCCTGTCCGCGATCGTGGAGGACGAGCAGGAGCGCTCCCAGGCTCGCGGGTTTCTCGGGCGTGCGCGGGACCTGGTGGCCCGGGTGGTGGAGAAGGGGCTTCACTTGCCCGATGCAGCGCAGCGCATCCTGTCCCCCCCATCGGTCACGCCTGCTGAAGCGCCCAAGCCGCTCGCGACGGTTGCCCTGGCGAGCGTGTACGCGAAGCAGGGGCACCGAGCCCAGGCGCTTCGCGTGCTGGAGGACGTGCTGAGCACGGACCCCCACAACGCCGCTGCCTTGTCCCTGCGGAGCGACCTCGACGGGTCCGCCCCTTCGGTCGCCGAGGAGCCTGTGGCCGAGGAGCCCGAGGCCGAGACGCGCCCGCCTTCGACGCCTCCTGCTGCTGCGGAACCCGCAGTTGCTGAACCGCCCCGGGTCACTGCGCCCAGCGAGGTACCCAAGCAAGACGTGCTGGACGTGGTGCGCGACGGTCGTCGGCTCACGCTATCCTGGAGGGTGCGTCCGGTCACCTTCGCCCGCAACCGAGGCCAGATGCCCTCGGGACGCCTCGTGCTGCGCGTGGTGCACGCGATTGTTGCGGAGCAGGACACCGAAATGCGGACCGAGGACCAGCCGATCGATCGCCTGGCTGGCACGATCACCACGACCATCCCGCAAGACGCGCTCAGCTCGCACGTCGCTCTCGGGTGGCGGGACGGGGATTTGTTCGCGGTGCTGCTGACGTCGCAGACCTGAGCGGGACAAAGAGCTGGGGCCGGTCGATTTCGCGCAACCAATGCGCGCGCGTGTCCGACGAAGGGACATGCAACATGGGAGTTCGATCCGGTGGGTTGCCGCGCCATGCACGCTGCTGGTGGCAACGGTTGGTCATGCACAACAGGTCGGGGACGCGGAGCCCTTCGACCCTTCTGCCCACGGTGGTATCCGGTTGGGGACAGGGCAAGCCATGGTGGGGGTCGGGCTCTTCGCGAGCCAGACCCTAGCCGGTGAGCACGAGGTGGGCGGCCGGTTGGTGGTGGAGGTCCCGTTCGGACGTCTCCTCGTGCCTCCGCCGAGGGCGACCGTGGTGTCGACGACGGAGGATGCCCCGCCGCGCGAGCCGAAGGGTTCGCGCCCTTCGCCCCGGCTGGCGGTGAAGCCATCGCTCGCGAGGGCGTGTGTGCGTGCCGCGTGGCGAGCGCACGGGATGGGGGATCTGGAGATGATCGACGCGATGAGGTCGCGGGCGAAGACGTCGGCTTTGCTTCCGGAGGCTCGCTTTCGCTTGGTGCGGGACTGGGACCAGAGCTATCGGTTGTCGCCGACGAACGACGACCCGTACCGGCTGCACGAGACCACGGGCGGGGGGCGAACGGTGGAGGGGATGCTGACGTGGAGGCTCAACCGCCTGTTGTTCGTGGACGAAGAGTTGTCGATGGAGCGGCTGCGGGTGCAGCAGGTGCAGCTTCGCAGCCGGCTTGCGGGGGAGGTGCTGCGGGCGCTGTTCGACTGGCAGCGTGCGCGACTGGCGATCGCGGACTCGTCGCTCGATGATACGGAGCACGTCGAGGCGGTGATGCGGGAGGCGGAGGCGACGGCGATGCTGGACGTGTTGACGGGGGGATGGTTTTCGTCGTGGCTGGGGGAGGGCGGGTGAGGGAGATGGTCACCGCACGGCAGTGCCGGAGTGGCCAGGAATGAGGAAGCTCGTCAGAACGCCACGGCCACGCGCGCGGCGACCTCGTGCAGGGTGCTCGCGGACTCCCTCGCGTCGTCGTCGATTCCGGCGGCGATGCGGTTGCCGGGGGCCTTGGCGCGCTGCTCGGGGGAGCCCTTCGCGCTCGCATCCGGGAACATGTTGAGCACGTAATTGACCGTCACGCGCAGGTGCCGGGACGCCCAGTAGTTCACGCCCGCGGACACCGCGTTCATGCGGATGTCGCCGTCGATGTTCTTGGTGTCGGCCACGCCGCTGCGTGCGGCGCTGTCGTAGGTCGCCTTGAGCTGCTCCCACTTGAGCGCCACCTCGACGCCGTGGGGGGGAACGCCGGGGTCCGGTTTGTCGAGTTGCAGGCGCGGAGGCTGTCGGTCCCCCACGATGCCCGAGAGGAAGGGTTTGCCCAGCAGCCAGTAGGAAGCTGTGACGTGGTAGGCATAGCCCTTCATCGTGCCGAAGCGTTCGGTGTAGTCGTTCTGGAAACCGTCGACGCCTTCCCGGGTGTTGTTCTTGAGGTAGACGAACTCGGAGCGCAGGTCGAAGCGGTCGTACGGGATGCGCAGCTCGCCGGCGACGCCGACCTGGGCGCCGGAGGGGATGACGTGAACGCGGCGTCCGCTTCCCACCGAATCTGTATAGGTGGGGTTCCAGAACCGGTAGCCGGTCTGGGTGCCCATGGACGCGTAGTCGTAGGCGACGTAGTTCTTGTCGTGCATGGCGTATTTGAAGCTCGCGCCGATCTGGAGGAGCTCCAGGGGGCCCTTGCCGCTGGCCAGGGGGCGTGTGTAGACGCGCGCGGCGGTCATGGCCCGATTATCCGCATTGGGACGGTTCTCGCCCTCGCCTTGGAGAACGGCCCAGCTCCAGAACAGCGTCCGCTTCTCGAGGTGTCCCCAGACCATCGCGCCGATGTCCTTGACGCCGGGGGTGCCCCACACGCGGCTGGGAACAGCGCGCTCCATGAACGTGATGGAGTTGGTGGAGGTGCGGTTTTCGGCCGTGAAGGGGATGTTGAACTGGCCGATCTTGACGTTGAACGCGTCGGATGCGCGGTAGTTGACGTAGGCGTGGATCGGGCGCGCGCTGTAGCCGACGGTCTGCACGGGCGCGTAGGTGGCTGTTTGCGCGGTCGGGTCCGTGCCCGCGGGGGCGGCGCTGGACTCGTTGGTGCCGGCGGCGTTGTTGAACGCGGTCGGGCTGGCCTCGAACTGGAACTCCCACTGCCAGTGTCCCATGATCTCGCCGCCTAGCTCCACGCGAGCGCGACGCATGATCATCGTGGACTTGAGGTCCGTGTGGCCCACGCCGGGGCCGAAGTAGTTGTAAGAGTCCAGGTGGAGGCGGGACCGCAGGAAGAGGCGGAAGTAGTCGGTGCGGTTGCGCACGTAGAACATGCCACCGTGGTATCCGGCGAGGGGGTGACCGTCGACGCCGACGTTGGGGTCACCGAACTCGTACACGGGCGCTGGCAGGGGGACGGGTTGGGGGGCAGCGTCCGCTGGGGGAGCGGGAGGCGGTGCGCCGTGGGAGGGGGCGAGGGGCTGGGGTCCGGGCGCAGGGCCGCGGGCAGCCATGTAGAACGGCGGAAGGCGGAGGCGGCCCCTGCGCTTGTGGGGAGGTTCCTCGGCCTTCTTCTCACCCACCGCCTCGTCGGGCGGCGGGGGGGCGGCAGCAGCCGAGTCCGTCGGCTGGGCCGCGGCAGAGCCCGCGATCGACAGGGCGGCAAAGGTCACAAGGGCAAGCACGGGAGCACCACGCATCAGGGCAACCTCCTGGGTCATCGATTCCCGTCGCGCATCGTGCGTGGTTGCCTCGACTCCCGTCAAGTGTGTCACGTGCGGCACCTCGGAAACGGTCCTGAGACTTCCGCCGCACACGGCTCGTCGCCGGGCGTGCACGCTCGCTTCGCCAGGGCTAAGCTCTTGCGCCATGACTCGTGCCCCCTCGCCGGACGTTCCCGAATCCCAACCCGCCACCCGCGTACGCGCCGAGGTGGAGGTCGAGGACACGTCGGTGCTGCTTGCCCTTGCGGGCCCATCCGACGCCACCTTCAAGGCGCTCTCGGCGGAGACGGGTGTGGAGATCGGGCTGCGCGGCACGGTCATCCACCTTGCGGGGGAGGGAACGAAGGTGGCGTTGGTGGAGCGTTTTCTGACCGACGCCGTCAACACGCTGTCTGCGGGCATTCGCTTGAGCACGACGGACTGTCTGCGTGGTTTTCAGTTCCTGCGACGGGATGCGAGTGTGTCATTGCGGGAGATGTTCGCGGACGTGGTGGTGGTGACGCCGAACAAGCGGACGATCTCGCCGAAGAGCCCGAACCAGAAGCGGTACTTGCAGAGCATTCGAACGCACGACCTGACGTTCGGGATTGGCCCAGCGGGGACGGGCAAGACGTACTTGGCGATGGCGATGGCGGTGCAATCGCTGGCGGAGCACAAGGTCAAGCGGATCATTTTGGCCCGGCCGGCGGTGGAGGCGGGGGAGAAGCTGGGGTTCTTGCCGGGGGACCTTGCGGAGAAGGTGAACCCTTACCTGCGGCCGTTGTACGACGCGCTGCACGACATGATGGACTTCGAGAGGGCGCAGAGCCTGATTCAGCGCGGGCAGATCGAGGTTGCGCCGCTCGCCTTCATGCGCGGCAGGACGCTGAATGATTGTTTTGTCATTCTGGACGAGGCCCAGAACGCCACGAGCGACCAGATGCGTATGTTCTTGACCCGCCTCGGGCACGCCTCCAAATCGGTCGTCACCGGCGACATCACCCAGGTGGATCTGCCCAGCGGCCACGCCAGCGGACTCATCGAGGCCCGCTCCCTTCTCGGTCACATCGAGGGCATTTGCTTCTGTTCGTTCTCCGACGTCGATGTGGTACGTCATCCCCTCGTGCAGAAGATCATCCTTGCGTACGAGTCCCGGGACATGGCGCAGGGGCGTGATGTCGGCAAACGGACCGAAGGAAAGCCGAATGGCAGCGGGTAGGGGGGCGATGTCCGAAGGTCTCGGGCCCGAAGCGCGGGCCGTCGTCGGCGGTCTCGACGCCGTCGCTGCCATGCTCTCTTCCGACGCCCGCTTCGTCGGCTACGCGGTGAACCGGCCGCACCCGTTGGTGCTATTGGTGCGCAAGGGCGGCAAGACGGTGTTGGTGGCCCCGGGGTCGGTGTGGGACCGGGGTCGCGAGGTGCTGCGGCCGTACCTCAAACGTTTCGCGGCGGGCGACGCGATGCTCGTGCTGCTC
The DNA here is from genome assembly GCA_964488865.1 of uncultured Polyangiaceae bacterium. Lineage (GTDB taxonomy): Bacteria > Myxococcota_A > Polyangia > Polyangiales > Polyangiaceae > MWCO01. The sequence continues at coordinate 19,074 of CAZAWR010000002.1, read as the reverse complement.
GGCCGAGTGCAGGAGCCCGACCTCGACCGCGTGATGAACAAGGGGCTAGCTGCCCTGCTCGACGCCGAGCCCACCAAGCAGATGCTGTACGTGGCCATCGGCAATGCCTTTCAGATGATGGCGTCCCGTGCGCGGGCCGAGAGCCGGGGCAAGTGGCTCAACCGCTATCGCTACGAGCTGGGCGAGCTCGTGGAGATCGCGCGCATGATGAGCACCGAGCAAGAAGCCGACAAGCTGCTCGGCCTCATCCTCGAGAAGGCGCGCTTCATCACCGGCGCCGACGCCGGGTCCATCTACGTCGTGGAAGGCAAGGACGCCGAGGCGGTGCGGCGCGCCCTTCGCTTCAAGCTCACGCAGAACGACTCCGTGCAATTTGACTGGCGCGAGTTCACCCTTCCCATCAGCGCGCAATCGATCGCGGGAGCGACGGCACTTGGTCGAAAGCCGATCAACATCGCCGACGTGTACGACTTGCCGCCAGGAACACCCTATGCGGTGGATCGCTCGTTCGACGAGAAGATTGGGTATCGGACGCGGTCGATGCTCTGCGTGCCTCTGGTGAACAGGAGCCGGCAGGTCATCGGGGTGTTGCAGCTCATCAACAAGAAGAAGGACCCACAGGCGAAGTTGCTGGGCACGGACGACTTCGATCAGCAGGTGGTGCCCTTCGACGAGCGGAGCCAGGGGCTGCTCGAGGCGCTCGCGGCACAGGCCGGGATCTCCCTGGAGAACGCGCTCTTGTACGAGGAGATCCTGCGCATCTTCGAGGGCTTCGTGCACGCGTCGGTGGAGGCGATCGAGCAGCGAGACCCGACCACGAGCGGGCATTCCCGCCGCGTGGCGGACTTGTCCGTCGGTCTGGCCACTACCCTCGAGCGCGTGGAGACCGGGCCCTACCGCAGCGTCCGCTTCGGCGCCCAGGACATCAACGAGCTCAAGTATGCCGCCTTGCTCCACGACTTCGGCAAGATCGGCGTGTGCGAGAAGGTCCTCGTCAAGGCCATGAAGCTGCACCCGGGCAACCTCGAGCGCATCCGCGCTCGCCTGGACTACGCCCTGCGCAGCTTCGAGGTCGTCATGCTGAGGCGAAAGCTCGAGGCCATCGACCGCGGTGCCGATCGACATACCCTCGACGCCCTCGAGCAGGAGTTCGAAGCCCAGCGCCTGCAAATCGAGGACGCCTGGAAGGCCGTCAACGACGCCAACCAGCCCACCGTCCTGTCCGAGGACCGCTGCTGTCGCGTCGAGGCGCTTTGCCACGTCCACTACCCGGGCACCGACGGCCAGCTGCAGGCGCTGCTCACGGACGACGAGCTCGTGAACCTCAAGATCCCGCGCGGCTCGCTCAACCCCGCCGAGATCGAGGAGATCAGGAGCCACGTCGTGCACACCTTCCGCTTCCTCGAGCGCATCCCGTGGGGCAGCAACTTCCGGCGCATCCCGCAGATCGCGGGGGCGCACCACGAGCGGCTCAACGGCACGGGCTACCCGAACCGCCTTCGCGCCGAGGAGATCCCTCTGCAATCCAAGATCATGGCTGTCGCGGACATCTTCGACGCGCTCACCGCGAGCGACCGACCTTACAAGAAGGCTGTCCCTGTGGAGCGCGCCCTGTCCATCCTCGATGCCGAGGTCCACGATCATCACGTGGACGGAGAACTCGTTCGGGTGTTCACCGAGAGCAAGATCTGGGAGCGGGTCCTGTAGCGCCTTGGCTCCGGCCACGGTTGACGCGTCGATCGGACGCGACTGCGGGGGGACGATTCACTGACGCGCGACGTCAGAACGTCCTGTCCATACGGCGCATGAGGAAGATGAGCGCGATGGAGCTTCCGAGGAACCACAGCGGTCCCAACAGCCACAGGGCGAGGGGAATGGTGACGTAGTAGCCGCGCATGCCGATGTGATACTGAACGGCACCTCGATGAACCGCCGATGTTGCCAGCTCGATCGCGCGTTGGTCCTCGTCCGGGAGGGTGAGCATGAACGCCGCGTGGTTGTAGTACCGAACGGCGAGGGCGAAGTTCAGGAAGATGGCGAAGCACACCAGCGTGAGCAGCGTCAGTTTGACCATCCACAGAGACTCGCTGCGTGACCCAAGCGCGTTGAGCAAGTGGGACATCTCCGCCAAGCGCGGTGTGGTCATCGCGACGTTGAGCAGACCCAGGGCGATGAGCATGGCCGTCGATGCCAGGAAGGTCGCGGCCATTGTCCAATTGCGAAGCGTCTGCACGGCGAGGATGTCCCGACGCTCCGTCATGACTGTGCGGACCCACTTTTCGCGCACGGCATGCGCAATCCCCAGAGCGGTCTGCGCAGGTTCTCGGCGGTAGGTGCGCACCAGCCAGACGTGATAGCCGATGAGTGAGGCGAACGCACTGCTGCTCACGGCGGTCTCGACCCAGGTGGTTGGGGTGAAGCCGCTCGAGAGGCTATCGAAAAAGGGGTTCATGAGGCAGCCGATAGGAAAATCGAACCCCTCTCCCAAGTCAAGGCGAGCCTCGGCGCACGAAGGTCAACCTTCCACGCACGACGAAGCCATCGAGAAAAGGTGAGCTGAACGGACAAATCGTTCGGGTGTTCCCCCGAGCGAGATCTGGGAGCGGGTCCTGTAGCGCCTTGGCTCCGGCCACGGTTGACGCTAGGCTCTCCTTGTTCCTCGCGAACTCGACTCCGAGTCCCGGCTTCCTACCGCATGCCCTCGATGCCATGGCGCCGGGACCGACAGGGTGCGGTTGGGAAACCACCGCGCCTCCCGTGCTTGAAAAGGAGTCGCCATCGCCCTGAGGTGGCGTCGTCCATTCCCCCCGTGACGCCATGACCTCATCGCTGTACTTGCGCCTGTCCGTTACTGACCGCTGCAACTTGCAGTGCAGCTACTGTCGTCCTGGCGGAGAGCCGGCGTCCGGCGAGGGGCTCGATGGCGACCTGCTGGTGCGTGCGGCGGTGGTGGCTGACCGCGCGTTGCCGCTCCGCAAGCTCCGATTCACCGGCGGCGAGCCTCTCGTGCGAAGCGATCTCGTCGACATGGTTCGCTCGGCGCGCGCGGCCCTGCCCGACGCCACCCTCGCACTCACCACCAACGGCCTTCGCCTCGCCCCGCTCGCAGCCGCCCTGCGCGCCGCAGGACTCGACCGAGTCAACGTCAGCCTCGACACCACTCATCCTGACCGCTTCCACCGATTGACCGGCGCACCCGCCCTCGATCGCGTCCTCGAAGGTCTCACCGCCGCCCGCGAGGCCGGCTTCGAACACATCAAGCTCAATGCCGTCTTGCTCCAGGACGTCAACGGCGATCACCTCGTCGACCTCGTTCGCCTCGCTGGCCGTCTCGGCGCCGAGCAACGCTTCATCGAGCTCATGCCCCACGGAGCGGGCGCTTCCCTCTACCCTAAGAGCTTCCTGTCCGCCCGGCACGCCCTCGATCGCATCGCCGAGCATCTCCGCTACGAAGGCCCCCTCGGCCCGTCCGGAACGGCCACCCGTCACCGGTTCCGCGATGGGGACCGCATCGTGATCGTGGGTTTCATCACCCCCGTGTCTGAGCCCTTCTGCGCGGGGTGCGATCGCCTCCGGCTCGACGCGCGAGGACGCCTGTACGGATGCCTTCGCAGCGGACACTGCATCGACCTCGCGCCTTCGCTCGTCGCCGGCGACGATGCGGCCACGCTCGAAGGTTTCCACGCCATGCTCGGTCGCAAGGCCGGGCTCTCGAAGCACTGGATGAAACGCCACATGGTCGCCATCGGCGGCTGAGGCACCAAGAGCCCCACCATGGAACGCATGATCGGACCCGACCGCGCCCTCGAGCTCGTTCTGCAGCACATACGGGCCCCGCAGCCCGAGGCGTGCCCCCTTGCCCAGGCCCTCGGTCGCACGCTGGCCGAACCCATCGAGGCGCCCCACGACGTCCCCTCGTTCGTTCGCGCCATGATGGATGGTTTCGCTGTTTGTCTGCAGGACGCTGGCAAAGAAGTCGAAGTCCATGACACCGTGGGTGCCGGACACACCACCGAACGGCGCGTTGCGCCAGGCCATTGCGTGGAGATCATGACTGGCGCTCCTTGCCCTGACGGCACCGAGGCCGTCGTGATGGTCGAGCACGTCGAGCGGTCCCCAGGACGCGTCCGCTTGCCCGCGTCGATCAAGCCACGTCAGCACATGCAGGCCGTGGGGGAGCTATGTCGCAAGGGCGCCATCACGCTGGGGCCGCCCGTTCTCATCTCCCCGCTCATCCTCGGCCACCTCGCCGCGTTCAATCGTACTGAGGTCCGCGTCTTTCGTCTCCCCCGCGTCGCGGTCATCTCCACAGGCGACGAGCTCGTGCCCGTGGGCGAAGGCCTCCAACCAGGCCAGATCCGTGACTCCAACGGTCCCATGCTCGTCGCCCTCGCCCGTGACCTGGGCCTCGCCTCCGTGTCCCTCTCTCACGCTGCGGACACCGAAACCTCCCTCAACGAGGCCCTCGCCTCGGCCCGCGACGCCGACTTCATCGTGCTCACGGGAGGTGTGTCCATGGGCAAGTTCGACCTCGTCCCCCGGGTCATCGAGACCTTCGGAGCCACCCCTGTGTTTCACAAGGTCACACAGAAACCTGGCAAACCCTTGCTCTTCGCGGTCGGCAACGGCCGGGTGGTGTTCGGTCTTCCCGGCAACGCTCGTAGCACGCACTTCTGCTTCACGCGCTACGTCGCCCCGGCCGTTCGCGCCTTCACGGGGCAAGAGACGACGCTATGGGAGAGCACGGGCGAGTTGGCAATGTCCTGTGCGTGCAAGAGCGATCGTACGCTCTTTCTGCCCATGCGCGCGGAGCTCCGTCCCGAGGGCGGGCATCTCCTTTTCCCCTTCCACGAGCAGGGGTCCGCCGACATCTACAGCACCGCGCGGGCCAACGCGTACGCACGGTTCGAGCCGGGTTCCCAGGCATTGGAGTCTGGCGCCCGGCTCCCCTTCTTCTTCATGGGCGACCATCATGGCTGACCTGACGCACCTCGATGACCAGGGCCGTGCACGCATGGTCGACGTCGGCGGCAAGGACGTGACCCAGCGCACGGCGGTGGCGTCCGCGATGGTGACGACCCGGCCTGACGTGATCGAGTTGATACGTGGGCATGCGATCGCGAAGGGGGACGTGCTCGCGACCGCGCGGGTCGCGGGGATCATGGCTGCCAAGCGGACGAGCGAGCTGATCCCGCTCTGCCACCCGCTTCGCATCGACGCGGTCGAGATCGACCTCGTCCTCGGGGAGAGCGAGGTGCGGATCGAAGCCACGGTGCGCGCCACGGATCGCACGGGGGTGGAGATGGAGGCGCTGACGGCGGCGTCGATCGCCGCGTTGACTGTGTACGACATGTGCAAGGCGGTGGACCGGGCGATGACGGTGAAGCAGGTGCGTGTCGAGAGCAAGGCGGGCGGAAAGAGCGGCTCCTTCGAGCGGGAGGATTGACCATGGAGGGACAGGGATTGCGAGGACGCGTGGTGGCGTTGTGCCGGAGCGAGCGAAAGGGGACGCAGAAGGCTCCGATCGACGAGGGTGTGCTCGTGCGGGGACAGGGCCTCGAGGGGGATGCCCACGCGGGAAATTGGCACAGACAAGTGAGTTTGCTGTCGGATCAGGACGTGGACACGATGCGGGGCAAGGGGTTGGCGTTGGCGGCGGGGGCGTTTGGTGAGAACGTGGTCACGGCGGACATCGAACTGCTGGCGTTGGAGGTGGGACGCCGTTTTCGGATAGGGGATCGTGCGGTGCTGCAGGTGACGCAGCATGGGAAGACCTGCCACAGCCGCTGCGCGATCTACGACCAGGCGGGCGACTGCATCATGCCGCGCCGAGGGATCTTCGCGCGGGTGCTTCGCTCGGGGACCGTCCGTGCGGGCGACGAGGTCCGTACGGACCCGGTGTTCGACGCGTACCGTTTTGCGGTGCTGGTGCTGAGCGACAGGGCTTCCGCGGGAGTGTACGAGGACACGGCGGGACCGGTGGCGGTCAGCCGTTTGCTCGCCGTCGCACCGGGAACGGTGGTCGAGCAGAGGATTTTGCCCGACGACGGTGCGAGGATCGAACGAGCCCTCGTTCGCCTTGCGGATGAGGAGGTGGTGGATTTGGTGCTCACGATAGGGGGGACGGGTCTGAGCCCGCGCGACGTGACACCGGAAGCGACCCTCGCGGTGATGGATCGGGAAGTGCCCGGGATCGCGGAGGGGATTCGTCTGCAGGGCATGAAGCACACGCCGCGCGCGATGCTGTCGAGGGGCGTCGCCGTGCAGCGTGGGCACACGCTGATCATCAACCTGTCCGGCAGTCCGCGCGCCGTGAACGAGCAATTCGATGCGCTGGCTCCGGTGCTCGATCATGCCTTGCAGATGGCGACGGGCATCCCTGCAAGCTGCGCCCGGCCGGTGACGGGGTGAGATCGCAGACTACAGCTTCAAACAGTTCGTCACGAGCTCCTGCACGTTGGAGGCACGTCGCACGCACTCCATGTCCACGCTTCTGCCACGGCACATCTGAAGGAAGCTGTCCCGCTGATCCCCCATCGACGGGGCGCCCATGAACGTGGCGATTTTTTGGAAGACCTCGGTGCAATTCTCGTCGGTCGCCTTGTTCTCGGGGGTCGGTTCGACCACTGCCTTGGTGGGTGGGTCGACCTTCGCGCCCGGTTGAAACTGGCAGCGAAGCCCCCACCACCGCAGCGTTGAACCTTCGCGGGAAAGCAGCCACGATCGGTCCATGGCCCCGACCGGGATCAGCGCGCGACGATCGGACGCGCGGTCGGCGCTCGCATCGAACACGTCGACGCAAGCCGAAGACGGGCTGCCGTACAGGACGGCGAGGCGGGTTCGCAGGACGGCCTTTCGCTCGCCATGTTCCAGAATCACGGGGTGCTCGGTGCCAGGCATGCCCGGGCTCAGCACGCGGAACGAACCGGTACGTTGGGCCTCGGTGCACGGCACGGGCGGGTCAGCCAGGTCACGCTGCGTGGGCGCCTCCACGGTCTTGCCCACGCCTCGATCCGTGTCGAACCGCAGCACCCATGCGTGGGCATGGCCCTTGTCCGGATGGTAGAGCGTGCGGGAGAGGCCCATGGTCGTCGACGACAGATACGCCCACGAGGACAGCTCCTGGATGCCCAGCTCGCGGGCATCCGACGGCGCCAGGGCGAGCGCTTCGTACGCGTAGGTGCCGTCCTGCTGGAGATTGGCGCGCATCACCACGGAACGCTGCTGGTGCACGGCAATAGGAACGTTCTTTCCGTCGATGCGCATCAGGTGGCGTGACAGGGGAAGCGCTCCACCCAGCCCCTGGGTGGGCCACGGCACGGGGGCAACGGTCTCGACCCCGCCCCGGTTGCGCAAGAAGAACGAGGGTTCCGACGCAGGGTCGCACGCCGCGTGGGGACAGACATGAATGCCCCCCGGCACCACGGAGAGCATTCCGACGTTCGCCTGGGCCGCCACGTTTCCGGAAAGGGACGTCACATCGGCCGCGCGTAGTGGGGTGGTCGAGGTGAGCTGGGCGCGCTGGGGCGACCCTTCGAACTGGTTGTCCCACGCCACTTCGATGCGCAGGGGGCTTCCCACGAGGGGCTTGCCGTCCGGACCCGCGGCAAACCCATACCGCAGGGCAGCGGCCCCCTCCGCCTGCGTGCGCGCGTCGAGCGCCACCCGCGTGGGGTTGGGCGCGGGAGGCAGCAACACCACGGGCTTGACCGCGTGACCGCTCGCCGTCGTCGCATGCATCACACTCACCGACGCCGTCTTGCGGTCCACCACGACGGTCGACCATCCGACCGCACCCCGTCCGGCGTCCGCGGCGTCCGGCATGTCGAGGGTGTTTTCGATCACGCCCGTGACGGTCTCGACGACCTTGCAAACAATGGGGGTTCGCTGTGGCGTCGGCGCGACCGCGGGCTTCACCGGTTCCGGCCAACCTACCATCCCGCCGTTCTTGTCCGTCCACCCCGACCGTGAGAACGCGTCCCCCACCACGCAGCCGTCCTTCTCGCACCAGGCGATCGGGCCCGTGTCCTTGTCCCACAGGAACGACGGCAATCGCGTCAGGCGTTCGAAGGTCTCTCCCCCGTTCGAGCTCTCCATCACGCTCCCGTCCTCGGCGCCGATCGCGATCGCCCGGGTCCCCGCCGCCGCAAGCAACGGATGCGTCGCCGGCGTCAGGCGCGCGGACAGCACGCGTCCCGCTTCGTCGAGCACCACCCAGACCGGTCCCTGGTCGGTATGCAGCACCCACGACAGCCTGCCTTCCGTACCTGCCACGAGCTTTCCGGGCTGCATGCGCTGCAACAACTCTTCCCCATCCTTGTCTCCGGCAGCGTTCGTCCCCGAAAGGTCAAGCCCGACCGCACGGAAGGTCTTGCCCTGATCCACGGATACCAGAACCGCTGGACGTCCTGACGCCTGCAACCCCGTCGCATAGAGCCGGCCGCCCGAGGCCACCACTTGCGTCACTCTCCCGCGCAACGCCGGCACCTCGGACGACTCTGTCTCCGTGAAGCGCAAGAGCTTGGCCTCCGCGGAAGGCAGAAGCCGCACGGGCGCACCTGGAACGCAAACCCCTGTAGAATCAGGTTTGCAAGCCCCCGCCACCACCAGCGAGTCATCGTCGAGAACCGTCAAGGAGAGCCCCTCCTCGTCGCCCACCAGCACCGTGGGCTGGCGGACGAAGGAGCTTCCCCCATCGCGGCTCTGAATCACACGCAGCGAAGGGAACAGCACCCCTCCCTTGCGCGCCCCCGTCAGGCACCCAAACGCAAGTTGCTTTCCCCTCGCGCCCACGAACAGATGACGACAATCGTCGGATTGCGCGATGGGCGCCCAGAACAAGCGATCGGTCAGCGTGCCCTGACCCAGGAACCAGGGCCCCTTCTCCTCTCGCCTCGCAACTTCGTAGTACCTGCCGCCGGATATCGTGGCCCGTCCCGACGTGAGCGCCGCTGCGCTCGGACCCGCTTCCAGGTCTGTCATCAAGTCCATCGGAGGGGGCTCGAAAGCTCGGTCCGCGATCTGCGGGCCCGCGTCCCGCTCGCCCCACAGAACCGAGGCGCGAATGCCCTGTGCGATCAACGCACCGCTCGCGTCCATTCCCACGAACCCCGCCCCCACCGGCGTCGTGCCGGCCGGCGCCCAAGCCCCCTGCGCACGCGACACCCAGAGCTGCTCCGGAAACCCGAGGACCATCGCGCGACCATCGGGCGCAAGCGTGACATCGTAGGGACGACTGCCCCGAAGTTCCACGGGGGAGAACGTCTTGCCCGCGTCCGTCGACTGCACGACGCTGCCATCCCAGTGCACGGCGACGATGGTCCGACCCGCCGCGGCGATGCGCAGGGGCAACGGTTCCATCCGACGGACCAGGGTGAGCGGCCCCAGCGGGCTCGGCGACGAGTAGATCGCCCCTTCGGCGCCCACGAAGGCGAAGGTGGATGCGTCGGGCCGGCTCACCCCTACCAGGTCCTGGTCGGCCAGCATGGGGGCGGCCGAGGCCGTGCCTTCGCGCACGTCGACCACCCATCGTTCACCGCCGCGACCGACGAGCAGCCAGCTGGCTTTCCCGAGGTCGATGCGCGCGAGCAGGTGCCGCGGGGACGTGGGGTGGTAGGACCACGTCGACACCACGGGCGGGGTCGGCTCGGGGCGCTGCACGTTGGCAGGGACCGACGTGGCCCCCCCGCACGCGGGCAGGAATCCCGCAAGGGCAGCGAGCAAAGCGGATGCGGGTCGGCGAGAGGAGGTCATGCGCACGGCGGCTCATCGTACACGGGTCGGCGCCGCGGGCGAGGGACTTCTTGGGCCCTTCGGACGCCGCGATCAGCCGAGGGGATGCGCCCGGAAGTAGTGGATGATCATCGTGTCCACGGTGCGCGAGAGGACCTCGTCTACCGAGAAGCACGTCTCGAGCAAGGCGCGCATCTCCTCGGGGCGATACTCGTACACGTGGTACGGGTTGCCGCTGTGCTCCCCCGTGCTGCAATGGGGTGACGACAGCAACAGTTGACCGTCGGCACGCAGGGCCCGGCCGGCCTCTGCGACGAAGGCTCTTGCCACGTCCTGTGGCACATGCTCGATGCCTTCGAGGCATACGATGGTGTCGACGCTGCGGTCCGGAAGGTCGAGCTTCTCCATGCTGCCCACGCGAAAGGTCGCCTGCCCCGCGTAGCGTCGGTTCGCTTCGGCAACCGCCTCGTGGCTGACGTCGATCCCCAGTAGGGAGCGGGTGTCTCGGATCAGAGAGGTCCCCCAGCCCATGCCGCAAGGGATGTCGACGACATCGCGGCCGACGCAGTGGGGAGTGACCCATTCGTAGCGCCAGTGCACCTCGGCCCGATACGGGTTTTTTTCACGCGTGAGCCAGGGCAACACGCCGAAGCGCCAGCGGAGACGCCACCGGTCGCGAAAGCCATCGAGGTCGGGATGAGCACGCTCGGCCATGCCCCGAACCTAGCGTGTTCCGTGCCAATCGAAAGGGCTATTCGGGCCGCAACGGCGTGGTAGGACTCATCCATGGCAGAGCTTCGCACGTTCGAAGGCGGGTGCCACTGCGGCGTCGTGCGGTTCCGCGTGACCACGGCCGCCCGCGAGGCGCTGGCGTGCAATTGCTCCATCTGCCGCATGAAGGGCATCTTGCACCTCATCGTCCCCCCGGAGCAGTTCGAGCTCGTGCGCGGCGAAGAAGCCCTCACTACCTATACGTTTCACACCGGCGTGGCCAAGCACACCTTCTGCCGCGTCTGTGGCGTGCAGCCGTTCTACACGCCACGCTCCCACCCGGACCACGTCGACGTCAACGTGCGCTGTCTCGACGGCGACGCCATGAATGACTTCGCCGTCCGCGCGTTCGACGGCGCCCACTGGGAGCAGAACGTCGCGTCCATTCGTGGGTGATGGACGGGTTCGAGGGTCAGCCCAGCCGGCCTGCGAGGTACTTGCGCAGTGCGTACACCGTGGCACCGACGTCGCGGGTGAGCTTGGGGTAGTTCGCCAGGTAGGGGTTGCCCGGGTCGAGGTAGTCGTTGATGTCCCAGAGCAGGCCGACCTCGACGTAGATGTACTGGCTCGAGATGTCGCCGTCGACGAGGATGATGCCTGGGTCCGGCGTGGTGATGTAGCCGCCCTTCATCTCTTGTTTGACGGCGGTCCACACGCGCTGGAAGTCTTTCACGCGCTGGCCGAACCCGATGGTGACGGAGGCCTCGTGCCCGAGGACCGTGGCGGTGAGCAGGGATTCGGCGTGGTGTTGGAGCTTGAAGATGATGCGGTTGCCGGTCGAGAGCTCCTCGAACCGCAGATAATGGTTCGTGCCCGAGCTCTCCAGGTCGATGAGCGCGTAGCCGTTGTCGAGCGTGGCGGTGATCACGGCGCCCACGACGACCTCGTCCACGTCGGTGGCGACCTCGCGCTTGCGGTACCTCTTCCAGCTGTCCTTGACGAGCCCCACGAAGACCGCGTCCAGGTAGTCGTCTTGCGACGGCGCGGCGGGGACGGCACCAGGCTGAGCCGGACCCGCTTGTGCGACCGGGACGGCAAGCTCGGGGACGTCGGCCACGCGCACCCAGTTGGGCAGACCGTCACGCCAGACCATGGCTTCCCGCGGCAAGGAGCCGTTTGCAACGAGCTCGAGCACCTGCTGCTGCGTGAACGGTCCCTTGTTGCCTTCCGGTGACTGACAGAACCAGCTAGCCCCAGACCCGTTTGCCATGAAAGCCCCCACGGTGAGTGGTTCTCGAGAGCGCGGTACTGTACCTTCGCCCGGCGACCTCGCGCAAGCCGTGGTTGATCCGCGGGCGTGGTCACGTACAATCCTTCCGGTGGCCAATTGCGGACCTCACGGTTCGCGCATCGCCGGCGTGCCGGCTCAAGGAGAAGACCATGGGCGTGATGTCGTTCTTCGCCGATCGCGAGCGCAACGCAGAGCTACGAGAGAGCAAGGACGAGATGATGGTCGGCGAGATCGTCCGCGCCATGGCCCGCCGGGGATGGCCGGCCGTCTCGTTCCTCGCGAACAGCGACTTCCAGCGCGTGGCGTTCAAAGCCATCACCGACCCCGTGCTCTCCAAGGTCTACATCACGGTCGACCGCAAGACAGGTTCGGGCGCGCTGAGCGCTGCCGTCGTCGGGTCGAAGGCGACCATCGCCATCACCTGTGAGGTTCGGAACTTCCTTGCGGACCCGGACGACCTGGTGGCGATGTATCGCACCGACCTCGCGAACCTGTTCAAGATCTCGTGGGGCGACGTGAAGATCAACCACGAGTACAACGCGATCATGGGGACGACGGCGCACGTGGTCGACATCGATCAATTCGTGGGCAAGGGAGAGCAGGGGGTCGCGTATCTGGGTCAGTTCATCGACCAACAGGTCGCGAGGATCCGCGAGAAGCTCGCGCCGTACAAGAAGCCCGAAGCGCCGCTCGAATAGGGCTACCAAGAACGGCTGGGTTGCGATTACGACGACGATGCAACACGGCACAGACCGAATAGCCTTCACCGCAAGCCAGAGCATGCAGTCCAACGCACGCCAGTTCATCCTGGGACAGGCCGAGCCCGACGGTCGGTTCCGCTTCTCCCCCGCGGGACGATCCGCCAACCTCTACGCCACGAGCTTTGCGGTCCTCGGCCTGGACCTGCTCGGAGCCCTGCCGTCCCTCGACGCGGACCAGCGAGCAAGGGTCGTGGCCTCTCTGCAGCGGCATCAGGACCCCGCCACGGGCACCTTCCGAGAAGCAGGTCTTGCCCCCGCCCCCGGCGCCACCCACGACCTCACCTACGTCGAGCACCAGCAGACGGACTTCGCTCTCATGGCCCTCGACGCCCTCGGGGCCGAGCCCCTGCACGAGCTTTCCTTCGTGCAGGAGTGGCTCCGCAACGCCCCGGGTCCCTGGCTCGACTCCCTCGCATGGCGCGACCCCTGGCGCGAAAGCAACCGCGTCATGTTCGTTCTCAACTTCTTGATCCGCGAAGCGGACCGCGCGACCCCCCTCGCACGCACCCGTGTCGACCAGCTCTTGAGCTGGCTCGATGCCCACCAGGACCCTCGCAACGGCCTCTGGAACCTCGGCCACCCCGTCTCCCTCGTCAACCAGATGGCCGGCGCCTACCACTTCCTGCTGTTCTACACCTACGTGGGCCGGCGGCCCCACCACATGGAACGCATCATCGACGCCTGCCTGGACATCCAGGACCACGACGGCCTGTTCACGTACGCAGGGGGCGGGGGAAGCTGCGAGGACCTGGACGCCATCGACCTGCTGTGCCGCTGCTGGCTCGAGACCGGACATCGCACGCGGGCGGTGCGTCGTGCTCTGGGGCGCGCCCATCGCGCCCTCGTCGGCTGCCAGAACGCCGACGGCGGGTTCTGCTGGGCGCGTCGTGATCGCCTGTCCCCCGCGAAGCTCCTGCACCTCGCGCGTCCCTCCCTGCTCGCGGTGTCCGTGGGGGAGTTCCGCGACAACGCGCGCGACAAGTGGCGCAACCAGAAGGCGGTGCTCCGCAACCCGGCTTCGCTCACGTGGGCCTACAGCGGACTCGAGCCCATGCGGATCCCGCTGTCCGCCAGCGATCTTTGGTCCACCTGGTTCCGCTTGCTCGCCCTCGCCATCATCGAGGACACGATGCCCGACGTGACAGGGACCACGCCCTTCGCGTGGAACATGCGTCGCAAGCCCGGTCTTGGGTTCTTCCGCTCGGTCTCGACCCCGTAGTCCCCTGAGAGAACGCAGCCGAGCGCATCGCCTACTTCGTCGTGCAAACTCCCCAATCCTTCGCGCACTCCTCGTCCTTCGCGCACTCCGCGTCGTTCTTGCAGACCTTCCCGCAGAAGCGTGTCGCTCCCCAATTCTTGTAACCCGGCAGACACGTGGGCGGAGCAGCAGGTTCGCCGCGGCAGCAGCCGACCATCTTGTCGCACTCGTCTGCGTACGTGCGGATGCAGTCTTCGTTGACCCCGTAGATTGCCTCTTCCGCCCGCTGCGACTCGCAGGTTGGCTCCATCATGCCCTTCTTGTAGCACTCGCACAGCGTCATGACCGCGGGCGAGAACACGCGAGCCGGCGGCGGATCGCCCAACGCACATCGGACCCCCGTAGCCGACGAACGCTCTCCCCGCGTTGCATACGTTCGCAAAGTCGACCGAAGCCGTTCCGCACCGTCCGTGCTCCACCCTCCCCCGCGTATCACGGGAGACACCCAGGGTCCGCAGTTGGGTCCCGCAGAATAGGGGCAGTTCAGACCCGTGGTGAACTCCCAAACATTTCCTGCCATGTCGAGCACTCCGAACGGCGACGCCCCTTCCTGGCTGCTCCCCACCGGCCACGTGCCGCTCTGCTGGTTCCAGCGCGCCTGGGACTTGGCCGGCGTGTTCCCCCAAGGATACAGACGCCCATCCGTGCCGCGCGCCGCGAACTCCCACTCCTCTTCCGTCGGCAATCGCTTGCCCGCGAACGCGCAGTACTTCTGGGCGTCGCCAAAGGTCACGCAGGCGATCGGATGCTGCTCCATGCCCGGCTTGCTCCCGAGGCACTCCGAGGTGTTGCCGTATGCGCTGGCACCTTCCGGTCGTTCACAACGCCCAGCGTCCACGCAGGCGCCGTACGCAGCTTGCGTCACCTCCGTGGTGTCGATGCAGAACGGCGCGACCGTGACCTGATGGGCAGGTTTCTCCATGTCGTCGTCGCTGCCGTCGTGTCCCATGAGAAAGGAACCCCCAGGAACGTGCGTCATGCCCACCGGGCAACCGCCCGGGGCAGCGGCCATCGGCGCACCCGCGGTACGCGCACCGGCAGGCACGACCACGGTCGACTGGCGGGCCGGTTCGGACGCGCAGTGCAGTGTCTGCAGGGCAAGGAAACAAGCAGGTGCGAAGCACCATTCGGGGCGAAGCATGTTCTCACCGATAGCCGAAAGCGCACGGACAGCACAATAGTGCATCTCGAACCATGTGTGCCCGGGTCCACGACGCGATGGAAACGCTACAAGGCTACAGCGATCGCAGAGGCTCGTAGCGAGGGAGCGCCCGAATCCGCGCCTCGCATGCCAGCTGGTAGGTCCTGCGTGACTGGATGATCGAGTGCGGGTTCAGGTTGTACACGTACGTGATCCGATCCACGTGCCGCGCATGATGCCCCGCCAACTCGAGCATTGGCATGTAGTGCGACATGTCCACCGACGCCGTCCAGTACGTCCCCGTCTCCGGGTCCTTCAAGTCCTCGGTCCGCACGTGATCGAACAGCTCCCGCCGAAAGGAATGCAGGTGCGATGTCTTCCACGGCTCGTCCCGAACCCCGTTGCGACGCACCACCTCGCGGCTCAGCCGCCCGCAGTGCGACCCGGGGGTGCCGTCGGGCAAGGCCCAGGTGTTGTACGTCATCCAGAGGTCGGGGTCCCGGTACAGCATGTCGAGGTAGGCCAGGACGCCCGGGTCGGGAAGCCAGTCGTCGCCATCGACCTGCAGCACGATCGTGCCCGATTCCGCCGCCCGAAACCCTTGCGTGAGGTTGGCGCACCCTCCGACCCGCTGCTCGTTCACCTCGTACCGAACCCGATGGCTCGGGTGCTCCGCCATCCAGCCTCGCACGAGCGCGTCGGTGTCGTCCGAGGAGGCGTCGTTGCACACCAGGTGTCGCACCAGCGCCTTCGGGTAGCGTTGGTCGTGAATGGAGTCAAGGTGCCGCAGCACCCAGCGCGACGGGTTGTAGGTGGCGCACACGATGTGAAAGGGGTGCACGGGCTCTTGCCGCCAGGCGGCCAGCCGCGCCGCATCGACCGCGCGGTTCGCCTTGGACTGGAGCGTGCGCACCCACCGCGGCGGCATCACGTCCCGCCGAAGTCGTAGGTCACGGGCACGAAGGACCGGCCCGAGGAGTGGTGCACCGTGTTGCAGCTGATCGGGATCCGCCACCAGAACAGCTGCTCCGTCCGGTACTTCGACCAGATGGCGATCGTGATGCGGGCGATGTGGTCGTTGATGCGAAGGTCGTGGATCGCGATCTGCATCGGGTGGGTCCCCTTCTTGAGGTGAAGGGGCTGGCTGAACGCCTTGTTCGTGGCCTGGAAGAAGAACTCCGTGTCACGCCCGCTGTAGATGGCAATGTCGACCTCGACGTCGTCGTAGTCCTCGGTGGCGTCGTAGGTCCCTGACAGCACGAAGCTGTCGCCAGGGTTGAGCTCGCGCGTGGACAGCTCGACGTCGCGGAACTGGACGTGGCTGCCGCCGCTGCACACCTTCTCGATGTCGAAGCCGTCGCCGCCCGAAAACAGGGAGGTGTACCGCTTGATGCCGTCGAAGGGTTCGGCGTAGGCCTCGAAGACGCCGTGGTGCAAGACGGCGACCTCGTCCACGAAGCCCGCCACGGTATGCATGTTGTGGGAGACGAGGATGAAGGTGGTGCCCTGCTTGCGCAGCTCGCCCATGCGGTTGAAGCACTTGTTCTGGAAGCCGGTGTCCCCGACCGCGAGCACCTCGTCCACGAGCATGATCTCGGGCTCGGCGAACACGGCGATGGCGAAGCCGAGACGCACGAACATGCCGCTCGAGTAGTGCTTGACGGGGGTGTCGAGGAAGTCGCCGATGTCCGCGAAGTCGACGATGGCGTCGAAGTTCTTGCGGACGAGGTCACGGCTCATGCCGAGGATGGCGCCGTTGACGTAGATGTTCTCGCGCCCGGTGAGCATGGGGTGGAAGCCCGCGCCCACGGCGATGAGGGCGCCGATGCGACCGCGAATGGAGATCGTGCCCTTGTCCGGCCAGAAGATGCCGTTGATCATCTTGAGCAAGGTGGTCTTGCCCGAGCCGTTGGGCCCGATGAGCCCCAGGGTTCGGCCACGCTTCAGGTCGAAGGACACGTCCTTGATCGCCCAGAACTCCGCCTTGCGCAAACGCTCGGAAGGCGAGCGGATGCCGAACATGTTGCGCGTGATGTCCCCGAGCCCGTACAGCATCGTCCGCTGCAGCGACCGGCAGTACTTCTTGGAGACGTGGTCGATCCGAATCGCGATGTCGCTGTCCATGGCTCAGATCCGCTCCGCGATGCGGGTCTCGGTCACGTGAAAGCCGATGAGCGTGAACACGAACACAACCACCGAGGCCGCGCTCGTGATGAGGAATGCGTTCAGCTCCGGCATGCTCCCCGTGAGCACCAGGTCCCGTGGCCCCACCACCAGGTAGTACACAGGGTTGTACTCCGTGATCACGTCGAGAAGCCGCGTCATGGCGTTGGCGTCCGGGCCGACCGCGGGACGCTCGTACAGCACGGGCGTCAACAGCATGAGGAACGGGATGAGCATCGAAATCACGGTCCCAACGTCGCGCATCACGGCGTTGAGCAGGGCGAGGTAGAAGCTCAGGCCGAGGGTCAGCAGGTACAAGGGGATGATCGCGAAGGGGACCAGCAGGATGCCGAGGGGCGGGGCGTAGGCGAAGCCCATGAACCGGTAGGCGATCAGCAGGATGATGACGAGCACGACGAGGACGGCGAAGGACACGACGGTTCGCCCGGTGGAGGCGATGACCAGGGCCTTCTTGGAGAAGTTGATGCGGGTGATCATCTCTCCGCCCATGACGAGGGAGTTGGCGCCGGACACGAGACCCTGGGCGAACAGCTGCCAGAAGGCGACGCCGAGTACGGCGTAGATCGGGTAGGGCACCTGAATCTCGCCGGTGGCGACGATGCCCGAGCCGCGCAGGAGGATGAAGGTGCCGACGGTGATGATGGGCAGCAGGACGACCCAGAACACGCCGATGATCGACTGCTTGTAGAAGGCGAACAGGTCGCGCTTGAACAGCTGGAAGGTGAGCCATCGGGTAGCCACCAACTCGTGGACGATGTCGGAGACGAGGGAGGCGTAGCCTTTTCGCAGCGCGTTGTCGGGACGAAGAACGGTGATCTCGTTGGACATGGGGGACTCGAAGCTTCGCGGGATCCGCGAGCAAGGGGCATGCCACCTAACTTGCCGCGCGGTCAAGGTGTCCACGCGGGCGAGCGGGCGTTCCGCCGGGAGCACACCGGGAACCAAGGGCACAGAGTGTGAAGGAGGGGCACAGCCGGTCCGTCCGGCGACAGTGGGACGTCAGGGAAGCGGAAGCAGACGAACCCGGGCTTGACGCTCATGCGCAGTCACCGCTGCTCCGGCCTCCAGCCCTTCGACGCATGACACGACCACGGTCTGAACAAGACTCGCGAGCTGCTCCGCCCCGAGGCCTTGCACGCGCAATCGAACGACAGACGGACGCATCCACCCATGGGTAGCCAGCAGCTCGTGGAAGTCTGCGTCGAGCGTGACCACCACGGCTCCTATCGCGCTCGCATGCTCGAGAATGGCGAGGTCCTTGGCGGTGTGCATCCCGATCTCGGCGACATGCGTGACCTCGTGCCCCTTGGCGCGAAGCCGCGCACAGCGGTCGCACGCGGCAAGCCCTGGTCGAGAAGCAACCTCATCCCGTAGGTCGCAAGTCGATGATCGAGTCGTCCAGGGTCGCCGCGGCGTAGGCCAGCGCTTCGACGATGTCCTCCTCTTCGAGCTCCGGGTAGTCGCGCAAGATCTGCGCGCGGTCGGGGCACGAAGCGACGAGCTCCAGGACTCTTCGGACCGTGATGCGCATGTCGCGCACACACGGCTGACCGTTCATCCGTTCTGGGTCTCTCGTGATCCTCGAAAACCTCATGACCTTGGGTTGGTTGTAGCACGAACACCGGGCATGAACGACGGTTGGTGAGGCACCCAGATCCGGAGGCACGGCGCGTGCTCCCCGAGCCACAATCCCCTTGCTGTCTCGTGTAGGGCCCCCATCCCAGCCTTCCCCCGCCGTCGGCTCACCATGGGTGGCCGATGTAAAGGCATGGGATGTGAACTAGGAACTAGGAACAGGAACGCGAACACGGAATGCAGAATGGGTCGGCGAAAGGGCGACGACATCGCTGACCGACTGCTCAATCTCGGAGCGGCCGTGGTGAAGCTGCTCCCGGCACTTGGCAAGAGGCCCGGCGGCAAGGCGATCGTCAAGCAACTGGAACCGGAGTGGACGAAGGCTAGCTCTGCTGGCCGTAGTCCACGGAGGACCACGAAG
>CAZAWR010000001.1:0-234328 GCA_964488865.1 uncultured Polyangiaceae bacterium | reverse complement strand
CGGCCTTCGCTTGATTAGGGCCTAGTTGATGTCCGTCATCCGTCCATTGTCGTAGCCGGGCCTCAACCCGGGACGGCTGTGGGAGAGGGTGGTCGGCGGGTTCGATGCGAACTGCGAAGAGGACATGGCACGCATGCCGTCCGGACTGGTATGGTCTGCGAGTCAGTGTGGTTCAATGGGACGTCGGTCCCCGACTTCTTGGAGTGTCATGGCACCAAATCCGACCCGGTTGGGTGAGCTCCTCGTTCGCGAGAAGCTGATCAGTTTGCAGCAGCTCAGGCAGGCGCAGGACGAGCAGCGCAAGAGCGGGAACAACCTCGGCTACGCGCTCGCCAAGCTCGGGTACGTATCCGACCGCGAGATGACGAACTTCCTCTCGGCGCAGTACCGCGTCCCCGCGGTCAACCTCGACGAGTACGAGGTCGACCCTGAGGTGCTCAAGCTCGTGCCGCAGGACGTGGCCGAAAAGCACAGGATCCTCCCGCTGTCCCGTGCCGGCGCCTCCCTCATCGTCGCCATGTCGGACCCCACGAACCTGCACGCCATCGACGACATCAAGTTTCTCACCGCGCTGAACGTCGAGCCCGTGGTATCCGCCGAGTCGGCCATCGTGGCCGCGATCGAGCGGTACTACAACGTCGGGCCCACGTACGACGACGTGATGGCTGGATTCGACGAAGGGGAGATCGACTTCGGCGAGGACAACGAGGAGCTCAACATCCTGGAGCTCGAGAAGGCGAGCGAGGACGCGCCGGTCGTGCGCCTGGTGAACATGATCTTGCTCGCCGCGATCAAGAAGGGCGCGAGCGACATCCACGTGGAGCCGTACGAAAAGAAGCTCCGCATCCGGTACCGTGTCGACGGGGTGCTGATGGAGGAGATGACTCCGCCGCTGAAGCTGCGGGCGGCGCTCGTGAGCCGTCTGAAGATCATGAGCGCCCTGGACATCGCCGAGCGCAGGTTGCCGCAGGACGGTCGTATCAAGCTGAAGCTCGGCAAGGGCAAGGAGATGGACTTCCGCGTGTCGGTGCTGCCGACCATGTGGGGAGAGAAGGTCGTTCTCCGGCTCCTGGACAAGGCGAACCTGCAGCTCGACATGACGAAGCTCGGTTTCGACCAACAGCCGCTCAACGACTTCCAGTGGGCGATCAACCAGCCCTGGGGCATGGTGCTGGTCACGGGGCCGACGGGGTCGGGAAAGACCACCACGCTGTACTCGGCGCTGTCGGACCTCAACAAAGACGGGGTGAACATCAGCACCGCGGAAGACCCGGTGGAATACAACCTTCCGGGCATCAACCAGGTGCAGATGCACGAGGAAATAGGGCTCAACTTCGCCATGTCCCTGCGGTCCTTTCTCCGGCAGGACCCGGACATCATCATGGTCGGCGAGATCCGAGACTTCGAGACCGCGGAAATCGCGGTCAAGGCGGCCCTCACGGGCCACTTGGTGCTCTCCACCCTCCACACCAACGACGCCCCCTCGACCATCTCCCGCATGCTCAACATGGGTGTCGAGCCGTTCCTCATCACCGCCAGCGTGAACCTCGTGCTCGCACAACGTCTCGCCCGACGCGTGTGCAAGGACTGCGCGACCGCCACCGTGATGGACCGCAAAGTGTTCGAGGATCTCGGCTTCTCGGACGAGCTCATGTCGAACGCTACCCTGATGAAGGGCGCGGGCTGCCGCACCTGCAACAACACCGGCTACAAAGGTCGCGTCGCCCTCTACGAGGTCATGCGGTTTTCCGAGAGCCTTCGCGAGATGGTGCTCCAGGGAGCATCGACCGCCGAGCTCAAGGTGGCAGCCATCAAGAACGGGATGATCTCCCTGCGTGCTGCCGGCAACACCAAGATCGCCCAAGGCGTCACCACGCCCGAAGAGGTCCTTCGCGTCACGATGTCCGATTGACGCGGTGAATTGCAGCGAAAGGAACAGCCACGATGTCGATGGGGTCGCCCGAGGGACTGAAGGTCAACCTGCACCAGTTGCTGCGCGCCATGATCGAGAAGGGCGCAAGCGACATGCACATCACCACCGGATCCCCGCCGCTACTGCGGATCGACGGGTCCATCGTTCCGCTCAAGCTCCCGCCCCTGTCCCCTGTGGAGACCAAGCAGCTCTGCTACTCCGTTCTCACGGAGGAGCAGAAGGTCAGCTTCGAAAAGCGCAACGAGCTGGACTTGTCCTTCGGCGTCCGCGCACTGTCCCGCTTTCGCGCCAACATCTTCATGCAGCGAGGGGCCGTCGCCGGCGCGTTCCGGTCCATTCCCTTCAAGATCCTCACCTTCGAAGAGCTCGGCCTCCCTACCGTCATCTCCGACCTCGCCTCCAAGCCCCGCGGCCTCGTTCTCATCACAGGCCCCACCGGTTCCGGCAAGTCCACCACCCTGGCCTCCGTCATCGACAAGATCAACAGCGAGACCCGACAGCACATCATCACCATCGAGGACCCGATCGAGTACCTCCACCCCCACAAGCTGTCCGTCGTCAACCAGCGCGAGATCGGCACCGACACCATGAACTTCAAGGACGCGCTCAAGTACGTCCTTCGGCAGGACCCGGACGTCGTCCTCGTCGGCGAAATGCGTGACCTCGAGACCATCGAGTCCGCCCTGACCATCGCCGAAACGGGCCACCTCGTGTTCGCCACGCTTCACACCAACTCTTGTGCGCAAGCGATCAACCGCGTCATCGACGTGTTCCCGCCTCACCAGCAATCTCAGGTGCGCGCGCAGCTTTCCTTCGTGCTCCAAGGCGTCGTCACCCAGTTGCTCTTGCCCAAGGCGAGCGGTCCGGGCCGCGTGCTCGCCCTCGAGATCATGGTCCCCAACCCCGCCATCCGAAACCTCATCCGCGAGGACAAGGTCCACCAGATCTACTCGCAGATGCAAGTGGGGCAGGAAAAGCACGGCATGCAGACCCTCAACCAGTCCCTGTACTCCCTGTACATGCGACGCCTCATCTCGCTCGAGGAGGCGATGGGGCGATCCTCGGAACAGGACGAGCTACGCTCGATGATCGAAGGGCGTTCGACCCATATCGGGCAGCAGGGCACCCAGATGCAGCGCGGGTAGGGGGGCCTGCGGTCCCCATTCCCAAGCCTCTGACATTCTAAGTGTCGTGCGATGGGACTTGTCGACCCTCACTGTCCACGTGGTGGGCGAGTTCCTGCGGAATCACTCGCGTGGGTACCCAACCGCGGGAACCTGTACTAAGAGCCGGCCCATGTGCGGCATCTTCGGCATCTTCGGCCACCCGGAGGCGGCGAACCTCACCTACCTCGGTCTGCACGCCCTCCAGCACCGCGGCCAGGAATCGGCAGGCATCGTCACCACCGACGGGCGCCAGCTCTACGCTCACCGCCAAATGGGCCACGTCGCCGAGGTCTTCTCCGAGCAAGACCTCCAGCGCCTCCCCGGCCACGCCGCCATCGGCCACGTCCGCTACTCCACCGCCGGTGGGAGTCACGTCCGCAACGCCCAGCCCTTCGCCGTCGACTATGCGCGCGGCTCCATCGCCGTCGCCCACAACGGCAACCTCACCAATGCCCGCGAGCTTCGCGAGCACCTCGAAGCCCGCGGCTCGATCTTCGTGTCCAACTCCGACACGGAGGTCATCGTCCACATGATCGCCAGCTCCACCCAGCGCGCCGTCCAGGACCGCATCTCGGAAGCCATGGCCCACACCCGCGGCGCCTACAGCCTCGTCTTCCTCACCGAAGAGAGCCTCGTCACCCTGCGCGACCCCCACGGATTCCGACCCCTGTGCCTCGGCGAAATCGATGTCCCCAACTCCAGCGACAAGGCCGTCCTCGTCGCCAGTGAAGGTACCAGCTTCGACCTCGTGGGCGGTCGCTTCATCCGGGAGGTGCGCCCAGGCGAGATGGTCACCATCGACCGCAAGGGCACCCGCTCTGCTGCCCCCGACCCCATCGTCGGTCACCCCGTCGAACACCGGCTCTGCGTTTTCGAGTACGTCTACTTCGCCCGTCCCGATTCCGTGATCAACGGCAACAGCGTGTACGGCGTTCGCAAAGCCTTCGGCGCCATGCTCGCCGTGGAACACCCCGCCGACTGCGACGTCGTCATTCCCGTCCCCGACTCCGGGGTTCCCGCCGCCCTCGGCTACGCCGAACGCGCCTCCATCCCCTTCGAAATGGGTCTCATCCGGAGCCACTACGTCGGGCGCACCTTCATCGAACCCCAGCAGACCATCCGCCACTTCGGCGTGCGCCTCAAGTTCAACACCGTCGCCAGCCACCTGAGCGGTAAGCGCGTCGTCGTCGTGGATGACTCGATCGTGCGAGGCACGACGATCCGCAAGATCGTCGCAATGATCCGCAACGCTGGCGCTGCCGAGGTCCACATCCGTATCTCGAGCCCTCCCACCGAGTGGCCCTGCTACTACGGCATCGATACCCCCACCCGCAGCGAACTCATCGCCTCGAGCCATACTGTCGACGAGATCCGGCGCTACGTCGGCGCCGACAGCCTCGGCTACCTCTCCGCGGAAGGTATGCTCTCGGTCGTCGACCGCCCCGAGGACGCCAACAGGTCCTGCACCAGCTTCTGCGACGCGTGCTTCACCGGCCACTACCCCGTGCCCTTCGACAACTCCGTCCCCCACCGGCACCTGCGCCTGGTCGGGTTCTGAGCGAAGGCCTAGTGCTGCGTGCCCGAAGTCCCTACCGGGTCGAGGCTCGACCACGACCATGGGCGGATGACAGACATCAACTAGGAGCTGAGAACACGGAATGCGAATTCGAACCAGGAATGGGCGGAGCCAGGGGCAACACGCACCACCCAACTCAGTACACACCCTTCTGTGCCTTCTGCGACTTCTGTGGTTCTCCGGAGTGCGATCCGGGTACTCACTTCGGGCTCACGGTACTAGCCCATGATTCGCCCCTCCGAGCGAGCCGGCTGGGACCTCGCTCCCAATGCCTTCACTGCCGCTTGCCAGCGACGCGTTCTCGATGGGCTCGACGTGCTCGACCTCGCGCAGTCCAACCCCACCACGGTGGGCCTCGACATGGCGCAACCCGCCGTCTTGCACGCGCTCGCGAGCGAGGCGTCGCGACGCTACGAGCCTGCGCCCCGCGGACTACGCAGCGCACGGGAGGCGGTGGCCGCGTGGTATGGCGAGCGAGGGCTCGGCGTGGAACCCAACCGGCTGTTGCTCACGGCGTCGTCCTCCGAGGCCTATGGGTTCTTGCTCAAGCTCCTGTGCGACCCAGGTGACACCATTCTCGTCCCGGCGCCGAGCTACCCGCTGTTCGATCAACTCGCGCGCCTCGAGTGTGTCTCGGTGGCGCGCTACCCACTCATGGCCGACGACGGGTGGCGCATCGACGAGCTTGCGCTGCGGGAAGCGGTGCGGCCGGGGACGCGGGCCATCTTCCTCGTGAGCCCGAACAACCCGACGGGGTCTTTCTTGCACGAGGAGGAGCGACGGCGCGTGGAGCGGGTGGCGAGGGATCATGGGCTGGCTCTCGTCTGTGACGAGGTGTTCGCGGAATACGTCTGGAGGGACGCCTCGGACCGCGTGCGGTGCGCAGCGCTCGATGCGGAGGTGCCGACGTTCTGCCTTGGCGGGTTGTCGAAGTCCGCGTGTCTGCCTCAGATGAAGCTGGGATGGATCGTGATGGGCGGGCAGTCCGCCGGGGATACGGTCCTGCGGTTGGAAATGATCGCGGACACGTACCTGTCCGTGTCGGCGCCGGTCCAGCACGCGGCCGGGGCGCTGCTCGAGGGGGCCGGGCTCGCTCGCGAGAAGCTGGCGTCGCGCATTCGCGGGAACCTCGCCACGCTCGACCGAATGCTCCCCGGAACACCCGTGAGTGCGACCGCCGTGGACGCGGGATGGTATGCGTGTTTGCGGGTGCCGTCGGTGATGACCGACGAGCAGTGGGCGGTCAAGCTGGTGGAACAGGACGGGGTGGTGGTGCACCCCGGTTCGTTCTTCGGGTTTCCGAGGGCTGGGATGCTGGTGGTTGGGCTGATCGCACCCCCCGAGGTGTTCGAGGAAGGGATACGACGGTTGGTGACGAGGGCTTCGTGGCCAACTTGAATCACACGGAGCCGAGGCTGAACTGGTGAATGCGGAACCGGGAACAGGGAATGGGCAAGTGCTTCGGTTTGCACTTCCCGGGTCCCGGTGCCCGGTTCACCAGTTCCGGTCCGCTGCTCCTCGTCAGCGCAGTCTTGTTCACCGCAGGAGCCACAGCATCCAGGGCGACCGGTCCGCTGCGTGCACGACCCGAGCCGTCGGGTACCGCACCCACGCCGGTCCGAGATCCCCCACCACTTGCGAGACCGCACGGAACAGCTCGCTCGCCACGTTCTCGATCGTACCGCCGGTCACTGCCGCGAACGACGGGAAGTAGGGCCGCAGCGCGCTTTGCAACCGCGCGACGTGCCGGATCACGAGGCCCTGCATCCGAACCACGTGCACGGGGCCCGTCCCCTCCAGCGTTTGCGTTGCCACGTCCCCCAGAAGTGCAGCATGACGGCTATCGTCGCGAGCGCAGGAAGAGAACACCGCACGAGCGAGCGGCACACGCGTCTGGCGTGACATCGAGACGAGCAGACACTGCGTGGCGGCTTCGTCCACGAGGGCGCGCAGCGCCAAGGCGTCGAGCCCTGCCGGTGCTCCCCGCGGACACCGGCCCACGCTCCACATCCGGGCGGGGTCAGCACGACGCTCCGTCTCGGGCCCGTCCCGCTCCGCCGAACGAATGGCGCGCTCGAGCTGACGCAAGGATCGCAAGTGCCTGAGCTCGTCGGTGTCAAGCCACTCCAAACAGTCGACCACCGCACTGTCGTCGCGCCATCCGCGCACGAACAGCTCCCCCATACGGGTCCGTGCCCCGAGCTTCAGGTGATACACCGCCTCGCACGCTTCGATCAGATCGAGCTTGGCGAGCAAGCGTTCCCGACGGCTTCCCCCCGGCAGCTTGACGGGCTCGTCCCACGGCAAGTCCGGGAGCCTCCACTGAGCTCGTCGTGCTTCTTCCGCGCGTTCCGAGAAACGGTCAGTCCCCATGGCTGACGCGAAGGATGCCCCATTCTCATCGCCTTGGCTCGGAATTTTTCCCGTGGCGATCGAGGTTCGTCTTGGCGTTGTAAGTGCTGGGAAATCCGCCTCTACCCGCCGTCGGCGTTCTGCTCGATGCTGGGCTTGCCCCCGCCCATCTGACGGCCCGCGTCCTTCGCCA
The DNA here is from genome assembly GCA_964488865.1 of uncultured Polyangiaceae bacterium. GTDB lineage: Bacteria > Myxococcota_A > Polyangia > Polyangiales > Polyangiaceae > MWCO01. The sequence goes on along the minus strand of CAZAWR010000001.1, from coordinate 227,108 downwards.
CGAGAACCACGCCGATCAGGATGGTTACTACGCCCACCCATTGGAAGGCAGTGAGCTTTTCGTGCAGCTTCCAGCCGGCCACCGCCACGATGATCGCGAAGCCGGTGGTCACCATGATCGGGTAGGCAACGCTGATGGGCAGCTTCTGCAGCGCGAACGCATAGAAGACGACGTTGAGGGCGAAGCAAGCGAGGCCCGCGAGCACTTCCCAGTGCCGAAGCAGCAGCTTGACCAGCCCGAAGACACCACCCTCCAGCGGGCTGGCCCCGTCGAGCTCCAGGTCCATGCCCCGCATGCCGAACTTGATGAGCAGGTTGGCCGTGGCGTTCAAAGCGAGCGCCGCGATCAGGGCCAGGGCGTACTTCATGCCGGTGTGCTCCCGGAACCTTGGGACGGCAGGTCCACCCCGAACCCGTCAGGGCCGAGCGCCTGCACGAGACGCTTCACGTCTGGGCGGGTGTCTTCCCCAGGCTGGGGCGTGTACAGCGGCTTTCCTCCGCGCCCCAGCTCCACCTCGAGCGCCGCGTCACGCTCCTCCGGCAACACGCGGAGGATGGGCTCGAGCTCCGGCTGCACCTCGAACCCGTTCTTTCGCGCGAACTCCGTCGCCTGGTGCACGAGAGCAGAGGCCATGCGCGGATCGATCGGCTCGAAGCCTCGCGGGAACATGGGCCGCATCAGTTCGACCAGGGCTTCGATCCCACTCTTCTCCACGGGCTTCGCGAAGTACGCGTCGCGTACCCCTTGACTACCGAGGTCCAGCAGGATCGCGACGGGGATCAGCGTGGCATCGTCCAGCTGCCGCGTGGCCACGAGGCATTGGAGCCGCGGCTCGCTCGGGTTGCGCCACCCGCGCGTGATGAAGCAAGGCCCCGGCGGCAGGTCCGGCATCTGGCTCGCAAGCTTCCGCTCCGCCTGGCTCATGGCTGCAGACGCCGCATAGCTCACCCCCGCGCGACTCGCGTGGGCACGCTTCTTCTTCTGCTTGGCAAGCTTCTTCTGTCGATGGTCGGGCATGGTGATCCTCTCGCGGGGTCGTGGCGTCTCCTACCACGCTTGCGACCGGCTGCGTCAGTTCTTGGCGCCTTCGAGCTGGCCCATCAAATCGTGGATCTTCTTCTCCACGGGCTGCATCGGCTTCGGCCCTTCCGTCCCGAGGTAGCAAAGCTCCATGAGCTTGCCCTCCCGACGGGTGAGCAGGTGCGTCCGCGTCGTCGTGCTCCCGGTTGTTCGCCACTTGCCCTGCAGCACGCCGTGCCCCTGCTCGGCGATCGCCTTGCGGAGCGACGCGACCGCCTCCGGCTTGACCTTGCCCTGGCTCTTCCAGGCCCCTTCCACGGTCTTGAGCACCATCCGGCCCGTGTCGTCAGGCGCGACGGCGACCGTGTCGTAGGTCTCAAAGGACCCGTCGGCGTGCAGCCGGTACCCTGCGCCGTACTCCTTTTCCCCTTGCATGCGAGCGTGCAGCAACTCGACCTCGACGTTCTCGATCCGGTCGCCTGCCCACGCGGGACGTGGGGGGCACGCGCCCGTGGACGCGACAGCCTGGGATGCGGCCGGGCTGATCTGCGTCGGCGGAAGCGCATCCTCGGACGGACGCCCGTCGCAACGACACCCTGCCGCGCCTGCGATTACAGGCACGATGGCGATCGAGAGGCACATCCGGTTCCAGCGGATCAAGACGGTCTCCTGGGCAGAGGGAAGGGAACGATGGCAGGCGCCGGAAGCGCGAGCAAGCCTCCGCCGTGTCGCTCAGGACGATTCGGCAGCCTTGGGGGTGCTCGTTTTCGCGACGAGCGTCAGTTGAAGACGCTCAGGTTGTTCTTGATCGTGAAGGCCTGGATGTAGGGATGCAGGTGGGCGTCGGGGATCTGGAAGTACTGCTGCATTTGCACGAGCATCTGCTGCTCTTCCGGCGCGAGGTAGCCGTCGCCCATCGCCATGTCCGCCGCGTTGAGGATCAAGCACATCCTCTGGGCCGGGGTGAGGATGCGGGCTGCTTCCTCGATGTACTGCTGGAAGGGAGTGCGGCGCGCGTACTGCAACGCTGCTTCCAGCGCCTGGCGGTCCGGGACGACCTTGAGAATGTCGCCCGCCTCGCTGTCGTCCAGGTGACCGTCCGCCGCGCTGACGTAGATCATCCCAGCAACCAACGCGACCTTGGGGGTGAGGTTGACCGTGCTGCCTGTGAATGCGTCGAAGAGACCCATGCCCTTTGCCTCCGGAGGGGGTAAGAATCCGCGAACACCTCGATCTGGCTGTGTCGCATCCTGGCGTCAAGAGGTTTCCCGGTGGCCCCCCGCAGACGGTCCAGCCCCTACCGTGGCGGTGGCGCTGGCGCACGGATCCGGGTACCTTCGGCTCATGAATACTGGGCAGGTAGGCGGCTCGAACCATGACGTCATCGGTCTGCGATCCTCGCAGATCGTCCTCATCCAGGACCCGAAGGGCCTGGGGACCGGGATCCTGGTCTCGCCGGACGGGTGGGTCCTCACCAACAAGCACGTTGCCCCGAGTGTGGGACCCTATCGCGTCATCCTCGCCAACGGCCGCGACGTGCACGGCGTGGGTGTGCACAAGAGCCCGCACCACGACCTCGCCATCGTGAAAATCGGCAACGAGCCCGAGTCGTTCCTCGACCTGGAGCGTGAGGTCGCCGAGGACTACATCGTAGGCACCGAAGTGTTTGCCATCGGGCATCCTCGCGGGTGCCGCTTCTCCGTCGCGCGCGGGATCATCTCCAACCCTTATCGCGAGGTCGAGAAGGACTACTTCGTTCAGACCGACGTCAACATCAACCCGGGCAACTCCGGCGGCCCTCTCATCGACCGGGAGGGAAGGCTCATCGGTGTCATCTCGATGATGCTCGCGTACTCCCAGGGCCTCGGGTTCGCCGTTCCTGGTCATGTCGCTGCGGACTACGCTCGCGAGGTTCGCAGGCTCGTTCGCCACGGGGTCGTGAGGATCCCCGAGTCACTGCTCGAGAGTGCGAGCCAGCGGATCCCCGCCGTGGAGTCCGTGCGCAGCGCCGTCGCCTCCCTCGTGGCCGCCAACAAAGCCGCGGTCGAAGAAGAACACCCCGAGCAGGGGTTCATCAAGCTCAAGAAGGCAGGCGCCTTGGTCGACGTGACCTGTCGCGAAGGCATGTTCTTGGTCTCCGCCCAGGTCGCTGCGATCGGGACGACCGAGCTGAACAACGTCCGGTTCCTGGCCAAGCTGCTCGAGCTCAACGGCAACAGAGAACTCGGTGGGGCGTCGCTCTGCCTGCAGCAGGGGGGCGTGCGCGCTTGCATCCTTCGCCCCACGGCCGGGCTGGACGCCATCGAAGCGTCCTGGGCGATCGACCTCGTCCTGCATGTCGCGCTGGAATGGCCGGCAAAGCTCACCGCCTTGCTGTTCACGGACGACACGGCGTCCACATCGGACCCCGGCTATCCGGTGATCCTGCCGACTCCCGCGCAAGCACCCGCTTCCCCGGATGACCCGGGGTATCCCGTTCTTCAGATCCCGTCTGCCGACGCGTGGAAGCGGTCGTGATCTGAAGGGACCCGCGTTAGTAGCTGCGCAGCAACAATGGAACCCTCTTCTTGAGCCCGAGCCCGAGCCCGAGCCCGATCGGGGATGGAGTCACTTGTTTCTGCGCAGCGACTTAGTTGAACACGCTCACGTTGTTCTTGATCGTGAAGGCCTGGACGTACGGGTGAAGGTGGGCGTCCGGGATTTGGAAGTGCTGCTGCATCTGAATGAGCATCTGCTGCTCCTCGGGCGCGAGGAAACCGTCACCCATCGCCATGTCCGCGGCGTTGAGGATCAAGCACATCCTTTGGCCGGGGCTCAGGATGCGAGCGGCCTCCGTGATGAACTGCTGGAACGGGGTGCGACGGACATAGTCGAGGGCTGCGTCGAGCACCTGGCGGTCCGGCACGATCTTGAGGATGTCGCCCGCCTCGCTGTCGTCCAGGTGACCATCGGATGCGCTGAGGTAGATCATCCCGGCGACCAGCGCGACCTTGGGGTTGAGGGTGACGGTGTTGCCCGCGAACGAATCGAAAAGACCCATGCCCTGCCTCCTGAGGATTGGAATTGCGAACGCTCGGATTTGGCAACCGCGCCTTCCGGGCGTCAATGGTATTTCTTTGCTCTCACCCAGGTACGTGCGGACATTCCGCCACGCCGCCGAAACGCCAAGCAGGTTACCTCCTTGCGTTGCGGCATGAACCCGATGGCGAAGACCTCAGTCGGCCTTGGCCCCGTCGCCTTCGCTCGTCTCGTCTTCCTCGATCGGGGGAGGCTTGATCGCATCGAGGTCGCCGATCACTGACGCAACCTCCCCTTCGACTGCCTCGCGCAGCGTCGATTCGAGCGCCGCAGCCTTGTCTCCACGCCCCGTCAGCACACTCGCCAGCTCGCCCGGTTCCTTGCCCAGGTCCTCGAGACCAGGCTTGTACGCCGGCTTCGCCAGAGGCGAATCGAGAAACGAGCTGCCCACCACCGCGCCCAGCGATCGCTTCAGCGCACTGCGGTCCTCTCGCTTGTCCGATGCTTTCTCGAGCTTGCCCTCCGCCTGAAGCATCGGATCTTCCTCCGCCGCGGCCTGGACACGCTTCACCACCTCATCGTCGGTTTGCAGCCCTTTGGCTGCCGCCCCGAACATCCAACCCGCAGCCCTCTCCAGCCGCGTGTCACCCTTGCCCACCTTCTCCACCCAGGCGTCGATGCCATCCACGATGGCCTCGTACCCCGCCTTCCCTTCGGCAGGCTCCTCCTTCAGACAAGCAATGCCTCGCTCGTCCTCGTGCGCGTTCAGCACGTCACCCAGAACCTCGCGTACGTGCAGCGCAAGCTCTTCCCCGCACGAGAGCGCGACGTCCGGCATCAGCAGGGTTGCGTCCCCCAATGCGCGTGCGACAAACCTTGCTCCGTTCGCACCGACGAAGGCTGTCCACCCCGGCTCCACCGCTTCCTGCTCGTGACGGTCGAGCGCGTCGGCCATGGACGTGAACGCACAACGAAGGGCCACCATGGTTCGGGATTCCAGCACCATGGGCCCGAGAGTGTACAGACCGCGGGGACGCGGTCAACGGTGGAGATGCGGTCCGCCTTCCGATCGCGCACCCGCCCGCCATGCTAGGCTCCACCCCGTGCGACAACTGACCCTCCCGATGCTGGTTGCGGCGATGGCCTTCGCCGCTTGTGGCGACGGTTCGAGCTCCGGTCCTACCGGTTCCGGCGGTTCCAGTGGGTCGGGTGGCGTGTCTGGCTCGGGTGGCTCCGGCGGTGGCTCCGGCGGTGGCTCCGGCGGTGGCGCCCAACCCCCCAGTGATTCTTGCGGCAGCGTCCGCCTCACCGCGTACACCGCGTCCCCGGGCGGCTGGTGCGAGTTCGACCGCACCCTCCCGGTCCTTCCCGCGTCAGTGCGGGAAGGCCTCACGCTCGCCATCGCGGAGCCCTACAACGGCAGCTCCTACGAGGGAGAGTCCGGGGAGTCTTGCGGCGAGTGTTGGGAAATCGACACCCTCGCCGACACCCGCGTCGTCATGGTGCACGACCTCTGCCCCATCGAGGGCAATCCCCTGTGCGCCGGCGGCCACTTCCACTTTGACCTCTCCACCGAGGCCGGCTCCGTCCTCGACGCCGGCGGGCTCGACGAGGCCCAGGCGCGACGTGTGCCCTGTCCGGTCGACGGCAACATCCACATCCAGATCAACGACCGAAACGAGTGGGGCTATCTGCGGCTGCAGTTCGTCAACCACCGGATTCCGATCCGTAAGGCCGAGTACCGCGCGGACAACGGCTCATCGTGGCGCCCCGTGCAGCGCAGCGGCGGCGCCTGGCACGTGCTCGATGACAACGAGACGTTCGCTTCCGGCGCTCCCGGCGGCGTGTTTCGCATCACCAGCGCGCAGGGTGAGGTCCTCGATTGTCCCAGCGTGCTCCCTTACGACCGCCAGAAGGGGTCCACCTTCGACCTCGGCGCCCAGCTCACCGACCAGCATCCCGCCTCTGGCGGCGCATGCGTCTTCGAGCCCCCCCGCGTGATCTACGACGACGCCTACGGCGGGATCGACGAGGTCCGCTGGACCATGAACCCCTGGGGAGGCGCGTCCGACTCCGAGGTCATCGACGGCTGCTACCAGGGGTCCTGCATCCGCGTCGACGACCTGGGGCAGTGGGAAGGTTTTCATATCTACTATCGACAGTCGTTTCCGTCCTCGACCTTCTCGACCCTCTCCCTGCGCGTGCGCACCCTCTCCGGCGACGGCGAGATCACCGTCTCTCCCAGCCACGACGGCGAGCGTTGTGCCGAGAAGACCGTCGCGGTGGGAACCGAATGGTCCGACGTCTCCATCGACGTGACTTCCGCCTGCTCCGCCCTGCCCGCCATCAACGCCGTCACTGTGAGCAATCTCAGCGCCCCCATGGTGCTCCTGCTGGACGACGTGCTCTTCGGCAAGTGACCGATTGTGACATCACGCTGGTGAGTCGCGCGTCGCACTTGTAATATTCCCGGCATGCGACGGACCTACGCCTCGGGCACGCTCACCTCTCTCGCTCTCGTTGTCTCCGCGTGCTCTGCCGGGGGCGGGGACGCTCCCGTTGGGTCCTCCGGGAGTGGCGGAGCCGGCATCGACGCTGGCTTCGACGTCGTCCAGACCGGGGGGGCAGGGGGAAGCCTGCTCGACGCGGACCCTGCTGACGCCGTACAGGTTCCCGTCGGCGAGGTCTACGCGCACAGCGACACGACCTTGTACAAGCTCGAACCGATCTCCAAGACTGTGACTGTCGTCGGGGACTTCGACTGTCTCGCCACGACGGGGTCGGGCGCGGGCATGTGGGACATCGCGATCGACAAGGCAGGCCTCATGGTGGGCACGGCGGCCACCATCTCCAGCGCTTCGCTCGTTCGCATCGACCGAAATACGGCGCACTGTGACGTCATCGTGACGACGTCCTCGCTGCCCAACTCCCTCGCGTTCGTTCCGGCGGGTACGCTGGACCCGAACGAGGAGGTCCTTGTCGGCTTCGATAGGAGCACGTACGTGCGCATCGACAAGGCGACGGGGGCGGTCGCGGAGATCGGCTCCCTGAACCCGAACGACACCTCGGAGTTCTGGGAGTCGTCCGGGGACATCGTGTCCATCATCGGTGCCAAGACGTACGCGACGGTGAAGCCGCAACTTGGTGGTACGACGTACGGAACGGACACGATCGTGGAGATTGATCCGGTGACGGGGCGGGCACTGGCCGAGCTTGGGAACACGGGGTTCTACGGGCTCTGGGGACTTGGCTACTGGGGTGGCGTGGCGTACGGGTTCAGCGAGGGCGGGGAGCTGTGCGAGATCGATCTCGGCACGGGCAAGGGCACGAAGATCCCGATCTCGAACCTGACCGGCCTGTCGTTCTGGGGGGCGGGCGTGACCACGTCGGCTCCCATCGAGATGCCGAAGTAAGTAGCGCTGCGTCCTCGATCCCCCATCACGTGCGGAACGGCGGCTTGCCCGCGCGCACGCGCATCGCATTCAGGGCCCGGAGCAGCGAAGGCCGCCGCAGCAGACGCCTCTGCCAGGCACGCTTGGCGGGGAAGTCCAGCAAGGACACGCCGATCAGGATGGTCAGGATGCCTTGCCCGGGCAGCACGAGCATCGCGATCCCCATGAGGATCACGACGCCCGCGATGGCCGTTCGCACCGCCATCCTCCACGGAACCTGGGGATGCATCGGGCGGATGAAGTAGTCCGTGGGCAGACGCACGCACACGATCGGGATGGCGACCAGCGTGCCGACGAACAGGACCACGGACACGATCGTGGCGGTGAGCCAGAGGTGTGGGTTGCTAGTCAGCAGGTGGATCAGGTCCGGCACGCCTTTTTCATAGGCCATGGGAGCGCGAGGCGCACGCAAAGTCGGTGGGGGTTACTCGAGGAAGCGGGAGACGACCACGCCCGCTGCGACCACGACGGACGCTGCCATGAACCACACGGCAGTGCGACGATCCTTGCGGTCGAGGGTTCGCGCTTGCCGCACGCCGAGCACGACGCAGGAGCCGATGGTGGGCAGGGCAGGGACGGCCTGTCCGAGCGTTGCGGACAGAAGCCCGGCGACCACGAGCCCGGCGCCGATGAGCAGGGCGAACCGAAGGGCGGACAGGCGGTGACGGGTGGCTGTTCCTAGAAGCAGGGCAGCGAACACCACGTCGCCGACCCCGATGCTCGGCGCGAAGGCGTGGGTCCCGAGCACGGGAAACGAGAGGACCAGCAACTCGATCGCGCGCTCGCTCCTCACGATCGCGTGGGTCGGTCCTTGCGGGTGGAGGACCGAAGCGATGTCGACGCATCCGGCCACGACACAAGCGGGCAGCAGGTGCCCTGCGTGCTCGATGCGAGATCCCACGGCATGGCCGATGCCGTGGCCGAGGGTCATCAGGGCCGATCCCACCACGACGATGGCGGCTACGGATTGAACGCCTGTGATCGCGACGATGCCGAGGGCTGAGGCGGCGACGAGGCCGATGGCGAGCCACAGGCGTGGGGTGAAGCGACCGTGTGCGAGCACGAACAGGGTGGTTGTGACCGTGACGACGGCGGCGAGGAAGGTGAGCAAGTCTTCCCAGCCGGCTTCGAGGGAGATTTTGGGTGCGATCCAGGCCCCGGAGGAGATCAGGATGGGGGGGATGGCGAGTCCCAGGACGAGCCAACGGATCGGCTGGGGGAGCGCAGTCGCGGGCGGAGGCGAGGGTTGTGTTTGCCTGAACGCTTGCCCCGTGGCATTCTCGGGGTTCCGGGAGGCTTCATGCCCAGAATGGTCTGACGAAGTCATTTCGTTCCCGAACAGACAAGTGGACCCAGGCTTCCTGAGGTCCCCACCATGGAACACCCGAAGCCCAGCTCATCACGACTGTGACCGAGTATGGCGGGTGCCGGCACGCCGGAGGAGGGACGGACAACATGAACAGAGCCCGTAAACCCAACCCGGAGGTGAGTGGGTAGGCCGTTCGGCCATCGCACCGTGCCCCCGATGGGTTGGGGCAGGGACCGTGGGTCGGGAGCGACAAGCTGTTCCCGGCCCACGTTGCTTTTGTCCGGCACGGGATGACAAGACCGTTGCGGTGGGGTAGGGCACTGGCTGCGCGAACCCATCGCGCATCGACCTGCTTCCCGGGTGGCCTTGCTCCCGGGGGGCGCAAACCACCTCCAACGAGAACCGACGGACAGGCGAACGATGCGTTGCATGAGAACCTGCTTCTTCCTGGCTGCCACCATGGTGCTGGTGTTCCCGGGCTGCGGGAAGAAAGAAGAGCTTCCGGCCGGACCGGGCGTGACGGTCGCAGAGAAGACGGATGAGTTCAAGACCGAGGACGTGAAGGTCGGCGACGGGGCTGAGGCCAAGGAAGGGTCCGCCGTGAAGGTGCACTACACCGGCACCCTCAAGAGCGGGAAGAAGTTCGACAGCTCCCGGGACAGGAACGAGCCCTTCGAGTTCACGATCGGCCTCGGCCAGGTCATCAAGGGTTGGGAGAAGGGGGTCGTGGGCATGAAGGTGGGCGGCAAGCGCAAGCTCACCATCCCTTACGACCTCGCGTACGGCGAAGCGGGCAAGCCACCGGACATCCCCCAGCGCGCCACCCTGCTGTTCGACATCGAGTTGCTCGAGGTCAAGTAGCCGCCTCACATCGTCGGTTGCATGACGATGTCCACGTAGAGGCTGACCCGCGTTCCCGGAGATGGGTTCGCGTCGAGGGCGACGACGCCGTGCGCGGACTTCGCGAGGAAGATGGCCTCGCTCGAGCCCGGGGGAACGGCGTGTATGCCCGCCATCCCCGCCTCGTCCGTTCGGTCTACCCACGTGTCGTACGGCACGATCTCGAAGGCGCCGGCCTTGGGCACAGGGAGGGCCACCGACAAGGAATACTGCGTCCCCGTGGAGTCGAGCCCGTCGGCGATGAACATGGCGGCTGTCTCGGACGCGTAGCACCTTCCGAGGACGTTGGTTCGAACGCGCAGCGGCTTGGAGCCGCCCTGGAGCCCGAGCCACCCCGCAATGTCCGATGCGCCGTTGGAGGTGGCCTCCCCCGTGGCGCCGTACTCGCACGAGACGGTGCCCATGAAGCGGTTGGTGGCTTCGTGCTCGCACGTGCGTGTGACACGGTTGCACACCCAGTCAAGTGGGCACTCGGCGTTGCTGTTGCAACTCTCGCCCACCGTCTCGTAGCCGTCGTCCATGCACCCAGTCAGCGATGCGAAGACGAGCAGCCCAACCCCGATTCGCGTGCAAGTCATGGCTCACCTCCAGGAACGGGCTCAGGGGATGGTTCGGGTGGCGGCGGTTCGGAAGGTGGCGGGACCGGTGCGGGAATGGGCGGCGGTGGAGCCATCACGGGCTCGACTGGCGGAACAGGCGGAGCGACCACCGGCGGAACAGGCGGAGCGACCACCGGGGACGTCGGGTATTCAATGGCAGGCGGCACAGGCGCGTACTGCCTGATCTGTTCCTGCGCTTCCTCCGTCGTAACTGCTCCTGAGAGCACGAGAAGCATTGAGTCGAAGGTGGTATCCACCGAGGGAAGGTACGTCTCTCCGCGCGCGTTGGCTGCGTGCGCAGCCTCGCTGTGCGAGTCGAAGACCTTCATCTTGCCCCAGCCGTGCGTGTAGACGAGGCCAACCGTGGTGTCGAAGGAGCCGAGCAAGAACCCTAGACCGAACGTTCCTCCCGCCCGGTCCTCCCGGATCTCGTAGGGCCCGTCGTCCGAGTCCTTGAACGCAGGGTGATTCGTCATGTCGCCGAACCCGCCCACACGCAGCGACAGGATATCCGACAGGCTGAACTCGGCTCCCGCCGACACCCCGTACGCCCGAATCATGTCCCGGGTCGACGTGCGGTTCCTTCGATAGGTGCGCGTGGTCTCCCCCGCGGACGCCTCCGTGTACCGTTCCTCCACCTTGATTTCCTGGGCGTTGTCCCTCTCGAAGAACGCCCAACCGTCCACTGCGAAAGAGAACGCTTCGCGATCCTCGTAGGCGCCTCCGACGTTCACCCGCAGGGGTCTGGCGCTCTGATAGGACCCCGTCGCGGTCTTCTGGGACGATGCAGGGAGCAAGGCTGCCAGGTTGTTGGGATCGGCAGACACCGCGCTCGTGTCCGCCGTCACGAAGTACGAACCCTGCAAGTGATAAGAGGGAGCGGCCACCGCTGCCCCCACCCACAACTCCTCCGTGAGCGCTCCCTGCAAGCCCACAACCGGAACCACGCCCCACGCCTTGCCGTCCACACTCCCGGCCGCGCTGATGCGCGACGACACCGCACCGCCGCCGAAAGAATTGTCCGAAGAAAGCTGGATCGAGCTCAACAGCCTCGTGTGCAATGCGAACACGCTGATGCCCAGCCGCAGCCGGTCCGAAAACGACACCCCGTACGTCGGACCGACGTAGTAGTCCGTCATGCGCCTCATGACGCTGACGTTCTCCGTCGCCTTCGCGTTGAGGTTGTCGAAGGTGAGGGTCGTCGACCCCACCATCTCGGTCGCCACTGCGTTGGGAATGATCAGGGACATGCCGAACACATGGTGCATGTCGTCGCCCGGTTCGCCCACGTGCTGGAAGTACATGATGGAGCTGGGCATGTCCGTGACACCGGACGCCTCGAGCTTCTCTTCGGTCACGCGGTAGCGCCCGAGGGCCTCTAGATGACCGTTGGGGTAGGAGAGCTTCGGTACCTGTCTTCGTGAGTACCCGTACAGGTTCGCGGACACGGCGAACACATCCGCGGGGATGCCCGCCATCCCGGCTGGGTTGACGTAGGGCATCGCGGAGTCGTTTCCGGCTGCGGTGCCGGCACCGCCCATGGTCGCCGTTCGTCCCCCCAAGGGAACGTTCCGCATGCCTTGGGCGTGCGCCGGGGTGCTGCTCAGCCACAGCCCCGCTCCCACGAGCAACGCCAGCCCTCCGACGACTCTTCGCCCCGTTCCCACAGCGACCACGCAGCAACGAGACTTGATTCTCGCCATCGGACCCGCTCCGTTTCAGACCTTCGACGCGTGAGCGCCCATGTATCCCTTCCCGTCTTTCCTGTCTACAGCCGTGGTTGTAAACGGAGCCCATGAAGGGCCTCGGGTCACGGGCACTTCCTGTACAATCCACGGCCAGGGAGTGAGCCCATGACATCCACCACGTTGGAGCAGGCCATCCGAAACGCCATCGAGGTCGAGCTTGCCGCGGCCCGGTTCTATGAAAACCTTGCCGAACGGGCCACGGACCCGGTCACGCGCTCGGTCCTCCACGAGCTTCGTGAGGAAGAACTGGGGCACGCTCGGGCCATCGAGACCTTCGGCAAGACCCTCACCGACGATCCCATCCCGCAAGAGGCTGCCGGCCACTGCGAGATCGTGGAAACGTCGCCCACCTGGTGGCACGCGAGTGACGTGACCTACCAGCAGGCGCTCCGGGTGGCGCTCGAGTCCGAGCGGGGCGCGGCTGTCTACTACGCTGCCCTGGCGAGCTCCGCCCCCTCCGACCGGGTGCGGAGTTTTTTCGGGCGCCTGGCCGAGACGGAACAAGGTCACGTGCGCAAAATCAGGGCGCGGATCGCAGGCTGAGTTCTGCCATCACGCGCGCGAACGGCCCTTTCCGAAGCATCCCCCTTGCGCTCGCACAGGCGCCGACGCTACCCAGAACCTCGTGCATCCTACAGCGAAGCAAGTTCTGGAACGAGACGTCCGCGGCGTCGCCCGCGCATGCCGCCTCGTGGACGACCGGATCGACGGGTACGTCGATGTCCTCAAGGACCTGTACCCTCACACGGGCAAGGCCTGGATCGTCGGGGTCACGGGTAATCCGGGGGCAGGGAAGAGCACGCTCACGGACCGCCTCATCGCCTTCTGGCGAGGGGAGGGGAAGCGAGTCGGCGTGGTGGCGGTGGACCCGACCAGCCCGTTCTCCGGGGGGGCGATCCTCGGCGACCGCATCCGCATGCAGCGCCACTTCGAGGACCCGGAAGTCTTCATCCGCTCGCTCGCCACCCGGGGTGCCCTCGGTGGACTGTCGCGTTCGGCCGCCGACGTGGTTCGCATTCTCGACGCCTGGGGTGCGGACGTGGTCCTCATCGAGACCGTGGGGGTGGGACAGGACGAGCTGGAGGTGACGCGCGCGGCGCATACCACGCTCGTGGTCATGGCGCCCGGGATGGGCGACGGCATCCAGGCCATCAAGGCCGGGATCTTGGAGGTCGCGGACGTCTTCGCCGTGAACAAGGCCGACAGGGATGGTGCGGACGCTACCGTGCGGGACCTCGAGCTGATGCTCGCCCTCGGCCAGGGCATCTCCGGTTCGAGCAAGGTCAAGGGGCACATGGGTTCGATGGGCTTCGTGTCTGGACGGGAAGCGCACAACGGGTGGGTACCGCCCATCGTTCGCTGCGTGGCCACGCAGAACCAGGGCATCGAGCCCGTGGTCGGGGGCTTGGCCGCCCAATACGCATGGCTGCGGTCGACTCCGGAGGGAGGCCTGCGCGTCGAGCAGCGCCTTCGCGAGCAGATGTACAACGAGATGCGGCAAGCGCTCGTGGAGGCAGCGGTCCGAGAGATCCACGACGACATCGAGCGAGCGCTCTCCGAGGTGGCGCGACGCGACACCGACCCGTACACCGCCTGCGAACGCCTCGTGACGTTGTTCAAACAGGGAAGGGGGGGCTGACGCCGCTTGCCATCGGAGCGTTCCTCCGCTTGGGGTTTGGCGGTTCCTCCCCGCATGGGCTACCCTTGGCCGTCGCGAACTGCGTCGCACGACCTTCTCTCTTGGATCGGCGCTGACCGTGAGCATCCCTGCTTCTGCCCTGTCCGTCGCTTGTGCGCTTTGTGGTGCTGACTGCGAGGCCGAGGCAAGGTTCTGCCCGCACTGCGGCTCCCCCATCTCCTCGCTAGCCAAGGGGGATGATGCGCTCACAGGGGAAGTGTTGCCCGAGGGGTGGCGCCTCGAGGAGCGTGTGGGCGTGGATGCCATCGCGCGTCTGTTCCGCGCGGAGCGAGCTTCGGGACAGAGCCTGATCGTGCGTGTCGTGCACGATCACCTCGCGCGAAACCGACGGTTCGCGAGCGGATTCCAGCAAGCCGTGGCGGCCGCAGCCCGTCTCGGGCACCCCGGCGTGCTGCGCATCAAAGGGTCCGGGACAGCCGTGCTGCAAGGGCAATCACGCCTGTACGTTCTCTCCGAACCGTTCGAAGGGCGCAACTTGTGCGCCATCGTGCAGGCGCGCGGCCTGCTGCCGGTGCCCCAGGTCCTTTCCACGGCCATCGAAGTGCTCGAAGCGCTCGACGGTGCTCACCGGGAAGGCGTCGTGCACGGCGACCTTCTCCCCGAGAACATCCTCATCGGCGCCACGGACGATGGCGAGGTGCGCGCCAAGGTCGCGAACTTCTCGATCGGGCGGCTCGCTTCGGCTGCCGTTCCTCGGATGCTGTGCGGTGGGAACGCGACGGGTACCACGCTTTTCACCTCGCCTGAGGTCGCGAAGGGGGAGTCCCCTTCGGTGCTCAGTGACATCTACTCCGTCGGGGCGATCCTGTACCTGCAACTCGTGGGTGCTCCACCCTTCGACGCAACGTCATGCCTCGTCGTGGAGCGTCACCATCAGGAGCGCCCGGTGCGGCCGATCTCCGAGGCCGCCGCCTCCCGGGGCGTTGGCCCCGCGACGGAGGCTGTGGTGCTTCGCGCGCTGGAAAAGGACCCCGCCCGCAGGTTCGCCTCCGCTTCCGAGATGCTGCGCGCTCTGCACGAGGCACGTGACGAGGACCCCCTGCCCACGGTCGCTTCGGCGTCCGCCCCCCATCCTCGCACGCGCAGACTCCTGGGCCGTGTCGACGTCGTGGATGCCGTCCACGTCACCGCGCTGGCCCCTGTCGCGTACGGAAAAGAGGATCGCGGTCAGGCCCGCGGTGCGGTGGCCCTGCTGATCGGCAGCGCGGGCATGGGCAAGACCGCCGTTCTTCGATCGGTGATGGCGCGCATCGAAGGTGGCCCGGTCGCCGTGCTGCGTGTCGAGGGGCGTCGCGCACTCGCCCGTCCGCTCGAGCCCTTCACGTCGCTCGCGCAAGACGCCCTCGGCGTGCGACGCGCCGCTCCCGCAGAGATCGTCGAGAACGTGCGGCAGGTGCTCGAGACTCGCTTCGGGGTGCATAAGGACGAGTGCGTTCGATTGCTCGACCGGGTGACGGGTCGAGCTTCCTCTCTCAGCCTGACCCCGGATGTCGCCGAGCGAGAGCAAGTTCGCTCCCTGCGCGCGTTCCTCGGACGGATCATCGCTTCGCGCCCGACGGTGCTGATCGTGGAGGATGCGGATGCCATGGACGGGGCTTCCCTGGAGCTCACGCGGGACCTGATGGAGGCATCTGCCACGCTCGCCCTCTCCGTCATCGTCTCGAGCCGGAGCGATCCGTTCCCGGATTGGAACGCGGCCTACGTGACGAGGTTGCACTTGGGCAACCTCGACCCAGCGAACGCGAGGGCCATGATCGAGAAGCGGACGACGGGGACGGATGTTCCTGGGGATGCGTTGCTGATGGCCGTGGGGTGGTCGAAGGGATCACCACTGCTGTTGGAGCTTTGCGCGCGAGCCATGATTCAGCGGGAGTTTCTGGTCGACCGGGATGGGAAGTTCAAGGCGCCTTCCACGTCACAGGACCTGTTCGGGGGGCTGCGACAGCTTGTGTCGATCGCGTTGCGGGGAGCCTCGCCCTGTGCGCGCCGGTGGTTGTCCTGTGCCGCCGTGGCCGGCGCTACGGCCCCGCTCGATCTGCTTGCCGCGTTCGAGTCGCCCCAGCCCACGCGCGATGCAGCCCTGGAGGCGTGTCTGGAAACGGGGCTCGTGCACCGTCTCGACGACGCCCTCGCATTTGACAACGAAGGGGTTCGAGAGGTCGTTCGTGCGATGGTCCCGGAGGGGGTGGAGCGTCAGGTGCACATGTTTGTGGCCGACTGGCTGCGGCAGAGGCAACCGCCGCGCGCGCCGCTGGAGGTCATTGCAGGGCACCTGCTCGCGGGGGGTGATGCCATCGGCGCTGCGGAGCTGTTCGAGCGAGAGGCGAAGGACCTTTCGTTGTGCGACGAGCCCGTGGTTGCGGCCGCGATGCTCGCTCGGGCCGGGCACATCTGGCAAGAGCTCGGCGATGAGGGTGCAACGTGTCGCGTGGGGCTTGCCCGTGTCGACGCGCTGCTCGCCGCGGGCGATGGGAAGGCAGCGGCCGACGAGCTGTCCAGGCTGGAGCGCCTGAACCCCGTGGGTGCCGACGGACTCCGTGCGCGCGTGGTGGCAGCGGTGGCGGGGGCGCAGGGGAACTGGGAGCTCGCCTTGCAATCTCTGTTGCGCGCGAGCGATGCAGCCATCGATACGCTCGACCAGGAGGCTTGGTTCGAGGTGGAGTTCAGCCTCGCGGAGTTGCTCTATCGCCGGGGTCGGGTCGCCGAGGCGGAAACCCATGCCGGCATCGGTCTCGAGTTGGCCACCTCGATCGCCGACAGCCGTGGGGAGCGCGCAACCCTCGTCGAGGGCTCACGCATTGCTCAGGCTGCGACGTTCCTGTCCAAGATTCGGATCGAGCTGGGGCAGTCCCCTCGAGCGCGAGAGGCCCTCTCTGCGTCCCTCGAGCACACCGCGGTACTCGGCGATCAGGCCTCTGCCTCCCGATTGCTCGCGAACCTTGCCTATGCTTGTTCGGAGACGGACGACCTGCAGGCGTCCCTGTCGTATGCGCAGCGCGCGCTCGAGCTCGCCCTTCGGGCGGGGGACCGCATGGCCGCGTCCAGGATCGCCATCAATCTCGGTGCGTACCAGGCCCGGTCGGGCAAGCAGCGCGAAGCCCTCGCGTCCTACTCCCTCGCGAAAAACCTCGCCCGCGCGATCGGTTGGGCCCGCGGTGTTCGTCTGGCCAAGTCAGCCGCCGCGAAGACCCAAGACGGAGCCTGACCGACGGTTTCACGGGCATCCGCGCACACAGATTCCCATACGGGCAGCCTGTGCCTCCTCTGTGCACGCCCGGTGCGCCCCGCCGATCAGTACTCGCCGAACAGATCTTGGATCCGGACGTCGAGCGCGGCCGCGATCTTGTACAGCGACGACAGCGAGGCGGACGACTCCGCTCGCTCGATTTGTGACAGAAGTGAAACGCTCAGCCCCGTCCTGCGCGACATCTGCTTGAGCGTGAGCTCCTTGTCCTTGCGCAGTCCGCGAATGCTCTCGCCGATCACCTTGTGAAGCTGCTCCTCGGGCGTTCGGCTCAGCCCCTTCTTGCGCATCACGCGATCCAGGACCTCCCGGAACTCGTCCACGTTGAAGGGCTTCTTGACGTAATCCACAGCGTCGAGCTTCATCGACGCCACCGCCGTCTCCAGGTTCGGGTAGCCCGTGAAGATCACCACCGCCACGTCCTTGTCGATCTTCCGGACCCGGGCAAGTAACTCGATGCCGTCCATGTTCGGCATCATCAGATCCAGAATGATCAGGTGGTAGTGCCCTTGCCGGACTTCGTCTTCCACCAGCAGCGGATCGTTGACTGTCTTGACCTGGTAGCGATCTCGCTCCAGAAGCGTCTGCATGTAGTCGCAGATCGCCTTGTCATCATCCACGATGAGGATCCTGACCGTAGGGAGTTCGATAGGCACGACTTCCTCCGTATTTGTAGACCACCCGTTGTCGAAGTTTCACTCATACCACAATCGAAGCCGCGCTCCTACCCCGCTTCGACGGGAAACTTCGTAATGATTCCAGTCTGTTGTCAGATGCCTCCCCCGAGCGCTTCGAATGGGTTCCGTGGCAGCGGAACCAGCACCACCGTGATAGGTTTCCCCGCCTTGACCCCGAACGAATTGTCGCACCGAACGCGTTGGGCGCTCGCCCTGATCCTGCCCCTCGTCGCAATGCTCGAATGGGCCTGGACTGTGGCTCATGCCTCGTCGTCCCCCGAGCCCGCGCCTCCCGCGGAGTCTTCGCTCCCATGACCGCCCCGCACGACGACCGTGCCCCGCGGTGGCTCGATCCGCTCCTGTTCGTCGCGATCTTTGCCGCGTCCGCTGCCATCCTCGCCGCGTCGTCCGCCCACACGGGGATCGCGGCCGGAGAGTCCGCGCGTCTCGATGCCGCCCGTGCGATCGGCGTCTGGTTCGACCAGATCGGCCTGGGCGAGTCCTCGCTCTTCGCTCAACCCGCACGCGACGCAGCCTGGTCTTCCGTCCACGCCCACGTCACCCTTCCCACGCTGCTCTCCGCTCTGGTCTGGCACGTCGCCACCAGTGGATTCGACCTGCTGGGCGAGTTGTCGTCCTTGCGCTCAGGCCATGTGCTGCTCGCAGCGCTGTCCGTTCCGTTGCTCTACGCGCTCCTCGCCCCCGCTCTCGGGCGGACCGTTGCGTGGCTCGCGTTGCCGTTTCTCACCCTCGTGCCTCGGGCGCTGCACCAGGCGTCTCTTGCCGACGCAGGCGTCGTCACCGTGACCGGTTGGCTTCTGGTGCTCGTCTGCTATGCGCGAGGGCGTCGCGCGTCGCACGGGCAGTGGCGCTGGGCGACCGCGGCCTGGATGATCGCGTCGGGCGTGTCTCTTGGGGCAGGCGTTGCCGCCTCCCACGGCGTGTTGTCCGTGCTGCTGGTCGTCGCTATTCACACGCTCTGGATGGAGCGACGGAACCTTCGGGCCATGGTGGGCGAGGGTTGGATGCCCCTTCCCGCGGTGGTGCTTCCGATGGCGGTGCTGGCCCCGGCGGTGTACTTCGTGTCGACGCCATGGTTGTGGCATCAGTCCGCGGAGCGCATCCGTCCGGTGTTCGTTCACGCGTTCAGCGCGGGGGCGGACGCCGACGCCCATGGGGCTTGGCAGGGGGCGCTCTCCCTCGTGGTTTCGGCACCCGCCGTGACGCTCTTCGCGGCCGCGCTTGGGCTGGCGGTTCTCTTGGGGCCCGCGCGTTTGCGAGGCTGGGCGCGTGAAGATCGAAGTTCCGACGGCGAGGTGGAGGCGCTGCTCGTCATTGGGTTCGTCGTCGCCGTGGGCTGGCCTGTCGTCGCGCCTGCCTCCTTGCACGCGTCGCCCCCACCTTGGCTGGTGGCGCTTCCGTTCGTGGCGGGATTGGCGGCGGTGGGGCTGGAACGCACGCTGCGCGAACTGCGTTCACGCGCGAGCGGGCGCGCCCTTCGGGTGGGATTGCCGATCGCCGCGAGCATGATGCTGTTCGGGGTCGCCCTCTGGCAAACCGCGCGGCAACCTTCCACGCGCGCGGCGGCCTTCACGCCGCTCGCAGGAGGCCCCGCCTGGGTGCTCTCGGCCCCTGCCGGGCTTCGCGTGCATGATGGCTCCGTCGCGCGGGATCTGGTCCCTGTCATCGACGACTTGGGCGTGTCCGAGGTGTCGCTCTTCTCGCCCGCCATCCCGGACGATGTCTGGTTGGGGATGCAGCGTCGGGGTGTGATGCGCACGCGGGTGCGGATGGTTCGAGAGTCGGGACGAGCTGATCTGTGGGTGCTCGGATCCGGGGGCAGTGAGGGTCACGTGCCGCCGATCGCGAGCGTCGTACGCGACGGGGTGGTGCTCGTTCGCCTCATCGACGCGCGACGGCGCTAGACCCAAATCAAGCGCTTCGCGCTGCTTTGGGTCTAGGTCTTTCTGAGGGGGCTTTCGCAAAGCCCCGTCGCCGCGCTCACCGCGGCTCACCCCAAAACGCCTCGCCTTCGGCTCGGATAGCGCCAAGCACGCTTCGAACAGTGCTTGATTTGGGACTAGTTCTAGTTTTAGCGCTAGCCCCAAATCAAGGGCTCCGCGTTGCCTTGGGGCTAGGTCCTTCTAAGGGGGCTTTCGCAAAGCCCCGTCGCCGCGCTCACCGCGGCTCACCCCAAAACGCCTCGCCTTCGGTTCGGATAGCGCCAAGCACGCTTCGAACAGCGCTTGATTTGGGGCTAGCCGCTGAGCACGGAACGCAGCGCACGCCACATGGCGACGATGGACTGGAAGCGGTCGTTTGGGTCCGTGGCGAGGGCCTGCTGGGCCCAGTCGTCGACGCCTTCGGGCAAGGACGGGCGCCGTTCGCGGAGGCTGGGAATGTTGCCCGGCGTCGTGACGGCGATGAGCATGTCCACGAGTTTATCGCGGTGGATGGGAACGTCGAAGGTGAGTGTTTCGAAGATGACCACGGCGAGCGAGTAGATGTCGGACCGCGAGTCGGCTTCCTTGGCGCCCTTCTTCCAGACCTCCGGTGCGATGTAGGAGGGTGAGCCAGCGAGCATCTGGTCTGCCGTGATGGACGACAGATCCCCAGCCTTCGCCAAGCCGAAGTCCATGATGCGCGCGTCGTGTACATCGCCCTTGGGCAGGAAGATGTTCGACGGTTTCAGGTCGCGATGGACGATACCTCGCGCGTGCGCGGCATCCAGCGTCAGCACGATGGGTGCGAAGATCTCCGCGACCTCGTCGACGGTGAAGAATTCTTCCTTCTGCTGGCGCACCGAGAGCGCCTCGGCGAGATCCATGCCCTCCATGAGCTCCATGACCACGCAGGGCGTTCCGTCGTCCGCGCCGATCACGCCGTGAATGGCGACGGTGGCGAGGCCCTTGAGGGTGGACATGATGCGCGCTTCGCGCACGAGCCGGAGTCGATAGTCCCCGTCTTTGGCGAGGTGGTGCGCAAGGAACTTGATGGCGACGTCGAGTTGGTCGATGGTGTCGCGCGCCCGGTAGACCTCGCCGTGTCCGCCTCGTCCGAGAAGTGGCCCCACGAGATATCGGCCGCCGATCATCTCGCCGGTTCGTGTGTCATCGAGGTCCATGGTGGTGACGATTCTATCGGTTTTGGGGTTCGTGAGGCGAGTGAACAACCAAGGTCCATGCCGCACGGTCCGAGTCGACCGCGAATACGCTGGAATTCTGGGTCTGGTTACAGATGACCAAGCAAAAGATCGGTTGTCGAGGGCCCCGGGAGTGAGCTACGACTGAGGAGTGGGGCCGCACTCTCGGGTGCGCGGAGCGCGATGGACAATCCAGCCAAACCAAGGGGACAGCACAGCATTCTTGTCGTGGATGACGATGCATTGGTGTTGCGCATGACCCAGATGGTTCTGGACGAGATGGGCTACCAGGTCGACGTGGCCGTCAGCGGAGCCGAAGCCCTCGCGCGCATCGACACGCAGCAAGGCGCTTTCGATCTGGTCGTGCTGGACCAACGGCTGCCGGACCGCGAAGGGATCAGCGTGATGCGCGAAGCCAGGAAGCGCTTTCCGGACCTGCGGTTCATGCTCGTTACGGGCTACTCCACGGACGAGATCGTGCGGGACATGATGGACGCGGGCGCCGTTCGCGTGCTCGACAAGCCCTACGACATCGAGGAGCTCACGACGGCGGTCGAGACGGCGCTGCTGCCGAACCCTTGAGCCGGATGCCATCGCCCGCGAGCTGACCGCAGGCCGCACTGATGTCGTCGCCACGCCGCCGACGGATGAAGCATGAGAGCCCGGCCTTCGTCAGCACCTGCTGGAACGCCGCGACCCGCTCCAGGCCCGACGGACGCAGGTCCGCGTGCGACACCGGGTTCATGGGGATGAGGTTGACCTTGACCGGGATCCCTCGCAGCAACGTCACCAGCGCCCGCGCCATCCCGTCGCTATCGTTGATCCCGTCGATGAGCGCGTACTCGATGGTGATGCGACGCCTTGGCGGCAGCGGGTAGCGTCGCAACGCGTCCATCAGCGTGCGAAGCGGGTAGCGCTTGTTGACGGGGACCAGGCGCGTTCGCGTGGCGTCGTCTGCGGCGTGCAGGGACACGGCCAGTCCGATCCGCCCCCGGAAGTCCTTGCCCAGACGCTCGAGCTCCGGCACCAGTCCCACGGTGCTGATGGTGATGCGCCGCGAGGACAACCCAAGCCCTTCGTTCACGTTCATGACGCGCACCGCGCGCACGGTCGCGTCGTAGTTGTGCAGGGGCTCGCCCATACCCATCAGCACGACGTTGCTGAGGCGCTGGCCCGGGCCAAGGAGAGAGCGACCGATCAACACCTGTGCGACGATCTCGTCGGGACCGAGTTGACGGAGCAAGCCCGGAGCCCCGCTCGCGCAGAACGCGCACCCCATCGCGCACCCCACCTGCGTGGAGATGCACTGGGTCACGCGCTCTCTGGGACCCGAGGCGCTCTCGTCTGCGTCAAGATCGTCGTCGTCTTCGACGTCCTCGTCCGGCTTGGCATCCGCTGCCATCGGGATGAGCACGGACTCGATGGCGGCGCCATCGCTCATGCGCAAGACGAGCTTCCGCGTCCCGTCCGCGGCTTCGTGGACGCGTTCGACGATCGGCACGCGGCCTTCCAGCTCTGCCGAGAGCAGACTGCGGACATGCTTGGGAACGTCGGTCATGCCCTGGGGATCGAGCTGTTGGCGCCCTTGCAGCCACTTGAACACTTGCATGCCGCGAAACGGCCGGTCGCCGCTCTTCTCGGCCCAGGTCCGCCACTCCTCTGGCGTCCTGGCAAGGGGCCCGACCTGTTCGCCTTCCCGGTAGCGTCGTTGTCCCGTCACGTCTTCTCCCTGCGCTTTGCTTCCTGCCAGTATTGCTCGAGGGTGTCGATGTCGACCGCGCCGCCACAGGCGCCGAACCCCCCGTGCTGTCGTTGCACTTCGCTCTCCACCACGGCGAACCGCGTCACGAACTTGCCGATCGTCTCTCGCAGCGCAAGCTCCGCGTCCACGTTGATGTGCCTCGCCAGGTTCACGACGGCGAACAGCACGTCGCCGAGCTCCTGGGCGGCGCCGGTGGTGTCGTTGCTGGCGAGGGCGGCATCGAGCTCCGCGAGTTCTTCGTCGACCTTGGCTCGGCAGCCGGTCCTATCGGGCCAGTCGAACCCCACGCGGGCGGCCTTTTCGCCCAGCCGCTGCGCGCGAGAGAGCGCGGGCAAGCTCCTGGGAACGCCTTCGAGCACGCCGCGACCGAGTTTCTCTTCGGCCTTGATGCGCTCCCAGTTGCGGTGCACCTCGGCGGCGTCGTCGACCTCTACGTCACCGAACACATGCGGATGCCGCCGCTCGAGCTTCTCGCAAATGCCCTCGACCACGTCGTCGACCACGAAAGTCCCTTGTTTTCTCGCAATCTCGGACTGGAACACCACCTGGAGCAGCAGATCCCCCAGCTCCTCTCGCAGGGCGGAAGCGTCCTCCCGATCGATGGCGTCGATGACTTCGCATGCCTCCTCCATCACGTACTTGCGCAGCGAACGAGGGGTTTGCTCCTGATCCCAGGGGCAACCCCCGGGGGCCAGCAGCCGTCGCATGATCTCCACCAAGCGTGGCAGGTTCCGGCCGAAACCGTGGTCGTGGGCAACAGGGGAATCCGCCATGGCGGCGCCATAGCACGGCCGGGGGATGCGGGCTGTACCGCCCCGCGTCCGTTGGGACGGCACAAGCCAAAGAGCCGCCCCAGGCCGGGTCCCGCGGCTCGGAATTTCTGTGTGATTTCAAGGGGAACGATCCGGGAGTTTTTTGCCTCGAAGCTCCCGTCCCCTGAGCCGCCATTCACGTTGCAGGCAGCCCTTCTCTCGACTACTTCACCGTCAGCCTCCGTGGAGCTCCCCAGGCCTGGGGCTCCCGACGGGTCCACCGAGACCTTCCGAGGACGGCCGGAGAAGCCGCACGATGTCCGATCAGGATTCCACGCCTACCTCCAACATCCAGCAGAAGATTCCGACCAGCATCCTCGACGAGATGCGGTCGTCGTACCTCGACTACGCGATGAGCGTCATCATCGGCCGGGCCATCCCGGACGTTCGCGATGGCCTCAAGCCGGTGCACCGTCGGATCCTCTACTCAATGCACGAGCAGAAGATCGGGCCTTCGGGTCCGCACAAGAAGTGCGCGCGCGTGGTCGGCGACGTGATCGCAAAGTACCACCCCCACGGGGATGCGGCCGTGTACGACGCGTTGGTGCGCATGGCCCAAGACTTCCGCATGCGTCATCCCGTGGTCGACGGGCAGGGCAACTTCGGCTCCATCGACGGCGATCCTCCGGCCGCGTACCGATACACGGAGTGCCGGCTCGAGCGCATCTCCAACGAGCTGCTGCTCGACCTCGACAAGGACACCGTGGACATGGCCCCCAACTTCGACTCCTCGGAGTCGGAGCCCGTGGTGCTTCCGGCCAAGTTCCCGAACCTGCTCGTCAATGGTTCCGAGGGCATCGCCGTGGGGATGGCCACGAACATGCCGCCCCACAACCTGGGCGAGGTGGTCACCGCCACCATCGAGCTGATCCGCAACCCGGACATCACGATCGAGGAGCTGATGCTCCACATCCCGGGGCCCGACTTCCCCACGGGCGGCATCATCTACGGGCGATCCGGCATCGAGCAGGCGTACCTGACCGGGCGCGGCTCCGTCATCATGCGCGCGAAGACCGAGTTCGAGCCCATCCCAGGGCGCGACCGCGAGCAGATCGTCGTCACCGAGATCCCCTACCAGGTGAACAAGGCGCGCTTGCACGCCAAGATCGGTGAGCTCATCCGCGAGAAGAGGCTCGAAGGGGTCTCCGAGGCGAGGGACGAGAGCGACCGCGAGGGCATGCGCCTCGTCATCGAGCTCAAGAAGGACGCCCACGGTCCGGTCGTGCTCAACCAGCTCTACCGCATGACGGACCTGCAGTCCTCCTACGGCGTCATCAACCTCGCCATCGTCAAGGGGCGCCCCGAGGTCCTCGACCTCAAGTCCGCCATCGAGCACTTCGTGGAGCACCGTCGCGAGGTCGTGACCCGACGCACCCGCTTCGAGCTTCAGAAGGCGGAGGCCGAGCGCGAGATCGTCGAAGGCCTCGGCATGGCGATCACCGAGGTGGACCTGGTCATCAAGACCATCCGCGAGTCCTCGGACCCCGACCTCGCGCGCATCCGCCTGATGAATCTGCCCCTCCAGGGGCTCGAGGCGTTCGTCCGTCGTGCCGGCCGACCCGAGGAGGAGATCCTCGCCGCCGCGGAGCGCAAGGACTACCGCCTCTCCGAGCGCCAGGCCCGCGCCATCCTCGACATGCGCCTCGCCCGCCTCACGGGCCTCGAGCAGGACAAGCTTGCCACCCAGTACGGCAAGCTCGCCGAAGAGATCCAGCGCCTGCGCGCCATCCTCGCCGATGACAAGATGCTCCTGAACGTCATCATCATGGAACTCGAGGACATCCGCGAGCGCTTCGCCAACCCCCGCCGCACCGTCATCGTCTCCACCGAGGCCGAGATCAACGTCGAGGACCTCATCCAGGAAGAAGACATGGTCGTGACGGTGTCCCATCTCGGGTACATCAAGCGCACCAGCGCGGCCACCTACCGTGCCCAGCGTCGTGGCGGCAAGGGCAAGCTCGGCATGCAGGCCCGCGAGGAGGACTTCGTACAACGCCTCTTCGTCGCCAGCACCCACGCCACCGTGTTCTTCTTCTCCGACAAGGGCAAGGTGTACCGCAAACGCGTGTTCGAGATCCCCGAGGCCGCACGCAACGCGCGGGGGCGCGCCGTCGTCAACTTCGTCGGCATGGAGCCTGGCGAGAAGATCGCCGCCATCACTCCCGTCAGCGACTTCAGCGAAGGACAGTACGTCGTCACCCTGACCAAGAAGGGACAGATCAAGAAGACTTCGGTCCCCGAGTACCAGAACGTGCGAGAGAAGGGGATCATCGGCGTGCGCATCGAGGACGACGACGAGCTGTTGTCCGCTGCGGTGACCGATGGGCAGCGCGAGTTCGTGATCGCGACGCGCGGAGGCCAGTCGATCCGGTTCCCGGAGGAGCAGGTACGGCCCACGGGACGAGCCACCATGGGCGTCAAGGCCGTGGACCTCGACGAGGGCGACGAGGTCATCGGCATGGTCGTGACCATGGACTTGTGCGGACAAGTCCTGGCCGTTTGTGAAAACGGCTTCGGCAAGCGCACGGTGCTGCAGGAGTTCCGCGTGCAAAACCGCGGAGGCAAGGGCGTCCGGCTCATCGAGACCAGTGAGCGCAATGGCCCCGTGGTGGGCGTGGCGCTCGTGTGTGACGCGGACGAGCTCATGATGGTGACGGACCGTGGCCAGATGATCCGGACCAAGATCTCCGAGATCCGTGAGACCGGTCGCTACGCGCAGGGCGTGAAGATCATGTCCCTGGGCGACGGGGAGCGCGTGGTTGCCCTCGAGCGCATTGCGGAGCGCGAGGACGACGACGACGGAGAAGCCAGTGGAGGAGAAGAGGGCGGCGAGGGCGAAGGCGGCAACGCCAGCGGGACCTCAGCCAAGGGCGTGAACGGAGGCAACGGCGCTTCGAAGAGCGGGAAGAGCTTCCGGTCCACGCGTCCCCCAACTCCTTCGGAATCCCAGCGTCCGCCCGAGAGTGGCCCGGGCGAGACCTGAGCGCTCCGGGGCCGGCATGCCTCCCCGCTCCAAGGCAGCACGCAGGGCGCGAGAGACTTTCGCGCGCCTTCGCGCGTTCCATCCCGACGCCGATTGCGAGCTCACGCCCCGCGACCCCTTTCGCTTGCTCGTAGCCGTGGTCTTGAGCGCGCAGACCACGGATGTGGCTGTCAATCGCGCGCTGCCTGGGCTGTTTTCAGTCTACCCGGACGAGCGAAGCCTGGCCGATGCGGACCCAGAAGCCGTAGCCGAGCGGATCAAGACCATTGGGATGTTTCGGCAGAAGGCCAGGCACCTCGTCGGGCTCGCGAGGCAGTTGCTCGAAAGGCACGAGGGTCAGGTTCCCCGCGATCTCGCCGCGCTCGTCGCGCTGCCAGGCGTGGGGCGCAAGACGGCAAACGTGCTCATGGGGGTTGGCTTTGGCCTGCCGACGGGGGTGGTCGTGGACACCCATGTTCAGCGGCTGGCCCAGCGGCTCGGATGGACGCGGCAGCGAGAACCCGGGCCGATCGAGCAAGACCTGTCTTCGCTGTTCCCGCGAGAAGACTGGATCATGCTCTCGCACGTGTTGATCTTTCATGGGCGAAGGGTGTGCGCGGCGCGGTCGCCTGCCTGCGAGAGCTGTCCGGTGGCGGATAGCTGCCCCAGCGCCGGGAAGGCGGAGAAGGTGGGGCGGAAGCCGGCCCGGGTGCGACGTCCGTGACCCACCTGAGCCTTGGCGGCTCATATCTCGGTGTTGCGTCCGTCGCGAAGACCGAAGCGTTGGAAGTCGACCTCCGCGCTGGCCGGCATCGTGACTGCGACAAATCGGATCCGCTTTGCTCGTCGGGACGGGGTTGGGTGCGACGTTCCTGACCCACCCCTGCGTGCAATGATCGCGTTCGCGTGGCGGACGCGGGGCGACTGCGACTGGTATCACACTTGCGTACGGCCACGATCGGTCCCGCGTGACCCAGAAAGGACACCATGCTCTCGTCGTTCCGTCTCCTGCTCCCTTCGCTCGTGTTCTCGTGGATGGCTGCCTGTGGAGGCAGTGAGGCGTCACCCGGAGGAACGCCGCCGCCCGAACAGCGGCGCGGACGGCGGTGCAGACAGCGGTGCAGACAGCGGTGCAGACAGCGGTGCAGACAGCGCTCTTCCCGTGGGCAGCACGGTCACGACCGTGAAGGTCCGCAACCCGTCCGAGGAGCAGGAGACCGACGTGCCGGTGACGTTCGGTCAGGTGTTCGCGCCCGGCGACGTGCCCGCGGGGAACACTCTCGTGGCGCGCATCGGTCCGTCTGAGGTCCCGACGCAAGTCGACGTCAAGGCTCGTCACGCGGACGGGTCGCTTCGGCACGCCATCTTGACCGTGGTGGTGTCGTCGATGGCGCCGGGTGAGGAGCAAGAGGCGGAGCTGGTGAGCGCGCCGGAAAGCACTGCCGCCCCGCAACCCATCGAGGAAGTGGACCTGCTGGAGAGCGAGTTCGACGCGTCGGTCTTCCTCACGATCGGTTCCACGCCGTACTCGGTGGCGGCTCGATCGTTGCTCGAGGCTGGTCAGGCGGTGAAGTGGCTCTCGGGCCCGGTCGTGAGCGAGTGGATCGTCGCGGGGGCGCCCGTCGGGGCAGGGGCGCCGCACCCGCACCTGTCGGTTCGATTCTCCGTGCGTGCCTATGCGGGAATGCAGAGGGTGAGAGTGGCCGTGTCCGTGGACAATGACTGGGCGTTCGAGCCCGACCCGCAGAACTTCGTCTACGATGCTTCCGTGCGAATGGGTGAGACCGAGGCGTACCAGATCTCGGGGTTGACGCACTATCACCACGCGAGGTGGAGGAAGGTGTTCTGGTGGGGCAACGCGGTGTCGTCGGAGGCGGCGCAGGACGGACGGTACATGATGGAGAGCGGGGCTCTCCCTCACTACGATCCTGCGTTGGTCATCGGGGAGGAGGCGCTGGCGGAGCTGCAGTCCAGCTGGCTCACGCTGGACACCGGGCCGATGGGGATCGGGCCGATGCAGCCGTACATGCCGACGACCGGGGCGCACGACGACATTGGGCCGCTCTCTCGCTGGGACGCGCTCTACCTGTGCAGCACCGACTCCCGGGCTCGTTCCGTGTCCCTGTCGCTGGCGGATCTGGCCGGGAGTTGGTCCACGCACTACCGGGACAAGGACACGGGGATGCCCGTACGGCTCGACGACTACCCCTACATGAGCCTGCTCGGGAATCCCGGGGACATGGTGAACCCCGAGACGGGCAAGTCCGAGGGCTTCCCGGCTTGTGCGCAGGGTGCGGATTGCACGAGCCCCTATGTCGCGGATTCCGCGCACCAGCCTTCCATGGGCTACCTCGCCTACGTGGTGGGCGGAGACTACGACCACCTCGAGGAGGTGCAGTTCTGGGCCAACTACAACATGATCGAGGCCAACCCCTACTATCGGGGCTTCGAGGAGGGCCTGCTGAAGTGGGGGCAGGTCCGAGGTCAGGCCTGGTCCCTGCGCACGCTCGGGTTCGCCGCCTACATCACACCGGATGATCACCCGCTCAAGGCGTACTTCGTCGACCGTGCAGACAACAACCTGAAGTACTACGTCGACCGGTACACGCAGGAGGCGCCGAACGCGCTCGGCGTCTTCACGGACGGTTATGCGTTTGCGTACAACGAGGGGCGGGGAGTTGCCCCGTGGCAGGACGACTTCTTCACCTGGAGCGTGGGGCAGTTGGCGGCCATGGGGTTCGAGCGAGCCGTCCCGCTGCTCGCCTTCAAGGCGAAGTTTCCCGTGGGCCGCATGACCGACCCGGGGTTCTGTTCGATTCAGGCGGCCGCGTACTCGATGAACGTCAGAGATGCTGAGGACTCTCCGATCTACGACACGTTCGCGGAGGTCTTCGAGCAGAGCGTCGACCCTGCCATTCGAGCGTTGCCGTGTGGTGGGCCGGAGATGGCTGAAGCGCTCGAGCTGGCGGAGGGCGAATTCACAGGCTACTCGAGCTCGCCCGCGGGCTATCCCTCCAACATGCAGCCGGCGCTGGCTGTCGCGGTGGAGTCAGGCATTCCGAACGCGGCCGAGGCGTGGGCGACGTTCGAGCAGCGGCCGGTCAAGCCCGACTACACGTCGTACCCGAACTGGGCAGTGACGCCACGGGGGCAGTAGGGCAGGGCTACGACCCCGACATCGCGACGAGCGCGATGCCGCCCCCGCCCACGACGAGCAAGACCCAGCCCACCCCGTTCACGATCGCAGCCACGGCGGGAATGCGTGAGGCAGCGGGGGCTGTGCCCCGTCGGATGGCCCGTAGCTCCAGGATGCTCAGGACGATGGCCACCGGGCTCACGAAGAAGATGGTAGGCCAGATCATCGGGCAGAGGGCTGCGGCTGCCCACGCACCGAGCGCACGACGGCTGGCGGGCGCTCCGTGCTTCTTCCTGTCCGCCTCGTAGCGGACCACGGCGAACACGTTGCCGGCGATCATCGCGATCATCACCAGGATGGTCACCGCGATCGTGGCAATCACAATGACGGCGGGGCCCTTGGTGGGTGGCGGGGTGGGTGGTGCGTACGACGGCGTCCACGCGGCGGGCTCCTCGACCGTGACGAACACGGCGCGCGGGTCGGAGAGGATGCCGTGGCGCGTCTCGGCATCCCGCACGGAGCTATGCCATCCGGTGTTGGGTTTCGTCACGTCGCCGTGGGGGATGACCTTGGCGTTCCGCAGGGGCAGCGGTTGGGCGGAGAGGCTCTCGAGCCAGAGCGTGGGGTCGTCGCACCTTCCTGCCTTGGGGCCGT
This sequence comes from uncultured Polyangiaceae bacterium, assembly GCA_964488865.1. GTDB lineage: Bacteria > Myxococcota_A > Polyangia > Polyangiales > Polyangiaceae > MWCO01. The sequence goes on along the minus strand of CAZAWR010000001.1, from coordinate 196,974 downwards.
CCTGGCACAGGACCCACAACGTGATGGGCTGTTCCTTGGCCCAGCCGTCGGGTACGACCGGCACGACGTGGTAGACCGGCTTGCGGTCCGACTGTCCGTGCAAGTCGGTGCGAGGGGCGCCGTCGCGGAAGGAGACGATGGAGGACGAGCCGCGGAGCGAAGGGGCACTTGCCACAGGCAGGTCCTGGACGGGGGGCTGCTTCTTGCATCCCGCGAAGGTCAGCACGAGGAGGAGCAGGAGGAGGCGCATGGCCGAGTGTAGGCGCAGTCGTGTGGGGGCGTCGAGATCGCGACTAGACCCAAATCAAGCGCTCCGCGCTGCTTTGGGTCTAGGTTCTTCCAAGGGGGCTTTCGAAAAGCCCCCTCGCCGCGCTCATCGCGGCTCACCCCAAAACGCCAAACCCAAGCACGTTCTTCGAACAGTGCTTGATTTGGGACTAGCCTAGCGCACCACGATCTTGACGTGCGGGTTCGACGGTCGAGAGATCCCCGAGGTGAGGCTCGAGCGCTCGCAGGACCGGCCGAGCCACGTGAGATGGACCTTCGACGCGCCCAGGTCGACGTCGAGCTCTCCGCTATCCGGCCACTTCGCAGGGGCAGGAAGGGAAAGCGCCTGGCCCGATGGGATCGCGGAGATGTCTTCAGTGCGGAAGGCCGCGATGCCGACGCCTCCGAGGAGCACGGCGGTGCCGGCCGGGATGTGTTCGCCGATGACGGCGCGCACTCGTCCTACCCATGTCGACGCCGAGGCTGCGACGCGCCGGATCTCGTCGACGTTGCGGACCACGAGGGCGATAGCCGCGTCGGCGGGCAGCGGACCTTCGGGCACGCCGTGGTGCACCGTGAGCTTGGTGGCGACGTCGAGCCCTGCGATCTCGACCGGCGCGGCGAGCAGCTTCTTTCCCACACCGGCGAGGGTGCTCTTGCGCGGTCTGGTGATGAGTACGTCCTCCGTGGGGAAGACGCGGGGGACGGTCACACGCACCGGGCGCTTGAACGACCGTGGGTCCCCGATTTGCCCGTTGGCGACGGCGTAGGCGAGCGTCTCGGCGGAAGCGACGAGGAACGGGGGTGTGGCGTGCGTGCCGGGCTCGGGGTCGAACGTTCGCAAGGAGGTTTCGCCTCGGGCGGGCGGGTAGATTTCGCCCGTGATGAGCCGGCGGTCCGGCTCGACGAGACGAGCTCCCGTGGCGACGAGGTCGACGAGGGCGCCCGTGGTGGCCAGGACCTCGAGCGCTTGTCGGGACGGAGGCGCCACCAAGAACTCGAGACGCGAGGGGACACGTTTCGACTTGAGGAGGGCCGCGGCGGCCAGGATGTCGCGCAGCGTGACGCCGCTGTCGCCGCCGAGAACGACCTGGCGGATCGGTGTTCCCGCCATGTCTCGCACGGGCTTGATCTCGCCGTGCGTGTCCATCAGCAGCGGGTCGACCGTGGCGAGATCGAGCGACATGACATCGTCGCATGGAGCCCCGGCATCCGGCGCGAGCGCGCGGTGCGCTTTGGACCGACGCTGGTCCCGCAGGAACGTCTCGCTCTTCTCGTCGCTCACGAACAGGGCCGAGGCGGCGCCTACGGCGGGGGCGATGGCGCACAGCACGGACCGCTCGGGGACAGAGAGCAGCTTGGCGCTCGGGCCTGCGAACTCGAGCACCACGGGCGCCCCGTAGCGGGCGTCGATGCGGCGGATTACCTCTGCGAGGCCGCAACGGATCAGCTCGAGGGCGACGTCGCGAGCGCAGACGAAGGGGCGGACCCTTCCGGACAGAAGGATCTGGACGCTGCGCGGGGGCCGGATGGTGACGGTGCCGGTGGCGAGGGCCGAGGCGAGTTGACCAGGGGGCAGGACAAGGGAGAGCATGCCGATGCCGCCGACGAAGGCCATGCGCGGGTCATCGGTGACGGCGAGGCGGGCAGGGGATGCGAAGCGTTCGAGGTGAAGCGGGGCAGGGAAGCCGACGCCGGGGCGGGCGATGAGCACGCCGTGCAGCAGGGCTTCGGGCGGAACGGTCTCGTGAGCCCCGTTGTCGCGGGCCTGGCAGATGGCCGCGTCGGTGACGCAGTCCCCGTCGTAGGCGACGGCTACCTCCACGGGAGTCTTTTTCAAGCCCATGGAGATCGCTTGTGCCAGGGCACGTGCGGGCGCGCGGGTCAGGATGACCTGATCGACCTTGACGTGGACCTCGTCCCCGCCGAGAAGCGGGTCCGCAGCCCGTCCTGCCAACACCTTCTGAGGCATCGTGCGGGGAGGATCCCCGGCTCGTGCACGCATGGAACTCTCGAGTGCCTTCCTTCGGTGAAGATGGCAGCCTGCAGCCCGCCGCCGTCCAACTGGTTGGCAACGTTAGTCGCTCAGACCGAGGGGGGTCAAGCAGTCAGACGCTCCGCGCCCGGGACGTTGCATCGGAGGTGGTCCGGGAGCAAGAGGTGCCAGACAAAAATCGCACGCGCCCCTCCGGGCCCCCCCGGGAATCTTGACCCAGGACCAGCCCCCCACCTACTCTCTACTCCATGTTCGTTGAGGCCCTGAAGGAAGTCGTCGAGAACACCGACGGCGCGGTCGCCAGCCTTCTCATGGATGTGGAGGGGATCCCCCTGGAGAGCTACATCAAGGAAGGCATGGAGGCTCCCTTCGACATCGAGGTCGTCGGGGCCGAGTTCAGCGTCATCGTGAAGTCCGTCCAGCGGACGGTGGAGTCCCTCGAGGCCGGCGGCACGCGCGAGGTCGCCGTCCAGGCGGAGCGCGTCATCACCCTTATCCGTGTGCTCACGGACGAGTACTTCGTCGCCCTCGCCCTCGAGCCCACGGGCAACATCGGCAAGGGCCGGTACATGCTGCGCATCAGCGCGCCCAAGCTCCTCGCCGAGCTGGCCTGAGCGCTCGCCGGGCAACCACGTCCGGTCGAGGATCGGCAGGCAACCACAGAAGCCGCAGAAACCACAGAAGGGGGAAGGGGCCTTCTGGGGTTGTTCTTCAGCCGAGGCGCATTGGGGTGAGCCGCGGTGAGCGCGGCGAGGGGGCTTTGCGAAAGCCCCCCTTAGAAAAAACTAGACCAAAAGCAGCGCGGAGCGCTTGATTTGGGGCTAGCGCTTGCGGGAAGCCGCGACCTCGCGGATCGTCGACATGACCGTCTCGATGCCCTCGAAAAGGTCCTTCTCCTCGATGGTGAGCGACGGGGCGAGACGCATCGTGTCCACGCGCGTGTCCTTCGCCAGGACGCCCTTGTGCATCAATGCCTCGACCACCGTCATCGCCCCACCGATGAAGTCCTCGAACTCCACGCCGATGAGCAAGCCGCGCCCGCGCACCTCGCGCACGCCTGGGAGCTTCGCGTTGCGAAGCATCGCCACGACCTCGTTGCCCAGCCGCGCCGCGCGCGCCGAAAGGTCGTCCTCCACCAGCACGTCGATCGCCTCGTTGCCCACCGCCATCGACAACGGCATTCCCCCGAACGTCGACCCGTGCTCGCCGGGCTTGAGCACCGACATCACCTCGCGCGTTCCCACGCACGCGCTGACCGGAAGCAGACCACCGCCCAACGCCTTGCCCAGGATCAGAACGTCCGGCTTCACGCCCTCGTGCTCGAACGCGAACATCTTGCCCGTGCGCGCCAGCCCCGTCTGTACCTCGTCGAGCATCAGCAGCACGTTGTGCTTGGTGCACAGCTCACGGACGCGCTTCAGGTAGCCCTCGGGCGGGATGATGATGCCGCCCTCCCCTTGGATGGGCTCCACGAGGAAGGCCACGGTCTCCGGCGTGATCGCCTTCTCGAGCGCGTCCGCATCGCCGAAGGGCACGATGTCGAAGCCCGGGACGAACGGGCCGAAGGGGGCGCGGTACGCCTCCTCCGTGGAGAACGACACGATCGCGATCGTGCGCCCGTGGAAGTTGCCCTCGGCCGCGATGATGCGCGCCTTGCCGCTCGGGACCTTCTTCGTGCGATAGCCCCATGCCCGCGCGATCTTCAGCGCCGTCTCCACCGCCTCCGCCCCCGAGTTCATCGGCAGCGTCATGTCCAGCCCCGCGAGCTTCGAGAGCTTCTCGCAGAAATCCGCGTACGCCACGTTGTGGAACGCCCGCGACGTGAGCGTGATCTCCTGCATCTGCTTCTGCGCCGCGGCGAGGATCCGCGGGTGCCGGTGACCGTGGCTCAACGCCGAGTAACACGAGAGCATGTCGAGGTACCGCTTGCCCTCGATGTCCCAGACGAACGGCCCCTCGGCCTTCGTCAGCACCACCGGCAGGGGATGGTAGTTGTGCGCTCCCCAGTGCTCAGCCCGCTCGATGACGTCATGCGTGCGACATGCCATGCCATTGCTCCTTCACGGGGCCCGACCTAGCGTCAAGGGCCGTTGATTGCGGCCCGACGTGGCGTCGAGGGCCGTTCTTCGGGGGTCCGACGATGCGTCAAGGACTGTCCCCACGGACGGCCCGCAAACTGCCCTCGGTGCGGTCCCAAGTCAACCCCTACCCGCAAGGGAGGAACAGTGAACCCAGCCCACGGAAGCTTGGATCCCGCCGCCGATCCGTGCTTTCTTACCCCACGGCTCCTCGTTCACCGTTCGCCTCGGCCATGCTGAACCCAGTCTCTCCGCCCGGTTTCCTGCGAAGCATTCTTCCCTCGCGCATAGGGCCAATCGCCCTGTGCTTGCTCGCGGTGACGGTGGCCGTTCCCGCGGCACCTCCCGTCGCGACGGCAGCACCCCCGACGAAGTCCGGCTCGAAGACCAAGGCCGAGGAGTTCGGCGAGCAGGCCCGCGAAGCGTTGAAGGCCTCGCGCTTCGAGGAGGCGATCTCCCTGTTCACCCGCGCCCGGGATCTCGAACCCGGTGCACGCTGGACCGTCGAGCTCGCCAAGGCCATCGCCGCCTCGGGCCAGATCTTTCGCGCCAGGAAGCTGCTCACCGACTCCGCGGAGCGAGCCAAGCCCGGCGACCGCCATGTCATGGAACTCGCCCGCGACGAGATCGAGCTCCGCATCCCCACCCTTCGCGTCCAGGTCAGCGGCCCGGCCCCAGGCGTGGCCAGCATCGAAATCGACGGCCAACGCAGGGAACAGACGACCTACGGCGGATACCTCCAGCTCGACCCAGGTCCCCACGTCGTGCGCGTGTCCGCCCCGGGATTCTCCACCGTCGAAGAACGCGTCCAGCTGATCGAGTCGTCCCCGCACGAGCTCGCCGTGACCCTCCGGCTCGAGACCCCCGTCGACACGAAACCGGAAACACCCGTCGCCGATAGCGCGCCTGTGGCGTGGAAGCGCCCAACTGCCATTGGCTCCTTCGTCGTGGCTGGCGTGGGTGTCGTGGCCGGCACCCTGTTCTTCCTCAAGCGAAACGGCAAGAACGCGGACGCCAACGATCTGTTCGACGAATGCGATCCCGGCGTTTGTTCGGTCGACGAACGCGACCGGATCGGCACCCTGGACGATGAGGCGAAGAGCTCGGCCATCCTCGCGGGCGTGAGCTACGGCGTGGCAGCGGCCGCGGCGGGGGTGGGCGTGTACCTGTGGATGGAAGACCAGAGGGACAGGAGCCTCGAGTCCGGTCGCTCGATCGTGGTGCAGCCGGGGGTGGGCTCGCTGAGCGTGAACGGCAGGTTCTGACGCGGATTGTTGCTGGAAGGGGAGACGATCAGAGCTTGGCGACGATGTCGGCGAGGTTCGGCCTGCCGAGCTCTTCCAGCTCGTAGCTGGCACGGACGATCGGCACGGACGCCGTGACGAGCTTGCCCAGGTCGATCGGCGTGGCCGACAGCACCGCGTCCGCCTTCTCCGCCTGCACTGTCTTGTTGATGGTCTCGTTCAGGTCCGCGAGCTGCTGCTTGGAGTAGCCCATCGCCGGCAGCACGTTCTCGGTCTGCCCGTACTTCTTGTACGTGTCCGCGATCGTTCCCACCGCGTACTTGCGGGGCGAGATGATCGTGCAGCCGAGATCCTGCGCAGCCACCCAGCCGGCACCGATCGCCATCCCACCGTGGGTCAGCGTGGGGCCGTCTTCGACCACGACCACCCTCTTGCCCTTGACCGCCGCCTCGTTGTCCAACGTGATCGGGGAGCTGGCCTTGATCACCGTCGCCTTCGGGTTCACCGACGCGATGTTCTTGAGCAAGATCTCCACGTCCTCGGACTTGGCCTGCTTGATCTTGTTGATCACGACGACGTGGGCGCGGCGGAGCACCGTCTCGCCCGGATGGTACGTGAGCTCGTGGCCGGCACGCAGCGGGTCCACCACCGCGATCTCGATGTCAGCACGGAAGAAGGAGAAGTCGTTGTTGCCGCCATCCCAGACGATGACGTCGGCTTCCTTCTCGGCCTCGACGAGGATCGCCGCGTAGTCCACGCCCGAGTAGATCACCGCGCCGAGCGCGACATGGGGCTCGTACTCCTCACGCTCCTCGATCGTGCAGTTGTGCTTGTCCATGTCCGCGTAGGTCGCGAAGCGCTGGACACGCTGCGCCGTGAGGTCGCCGTAGGGCATCGGGTGGCGGATCGACACGACCCTCTTGCCCGCATCCCGCAACGCCTTGACCACCCGCCGCGACGTCTGGCTCTTGCCACAACCGGTGCGCACCGCGCAGATGCTCACGAGCGGCTTGTTCGACTTGAGCATCGTCTCGTCCGGGCCCATCAGCCGGAACGACGGACCCGCCGCATGCACGCGGCTGGCCATGTGCATCACGTATTCGTGGGGCACGTCGCTGTACGCGAACACGCACTCGTCGACCTTCATCTCGCGGATGATGGCCTCGAGCCGGTCCTCGGCCTCGATCGGGATCCCTTCCGGATAGCGGGACCCCGCGAGGGCCGCGGGAAACCTCCGGCCGTCGATGTCCGGGATCTGCGTTGCCGTGAAGGCAACGACCCGCTGGTTGGGGTCGTCCTTGCACGCGACCAGGAAGTTGTGGAAGTCACGCCCTGCAGCACCCAGGATCACTACACGCTTCTCGCTCATGACCGATCACTCCTCCGATTCCCGCGCCATACGCTCGGGATCGGTGGCCGAGGCGACTCTGCCGGTGTTGAGACTCCGACGGTCAAGCCCGGGCTGTCCCCAAGGGACAAGGTGGACGTTGATGCCTGACCGCGTCGGCCACGATCAAGCAGAGTTCACGAACCGACCGATACGCCACCTGCGCGAAGCAATGGTGACGGCGGCGAGGCCACACACGCGTCGGCTTGCGCACAATCACATACTACGAAACCCGCCCCAGGGAAACACCGCGATCGAATCTGCGAGAACGTCGCTGCTTCAGAGGGTCCGGAAGCTACTTCTCCGTCGGCGGGGCCGCAGGGAACGTCACGTGGAACCGGCTCCCCCCGCCCTCTCGCGGAAGACACGAGATGTACCCGCCGTGCGCCTCCACCACCGTCCGGCAAAACGCCAGACCCAGCCCCGTCTGCGGTCCCCCCGCCGCCCTCATCTTCACGATCTCGAACTTCTCGAAGATGCGCTTGCGCATCTCCTCCGGTACCCCGCGCCCCTCGTCGATCACGTCCAACATCACGCTCGGCCACTCGACCCCCACCACCACCTCCACCTGCGTCTTCGACGGGCTGAACTTGATCGCGTTCGTCAGCAAGTTGTCGATCACGCGACGAAGCAGCGCCGCATCCCCCAAAACCACCGCCGGGATCTCCGGCGCGGGCGCTTGCCGGATCCGCAAACCGCGCGCCTTGGCCACCGGCGTCAACGCGTGGATCGTCTCGCGCGCCACCGCGTGCAGGTCCACCCGCGCGAACGACAAGCTCAGCCGCCCCTCCTCCTGACGCGCGAGCAACAGCATCTCCTCGAGATAGTTGCCCACCCGCCGAGCTTCCTCCTTGATGAGCCTCAAGTCCCCGTCCTTGTCCGCCCGCGCCGATTGCTCGTCCGCAAGCAACGCCGACGCCGCGAGCTGGATCGCCGTGACAGGCGACCGCAGGTCGTGCACCACCATGCGCACCAGATCCTCACGCTGGTGGTTCAGATCCTCGAGTTGCCGCGCCTGCTGCACCAGCTCCATGTGCTGACGGCGGATCCGCAACATCGACCGCACCCGCGCCCGCAGCTCCACCCGCGGCACCGGCTTCGATATGAAATCGTCCGCCCCCGCATCCAAACCCCGCGCCAGGTCCTTGGGACTGTCCAGCGCCGTAATCATCATGATCGGCAAGTACGCCCGCGTCTTGCGCTGACGAATGCGACGACACACCTCGAACCCGTCGATGCCGGGCATCATCACATCGAGCAAGACGAGGTCCGGCTCTTGCTCGTCGATCTGCGAGAGCGCCACCTCGCCCCCCGACGCATGACGGAACGTGTACATGTCCTGCGACAGGATCGCCTGCGCGACCTGTCGGGCCGTGGGGTCGTCATCCACGATCAGCAAGAGGGGGGAATCCGTGCTCATGTCTCCTCGTCATCCGGCGCCTCGGGTAGGCCATCCTCGCGCCCCCGCGGCAGCGTCGTGGGCTCTTCCTCACCCTCGAACCCATGCGTGACCGGCAGCTCCACCCGCGGAAGCACCACCGTGAAACGGCTCCCCCTACCCGGTTCCGAGATCACGTCGATGCGCCCATCGTGCAGCTCCGCGAGCCGTCGCACGAGCGCCAGGCCGAGCCCCGTGCCCTCGTGCTGCCGCGCCAGGGAGCTGTCGATCTGCGTGAACGGCTCGAAGATCCGACGTAGATCCGGGGGCGAGATCCCGATGCCCGTGTCGCTCACGGAGAAGTACACCTCGTCCCCCTCCGTCCACCCCTCCAGCCCCACCTGCCCCCCCGCCGGCGTGAACTTCACCGCGTTCGACAGCAAATTCACGAGCATCTGCTTGAGCCGTCGCTCGTCCGCCACCACCACCGGACACCGCGGGTTGATCCTCATCCACGACCCGATCCGCTTGCGCAAGGCGAGCGGCCGGATCATTCGCAAGGACACCTGGCAGACCTCGCTCACGCTGATCGGACGAAGGTCCAGCTCGAGCCGCCCGGCCTCGATCTTGGAAAGATCCAGGATGTCGTTGATGAGATCGAGCAGGTGATGGCCGCTGTCCCGCATCGTCTCGAGGATCTGCTGCTGCTGGTCGTCGACCTCCCCGAACACACCCTCGAGCAGCGCGTCCGCGAGACCCAGCACCGAGTTGAGCGGCGTGCGAAGCTCGTGGCTCATGTTCGCGAGGAACTCGTCCTTCATCTTCCCCGCACGCTCGAGCTTGCCGTACGCCTCCTCCAGCAGCGCCGTACGCGCCGCCACCTTCTCCTCCAGCATGTCGTTGAGCGCGCGCAGCTTCTCCTGCGCCTCCAGCCGCGCCTCGACGTTGCGCGCCAACACCTGCCACAGCTGCGGCGCCAGCGACGTCCCGTGCAGCTCCGTCGACACCGTCCGCTCCCCCGTGCTTCGGAACTTCACGAGCGACCGGTACACCGCCCCGTCCCGCCGCATCATCGACAGCGCCTCGGTCAACGCCGAGACCTCGACCTCCTCCGCCAACTCGGTGACGTCGCGGCTCATGAGCTGCTCGCGCGACACGCCCGTGAGCGCGGTGGCCGCAGGGTTCGCGTCGACCACACGACGCTTCGCGTCCACCACGAAGATGGCGTCCGGGTTGTTGCGGAACGCCGCACGGTAGCGCTCCTCGCTCTCGCGAAGAGCCTTCGCCGCCTCGCGCTCTGCCACCGTGTCGCGCATCACCGCCACCGTCCCCGTGGGCTTGCCGTTGCGGTCCCGCACGGGCGCCACGCTCAGTCGCACCGGAATGCGGAACCCGTCGTCGCGCACCACGTCCTTGTCGTACTCCGAGGCCAAGCCCGAGGACATGACGCGCTGGACGACCATGCGCTCCAGCTCCCGGAACTCGGGCGACGACACGACCTGGTAGGACTGACCGACGGTCTCCCCGCGCTTGCGGCCGACGAGGCGGAGGAAGGCGTCGTTGCACAGGAGGATCTGCCCCTCGGCGGTGGCGTAGTAGATGCCGTAGGTGGCGCAGTCGAAGACGGCGCGGAGCAGCTCCCGTTGGGTGGCGAGCGCGCGCTCGGCGGCGATGCGGTCGGCGTTGGTGGAGAGGGATCGACCCAGCTCGACGAGCATCGCGACCGCATCACGGTCGAAGGCGTTGGGGTCGGAGGAGGCGGCGCACAGCACGCCGAAGACGCCGGAGACACCGGCGTCTCCCTCGACGGGGACGTACAGGGCGCAGGGGCAAGCGAGGCGATCGAGGACGGGGTCGCGGCGCTCGGGGGGATCGTCGGCGCGCACGAGGGCGGCCTGGTGGTTGGCGGCGGACTGGACCCAGGCTTGGTCGGTGGGCGTGGGGCGCAAGGCTTCGGGCGGGGGCTCTCTGAGGTTGCCTGCGACGACGAGGACTTGGAGGGTGCCATCGTCGCGGAAGCGACCGGCCCAGGCGCCGCGGAATGCGTTGCTTTTGACGAGGGCCTGGCAGGCGCGGCCGAACATGTCGGTGACGGACTTGGACTCTGCGACGGAGGTATGGACGGCGGCGAGGGCGGCGTAGATGGCGCCGAGTCGAGCGTTGCGTGTTTCGGCGCGAGCGAGGGCGGCGGCTCGCGTGCTGAGCTTGCCTGGGCCGCGATGTCGCCGTTCGACGGGCATGGGGACGAGCTTAGGCGGTGGATGATGGGAAAGGGAAGGGGGGGACGAAAGTCGAAACTCGACCTTGACAGGTTCGCGTTCCGGAGTAGATTGCCTGCCACTTCAACGGCGCGCGGTGGAGCAGTCTGGTAGCTCGTCGGGCTCATAACCCGAAGGTCGTAGGTTCAAATCCTGCCCGCGCAACCAAGCGAAAGTACACAGGGAATCGCCACAAGCGGTTCCCTGTTTTCGTTTTGTTTGGGCCAGGTTTTGGGCCACGGGGAGCCGACGCTGGGCGAGGATAGCAAGGCCGACAAGGATCGGTGATGGGCGACGCCATGCGATACGGTCTGAACGGGGACCCGTTGAAAGATGGGAAGCTGGACCTCCCAGAACTCCTCGAGGAACCCACGGCTGACGAGTGGGCGTGGGCGCGTGAGTTCATCGCGGCGCGAAGATGGCGCGAGGCGGTCACGTACCGCGAGACGGCGCCCCACGAGTACGTGGTCAAGAAGTGGGAGAGGGACCAACAGGGCAACCGCGACTTCGACCGGTTGGTGACTCTCATTCGGCGATTCGGTTACGCTGACTTCTACTACCGCGTGCGGCACATCTACTGGGCCATCGACGAGTTCAAGTACTGGACCATGGGTTGGCCTGTGGACGAAACCGAGGTCATCAACAGGGCTCGGGTGGATGCCCCCGAACCGTGGAGGGAAGGCTGACCGTCCCGAAACGACTCCTTGGACACAGCCCCAGGAACCAGAGCAGCGTGTGCACGCCGGCCATGATCCATCGTAGCTGGCGCACAGGGCTCTCTTCCGTTCCATCGAGCGTCGGTTCCCGACCTCAGCCTCCAACACCGAGCGCCCGCGCGCAATCACGCGCCCTTTCGCACACGCGGTCCGTCAGCTTATCCAGCAACGGGTGACGCAGCTTCTGCTCACGGCATCGTTGCAATGACTGCAGCGCCATGTCGGGCGCCGCCGCGGCAAGGCGAGCCACGCGATCCACCACTTCGCCTTCACCCAGCCCGAGCTGTCCAGCGAGCTTCCTCCACGCGTGCAACCCCACGTCCCGCAGACGGTACGTTCCACCCATCTTCATCGCCAGCTTGAGCTTCGGGAAATACATGTCGTCGTAGGGTAGGGCGCTGGCCACGTCGTACAGTGGCGCGAGGCGCACCTTGCCACCTGTGCCGATCAGCACGGAGTAGTTCTTGCCGTGGGCGTCGGTGCCCGCGATCAACCAGTTGTACGCGAGGGCGTCCACCCACGATCGGATGTCCTCCTCCGCGGATCGGCTGTTCTCGCGAAGAACCTTTGCGACCGCCACCACGCCAGGGCCACCGTCGTTCTCGTACTTGTTCGAAGGCGCGACAGCCAGGGCCTGGCAGAAGTCCTCCTGGTGAACGCGGCGGATACCCGCGTCCGTGGTGAGCCGGTCGTAGCGCTCCACGACGAGGGCTACTTCGGACCCGAAGTGGGCCACGTCCGTAGCCGCCGCGATCAGCCCGAGGCTCTCGGCGAGGTCGAGACAGAAGTGCTCGTTTTCCGGGTGGCCGTCGAGGTCGGTGACCGCGGGCTTGAGAATGTGGGTCGTGGGTATCCTTCCGGAAGGCAACCCCCAGCGCTTTCCGTCGAAAAGCAAGGCGGTCTTGGGTTGAGCGCCGGCGAGGCTGAACTGTCCCTCGTCGCCCAGGCGCCTCCACGCGGAGATATCCTCGCGCAGCGCCCGAAGTCGAGCAGCGACGGCTGCTTCGTCAAGCCACTCCACGCCTCCGTCCCCTTCGCGCGGTACCTCGTCCAACCGACCCTCGCGGATGAACCTCACAGCTCCCGCGCAATCCTCCCCTACCGCGCCCATCAGCGCGAAGGCGTTTCCAGGGGAGACCTGAAACCGACGTCCCCAGCGCGTGAGGATGACCTCGTTGTCGGGAAGCAAGTTCCAAAGAAAGGGACTGATCTTCGCGTGTGGATGGTGCGCCGCGGCCAGAGGCATCGAGATGGACAACGGGTACGCGTTGCGAGCGTGCCGCCATGAATCGTCGTATGTGAACGAAAGCCGGCCGCGGGGGTCCTGTCGAACCACGCCGACCTGCTGGTCCTCCAGCAGGGTGATGAGCTCCTTGGTCATCGACCCCGACCCCGCGCCTTGTTCACGACAGCGTCGATGTCGGGCGGTGCGGGAACGTCGGCCACGCGCTCCGTGGCGCCGTCGTCAAGGGACACTGCCAGTCCGAGGGCGTCCAACGCCTTGAGGACCAAGCCGAGCTCCGCGCCGGCGTTCCCGTGTTCCACAGTGCTCACCCACCGCCTCGTGGTCCCGACGCGACGGGCGAGCTCGTCTTGCGTCATGCGCAGGTGCTTGCGGCGGTCGCGAATGGCCGCGCCGACGTGAGATGGGGTCGAGACGTTCATGTCGCCCTGGGGAACGGTGGGAGCTAACGATCTCTTGTGAGAATGTGACCTATAGATCCCATTGTCAAATGCGAACTTTGTATCCCATTCGGCACGTGCTCGAAACCTGGCGGATGCACGTTCCGGCACTCACTCCCTCCGCCCAAACATCCCGGACAGCGCGAACAAGCGCAGACAGACTGCCCGCACCGGGTCGCCCGCGCCGAGGTTCTCCCGAATCACCACACGGCATCGACCCGCGCGCCGCACCTCGAGCACCCACCACGCCCCATCCACGGAGCCGTCGTATCCGAGGAACGGGGGCCTCGTTGTTGCTCGTCGGGAACCGCAGCGTACCACGAGCGACTGCCACTGCCCTGCATCCCATCCTGCTGTCGATGCAGACCGAATCGGAGCGTCAGGCTGCACCTGGGCGCCTGCTATCGACGCAGACCGACCTCGACAGGAAAGAGATCACCGCCGACTCGCACGCATTCGAAGCCATCGGCCTGACCCTGCACGGTCGCGCCGGAGCTAGCGCAGCGGCCGTGGTCCACCACGCGAACCACATCTCGGTCCACGTCGGTGGGCGGAAGCAACCCATCCGGCTCGTCCGCGAAGCTCAAGCCAGCAGCCGAACGTCCTTGTACTTCACCTCGGCCCCGCACAGCACGCACTTGTCGACCACCCAGAACGGCGTCTTGTCGTCCGGGTCCGTGGCGTCGACCGTGTCGAGCATGCTGACCGCCCCGCCGATGGGCTTGGCCTTCTTCCAGCAGTCGACGCAGAACACGTTGTCATGGTCGTCCATGTAGCCGTTGATCAAGGTGGGCGCTCCGTTGCCTGACTCCACCGCATCTCTGCCCTGGATGCAACCGCCTTCCCCATTCCCGGCTCCGCATCCCCGGGTCACCAGTTCTGTTCCCCAATCCCGGCTCCGCATCCCCGGCTCACCAGTTCTGTTCCCAATCCCGGCTCCGCATCCCCGGCTTACCAGTTCTGTCCCCGCCATGTACACTCGGCCCACCCCATGACCCAAGCCGTCCTCTTCGACCTCGAAGGCACCCTGTACATCGGCGAACGCGCGATCCCTGGCGCGACGGAGGCCGTCGCCGCCGTGCGCGACCGCGGTTTGCCCTGCCGGTTCCTCACGAACGGCACCACCCGATCCGTCGCCTCCCTTCACGACCGCGTGCGGGCTCTCGGCCTGCCCATCGAGCGAGACGAGCTCTTCAGTGCGCCCCAAGCCGCCGTGGCCTTCCTGCGCAGCCTGGGCTCCCCGCGGTGCCTCCTTCTCCTGCACGACGACCTCCTCCAGGATTTTGGCGAGTTCCCCCAGTCCGAGACGGACCCGGACGTGATCGTCGTCGGGGACATCGGTGCGCGGTGGGACACCGAGCTGATGCAGCGCCTGTTCGCTTTGATGCTGGGCGGTGCCCGCCTCGTGACGCTGCACAAGGGCAAGTACTGGGAGGCCGGCGACGGGCTCCGCATCGACATCGGAGCCTTCGTGGCCGCGCTGGAGTTCGCCTCCGGACGACAGGCCACCGTGATCGGCAAGCCCTCCCCGGAGCTCTTCCTTCTCGCGCTCCGCTCGATGGGCATCAAGCCCGAGCACGCCGTGATGGTGGGAGACGACGTCGAGACGGACGTACGCGCGGCGCAGGCGCTCGGGATGAAGGGCGTGCTCGTGAAGACCGGAAAGTATCGGCCCGAGCTCATCGATGGCGGGGGCATGCACCCGGACGCCGTCCTCGATTCGGTGCGACAGTTGCCTGCCTGGTTGGATCGGACACAAGGCCCTTGAGGTCACCCCAGCCACATCAGCAAGAACACCACTGCGAGGGTGGCGAGGGTTCCAAGCAACGGGAGCCCCACGAACAGGGCAAACAGCAGGACGCGGAGGTTGCCCCGCCGGCTCGCCCGTGCGGTCATCGCCTCCGTGTGCTGCCGAACCCACTGGTCCGCAGCGGCCGCGCCGTGAACGCGTGCAAGGGAGTCCGCCTGCCTGCGGAAGGAGCCCGTGAGCCGGTCTGTGATGGATAGGAGTGCATCGAGCCAGTAGGCAATCTCCGCCGGCGGCATCTCACGCCCCGAGGGCAGCATCCAGACGCCCTGGCTCGCGCGCAGCACGACACCCACCCTCAGACTGCCATGCTCCGTCTCGAGCGTCGGGGTCTTCTCCCGGTAGCGCTCCAGGATCCATTGCCTTGTGGGGGCGTCCAGCGCTTCGCGCAGCACCTCGGAGGGAAACCCGTTGAGCAGGAACACCCCATCGAAGTCCGCATCCCCGGTACGGACCTCGGGAACGGCGTAGATCGTGGTGTTCCTGCGGTGATTGAGCAACAGCGTGATGGGCAGTCCCGACAAGTCTACGGCGAACCGGACCGAGTGCAGGACCCCGCCGTCCGTGTGCACTTCCGCCACCACGGTCCTCTGACGGTGCAGGCCCACCAGGCGGTACTCGGCGTCCCCGCCTACGTGGTACTGCACGATCTCGCCCGGCCCGAGGACCGCCTGCAACGAGGCGAACATGGCTTTGACGTTGTCGTTCGGGCCGAATATCGATGCCATGGCGAACCCGTCCGAAAGCCTACGCCCATCGCAAGCGCGAGGGCAAGCGACGAAACCGCGCGAGACTCAATCCACCCCAACCAACCCCCGAACAATCCCCTCGCGCACGTCCCGTCCCACCCCGCACCCCTCCTCGAGCCAACGCCCCATCGACCCGTGTCTCACCTCGATCTCCCGCAGCACGTTCTCCAGGTCCTCGGCGCGCGCTTCGAGCAGGGGCATCATCTGATCCTTCGTGAGCCGTCCCAGACTCAGCCACCTAAGCATTCGCACGTAGCGGGGGAGTGCCGGACGCAGCAGCTCGTTCGTCACCAGGTGATCGGCCAGCACGTCGTCCATCGCAACACTCAAGATCCGCAGCACCACCGCCATGGTGAACCCCGTTCGGTCCTTCCCTGCCGTGCAGTGCACCAGAAGAGGAAGGCTGGCGTCGTCCGCGACGAGGCGCACCAGCGCCCCCACCGACGCGCCGCACTGAAACGCAAATGCCTCGTAGTGCTGTCGCAGCAGCGCGCCCAGGTCCGTCGACGGCCCACGGTAGACGAGCTGAGCCATCAGTCGGAGTCGCGATTCCGGGACCGTCGGGTCGCGCATCGGAAGATGCACGCAGCGAATCCCTTGGCCCCGCGGCAGGCGATCGGGTGCCGAGGCGCGTTCGCGCGTCGTTCGCAGGTCGACAACCGTCCGGAGCCCGAGGCCCTGCACCGTCCTCAGGTCGGCTGGGGTGAGACGTGAGAGGCTGTCCGAGCGGAAGAGCAAGCCGCGTCGCACCTCCCTGCCTCTTGCCGTCGCGAGCCCTCCGACATCACGGAAATTGAAGGCTCCTTGAAGGGCCACTTGGCGATCGGGGTCGAAGGGCATCCGGTCCTTCTTGTAGCGCAAGAGGGCAGGGTGTCGAGGTCCGGCGAGCGGTGTCCGACGGTGTCAGAAATTTCACGGGCGAGCGAGAGGACGAATCCCATCTGCCGGGCAACCGTGATACCGTCCAACGACGAGGGTTTCCGCCATGCGTCCTGCGCTTGTCAAGCAGTCCCGATCGGTCCCGCGCGTTCGCTGCGGGCGTGCCGTCGTGGTGCTGTGCCTTTTCGGGTGCACGGAGGACTTCGATGCCCCGTTTGCCCAGACCGGGGGCGGAGGCGTGAGCCAGGACGCGAGCCTGACCGGAGGGACGGGCGCTGGAGGCGGAAGTGGCAACGCCGGACAGGCCGGTGCGGGCGCAACGGGCGGGGCCGGGGCAACCGGGGGGGCGGCAGGGGCGGGTGGTTCCTCGGGAGGCGCTGCGGGCTCGAGTGGTGGAGGTGCGGCGGGAGCGAGCGGCGGAACAGCAGGGGCCGCAGGGTCGAGTGGTAGCACCGGAGGCGCCGCGGGCTCGAGCGGCGGCACAGGAGGCACGGGAGGCACGGGAGGTACGGGAGCGACCGGCGGCACGGGTGGGGCCACCGGCGGAACCGGCGGAAGTGTCAGCACCGCGTGCGTAGGAACCGAGCCAGCCGCCCAGGTCTCGGTCGCGGGCGACTTTCTCATCGACGCCACCGAGGTCACGCGCTGCCAGTACGAGGTCTGGCTGGCAACCAACCCGGACCCGGCGGGCCAACCAGCGTACTGCTCGTGGAACACGAGCTTCGTCCCGGCCTGCGAGTGGCCCCCAGGCACCCTGGGCTCGCACCCGGTCGTGTGCGTCGACTGGTGCGACGCCAATGCGTACTGCCAGGCTCTGGGCAGGCGTCTGTGCGGGAAGATCGGAGGCGGCACCAACTCCATGGGCCAGTGCGCCAACGCGAACTTGAGCCAGTGGTTCGCGGCCTGCTCGAGCTACGGCCAGAACGACTACCCCTACGGGAATACGTTCGACGGACAGGCCTGCAACGGTCCGGACAAGGGCGTGGGCACGACGGTCCCCGTGGGTACTCTCGCTACGTGCCAGTCGTATCCAGGTATCTACGACCTGAGTGGCAATGTCCTCGAGTGGGAGGACTCCTGCAATGGCTTTGCTGGGCCCCAGGACAACTGCCGCATGCGCGGGGGGGCCTGGGGCGTCAACGCGCCCGACCTCCGCTGTGAGGCCGGCTACGTTGCCGACCGCGACCACCTCGGAGGCATCGGATTCCGCTGCTGCTCGTCCCCGTGACCAGGTCCGAATCCGCCACGGTCCTCGCCCGCTCCCTCGCTTCCCACGCGAAGCGACTTCGGAGCGCGATCCGCAAGAACCTCGACGGCGCCCCGAACCATCCCCTGCGCGCCCTCTGCCCCGACTCCGACGACCACCTCCTCGCCGATTCTGTCGCCCAAACCGTCACCTTTGTCCTCTTCGCCGCGCGGTGGCTTGACCCCGAGTCTGCGTTCCACAGGGAACACGCCCTCAGATTCCTCTCCTCCGCCGGCGAACCTGCCCCCCGCCTCTTCCACGCCTTGCTCGACGGTCCCTACAACCCCGGCGTGACCCGCGCCATGGACGACCTCGCCGCTTCGCTGTCTCTCACGCCTGTTCGCCAGGTCTTCGCACGCCACGGCGACCCCGTCATTCACTTCTACCAGCACTTCCTCGACGCGTACGCACCCGCCTTGCGCCGTCGTATGGGCGTGTACACTACCCCCGACGAGGTCGTTCGGTACATGGTTCGCTCGCTGGACCATCTCGCCCGGACGCGCCTCGGGTTGCGCCTGGGACTCGCTGACCCCGTTCGCTGGGGCGCCTACGCCGTCGAGCGTGGCATTCCGCTGCCCGAGGGGGCAAGGGAACAAGACTTCGTCGTGCGAATCCTCGAGCCGTCGGCTGGAACCGGGACGTTCTTGCTGCAAGTGCTTCGCGCCATCTTCGCGACCATGACAACCGAATTCGAGGCAAGCGGTCTCGGTGAGCAAGCTGCCGCGGCGGCCTGGAAGGCCTATGTGCGGGAGTGCCTTCTGCCGCGGATCGAGGGGTTCGAGGTCATGTTGGCGCCCTGGGTCGTCGCACACCTCCGGCTGACGTGCGCCCTTCAGAGGGGGCTGGCCGAGGAAACGGGCAGGGACCCCGCGCTGTGGGGCTTTCGGTTCGAGAAGAACGACGACCTGCAGCTTCGGCTGGCGAACGCGCTCGCGCCCCCGGAACTCGCGATCCGGGCGCCCGTCTTGGTCGTGCTCGGCAATCCCCCCTACGAGCGAACGTCGAAGTCCTCCGACGCCTCCCAGCGCTGGGTGATCGAGGGGAAGGTGCCGGGCCGGGCCACGGGGAAGAGCCTGTTCGACGACCTCCGCGACCCCGCACGGGAGTGCACGATCTTCAGCCACCTCAGGAGCTTGTCCGACCGCTACGTGTACTTCTGGCGCTGGGCGCTCTGGAGGGCATTCGAGGACCCGCCCAGCCCCGGCCTCCTGGGGTTCATTACCAACAGCACCTGGCTGACGGGGCCCGCCTTTGTCGGGCTGCGCGCCCTCGCCCGGGACGCCGGCGACGAGCTCTGGACCGTCGACCTCGGCGGCGACGGCCGAAGTACCCAGCCGGACCCGAACGTGTTCGGGATCGAGACCCCGGTCGCCATCACGACCCTCGTTCGCACTACGTGCCAGTCCAAGGTGGGCCCGGCGACGGTCTGGTACCGGCGGGTGGACGGGGTGTCGGGCGAGGACAAGCTGAAGCGGCTCGATTCGATGCCGGAGGGCGGCACGCCCCTCGATGGCGCCTGGACCCGCGCGGGCGACGGCCGGAGCGACCCGCTGGTCCCCGGTGCTGACGGCGACGCCTGGCAAAGGTATCCGGCGCTCGCCGACCTCTTCCCGTGGCAGCAACCGGGCTGTCTGGCCGCGCGGACCTGGCCGGTCGCTCCCCACCCGTCGGTGCTTCTTCAGCGGTGGAGCGCGTTTGTCGGCGCTCCGGTCGAATCCCGGCCGCGGCTGTTCGTTACCGCGCGCACCGGGCGGAACGTGTTCACCAAGGTCCCGGGCCATGCCCCTCTGGCGAGCCTGGACCAGGACGCGCCCCCGGGGCCTATCGTTCGTTACGGGTTCAGGAGCTTTGACAGACAGTGGATCCTGTACGACCCCAGGTTGCTGAAGACCGAGTCGCCGCCGTTGTGGTCGAGTCGGTCAGACCGGCAGATCTACCTCTGTTCGTTGCTTCGAGCCAAGCTCTCGGCGGGTCCGGCGGTGACGGTCTCGGCTCACGTACCGGACTTCCACTGCTTCTGCGGGCGCGGTGGGAAGGATGTGATTCCGCTGTATCGCGACGGGGCCGCGAGCGTGCCGAACGTCACCCTCGGCCTTCTGGAGGCCCTTGGCGTAGCGCTTGGTGTCACCGTGACGCCGGAGGACCTCGCCGCTTACGTGGTTGTCGTCCTCTCCTCGCCGCACTACCAGCAACGCTTCGCGCCCGACCTCGTCACACCCGGCCCGCGCGTCCCCCTCACCGCGGATGCGAGCTTGTGGAAACGGGCTGTCGAGCTGGGAAAGGGGTTGATCTGGCTGCAGACGTTCGGGGAGCGCTTGCAGGACCCAGGTTCCGGACGGGGCCGCGACCTCCCCAACGTGCCTGCAGTGGCGTGGACCCCAACCCCACGCGAGATGCCCGGGAGCGCCAGCAGCATCCGGTACGACAGTTCCACCCACGTGCTCGAGGTCGGCCGGGGCCGGGTGACAGGCGTGCTTCCGGAGGTGTGGGGGTTCGCCGTAAGCGGTATGCCGGTGGTGCGAAAGTGGTTCGGCTACCGCTGCGCGCGAAGGGCGGGCAGGGGAGGGAAGTCAAACAACCCGCTCGACCTCGTGGGGATGAACTCCTGGCCGGAGGAGTGGAGTCTCGAGTTGCTGGACCTGCTGCGCGTCTTGACGCTCACCGTCGCGGCCCGCGGGGAGCAGAGCGAGCTTCTAAAGGAAATCTGCGCGGGGCGAACCGTGCCGGCGGCGGATCTGCCGGTGCCAGGGAGGGAAGAGCGGCAGAGCGTAAGCGATAGAGAAAGAGCGACAAGGTGACCGCCCGAAGCTCGCCTCCGGGTTGATCAGCCTCTGGCGCGTACAGGGATCGCACTCCGGAGAACCACAGAAGACGCAGAAGGCACAAAAGGGTGTGTACGGAGCTCGGTCATGCGTGTTGCCCCTGGCTCCGACCATTCCTGGTTCGAATTGACTGCGCCTTCGGCTTCGTCGTCCTACGTGGACTCCGGCCAGCAAAGCTAGCCTCCGTCCACTCCGGGTCGCATTCCGTGTTCTCAGCTCCTAGTTGATGTCCGTCATCCGCCCACGGTCGTGGTCGAGCCTCAACCCGGTAGGGACTTGTGGTTCGGCCCAACTTGTCCCTATAGGACCACGCATGCGAAAGCCCCTCCTTCTCGCCCTCCTTCTGCTGCTTCCCGGGTGCGGTGACGACCAAGAGGCGTCGACGGTCCCTTCGCAGGACGCGGGGATCGACGCGGACGCGTTCGATGCGTCGGAGACCGAGCCCGACAGCACAGTCGATGCGGGGGGCGATGTCGAAGCGGACGCGGGGGCCGGGTGCATGTCGGGCAGCGCCGACGAGCAGATCGCGCGGTTCGAAGCCACGTACTGTGAGCCCATGGGCGCCGCTCTGTGCGCTGCGGCGCAGGCGTGCGGGTGCGGTGACCTCGACGGGTTCCCCGACATGACGGCGTGCGAGGCGGCGTGGCGGACGCGGTGTCTCGACTCGGTGGAGGTGTTCCGTGACGCGATGGCCGCGGGGCAACTTCGGTACTGCGAGGGGCCGGCGAAAGCCTGTCTCGAAGCGGTCCGCAAGGCCAACGAAGGGTGCCAGCCCTCCGTCCCGGCCGGGACCATCCCCATGGGGTGCGTGCTCATGCTGTCGCTGAACGCGGGAGAGGGAGAGGTCTGTGATGCACCAGGTTTCGGCTGCAACGAGGGACGCGGCCTCTGCTCGCCCCCCGACGGTACCTGTGCCCCGCCGCCGGTAGAGAAAGATCCGTGCGCGAGTGTCTGCGCTGAGGGGCTCGTGTGCGGTTCGGACGAGACGTGCCGCGACGGGAACGCCGGGGACACCTGCGCTTCCGGTCGCGATTGCAGCCCGCCTCTCGCTTGTGTCGGGGGTACGTGCGCGCAAACCTTGACCGAGCAGGCGGCATGCTCCGAGGACACCGAGTGTGCCCCCGGCCTCGCTTGCCGATCTGGCACATGCTCGGCCGTGGAGGAAGCCTGTGCGGACGCATGGACCTGCGGCGACAACGCGGCCTGCGTCGCGACGCGCGCACGGGGCTGTGAGCCGGCGACGGTCTTGGGAGAAACTTGCTCCTATGCGGAGGATTGCGTGGCAGGGGCCTACTGCGACGGTGGCACCTGCGCAGCCCTTCCTGGCTCCGGAGCCCCATGTGCCGACGGTGTCCTCTGTGCTGAGGGTCTTGCGTGTGAGTTGGCGAGTGGAGCGTGCGGCGACGTGCCCGGGGAGGGGGACCTTTGCGCCCTGGGCGCGCTGGGCCCCTTCGTTTGCGATGCGGGGCTCGCGTGCTTGGGGGACATGTGTGGCGCCCTGCCCACCGAGGGGCAGACGTGTGGGTCCGGAACGAACGCCTGCGCGGACGGGCTCGGTTGCGAGTTCAAGACCGACGGCACGAACGTGTGCGTGCCTCGCGTGGGCCCCGGGTCCGCCTGCACCAATGACTCGCAGTGCGCAGCGGGGAACTACTGCGAGTTCTCCACGATGCTGTGCACGGCCGTTGCGGGCACAGGGGAACCTTGCGAGGACGGCAACGAGTGTGGTCCGGATGGCTCGTGCGTGCCCTCGTCCCCAGGAGGCAACTTCGTATGCGCTCCCACACCCTCGCTCGGAGACCCGTGCTTCGATGCGTGCGGAGAAGGTCTCGTGTGCCGTCCTGTGGCGAAGTCCGGGACCTGCGCCGCCCCCATCTGCGACGCCATCGCCTATTGAGCCTCAAGCCTACTTGTCGTGAGTGGAGTGCGTGCCGTAGAAAAAGCGGACCTCGTCGGCGTCGCAGAAGGCCCGGTCTTCGCTCCCCACCCGCTGGCCCGTCTCGTGCCCCTTGCCCGCAATGACCACCACGTCTCGTTCTCCCGCGCCCTCGAGCGCCTCGTGAATCGCGGCGCGACGATCGAGGACCTCCCGCACACACGCGTGGCTGCCCAGCCCATCCCGGATGGCGGCGGCGATCTCCGCAGGGTCCTCGTCCCGCGGGTTGTCCGTGGTGAGAATGACCCGGTCGGCGACCGCGGCAGCCTCTCCCAGCATCGGCCGCTTCTCCCGGTCGCGGTTACCGCCCGCACCGAATACCACCGTGAGCCGCCCGAAGCACAGGCTTCTTGCCGTCTGCAGGGTGCGCAGCAGCGCGTCGGGAGTGTGCGCGTAGTCGACGACGACGTGCGGTTCGGTGGCCACGACTTCGAAACGACCGGGCGGAGGCTTTGCGGACGCGAGCCCCGCGACCGCCTCCTCGGTCGAGATGCCGCAAGCGATCGCGGCCCCGAGGGCCCCCAGCACGTTCTCCGATTGCACGTCGCCGATCGCACGGATCGAGAGGGATTGCAGCGACCCGAGGAGGTCGGAAGGACGCAACGTTAAATGTGTGCCCTCCCAGGAGACCTTCACGGTCTCCGCCTCCAGGTCGAGGGGACCCACCGGGGCCCCCCGGGAAGGGACCCCGTAACGAATCACCCGAACGCCGTCGGGGACGACCTCGGCGAGAAGCTCGCTCGCGGGGTCGCAGCCGTTGAGCACCGCGGTCCCGCCTTCGGGCAAGTGCATGAAAAGTTGTGCCTTGCTTGCGAGGTAGTGCTCCGCCGTCCCATGCCAGTTCAGGTGGTCTCGCGTGAGGTTGGTGAACACGCCCACGTGGCACGGCCACGCGCGGATGAACCCATGGGCAAGCGCCTCGCTCGTGAGCTCCACGGCCGCGTGGCACGCCCCCGCATCCAGCCCCGCCCGCATCGCCGCCAGGAACCCCTGGTAGCTGTTCGGAGCCTCGAGAACCTCTTCCCCGAGATAGAACCCCGTCGTCACAGCACGCACGACCGGTCGGCCACACGACACCGCCGCAGCCACGAACCCCGTCGTGGACGTCTTCCCGTTGGTTCCCGTGACCCCGATGCTGACCAGCCGGCCGTGCCACGAAGGAGGCGGTGGCACGACCGACCGATGACCCGGGTCAGAGCGATTCAATGCAGGACCAGAGTCCGTACTCGCAGCCGGCGTCCACGCACCCCATGAGGGCAGTCCTGCCCGCGGCGTTCAATCCGTCGATCATGGCGTGGCAATCGGCTTGCGTCTCCGCGCAAGCGGTCTCGATCGTGGCGCAATCGGTGTCCGCCGTCGCGTCGGGACAGGCGTTCTCGAGGGCCGTTCCCACGCAAATGTAGGGGTCGGGGTCCATGCAATCGGTGATGCTCAGCATGCAGTCGACCGCGGCTTCCGCCACCGCAGGCTTGAGGTAGGACACTGCGGAATCGCAGTAGTCGATGGCCCACGTGCCGCAATCCTCCGTGGGCACGTTCTGACAGTCGCCAGGCGTCCCGACCGAGTCGTCGCACGTGCTGCCGCCCGACCCGCCTTCCCCGGCTGCCCCGGCCTCGCCAGCGGCCCCGGCCTCTCCCGCCGAAGCCCCGGAACCCGCTTGTCCCGCAGACCCGCCCGTGGCGCCCGTGCCAGCCTCCCCGCCGCCTCCCGACGTGCCGCCCGTGCCGCCCGTGGCGCCCGTGCCGCCCGTGCCCGCACCGCCGCCGCTGCCCGCCGCACCGTCCTCGGTCTCGGAGGTGCAAGCCCCGACTGCCAACGCGCCCGCAAGAATCAGAAAGCTAGTCTTGTCGATCTTCATGGTCTTCTCCCGTGTCAAGCTCAGGTGTTAAAGGTGATCGAAACGATATCACAACCCACGGTCGGATGGGGAAGCGGGAAGTGGGTCCTACCCGCGTCGCCTCCGCCGGAACCACAACAGCGCTCCCAGCAGCACGACCGCAGGGAAGCTCGGCCTGGACGCGCCCACGCCGCCTCCGGACCGGCCTCGGCCCCGGCTCAGGTTGCGGCGCCGCCCCCTCCCGGGGTACGTCGCCTCCAGCCAGTAGGCCCGGTGTACTCGGTCCCAGAGCTTACGTAGGTGTCCGCTACGAGGTAGTCGTCCCGCGCATGACAAGCGTCCGCGCTCGGACCCGAGAGCAAGTGAATGTCGATGGCCTGACAAACAAGGCAGAGCGGATAACACGAGGTCGAGGGATGTGGGGTGTCAGAGCGTGGGGAGCGCCGTGGGCCCGTCAGGGAACGTCACGCCGCTCGAGCCTTCGGGCAGGCCCTGCCGGAGCGCCTTGAGCTGCTCACGCGCACTGTCGTGACGCATCTTCACGAAGTGCTCGATCCCGAGGGTCTTGAACCCGAACGCGTCGAGCTCGTGCTGCTTGTAGCCGTTCCAGTAGACTTGGTCGTTCGAGAAACGACGCCCTGTGTGAGGCGCGTCGGCGGGCCCGTCGGCCTCGAGGAACGCCGCCTTGCGCACGCGGTCCCAGTGCCCGCCCGAGCCTTCCGTCCCGATCTGCCCCATCACCCAGTCCGCTCGAAACGTCGTGTCGAGCAGGTAGTCGACGTGGTCCAGGTAATACGCGCGCAGCTGACGGTTCGCGAGCAAGTTCTCGATGAGCGGCAGCTTCTGTCCACCGTTCGTCTTGCGCCAGTCCACAAGGTCTCCGTACTGCCAAGGCGTGCCGAAGAAGTCGATGCCGAAGGAGTTGTCGTAGTCCCAGGGAATCCAGTGGAAGTAAGGGTCGCTCATGAAAGCGTCCGACCCACCGCCCTTGCCCGAGTTGTACAGGTAGTAGTTCGATGGCGTGCGATAGTAGTTGTCCCAACCGCCCATCAGCACGTTCAGGCCCGCCCAGCGAAGGAACCCGCGCACGTCGAAGATCCCCTCCACGGAGGCACGGTACTCGTCCGTGTCGAACTTCGCAGGCGCCTCGCCGGACACGTCGACCCCGTGGATGGTCCGGATGAACCGCGCGAGATCGTCGTAGGTCTGGTACGACGGGTCATCGTCGTCGTTGTCGTTCGTCTTCAGCTGGTACGTGCGCTCGTCGATGCTGGTGGCCTTGAAGTACTGCTTGCCGCTGTCGTCGCCATCGGTCCCGACGCGGTAGGACAGGTCGGCGGGCCCCAGGTCTTCCCAATAGGCCTTGTAGAGATTGCCGTCATCGTTCTTGCCGAACAGGTCCTTGAGCATGGGCTTCTCGACCTGCTCGATGACGGAGTAGAGGCCGTAGTATCGGTCGTTGATGCAGAACTTCGCGTAGGTGTGGCGCGGCCCCGGGACCTCGGCCTCCTGGAAAAGGCTCCACGCCAAGGCCTCGCGCATCTGGGAGACGTCGTTCCACATCGACTTGAGGTTGAGCGCCTTCATGCCGAGCATGCGCGCTTCCTTGTCCTCGAACCCGATCTTGTAGGAGGACTTGGGGGTGCCGTTCGTGAAGTTGCCGCTCGTGCGCACCGTGAACGTCTTGGTCGAGTACACCAGGTCGGCGTCGCGGACCTCGGCGTCCTGGCAGTGCAAAGAGCTTCCCGCCTTCGCCTTGTAGACCAACACTTCAGCCCCGGAGACCGTGCGCTCCGCCTCCAACGACTCTGGCGTCATCCAGCTGGGGTTCCAGCCCTTGATCCGCACGTAGTAAAACGTCTTGGGACCGAAAAACACCGTCTTGGCTTCGGCGTTCGCACTGTCCGCCTTGCCACCCGGGTCGTCGCCGTCCACGTACTCGTCGTTGGCCTGGCCAGACTCGCCGGTGTCCGCGCTGCACGCGACCGCGCCAAGCGAAAGGGAGCAAGCGAGGAAGAGGGGAAGCAGTGTGCAGGAGGACTTCATCGACGCGGGAGGTCTGCAAGTTGGGTGCCGATGTGGGACACGGTAGGCCTTGAACACGTACATAAAGAAGTCGAATGGTTACGACGGAGTCGGGGACGGGCCTGGCGAAGGTGTCGAGCAGGATTCGTTCCTGGTGAGAAGGGATGGATCCCACGTAGCCCATCGCCCTGTCCGTTCGACCAGGGGCGTGTCCTTTCCCAGCAGCTGAACCCTCCCCGCCTTGGGAGCGTCTCGATACGCCCGCGGACGCGGGGGTGCCCGTCCGACGCGTCGCGCTGCGCGGAGGTTCACAACCACCCTTGCAGGGATCGCCGACGCCACGACCGTCCGGCTGGTCGTGTGGAGCGATGGTCTCCGCTGCCTCGCTTCCGCTCCCGTTCGCGACAAGGACGCGCTGCAACGAGAAGCGCGGCGCCTCGCCGACAGCGGCGTGCAGCGCGCGATCCTTCTCGTGGACGAATCCGTGACGTACGGACCTTGATCGAGATCCTCGATGACCTTCTCTCCGCAGGCATCCCGGATATCGTGTTCGGCGTGTCGACCCGAAACTGAGTCCAGGCACCCCAGCGTGCGAAGCGATCGGCGCCCGACGCGTCCGGGAGCAAACGAGCAGGCTCGCGTGTCGCATCGCGGTCGACAGGCCGTTGCCCATGTTCTATGGGCAACGGATGTCCGGTTCCGCCGAGTTGCTCGCCACCATGGCCGTCATCGCCGCAGGGGCCATGATCGGACGCGCGCAATTCCGCGGCGTGCGTCTCGATGTAGCCGCCATGCTGCTGCTCGGTGTCGCCGTTGCCCACTTCGGCATCACTCTGTCGCCTGCCCTGGGCCTCTTCGGCCTCCTGCTGTTCCTCTACACCGTCGGCGTCCGATCCGGTCCGGCCCTTCGCAACTTGCATCGCAAGGATCTGCAGCTTGCAGCCGTGGGGCTGGGCATCATCGGTCTCATCCTCGGCGGCGTCGTGCTGCTTGGGATCGCCCTCGGCGTCCCCCTGGTGATGTCGCTCGGGACGTTCGCTGGCTTCTTCGGGTCAGGTGCTGCCCTCGCCCTGCTCGAACGAAGCGAAGGCGGTGGTGGCGCCTCCGCTGCCTTCGCCGTCGCCGCCCCGGTCAGCGCCGTCCTCGTCATGATGCTCGTCCAGGTCTGGCACGCCGCAACTCGAAAACAGGTGCCCGCGGAGCTCGACGCCTGGAACAAGAACATGGAGAGCCAGCAGGAGAACTCCGAAGTGGCGAAGGTGATCGTCGACGAGGGCGATGCCGCCGGACAGCCACTTCGTCAGTTGCACCTCGAGAGCCAGGTGCTGTGGGTGAACCGTGCTGGGTCGAGCTTCTCTGCCTCCGCGGACACGGTGCTGCTGCCGAACGATGTGATTCACGTCAGCGGTTCCCGGGACGGAATCGAGAAGACGGTGAAGAGGCTCGGCCATCTCGCTCCGTCCAGCCACGAGAAGAACCACAACCAGGTCGTGGTCCGAAAGTTCTTCGTCTCCAACGCCGAGGCGATCGAAACACGCCTCGAGGACCTCCTCCTGCGCGAGCGATACCGCGCCACCGTGACGAGAATCCGTCGCGCAGGCATGAACCTGCGTGCACGTCACGGCTTCCGCTTCCGCTGGGGGGACCGCATCCAGATCAGCGCGCCCAACGACAAGATCGAGAGCCTGCGCAAGCTCTTCGGCGACGACGCCCACGGGCTCGAGGAGTTCGCCTTTCCCCGCGCTGCCCTCGTGATCTTCGTCGGCGGCGTCCTCGGATTCGTGCCGATCCACCTCGGTGGAGGCGAGTCGCTGCGCCTCGGTCCCGCCCTCGGCGTTCTCGTGGTGTCCCTCATCACGGCCGCGCTTCACCGCACGGGCCCCATGGTCTGGAGCCAGTCGGGGCCCACCGCTCGCCTCATGTCCCAGATCGGGCTTCCGCTCTTCCTCGCTCAGGTCGGGAACGAGTCCTACGAAGGACTGGTGAAGTCATGGGCCGAACACGGAACCCATCTCGTCATCCTCGCCCTCGCTCCCGTTGTGCTCGTTGCCCTTTTCGTGGCCCTCGCAGGAAAGCTGTTCAAGTACGGCCCGCTCACCGTCTTGTCCCTCTTGCCGTCCATCGCCCTCAACACGCCCGCCCTCTCCAACTTGCAGGACCGCTACCGCGAGAAGATCCCCGGGCACATCTACGCCGCCGTCTATCCCGTCGTGGCGATCGGTCTCCTCGCGGTCATGTTCGCCCTCTCGTTCGTGATCTGACGCGGCATCACGGACGGAATCGACGTCCGCTCACGGCGCCTTCTTCACGTAAGGCTTGGACTGCGCTTTCCCCGCGATCGGAACCGTCGTGTCGGCGAGCACGGCCCCGGTGTCGTCCGTGACCTCGAGGCCGACCGTCCCCTTCGTGTCGCCCGCGAGCAGCGTGTTGTACGCCCACGTTCGGAACGACCAGGACTTCTCCACCTGCAGATCGATCATCGTGCGCTTGTCGTCGTTCACGCGAAACTGCAGCCGGATCTTGCGGGGCTGGTCCCCCCGGTTTCGAAGCCGCAGGTGCGCCCAGACGCGCTTGCCAGCCTCGGCCGCGACGAGCGTGTCCACCGGCTCCTTGTTCTTCACGTCCGTTGTGAACGTCAGCTCTTGCAGCTCGATGGGGGCGGGCTTCGCTTCCTCGGCTGCCGTGGCGGACCCTTCCGGAACCGGTACCGACGCCGTCGGTGTCACCGAGGCGGAAGCCGCGGCAGGTTCGGTCGCAGACTCTGTCTTGTCGCAAGCGAGCAGGAGAGCCGCCGCGGTGAGTGGCAGGAGGAATCGCGTTCGCATGACCCTTCTGGGTGTAGTCCCAAATCAAGCATTGTTCGAAGAACATTGCTTGATTTGGGGCGATCCGAGCCGAAAGCGAGGCGTTTTGGGGTGAGCCGCGGTGAGCGCGGCGCGACGCGGGAAAGGGCTCCGTCGTTCCTTCCGTCACGCCTCGAACAGCAAAGGCGTGCGAGCTCGGACGAAGCACCCAAGCTGCTGTCGCGCCTTGCTCCCGAGATGCAGGAACTCGAGCCCAAGCCCGGGAGGCGCGTCAGAGGAAGTCCCCACGCGCGTCCACCGAACCACCGTGTTCACCACCAGCAGGTCGTCCCGACCCGGTACGTCGATCGCCACGACCACCAAGGTCCCGAGACGCAGGGGCCGGTAGGTGGGAACGAAGACCCCGAGGACGTCTTCTGCAGCCAGGCCCGCGTAGAGATTCGCGTCCGAATGCACGGCAAGATGAACCACGAATTCTACGTCCGCGTCGGGCGCTGGGGTCACCCCGCGAGCCCCCGCACGTGGGCGAATGAGGTTGAGCGGAATCGTGCTCTCGATCTCAGCTTGCATGGCAACCGATGGTCGGGCACGCGAGCATCAGGGCCAAGTTTCCGTCGAGGCGTCAGCGACCAAGCCATCGCTTGGGCAACAGCACGAGGAGACAGAAGAAGGCCGCAATGCGTCCGAACCAGCCTCCGCTTCGCATCCGTGCCGTCTGCAGTAGAAGTCGCCGAAATGTTTCGTCATAGGGGTACCACCACAGCTCCCGGGACCGTCTGCACCCATCGGTCAACGTAACCTTCGGTCGAGTGTAGCCCTCGAGCGCGAAGGGCCCGTGCACGATAGCGTTGCCCGACTGACCCACCCCTGACCAAGGCGCCGCGGGAAGCGATGCCGTGAACCCATGGTTGTTGATCGTCACGACACCCGCACGGATCCGCCGCGCGAGCGTCCGGCCCTTGCGCGGATGGCTCGTCCACACGCTTGCCGTCAGCCCCTGGGGCAAAGCGTTCGCGCGCTCGATCGCTTGCTCCACGTCGTCGACGGCCACGATGGGCAAGACGGGACCGAAGGTTTCGTCACGAAGCAAGGTCGACTCGTGATCGGCAAGGCGCACGACCGTGGGCGGAAAGAGTCGTGAACCTGCCGTTTCTGGGGAACCGCCCGTCAAGACCTCCGCACCCTGACTCACGGCTTCCGATAGCTGACGGGTCACGATCGCCACGCGCTCGTCCACGCCGAGCGGGCCGTAGTCGATCCCCGGCCGAAGCGTCTTGGTGATGGCCACGATGCGCTCCGTGAGCTTGTCCGCGACGGACCGTGCGACATACACGCGCTCCACCGACGCGGAGCTCTGGCCCGCGTTGGCGAAAGCAGCCCAGACAATCCCGTGAGCCGTGCGCTCGATGGGCGCGTCCTCCAGGACGATGGCTGGGTTCTTTCCCCCGAGCTCGAGCGAGCACGGGACGAAGTCGCGCGCACACGCAACCGCTACGTCCCTGCCCGAGGCCACACTTCCCGTGAAGCAGACCGCGTCGACGCCCGCACGAACCAAGGCCCGTCCAACGTCGGCCCCGCCAACCAGAACGGTGAGCAGATCGGGGGGAAGAACGTCGGCGAAAAGCGACGCGACGAGGTTGGCGGTCAGCGGGGTGCGGTCGCTGGGCTTGAACAGGACGGCATTGCCGGCGAGAAGGGCAGGGATCATGTGCCGCAAGGGCAAGACGAAGGGGAAGCTGTAAGGGGTGATGATCGCGAGAAGGCCGTGCGGGACGCGCTCGATTCGACCTGACTTGCGAGGATACGCGACCGGGTCGAGCTCGATGTCGGCGGGTTCGAGCAGCAGCTCGATCTGGTGGGTCCAGTAGTCCGCGATGTCGGCCACGGGCAAGACCTCCGCGGCCAGGGCTTCGGTCTCGGGCTTGCCGGTCTCCTCGTGCAGAGTGCGCGCGATCTCCTCGGCCCGCGCGAGCGCCTTGGGCCCGAGAGCGCGGATTCGGTGAGCCCGTTCGTCGAGGCCGAGGGAGGCCCACTTCCCCTGCGCCTCGCGTGCTCGCGCGATGATATCGGACAGATCCTGCTCGGGGGCTTCGCTTGCTTCGCTCGGAGCGTCGGAGATGGGCGCCATGGGCGGCGGAGTGTAGCGGGGGCAGGGGGGAACCACAAACGGGGAACGGCCCCGGGAAGGGGCCGTTCGAAGGTGTCAAGCCGGAGGCTAGGTCACTTCACGGACCTGGTGATCCACTCCATGCTGACGGACTTGGGGCGCGTGATGGCCGTGCCGACGGCGCGGTTCCAGACGAGCTGGGACAGCATGCCCATCGCGCGGGAGACGGAGAAGAGCACCGTGTAGTACTCGAACTCGGTCAGGCCGTAGTGATAGAGCAGGGCGCCCGAGCCGGCGTCGACGTTCGGCCAGAAGTTGGCGATGGGGCCCTTGCCGGCCTTGACGCGCTCGGCGGAGAACTCCTCGAGGACCTTGGGGACCACGTTGAAGACGCGGTCGACGGTCTGGAAGACCGGGTCATTCGCGAGGTACTGCTTGCCGAACTTGTTGAAGCCGGTGAAGCGCGGGTCGGTGACGCGGAGCACGGCGTGACCGTAGCCCGGGACGACCTGTCCGGCGCGGAGGGTCTCGAACGCCATGTTGCGGATCTGCTCTTCGGTGGGGGCGCCACCGAACTTCTCCATGGTCTCGAGAACCCAGCCCAGGCATTCCTGGTTGGCGAGGCCGTGGAGCGGGCCCGCGAGGCCGTTGAGGCCGGCGGATACCGCGTAGTAGGCGTCGGAGAGCGCGGAGCCTACGGTGTGGCACGTGTTCGCGGAGACGTTGCCGCCCTCGTGGTCGCAGTGGAAGTGCAGGTACAGCCGCATCAGCTTGGCGAACTCGCCGGTCGGGTCCGCGATGCCGAGCATGTTGGCGTAGTTGGCGCCCCAGTCCAGGCCCGGCGTCCAGTTGACGTAGTCACCCTTGTTGTAACGAAGGCGGTACACCGCCGCCGCGAGGCCCGGAAGCTTCGCAAGGATGTTCATCGAGTCGTCCAGCGTGGAGACCCAGTAGTCTTCCTTCTTCACGCCCTTGGTGTAGGCCGCACGGTAGGAGCTCTCCTTCTCCATGACCAGGATGCCCGTGTTCAGCATGCACATCGGGTGGCTGTCCCGCGGCATCGCCTCGAGTACGTCGTATACGTACTGCGGGAGCTGAGACCTACGGTCCATTTCCCTCTGGTAGGACTTGATGACCGGATCCTCGAGGTCGTAGATCTTGCCCGTCAAAAGCAGGCAGAACGTCTGCTCCGGCCACAGATCCATGATGTCGAGCAGCGGATAACCACGGATGATCAGACCCTTGTCGGGCTCGACCACGGACGTGTCGCAGATCATGCCCTTGATGCCGCGCATGCCGCCGAACGCCATCGCGACGGTAGCTTTCGAGAGCTCCTTGTCACCATACTCCTTGAGGATCTTCGCGCGCTCCGTGCGCCACTGCGGGATGAGCTCCTGAAGTTTCTCTTGCAACGTCGCCATGTTCGTCTCCTTTGCTCGTGCGAGCACGTTCGTCATTCCTACGGCCGCCAGCGGGCGGACCGGGCACGACAGAATCCTGGAGCGAGCCCCCACTGAGCCCGACTCGGGTGCCATTCTATCCACTGAACCACCCCCACCTGTCAAGGCATGGTGATGGGGCGCCGTGCGATGGGAAATCTCACCATCCGTAGACTCCGACGCGTATACCCTGCCCAGCCGAACCTTACGCTCCCACCCCCGCGGGTTCAAGAACTCGATACGCGCCCCGACAAAATCACCCATGCGTCCGAACGACACTTTCGCATGGATTTTGCCGTTTTCGCCGGGGAAGTGCCACACTGCTCCCGTGGCATCCCCAGACTCCCTCGCTCCCGCGTCCGCCAAACCCACCGCCCGGAGACCTTTCCCCAGGTGGGTCTGGATCCCCGCCCTCCTCGCCCTTCCCGTGACGGCTTGGGCCGTACTCCGCGCCCAGAAACCTGACCCGCCTCCGCGCGTCGATCCCCCCGTCGCTCTCCAAGCGCTCGCCCAACGGACCCCCGCGGGCCAGCCAGACAACCCGAAAACCCCTTCCGCGCAAGCACCCGCGCCCAGCGATCTCGATGTCCCATCCGATGACCCCGACAACAAAACCGCCGACGTCCCCCACGACGAAAATGATTCGACCGGTGAGGACGACAGTCCGGACGAAGGGGACGAGTCCGCTGACGATCGCGTGAGCCCGGAGGACGCCGCGGAAGAGGATGAGGGCGCCGACGACACGGATTCTGCAGCCTCCGGAGAACGGCAGTTCTGGATCCAACTCGCGTCCCTGCCGCTTCGCGAGAAGGCGGAACGCCTCGCCGCATCCCTCCGAAAACGAGGCCACAAGGCCCGCGCCATGGCGTACGGCGGTCCCCAGGCCGGATGGTGGCACGTGGTCCGCCTCGGTCCCTTCGACTCCCGCATGGCCGCAGAATCCGCTCGGCTCGACTTCGCACAGACCGAACGCATGAAGAGCGAAGTCATCCCGCGCGCCCGAGGCCCCTTTCAGATTCAGCTCGCTTCCGTTCGCGCGGAGAAAGACGCTCGGTCCCTCGCCGCCAAGCTATCCCGACAGGGACATGCCGCAACCGTGCGCACCATCGCAGGCTCGCGCGGAACCTGGTACGCCGTCCGCGTCGGCCCCTTCGACTCCGAGCAGGACGCCATCGCCTACCAGAAACTCCTCGAAGAACGCTCGAACGTCTCAGGCGACATCCTCCCTCGCGCTCCGCTCCCCCCCGCTCCTTCGCCTTCGTCCGAGCCCTGAGCTCAACTCGAGCTCATACTCGTACTCGCGTGCTCGTCGTTGTACTCGTGCTCGCGCCTCCGCCACGCCTGTGCGCCCCAGTTCGCCGGCTTGCGCGACCGCTCGGCGACCCCCGAACCCACGCTTGCCGTTCCACCCACGCGAGCTATCTTTCCTGCTCGCCGGTAGCTCTCGGGCGGCTCATCCGGTCTACCCCCTGCTCACAGCTAGGTTACCCCCATGCTTGATCCCAACGTCGCATCCTCCGACAACGACCTCGCCGTACTCGTCGAAAACCTGCGCGCGTCCTTCACCTCAGGTCGCCCCCGCCCGCTGTCGTGGCGCAAGGAGCAGCTCGCCGGGATCGATGCCCTCGTCCGCAACCACGAGCGCGACATCGTGGACGCCCTCCGCGCCGACGTCGGCAAGCCTGCCCTCGAAAGCCTCGGTGCCGAGCTCACCTTCATCCGGTCCGAAGCCAAGTTCGCCATCCGTCACCTGCCCACGTGGACCAAGCCCCGGAAGGTCAACACCCCCGTCCTGCTGCAACCCGGCAAGAGCTTCGTCGTGCAGGAACCCCTCGGCGTCGTGCTCGTCATCGGCCCCTGGAACTACCCCTTCCAGCTGGTCATGAGCCCCCTCATCGGCGCCGTCGCCGCCGGCAATTGCGCCGTCCTCAAACCCTCCGAGCTCGCGCCCGCGACCTCCGCTCTCGTCGCTCGCCTCGTGCCCAGATACCTCGACCCGACCTGCATCCGTGTCGTCGAAGGGGGCGTTCCCGAAACCACCGCCCTGCTCGAACAACGTTTCGACCACATCTTCTACACAGGCAATGGCGCCGTCGGCCGCATCGTCATGTCCGCCGCTGCCAAGCACCTCACCCCCGTTACCCTCGAGCTCGGTGGCAAGTCTCCCTGCATCATCGACTCCTCCGCCGATCTCGACGTCGCCGCCCGCCGCGTCACCTGGGGCAAGTTTTTCAATGCCGGCCAAACCTGTGTCGCCCCCGACTACGTCCTCGTCCACGCTTCCGTTCACGATGCCTTCGTCGCTCGCGTCAAGGCCACCATCCGCGACTTCTATGGGTCGAACCCGAAGGCCAGCCCCGACTACGCCCGGATCGTCAACCAGCGCCACCATCAGCGCCTCACCGCCTTGCTCGGCAGCGGCGACGTCGTCGTGGGCGGCGACACGGACGAGGACGACCTGTTCATCTCCCCCACGGTGCTCATCAACGTGTCTCCGGCGGCCCCCGTCATGGCCGAGGAGATCTTCGGCCCCATCCTCCCCGTGCTGTCCGTCGGCTCGATCGACGACGCAATCCGGTTCGTGGGCGCACGAGAGAAGCCGCTTGCCCTGTATGTGTTCGCGAGCGACGAAGCCGTGCAGCGCCGCGTGCTCGACCGGACGAGCTCGGGCGGGGCCGCCGTGAATCACGTGTGGCTCCACCTCGCGGTGCCCGGGTTGCCCTTCGGTGGGGTGGGGGAGAGCGGCATGGGCGCCTATCACGGTCAGTGGTCGTTCGATACGTTCAGTCACCGCAAAGCCGTGCTCGTCAAGTCCACCAAGGTAGATCCGCCCTTGTTCTATCCCCCATACACCGAGTCCAAGGCGCGCTGGATCCGTCGCTTGCTGTAGTCAATCCCCAGCTCCAGCTACAATGGTCGCCATGGTGCATCCGTTCCTGCGTGACCTGCGACCGACGTTGCACATCGCTCACCGCGGTGGGGCCGCCCTGGCGCCCGAGAACACGTTCGCTGCCTTTCGCCTCGCGGTGGACCGCTTTCGCACTGACATGATCGAGACCGACGTGCGCGTGACCTCCGATGGTGAGCTCGTGATCATGCACGACGCCACGCTCGACAGGACGACCAACGGGGAAGGCCCTGTCGCGAGTCATTCGTGGTCACACGTCGCCACGCTGGATGCGGGCTATCGATACGAAGGACCGGGGCGCTCCTTCCCCTTTCGCGGACAGCGGGTTCGCATACCGCGCCTCGAAACCGTGCTCGAACGGTTCCCTCGCACGCTCTTCAACTTGGAGGTCAAGGACGACCTGCCCGCCGTCGAGGACGCCTTCGCGCATGTGATCCGAGATGCCGGCGCCGTGGGGCGCGTTTGCGTGGGAAGTGAAGACGACGCGGTATCCAAGCGCTTGCTCCGCGCGCTGCCGGACGCCTGCCACTTCTACCCCCGCAACGCCGTGACCAACCTCATCATCGGTCTTCGCGCCGGAGAAACGCCGCGTACGGACGACCCCTACGATGTGCTCGACATCCCCTTGTATTACGGCGGCGCGAGGCTCGTGGACACACAGTTTCTGTTCCGTGCCGCGAAGATCGGTCGGTGGGTCAACGTGTGGACCGTCAACGATCGGAGCGAGATGGAGAAGCTCGTGGCCGAGCAGGTCGGCGGCATCATGACCGATCGCCCGGACCTGCTGCGGGACGTGCTCGGCTAGACCTCAAGGCGTGGGCACACCCAGCGTCTTCCGAAGGTCCGCGCGCAGGTCCTCGAAGTGCTCCGGCGGAAGCACGTTCACGACGCGCAGGAGGCGATCCGCCAGGGCCTCCACTTCCTCCGGATGGCCTTCCTCCCGCCCACGACCCTCACCCTTCGACCCCATCCATGACCGTGCCGCTTCCACCGCCGCCCCCAGAAGCTCTCGCGACTCCTCGAACACCGAAGTGAAAGCCCGTCGCACCGGACTCGTGTCCGCTCTCCGGCACACCTCGTCCACGGCTTCGCGCAGCTTCTGCGGCGCGTGGGCGCCGAGCCATCCGTTCCCGAGCGCGTAATCGATCAGGTAGCCAACGTGGTAGGTGTGGCTCGCGACCTCCACCATGTCCTTGACGACCAGCACGAACAGGGCCTTGCGAAACAGCTTCTTGATGGGCAGAAACGCGAGCTTCTTCGCCGCGCTGTACAGCAGGCTTCCCCCCGGTCCGGTCTCCTTGCCCAGCGCTCGTGCGTCCGCGTCGTAGAGGCTGACCTCGTGCGCCTTCGCGATCACCCGGACCATCCGCGTGTGAATCCCCTCCCTCGCCCAGTCATCCACCCAGGGCAACGGAATCAGCGGGGTCAACCCCGCCAGTACCGCATAGACAAGGATGTCCCGCTGCGCTTTCGGCGCCACCGAACCGTACGTCGTCTGCATGCCCGTCTGAACCGTGTCTTCGCTCCCCATGCACCCCACCCTACCCGAGGACGCCCCCGCTTGCCACGGTGTCGACTGGCTTGCTCTGGTTCGTCCTTCCCGCGAAGTCACATCCTGGTGGTAGAAGCGGAGGCTTCGGTCCATCGAGTCGACGCCACGGCGGAATGCCGCGCCATGGGTGTACTCAAGCCCAGGGAAGCGCGCTAGGATGCCTCCCGTCCCGGAAAGGTCGAGGGCACCAGCTTATCGTCATGTCGGAAACGCGAAGTCAGAACGGGGGTTGTGACCCCGCAGGTGGAACCACGCTCGCGTCCGTGCCCGGCGAGCCGATCTCGCCGCAGGCAGCCCCGAAGAAGAGCCTCCGCCACGAGCTGCGTACGCCGCTCAACCAGATCATCGGCTACAGCGAGATGCTCCAGGAAGACGCCGAGGAGCAGGGCCTGTCCGCGTTTGCCGACGACCTCAAGAAGATCGAGAACGCTGGACGCCGCCTCCTAGACCTCGTCAACCAGGTGACCGACCCCGGCGCCACCTGCGCGTCCACTCCACCCGCCATCCGCGACTCCCAACCTGATCTGAGACCGCCATCCCTGCTCCGCGAGCCCTCGTCCGCCCCGGCCGAAGCGGGCCAAATCCTCGTCGTCGACGACAACGAGGCCAACCGCGACATCCTCGCCCGACGGCTCCAGAGCAGAGGCTATCGCGTGGAGACCGCCGCCAGCGGCAGAGAAGCCCTCCATGCAGTCGAGGACGGACGTTTCGACCTGCTCCTTCTCGATGTCATGATGCCGGAGATCAGCGGCTTCGACGTGCTCCAGAAGTTGCGCGAAACCCGCTCCGTCTCCGACCTGCCCGTCATCATGGCTACCGCGTGCGACGCCAGCGAGGATGTCGTCAAGGCGCTCAAGCTGGGTGCCAACGACTACGTCACCAAGCCCCTGGACTTCGCCGTCGTGCTCGCTCGCGTCAGCACCCAGCTCTCCCTCAAGCGGGCCAAGGATCAGGTGGTCGACCTGAACCGCAGCCTCGCAGAGGCCCAGCGCCGCATCTCCAAGCTCGTAGAGTCCTCCGCCGAAGCCATGAACGACGTGCGTTCATGGTCCTCCGCCGTGGCCGCTGATGTCGCTGTCGCCATCGGTGCCGAGGACCTCGTCGTCTGGGTCTTCGAGGACGACGTGCCAGCTGCGCTCACCGTCACCGATACCCTGGCCCCCGACCCCGGTGAAGTTCGCACCGTCGCCCGAAGCGGACGGTTTCTCGTGCGAGAGGCCGAAACGTTGGTCCCCGTCGTGGGACTCTCGGGCGATGTGCACGGCGCGCTCGTCGTGCGCGGCCTTCGTGTCGGCGAGCTCGCCTCCAAGGTGCTCGCGAGCTTCGCTCACCAGCTTGGGGGCGCCCTCGAGCTGCAAAAGATGCGCAAGGAGCTCAAGGCCTCCGCGGAACGGCGACGCGCTTCCCGCCAGGACATGCTCGACCGGGGCGTCGACTTGCTCCGTATCTGCCCCTCGTGCCGTCGATGCTTCGACCAGCGAACCTCCCGTTGCCCCCATGACGACGCCGTCCTGCCCGAGCCCTCCTTCATGCCCTACCGCGTCGCCGGCCGCCACCGCTTGATCCGCGTGCTCGGCGAGGGAGGCATGGGGACCGTCTTCTCCGCCCGCGATGAACGCCTCGAACGCGACGTCGCGGTCAAGATCATCAAGTCGGAGCACTTCAACAACGACACCGTTCGCCTCCGATTCGAGCACGAGGCTCGTGCCGTCGCCCGCATCGACCACCCAGGCGTTGTCGCTCTTCATGACTCTGGCGAGCTCGAAGACCAATCCCTCTTCATCGTCATGGAGCTGCTGCACGGTCGGGACCTGTCCGACCTGGTCAAGGCCTGCGGGCGTGGTTCTCCCAAACAGGTCGCCGACCTGCTGCGCCAGGTGGGATCGGCTCTCGCCGCAGCCCATCAGGTTCGTCTCGTGCACCGCGACATCAAGCCAGAGAACATCTTCCTCGTCGCCCAGCCCGCCGGGTTCCGAGCCAAGATCCTCGACTTCGGCGTCGCCAAAGAACTCGCCACGGACCACGGCCTCACACAGACCGGCGCCCTCATCGGCACCCCCCTGTTCATGTCGCCAGAGCAGATCCTCGGCAGGTCCACCGACATCCGCAGCGACATCTACTCCTTCGCCGCCGTAGCCTACCTGGCCCTCACCGGCCGGCGCGTGACGCTCGGCGAAACCTTGCCCGAAATCCTGCTGGACGTGGTCCAAAGCTCACCCCCTCCGCCGTCCTCCCTCGTCCTCGATCTCCCTTGCTCCATCGATCATGCGTTCTCCGCCGCACTCGCCAAGTCGCCCGACGACCGCCCGGATGACGTGGAGACCTGGGTCCACAGCTTCGTCGACGAGCTCGAACGAGTGCAATCCGAGACACGCGGATGGATCACCGATGAGGGAATGCTCGACCTGGGTCAGCAGCAGCGCGACCGCTCCACCACGGTTCGTGGGGTGGTCGATCGGTCGTAGTGCCGCGCGTGCGCGGTCTGCGATCTGCCGGCTCGAGCGAGCACGACCACCGCTTCGCTGGGTACGAAGCCCTCAATTCAGCTGAATGAAGCGCTAGAGGGGAGAGAGGGAACGGGGCAGGGTCAGTGGAAGAAGCCGAACACAACCATCCCCAGGAAGAGCACCGCAAACACGGCCAGCATCTTCCACGGGGTCTCGTACTTCACGGGCACTTCGGGCTCCTTGCCCTTCACGTCATCCTTCCGGTCGACCATGGGTCACCGCCTTTCTGAATCGATGGACAAACTAGGTTCGTTCGTTCCGTCCATCGACTCGCGGCGGCGCTCGCGCCCTCTCCGGCGTCTCGACGTGACCTGAAAGGCTGCTCTGCTCCCAAGCCCATTCAAGTCGTTGATCCGTGCCCGCGCGGAACACCCGGACCGAGACCTCCACCGGAACTGCAAGGTCTCCCCCCCTGATCCCCCTGGCCGGTGCGTCGTCCCCAACGATCGACGCAAGGGATCGTTCCGCGTCCGCCGGCGCCTCGATCCGACTCGCTTGCCGTGTCCACTCGGTCGGAAGTCGA
The DNA here is from genome assembly GCA_964488865.1 of uncultured Polyangiaceae bacterium. Lineage (GTDB taxonomy): Bacteria > Myxococcota_A > Polyangia > Polyangiales > Polyangiaceae > MWCO01. Next base: position 156,826 of record CAZAWR010000001.1, on the reverse strand, counting down.
AAGGACACGACCCCCGAGACGGCCAGAACCGCCACCAGGAAGAGCCTGAACAAGTAGCTACGCGACGACGTGACCAGAGTATGCGTCCGGTACCTCGCCCCGGCAAGGGGCCTGATGGTCAGCTCGCATCTTCCGACCGAACGTGGGCGCGCACCAGGCGACCGACCTCCCGCAGCAGGTCCGTTCGACTGTAGGCGCCCTTCTGGATCACCCGCTCCGCCTGCTGGTTGCGCCGCTCGTGGTCCTGCGCGGTGAGTTCCTTCGCCGTCACCACCACCACCGGGACGTGCTTCGACCTGTCCCCCGTCCGCAACTCGTCGAGAAACTGAAAGCCATCCATCTCCGGCATCATCAGATCCAGAAGAATGATCGCCGGCTCCACGTTCTCGAGTACCTCGAGCGCTACCCTTCCGTTCTCCGCCTCCACGACCGTCCAGCCCTCTCGCGCCAGCATCCGCCGCATCGTGTCACGGATGGCCTCGTCGTCCTCCACAATCAAGATCGGCATCCCCGAAGCCTTGCGACACAGTCGGCTGAGCACCGCTACCAGCCGCTTCCGGTCCACCGGCTTCGTGAGATAGTCCGTCGCCCCAAGCGCATAGCCAAGGTTCCGGTCCTCGAGGATCGTCGCCATGACCACTGGAATGTCCGCCAGCGAAGGGTCCGCCTTCAACGCCGTCAACACCGCCCACCCGTCCATCCCCGGCATCATTACGTCCAGCACGATCACCGACGGCCGCAACTTGCGAGCCAGCTCCAGACCTTCGCGCCCGCTCGACGCCGTCACCGTATGAAACCCGTGGTGCGACAAGGACCGGGCCATCCAATCGCGAACGCTCGCGTCATCGTCAATCGCGAGGACCGTCGCTCCGTCAGTCGACGGCATCGGGGTGTCTCGACGGGGCGGCTTCGAGATCTCTGGCGCCGCACGCTTCACGACGTGGGCCGGGACGCGAAGCGTGAACGTGGAGCCCTTCCCAACCTCGCTGTGCACCGAAACCTGTCCTCCGAGCATCTCCGCAAAGCGCTTCGTGATGCTCAATCCAAGTCCCGTGCCCCCGTACTTGCGCGTCGACGAGGCGTCCGCCTGCGTGAAGGGCCGAAAGAGCTTTGCCATTTGCTCCGACGTCATCCCGATGCCCGTGTCCTGCACGTCGAACACCAGCCACGGTCGCTCGTCCTCTTCCTGGCGCACGCGCAACGTCACCACACCCTTGTCCGTGAACTTGCACGCGTTCGACACCAGATTGAAAAGACACTGACGAATCCGGACGAGATCGGCGTGCATGGTCCCGACCTCTTCCCCTATGTGAACGTCCAGGCGGTTGCCGTTCTTCTTCGCGAGCGGCTCGATCGTCGTCACCACCTCCTCGATCGCCGAACGAACGTCGAACGTCTCCAAGAAAAGTTCGATCTTGCCAGCTTCGATCTTCGACAGGTCGAGGATGTCGTTGATGAGCGCGAGCAGGTGCCGACCCGCCGCGTTGATCCGGCCCAGGTCGGGCGTGATGTCCTCGACCCCCGCATCCTTCGCTTCCTCCTGGAGCAGCTCGCTGTACCCAATGATCGCATTCAGTGGCGTCCGAAGCTCATGACTCATGTTCGCCAGAAACGTGCTCTTGGACCGATTGGCTGCCTCCGCCGCCTCCCTCGCACGCGCCAACTCCCGCTCCCTGGCCTCCGCTTCCTCCAACTCCCGCAGCAGACGTTCCCTCAGCTTGCGCTCCACCGTCGCCCTGCGCTGAAGCTCTCGATGGACCTCCTCCATCTTCTCGAATTGCTCCACCACGAGGTCCGACGTGATTCGTGACGCGTCCCGCGCCACGTGCACTTCCCGAAGCAGAAGCGCGTTCTCCCGCGCGAGCTCCTCGATCGTCGTCGGCTTCCTGGCCGTGCTCATGTCTGACCCCATTCCCGTTGGCCTGCCTCGGCTTCCCCCGACCCGACCATGCGCAGCACCCGGCGCGCAGCCTCCTGCACGCTCGCCCCGTCCGCTGGCGCCTCGACCCCCACCACCACGACCTTCGGCGTCGCGCCCTCGCTCGCTATCTCCGCCATGCGCAGCAAGCTGGTCAACCCAGACCCGTGGCCGAACCCACCAGCCTCCATCGCCGCAACCTCACCACCGTCCAGCTCGTGCACCGTCCCCCCTTCGCCAAACCCCTCCAAAGCGTCCACCACAATCACCCGCTCCACCCCGTCGAACCATCGCAACAAGTTCAACCCCGCGATGCCACCATCGATCAGCTCCGCACACGGTGGCAATCCCACCGCCTGAAGCACGTCGTGCACCCGCGACCCGACGTCGTCCGCCTGCACGTAACGATTTCCCAGGCACAGCACCCGCGACGTGACCTGCCGGAGACCCGTCCGGTCGCTCATGCGTCCAGGCTCAGCCTGCGGGAGGGCTGTTTGCGAAGCGCGTGCACCGTGCAGACCAGGCACGGATCGTAGGACCGGACCACGTGGAAGACGTCGATCGGGTTCTCTAGATCCCGTACGGGCGTGCCGATGAGGGCCTCTTCGATGGCCCCGCGGCGGTGAAGCGAGTCCCGGGGTGAGGCGTTCCAAGCCGTGGGGGTCACGACCTGATAGTGCGAGATGGCCCCCTCCGAGATCTCCACCCAATGGCCGAGGGCCCCGCGCGCTGCATGGCACAGCCCGAACCCTCGCCCCTCCTCGACCATGTGCGGCTTCTTGTAGTACGTACCGTCCCCTTTCGCCTCCTCCAGCCACGTGAGCATCGCGGGAAGGAGCTTCGCAGGACGGATGATGCGGGCGAGCTGCCGCACCAGCGCGCTGGGACCGCCCCGACCCACCAGGTCTCGAATCAACCCGCTTCCACCGATGATGGCCTCCGCCAGCGGACCCGTCTCCACCACGTTCGCGTCGTACCGCGGCGCCTTGGCCCACGTGTACCGCGTCCCCTCTTCCCCCGTCGCATACGGGCGTGTTTCGCCATCGAACGGGTGCCGCCCACCCCCGTAGTCCACGAACCACGAATGCGCCACGTGCTCCACGATGCTCGCCTGATCGAACGCCTCCACCTCCAGGCCTCGCGCGAACCCGCTCGGCTCGAAGAAACTCGACCCGAAAGGCGCGCGAAGCGACGTCCCCTGCGGCATCTCGAGGGAGCCCACGGACAGGTAGTTGCCGTAGCCGCGTCCCACCGTGTCCAGTCCGAAGGAACGCATGCACCGAAGCATGAACCCGAGGTCACCCTCGCGATGCGACGCCGACTCTTCCAGCCACCCGTTGAGGTCCGCTTCGCTCTGCACGTCCCCAAATCGCTCCACGCTGCACCCGAGGATCCGCCTCTCGTACCAGGCCTTGAACGAGCCGAGCAGCAGCCTGCATTGCAGCAAGTCCGACGTGGACGGGACCGACACGATCCCTCCGGGAACCATGAACGAGCTGTGAGGCCATTGCCCGCCGACGATGGCGACGAGCTCGAGCACCTTCTTGGTCTCGCGGATCGTCTCCACCACGGAGCTCCCCCGGAACGGCTCGAAACGCCGTACCGCCTCCTCGTAGTGAGGATCGGACTGGTGCGCCACGTTCACAAGGTCCGCCGCGAACATCAGCACCGAGTGCCGAACGTCGCTCTGAACATGTTCGGTCATGAGAGCCACGTTGCGAATGCGGTGCGCGTCGGGTGGAGGCTGCACACCGTGGATCGCGTCCAGCGCCCGCGCCGCTGCCATCAGATGGCTGGTGCTGCAAATGCCGCAGATTCTCGGCGTGATGACCAGCCCATCCAGCGCGCCTCGTCCCACGAGAATCCTCTCGAACCCCCGATACATCGTTCCCTTGCACCACGCATCCACCACGACCCCATCGGAAACGTCGGCATGGACCTCCAGGTCCCCTTCGACGCGATTCATGTGCAAGGCGATTGTCGTCACTGTCATCTCGGATCCCTGCTCCTTCACACGCGCGTCTTGCGTCCCCTCAGACGCTCCGGGGCCGCCGCGGCCGCCATTCCCTTGTAGGCGAGGTAGTGCGCCCGATCGACCCCATCAGGAAGCTCGAGCGGGATGTCCACGATCGAGGGCGTCTGAAAGAATGGGTGCGACTGTGGGAAGTCCGGCGCCGTGCAGCCCACGCAGGGCACTCCCACGCGCGTCTTGGAGCTGCGACGGTTCCACAAGACCTTGTTGCAAGGGCCGTACGCCACGGGCCCTCGACACCCCAGATGGAAGAACATGCACCCCCGCTCGCCGAACTCGCGCTCCTCCACCCGGTACTCGTGGTACTCGTTTCGCACGCATCCCTGGTGCACCAGGATGTCGTACCACTCCGCGGGCGATTGCAGTTCGGTCAGCGACGGGGGCTTGCCCAACGCAAGGGAAACGAGCGTGCTCGCGAGCACGTCGCCGTGGCATGGGCACCCGGGCAGGTTCACCACGACGTTGCCGTTGCCCGACCGGTACGCCGGACCCAGGAATCCACCCCGCGCCCCCCTCGAGAATTGTACCCCTGTCGCCTCGATGTCACCGTCCGCCCCAATCCCTCCAAAGGCCGCGCACGTGCCCACCGCCACCACGTCGCCGGCCACTTTTGCCAAGCGCGCGAATTGGTCCTTCTTGGGCACTCCGTCGATCGTGTCGTACATCCCCGTGCCGCCCGGACCGCGCACGATGGCTCCCTCCACGCATAGAAGGTCTAGCTTCTGCTCCCCCGCGCAGATCGCCTCCACCAGCGCGCGATGCTGCGCCGGCGTCCCCGGTGAGAGCGAGGGCTGCCACAACACCTCGATGTCCATCATCGAGAGCAACTCGTGGATGTCCGGGGACTCCACCCCGAGCAGCGAAAACGTGTCGCCTCCACACGCGCTGCCCTGGAACCAGTAAAGCGTCTTGGGCATCGGTCCGCTCCCTCGCCGTCACGACGGCAAATGCGACTTGATCTTCGCCAGCAATCGAGGCAGCTCGATGGGCTTCGTGTCGTAGTCGTTGCACCCGGCTTCGAGGGCCTTCTCCCGATCACCCGCCATCGCGTGAGCGGTCAAGGCGATCACCGGGATTCGTGCCGTCGCCTCCGACGCTTTCAGACGGCGCGTGGCTTCCCATCCGTCCAGGACAGGCAGGCTCATGTCCATGAGGATCAGGTCCGGCGCGTGAGCTCGCGTCTTCTCAAGGGCATCCTGCCCGTCCACCGCAAAGATCACCTCGAACCCTTTGCGTTCGAGGCGACGACCCAGCATGTCACGGTTGAGCTCTTCGTCTTCCACCAGGAGAATCTTTGCCATCCAGGTCCTCTTCCAGGGGGACTCGCTGGAGCCACGTTCCGCACCCGAGGTGCTCGCTCCGCGACCGTCACCAGCTACACGACCACCCATTAGTGCTCCGCCTCGCGAAGCGGTCAATGGAAATGCATGGCTGCCGTTCGAACGCTTCTCCGGCGCTCTGCGCATGCCCTGACCCTTTACGCCCCCGTTCCCCCTTGCTACACGACCCTCATGAAGTGCCCCCGAGACGGCTCTGCCCTCCAGACCATTAAGTACGAGGCGGACATCGAGGTCGACCAGTGCCCCACCTGCCACGGAATGTGGCTCGACGAGGGAGAGCTCCAGCAAATCCAGGAGACGGTCGAGCACGATTACAGCAAGGACCTCGCGTCCGAGCCCGACCACGTTCGGCAAGCCTACGCCCTCGGTCGGCCCACCCATTCCGGCGCCATCGCATGCCCCAAGTGCCAGTCCGAGATGTCCGCCAAGGAGTACGCCTACTGCTCCCAGGTCATCGTTGACGTCTGCCCCGAAGGACACGGCATGTGGCTGGACGCCGGCGAAATCGAAGCCCTCGAGAAGTTCTTCGAGCGCACGCGCGCGGAAGTGCGGAACGCGGAGCAGCGGCCCAGCAAAGGTCTCTGGGCCACCTTGCTCAAGACCCTCCGCGGCTGATCGCCACCGGCTACCTGTCGCTCCCCGCACGTCGCTCCGCGCGAACGGTGAAACCCGCGCCGCCTCTGCGTCATCCAACATCGTTGATGTTCGCAGGACCAAGCATGACTGAATTTGCCTCCGACCTGACCACGCACGGAATCCGCGTCCGTGTGCTCACCAAGTTCCTTCCCGAGCAATCGGACCCCGTGCGAGGAATACGCGTGTTCGCTTACACGATCCGCATCTCCAACGAAGGCCCGTCGCCCGCCAAGTTGCTCCACCGCCATTGGGTCATCCGGGATAGCTGGGGACACACGAGGGAAGTGCGGGGTCCCGGCGTCGTGGGCGAGCAACCTCGCATCGAGCCAGGGGAAGAGTTCGAATACACCAGCTTCTGTCCCCTCCCCACCCCCCAGGGAACCATGTCGGGCTCCTACGGCATGGTGCGCGACGACGGACACCGCTTCGACGTCTCCGTCGGCGAGTTCTTCCTCTTCGAACCAAGCGAATCCAACTAGCCCCAAATCAAGCGCTGTGCGAGGGCAACGCCCCGTGGGCTTGGCTCTGACGTGGATCAGGCTTGCCGTCCATCACAGTGACCCGACGCTGTCGAGTCGCCACGCCGTTGAATGTTGGACGGTCCCGCCTTCTCCCCCCTCTAGCCACCACACCGGGGTGCTCGATCCCGCCAAGGAAGCAGGAGCGCAGACTCAAGGCGACGTGGCGCTGGGACGCACCTTCCGCCGCAAACCGTTCACTATCTTGTGGGAGGAGAAGGTCGAGAAAGAAGACGCGTACGGTCAGACGGACGCGGACGCTGCGGATCGCTGCACACGCTGCTCGGCTTCACGGCTCGCAGCTCGCTCTTGCAGCCACCGCTCGAAGACCGAGTAGCCGAGCATGCCGCCTACCAGCCCGCCGAACCACACGTATAACTCTGTCGACCCCGTCGCCAGCGAGGCCAGCGCCGGACCGGGGCAGAAGCCGATCAACCCCCAACCGAGGCCGAACACACCAGCCCCGACCAGAAGTCGCCAGTCGATGTCGCGCCGGGTTGGGATGGAGAACTTGGCTTCGAACACCGGACGCTCCCGCTTGCGCAGGATCACGCGGAACAAGACGAAGGTGACCACCACGGCGGCGCCCATGACGGCCATCACGCTGCCATCCCACTGCCCGGCGAAATCGAGGAAGTTGACGATGGTTTCCGGCTTGGTCACGCCCGCGAACGCAAACCCTCCGGCCATGACCAGTCCGATGAGGAAAGGAGCTACGAGCTTCTTCACGCGGCACCTCCAAGAATGTGATTCACGATGAACGCCGAGATGGCTCCCGTCCCGATGAACACTGCCGTGGCGACCAGGGACCGCGGTCCAAGGCGGGCAATGCCGCACACGCCGTGTCCGCTCGTGCAGCCGCTGCCGAGCCTCGCCCCGAAGCCCACCAGCAGCCCCCCGAGCACAACCACGGGCAAGGACCGTTCGACACCGACGCCGAACAGGTCGGGTCGGAGCAGGTACAGGATGACCCCTCCGACCACGATCCCAGCGACGAAGGCAGACCGCCAGGCGAAGTCTCCCGCCTTGGGCTGGAGCAAGCCGCCGAAGATCCCACTCACTCCGGCGATCTTTCCGTTGAAAAGCATCAGTGCCGAAGCACCGAGACCGATGAGTATGCCGCCGACGATGGGGGCTAGAAGGGTAGATTCCATCACGTACCTCGTTCGAATAGATGACCCGAGGGCCACGAGTGTCTCGTCCACGCCTTGCGATTGCTGGGCCAACTTGCGCGGGCCCTCGTCTGGCGCTTTCTACGCGTACCGCACACTAGGGAGGCCTGCCATCGCGTTCCGATGATACGAACGGTTGGGTGAATGTTGCAACAACATGAAACTAGCCGAGGGTCTTCCGGCCACGGTGACCAGGGCACCGGTTGGCGCCCGTACGAAGGACGTCCGAGCAACGCGACGCCATGATGACGCAGGGTGGGGGTGCGAAACACGGCTTCGCCAGGACTCTGGCCGAATCGTGCTGCGACAACGACATGGGGAGGAAGGGAGGGAGGCAGCGCCCACGGGGACGCGGACCTCAGCGCAGGGGGGGAAAGACGCTACACGGCAGGGCTCGGGAGAGCCACGGGGCCTGGTTCGTCAGCACGCTCTGGGTCCGGCTCGGACGGGCTCGCGATGGTCTCCAACCCGGCGACGTGCTCGCGTGCTTGGACGACGGCACGGTGGACGGACATCGCGAAGCGGTCCCTGCCGACCAGCGCCACAAGTCCCGACCGCTCCATCACGTCCATCACGGGACCCCGCACGTTCGCGAAGAACAACTCCATACCGTGCTCGCGGAAGTCCGTTGCGATCTCGTGCAACGCGTTGTCCGCCGAAGAGTCGAGATGGTTGATCGTGGCCGCGTTGATGACCACGGCTCGCACCGGCGTACGGGCCTTCCGGAGCATTCGCTGCAGCGTCTCTTTCAAGAACGTGACGTTGCCGAAGTAGAACTGCGCGTCCACACGTACCACCAGCACTGCATCGAACGTCTCCGCCTCCGGGTGCCGGTCGACGGAACGGTACACGTGGCTCCCCGGCACTCGGCCCAGTTCTGCCGTGTGCGGCCGGGTGGTTCGGAAGATCACCACGCCCAACGACGCCGCCACGCCCGTACCGATTCCCGCCTCGATTCCCAGTCCCAAGGTCGCCAAGAACGTCACGACCAGAAGGCCGAGATCGGACTTCTTCACATGGTACAGGTGCTTGACTTCCGCCACGTCGATCAGCCCGAACACAGCCACCATGATGATGGCCGCAAGCACCGCGGTGGGCAGGTAGTAGAACAGCGGCGTGAACAGCAACAGCGTCACGCTGATCACGCCTGCCGTGATGAGAGAAGCCAGTCCCGTCTTGGCTCCCGCCTGGGCGTTGACCGCCGTTCGCGAGAAGCCTCCCGTGACGGGCAGGCCCTGTAAGAACGATCCGGCAAGATTGGCGGCACCGAGCGCGATGAGCTCGCGGTTCGCGTCGATCTCGTAGCGGTTCTTGCGCGCGAACGCCTTGGCTACCGACACGGACTCCATGAACCCGACGAGCGCAACCGCAAGCGCGCTCGGCGCGAGCGCCCGTAAAACCTCCACGTCCAGCGACGGCGCCCCGAAGGGAGGCAAGCCCTTCGGCACCTCGCCCACGATGGCCACCCCGCGCTCGTGGAGCCCAAGCCACGCTACGAGCAGAGTTCCGATCACCACCACCGTCAACGCACCAGGAAAGCGAGGGTTCCATCGCTTGAGGGCGAGCAGAAGCACGATGCTTCCCAACCCCAACGCGAACGTGACGGGCTGGACCTCGGAGAGCTTCTGAACCGCACCCCAAAGGATCTCATGCACGTGGTGCGAGCGAGGAATGCTCACCCCAAGCAGGTGACCGAGTTGGCTGAAGCCGATGATGAGCGCGGCCGCCGACGTGAACCCGCTGACCACCGGGTGCGAGAGGAAGTTGACCAGAAACCCGAGCCTCGCGATCCCCATCGCCATCTGGATGGCGCCCACCATGAGCATCATAAGGACCGCGTACGCTACGTAGTCTCCAGACCCCGGCTCGGCCACCGAACCGACGGCAGCCGCCACCATCAGCGCCACCATCGCCACCGGTCCCACGGCCAGCTGCCTTGACGTGCCGAACAAAGCGTAGACCACGAGCGGCAAGGTCGACGCGTACAGGCCGATGATGGGTGGGAGACCGGCGAGCATCGCATACGCCATCCCCTGGGGAATGAGCATGACGGCGACCGTCATCCCGGCGGTCGCGTCGCCCTGCAGCATCGTTCGGTCGTATCCCCTCAGCGCTGTCAGCAGGGGAACGTGCTTTCTGATCATCTCCAGCATGGGTCTCTCCAGCGGTCGTGCCCGGAATGAAGGGGCAAGTTCCCCCCCTTGCGAATCCCAAGCCAGCTCGCCCAACCGGCCACCAGGGCACAATCAGAACAGCCTTCCCTGCAGAATCAGTGACGTGTCGCGATGCTGGGCGGATACGTTGCAACATCTTGGAACGATGGGTTAAGCTCTTTCGATGGCACGCGTGCTCCGCTACCCCGAGAACCAGAAGGTTCACGACTTCTTCGGACTCGTCACCGTCGCCCCCGAGTTGCTCGCTCTCCACGACCTCGTCCGCAAGGTGGCTCGCGTCGACTCCTCGGTCCTGATCCGCGGCGCCACAGGAACCGGAAAGGAGCTCGTGGCCCGCGCCCTGCACGCATACTCCGCGCGCAAGGACGGACCGTTTCAAGCCATCAATTGCGCAACCCTCACGCCCGAGTTGCTCGCCTCCGAGCTGTTCGGACACGTTCGCGGAGCCTTCACCGGCGCCGTCGCCCATCGACAGGGGCTCTTCGCTCTCGCCGATCGCGGAACCATCTTCCTCGACGAGATCGCCGAGATGCCCCTCGACATCCAGGCCCGCCTGCTGCGCGTCCTGCAGGAAAGGAACTTCGTCCCCCTCGGCGCCACCGTGCCCGTCCACGTGGACGTGCGCGTCCTGGCCGCCACCAACAAAGCCCTCCGCGACGAGGTCCGCGCAGGACGCTTCCGCGAAGACCTGATGTACCGCGTGCGCGTCGTTCCCCTCTTTCTTCCGCGCCTCGCTGACCGACAAGGGGACGTCGAGGCGCTCTGTTGGCACTTCATTCGGCAGTTCAACGCCAAGGGGTGGCGCGTCGTCGACGGGGTCGACGAGCTGGCCATGTCGGCCATGCTCTCCTACTCGTGGCCCGGCAACGTCCGTGAGCTCCGCAACGTGATCGAGTACGCTTTTGCCGTGGGCGAGGGGCCGGTCCTGCGCCTCGAAGAGCTCACGCCGGAGCTCCGAGGCGAGCCGCCCTACGAAGGGGAGGGGACGGATTCGTCGGCGGCCGACCGCGAACGACGACGGATATTGGATGCGTTGGCGCAGGCACGCGGTCGAAAGTCCGAAGCCGCGGACACCCTCGGCATGAGCCGAACCACCTTGTGGCGCAAGCTACGGGAGCACCATCTGGACCGATGAGCACGACCCCGCGACGCGCTCACGCCTTGTCGCGCAAGTCAGCCAGGAGCAGTCGGCTTTCCGATTCTGCCTCCCGGGCCTCTGTCGTGCGACCCGCGGCGTTGAGCAGTGGGACCATCTGCATCCTGCATGCGGCGACGCCGCGACGATCCCCTTCTTCCGCGAAGAGCCGTGCGGCGGCGAACAGCACGCCCAGCGCGTTGTCGAGGTCACCCTGGAGGGCGTACACGTCCCCGAGCATGCACAGAACCACGGCCTGACCGCTCCCATCCCCCATCGCGCGACGCAGACTCAGCGCGTGCCACAGTTCCCGGAGCGCCGCATCGAGCTCTCCTAGGGTTTGAAGCATCCGCGCGACCTGGCTCACGGCAGAGGCCTCGAGGGTCGGATCTCCCTCCCGGGCAGCCGTTCGCGCAACGCCGCGGTAGGCAACCAACGCAGGCTCGGTGGCCCCGCGGTCACGCAAGGCGTGCGCAATGGCCTGGGAGGACCAGGCTCGCATGAGCACCTCGTCCCTGGACTTGCTGAGCTCGTCCGGGATCCGCGGAGCCTCGAGGCCGCTCACGCGGGGCCACAGGTCTCCCAACTCGCCAGCGATCTTCTCCCAGCTGTCCGGACGCTCCGATGGCGACGCGGCCAAGCATGCCTCGATCAGCGGGACCAGGTCGGAGGGAATACCACTCGACGAGGCGCCCTGCCGGGGAGCGCCCAGACGGTGGGCTTCCTCGATCGCCTCCGCATCCTCCGTCGGAACCGCGATGGCCCCCGCGAGCATTTCCGCCAGCGTGAGCCCGAACGCGTAGATGTCCGCCGGCATGCTCGCCGACCCCGTCCATCGCTCCGGGGCCCAGTACCGAGCCTGGGGAGCAAGCGCCGGCGCCCTCAACCCCAACCCGAAGTTGGTGACCCGCGCGCGCAGATCCCTCCCGATCAAGACGTTCTCAGGCCGCAAATCCCCATGCACCAAGCCGGGAACCTTCCCCGTGGCATGGCACATTCCTCGCGCAATCCCGAGCGCGATCGCGCACGCAGCGTCCGGTACGATCGTGCTCCCCATCCAGCTGCGAAGGGCAGGGGACTCCACACCGCTCGCAGGCTCCACGAAGTCCACCACCAGGCAAAGCGGATCCTCCTGCTGGATGCACCGGGCACACACGATGTTAGGATGCTCGCCGAGCTCCACCCACCGACGGGCCGCATCCAAGAATGCCGCCCCCGGCGCGAGCTCAGGCTCCACGATCTTGACCCCCACCGGTGCCCGCGTGCTCAAGTCCGAACACAGGTACAACACGCCCACTTCGCCACGAAAGGCGCGGAGCGGAAGATACCTTCTGAAAATGGAATCTTGTGCCGCCACTTCCCAGCCCGTCGACCATTGTACGGTCCCTACGACTGGATCTTGCACAAGTTCTTGGGGAAGGCAGGCGAAATGGTGCGCCGTCAGTTCTGCGGGCTCACCTGGCGAGGCTCGCATAGCTCCAACGACGCCGGCGGGGGATCCTTGTCCGGCCTGAACGCGTTGAGCGGGATCTTCAGGTAGCGAATCTCGTTGCTGTTCGCGCTGGGCAGACGTCCCGCATCCACGTTCACCTGGACGCTCTGGAACAGAAGCTTGGGCGCGTTGAGCGTGGCGTCCCGCTTCTCCCGGAACGATACGAAGTCAGCCTCCGTCGTGCTCGCACGGAGCGCCACGTTGCCCTCCTTCTGTGCGCCCACCGTCGTCTCGTACGCCAGCTCGCGACCCCCAGGCTGGTAGTCGTGACCCACGAACATGCGCGTGTTGTCAGGCAACGCGAAGATCCGCTGCGTGATCGAGCGATACAGATCCGTCGCGCTTCCTCCAGGGAAATCACACCGACCCGTCCCGCCGTCCGGCATGAAGATCGCGTCCCCCGTGAAGATCGCATCCCCGATCTTGTACGTCGCGCAAGCCGGTGTGTGACCCGGCGTGAACATCGTCTCCACCCTCAGAGACCCGGCCTCGAGCTTCGACCCATCCTGCAACAGGACGTCGAACTGACTCCCGTCCGTCGGGAAAGCATCCGGCAGGTCGAAGACCTTCTTGAAGACCTTCTGCACCTCGGTGATCCGAGCCCCAATGGCGAGCCTGACGTTCGGGCATGCGTCCTTGATTCGCTGCGCTCCCGACAGATGGTCCGCGTGAGCGTGCGTCTCCATCACAAAGCGAACCCGCAGTTTCTCCTTGTTGACGAAGTCGATCACTGCGTCCACAGACTCCGTCCAAGTCTTCGAGGAGGCTGGCTCGTAGTCGAGCACCGGGTCGATGACCACCGCATCACGGCTGCTCGGGTCGTAGACGACGTAGGTCAGCGTGAACGTTCTCTTGTCGTAGAAGGTCTTGATGTCCATGGTGTTCTCCTTCGCTCTTCCTTGCTGGTGCAGCGCCCGTGCGAGGGGAACTCCCTTCGTCCCACCGTGCGTCGAGAAAGCGGCTGCGCCCGTTCGTGTTTCTGAATTCTGCCGCCTTCAGGCGGCGGCTGCCTTTCCAATGGCTTTGAGCAGAGCCTTCGCGTGACGTTTCTCTTGCTCCGCGAGGTCGAGGAACGTCGTTCGCAAAGACTCGTCCTCCGTCTTGTGAGCCAAGTTGCGGTACAGATCATACGCCCGAAGCTCGAGCTCCAGGGCCAGCTCGAGCAACGCCTCGGTCCCGTGCTCGACAGCCTTCCTGGCTGCAGCGATGGCGGTCTCGACAGGCTCTCCACCCTCGAGGATGTCGCCCTTCATCTCCGCGTACAGTGTCTCGAAGTTCTGCAGCTGTCCTTCGGAGACCTTTCGAAGCGCGCCGTAGACCGCTCGACCGTGAGCCTCTTCGGCCTTCGACAGCAACTCGATGACCTCGTGTTGAGGCTTCCCCTTGAAGTGCTCGAGCAGTCCGGCATACAGCCGATCCGCCCCCTTCTCCAGGTCGATCGCTTGCAGCAATACGTCAGCCACCGTGGCCGTCGCTTCGAAGGTCTTGAGGTTCGGGAAGTCAGGCAAGGCATGCCCACTCCAGCCAAGCATTCCTCCCGCCACGTTGAATACGTTCGCCACACCGCGTGCCTCCGCGAAGAATCCTGCCGCACGACCTGAGCGTCCGCCGCTTCGGCAGAGGAAGATCCGGTTGCGCTCCCGTGTGCCCACCACCTCGTCGACCCGATGCTCGAGGTCCATCAAGGGCATCAGCTTTGCCCCGGGGATGTGCTGCGCCTGGTACTCCTCGGGCTGGCGAACGTCGATCAGGACGTAGTCCGATTCCGGGTGCGCTCCCATGTACTCGCGCAGCTGGTCGGGGGTGATGTTGACGACGCCTTTGTCATGAGGGGACAGTTCCATGCGATGATCTCCGCGCTGAACGGGCCGAAGCGCCCGCGTGTGTCGGTGCCATTCCTCGCCGAAGGGTGCCCCCATCCGGCTCGGGACCGGGTAGCCAAGCTACCCATGACGTGAAGTTTGGAGCCCTGACAACCCAAAAGGATTCGTACCGGAACTTATGTCGTCGACGAAACCCGCGACGGACCTCCGATTTTTCATGGGATAGGCCGTCATGGCGGGAGGGTCAGGCGGGACTTTTTCGTTTCTGTCGACCTGGACCCCGGATGGTGGAAACCAGCACGGCGACAGTCCTGTGCGCCTGCGTTGCAGAAGATCTTTCCGCTGGCAGTTCGCCCGGTGGCTCGGCACACTGCCAGGCCCGTACGCTTGGAGACCTTCGCTCGGATGGACAACGACCAAGCCCGCACCGTCATGGCTGCCTACCTGCGCGAGACCTTCGGCCAGGTCCTCGAGCTGCGCGAGGTCGCTGTCGTGCGAAAGGCGTCGGGGCGAACCTGGCGAGGGGAAGTCGTCTGCGCCACCGGGTTGGGCGAAATCCCGATCGGGCACCTGGCGGTTCACGAAGACGGCCGCTTGATCGAGGCCTGTACAGTCGATGACCTCGTGGAGGGGATTCGCTCCGCTCGGAGCCCTGCCAGCGAGCCGCCGGTTTCCAAAGCCATGGACCTTTTCACCGATCTCGACCTGACGGGACCGGTGTCGGGGCCGAACGTTTCGATCGGCTTCGACGAGGACGTCGACGGTGCGCTGTCCGCTCTCGACGATGGGTTGGACCTCCGGGAGCGAATCAAGCAGCTGAAGTCCGCGGGGCGTCGCGAGGACCTTCTGGTCGTGCGGGACCTGCTGCCGCAACTGCTGACGGACGGGGAGACCAGGCGCTTCACCCTGGTGGAGATGGGGGAGATCGAGCTTCGCCTGGGCAACTCGGACATTGCATTGCAGTACTTGGAGGCCGCGGCGCGCGAGTTCGCGGACCGGTCCGAGGTAAGGGCCCTCGAGCTGGTCGCAAGCATCGCGCTTCGCGTGCTGGGGGAGGAGTCCTTCGCGACGAGTCCCGTGAAGCAGCTTCTCGACCTTTCTCGAAGGCGCCTTCGCCCGATCGAGCACCTGGGTCAGGCGCCGGTGTTCGCGGGGTTGGGGCAGGACGAGATCGAGCAGATCGAGCAACTCGGCTCTGAATCGACCGTCGAACAGGGGCAGGTGCTGCTGCAGGAGGGCGCGGAGGCAGTGCGGGCGTACGTGGTACGCTCCGGCATCCTGTCGATCCGTCTGCAGGCTCCAGACGGTGGGTCTCGCGTGGTGCGGTGTTGCTTTCCGGGGGACCTCGTGGGGGAGACGAGCGTGCTGGGCGACGCCGGGTCGACCTGCACGGCCACGGTTCGAGCGGAGTGCCTCACCTCGGTCTGGGGGTTCCGGGGCACTGCCTTGCGCGATCTTGGCTCACGCATGCCCATGGTCCTGACGCGGCTCGAGGGATCTCGCGCGCTTCGACGACTCGATTCGTTTTTTTCCATGCACGAGACCACGCAAACCCTCGATGCTCGAATGCGTGACAGGATCCTCGCTTGTGTGACGGGCCTCCGGAGATCGCAGGCGAACGAGCTACTCAACACGCCCGGCGAGGTCCCGCCCGTCGTCTACCTCGTGGCGGAAGGGACCGTCGAGTACGCCTCGGCAGATGCCCCGACCACGACGTTCGGGTCGGACAAGTGGATCGGCCTGCGAGACGCCCTTCACGGCCTCGCGACGGAGGGGACGTTCGTCTCGGCCCAGGAGTGCCTGCTCGTCGTGTTCGACCCCGAGCGTCTGAGGGCCTTCGCGACGGAAGCCCCACCGGACGTTGTGAGTGTGTTTCAGCGTTTGGACTGACCGGCGACGCGCTGCTCGTCAGCCGCCAACGCGTTCGCTCGCGCTTCCGCAAGGATCGGCCGCTCGATCGCGGCGTAGTCCACGTCGACGTCGAGGCGAGCGAGGACGGAGTAGAAGCCGAACTGCAAGCGATTGAGGAAGAGCACGCCCTTCGGGAGGGGGTTGATCTGATCGGCCGGGAGATGCCGTGCCTGAAGGGCTGAGTTCTGGAGTTGCTGCACGAGGGCGGCGACGTACTCGCTTGTCATGCGGAACGGGGAGGCGAACAGCGGCTCGAAGCACTGGCGCATGAAGCCGACGGCAAGGTCGGCGTGAAGGCCCGGCTGGACGTCCAGCATGCGGGCTCCTGCGCGGAGAAAGGCTGCTTCGTTCCGCTCTATGGATGCCTGATGGGCGACGATGGCATGGGGAAGCTGATCTTCGGGGAAGGGCTGGATGCAACCGAAGTCGATGAAAGCTACGGCGCCTCCCTCCTGAAAGAAGAAGTTGCCCGGATGCGGGTCTGCGTTGAACAGCCCTCCCACAAGGCTTCCCCGGAAGACGAAGCGCCACATCGTTTCCGCCCAAGCTCGTCGCTCGTCGCTTGGACGAAGCGCGGCCTCGTCGAGCGTGAGTCCTCCGACTAGCTCCGTGGTCAGTACCCGGCCGGAGCTCCGATCAGCGATGACCCGAGGTATCCGGATCTGGGGGTCATCGCCGTGGATCTCCCTGAAGCGCGTCTGGCTGGCCGCTTCTCGAAGGTAGTCGAGCTCTTCCAGGAAGCGCTCCCGGGCTTCGGCGAGCACACCGGACGCGTTGAAGCCGGCTCCGAGGTAGCTGCCGAACAGGGCCTCCACCAACCCTGCGTTGGCAAGGTCGCTCTCGAGCGCCTGCCGAATCCCAGGGTGTTGCACTTTGACGGCCACCTCCGCCCCGTCGTGGAGGCGGGCGCGATGCACCTGTCCTATGGACGCCGATGCGATGGGCTCCGGGGTCCATGCGGCGAAGAGGTCCTGCAAGGGGGCGCCGAGTTCGGACTCCACCACCCTCTGCACAGCTTGCTGGGGGGATGCGGTGGCCGCCTTGAACAGCGCAGCCATCGCGTCGCCGTAGGTGGTTCGCTGGGCAGACGGGAGGACCCCGTCCACGTAGCTCGCCATCTGGCCGAACTTGGTCGCGAGTCCGCGCAGGTTGCCCAGCACATGCATCGCGTCGAGGGCGTTGTCGCGCTCGTCGCCACCGCCCAAGCGTCGGGCGCCGAGGCGAGCCCCTGCGGCGGCAAGGCGCGCAAGCCGTCCGAGACGCCCAGGCGGCAGGAGACGCGGGTCGGTCACGGATGTGCTCGGGTGGGAAGTGAACGCGGCATGGCAGTTTTGATGCCAGGCACTCCTAGCACGTGGTGGGCAAAAGTCGCGGCAGGCGTGTGTCAGTTCTTCAGCAGCGCGGCCATATGGAAGGCCACGAGCGTTTCGACCACCTGCTCCCGCGGCGCCCGCGAAGGCATCTCCGCCCACCAGGACAGGACGTGGAGCAGCATTCCCACGAGCGCTTGGGAGGCAACGGTGGCGTCGATGTCGTGTCGGACCTCGCCAAAAGCCATGCCTTCCCGCAGGAGGTTCTCCGCCGTGAGGGTCATGAAGTCGACCACGTCCCTCCCGATGGGGGTGTGGAAGACCTCAGGATGAAACATGACCCGAGAGAGTTCGGGGTGCTGGACCACGAAGTCGACCATGACCTCCACGTGGCGTCTCAAGGTGTGGGAGAAGGGCTGTCCCCGTTCTTCCGCGAGGATTCGCAGGGGGCGACGGAGCTTGCCGATGCCGACGACGAGGACTTCGCGCAGGAGGCCGTCCTTGTCCTTGAAGTGGAGATAGAGGGTGCCGATGGCGACGGACGCGGCGCGAGCGATGTCGATGGCACGAGCGCGCGACACGCCTTGGGAGGCGAACATGCGGGTGCCGTGATCGAGGAGGCGCTGGTGGGTCTCCAACTGGCTGCGTTCACGGGCGGAGAGTCGGGGTCCTTCTGAAGGCATTCGTGTGCTTTCCGGAATCTCGACGGGGCGTCCCCTATTGAATCAACGCCAACTCAGTGAGTAACTACGGACTCATTGTTGCCGTGTCAACATCAATGGATAATGTCAGTGCATGTTCTGCCAGCGCCGGATCGGCGCCTGAGCGACTTGCACAATGACTCAGACCGCTCATGGCTGCTTCAAACGCAAAAATGCCATTATTACACTGAGTATAAAATTGACTGATGTGCTGTCACGCAGCATAAACAACCTCGCTCTCGGGTCCCCTGAACGGAGTAGAGTTCCCGCGATGCTGACGCTGGACGGGCCGGCAACCCACGAAACGACCGTCAAGAAGAGCCGGTTCGTGGTGCGCGCCTCGCGCGCGGACTCTCCGGAGGCCGCGGCGGCGTTTCTTCAGGCCGTGCGAGAGACCGACGCGACCCACAACTGCTGGGCGTACAAGGTCGGGCCGCTGTACCGGTTCTCAGACGATGGGGAGCCTGGCGGAACGGCGGGGCGACCCATCCTTGCGGCGATCGAAGGACAGCGCCTCGACCATGTGATGGTGGTCGTCACGCGGTACTTCGGTGGCATCAAGCTCGGCGCCGGTGGCCTGGTCCGTGCCTATGGGGGGGCTGCCGCCGAGTGCTTGCGCCGCGCGAGTCGAACCGAGGTCAAACCTCGGAGACAGGTCGTGGTCCGTGTCCCCTTCGACGCGGTCGGTCACGTGTATCCCTTGATCGAGCGCTTCGACGCCCACAAGGTCGACGAGGCGTACGACGACCATGGCGTCGCGCTGCGTCTCGACGTGTCCGAGGATGGGCTGGAGGGGATGAAGCAAGCCGTGCTCGACGCCACACGCGGGGCCGTGTGCGTGGAGCCTGTCGACTGAGCGCCACAGAATGAGCCGCTGTTCCTCCCCGCTGCCCGATGGACCGCCGCTCGACGTGGAGTCCCGCCTCACGCAAGTTGCTTCCTTGCTTCGAGACCATCGCGACATCGTGCAGGGAAGGGTCAACGAGCCCACTGTGCCGCCCTGGTGTGCCGGCCGAGGTTGGTCCGAGTTCCTGCTGTCCCTCTCCGAGGAAGCGCTGGTTCAGTGCGAAGCGGATGGCTTCGTGGACCTGCTTCGTCGGAGAGGCGACGCCCCCTCGTCCTTGCTCTCGGTGATGGAGCAGGTTCGGGCCGCCTCCGACATCCCCTCGATCGGGCCGGCCGTGCCGGCTTTGGGGCTGGAGACCCACCGCGTGAAAGCGCGCAAGCAAGCCCAGTTGGGCGGGCTGCTGTCGCTGGCACAGAGCCTTGCCGAGGGCGCCAACCGGATCGTCGACGTGGGGGCGGGGCAGGGGCATCTCACCCGCGCCGCTGCCCGCGCGTGGGACAAAGAGGCCGTCGGGCTCGACAGGAACGAGGCGTTGATTCGCGTTGCCCGTCGTCTTGCCGAGGATGGTCGCGTGGACTTCCGGTTCTGGGACGCCTTTGGAGACCCGTTCGACCTGCGCGAGTCGGACCTGGTGGTTGGGCTTCACGCCTGCGGAGAGGTGGGCGACGTGTTGGTGCAACGGGCTTCCGAATCCGGGGCTCGGGTGCTTCTCGTGTCGTGCTGTCCTCAGAAAGTGCGGGGCGAGGTCAGGGAGCCCGTATCCCGATCTGGACGAGACATGGGTCTCCACCTTCCCCGTGGCGTCCTGGGGCTCGCCAACCTCAGCCAGCTCACCCAGGGCGTCGAGGCCAGCCTGACCGACACCATGCGGTCACGACAAGCCCGCTACGCACTGCGCTTGTTGCTCCGCGGCCAGGGATGCACGGTCAGCCCCGGGGCGGAAATGCGCGGTGTCAATCGCCGTCAAGCCTATCACGGGCTCCGCTCGCTGGCCGAGCAGGCGCTGAGAGCCCGAGGTCTTCCATTGGCTACCGCCGCCGACGTGGAGACCTTCGAGCAGCACGCACGTCTCGAGTACGGGGTGATGCGTCGCCTCTCCCTCCCTCGCGCGGCCTTCGCCCGGTTGGTGGAGCTTGCCGTCGTGTTGGATCGTGCCGCTCTGCTCAGGGAGCGAGGCTACTCCGTCTCCGTGGCCACCGTGTTCGACGCGACCGTCAGCCCCCGCAACATCGGAATCTTCGCGCTCCCCAATCCCGTCGGCAGGGCGTGACGATAGGGATCCGTGCTATCCGGTTCGGGACAAAAGAAGCGACGCAGCACCAGGTAGTGGTGGAGGGGAAGCACCACGGATTCCTCTTTCATGGACAGCCCGAAGCGACTGCGGTCCGCGCCCCGGAACGGCGTCTTGGGGTAGAAACCCACGATGCCGGAGAACATCTCGTATTCGTCGAGAAGCCCCAGCATGTGGCCGACCTCGTGAGCCAAGATGGGCATTGTCCACCCCGACCGCATGGCCTGGAAGTACGGCGTCCTTCCGCAAGTTGGGGACAGTGGAACGCGCAAGTGGACCGGTCCGTCCGCCTCGCTTTGCGATGGGATCGGCCTGAAGCTGAAGTCGTACGCGATCGGCAGGCCGAACGCGTTCGCGTCGCGGTTGTAGTAGCGCTCTGCGTCCCAGGACCAGCGCGCCAGAAGGGCTTCGATGTTGTGGCGGGAGGCGCGGGCTCGAAAGGTCCCCGTCCCAGGGCAGGCGTCGAGCGTGCCTGATCGTGCGTAGGGAACCCCTGCGCATGTGAGGCGTCCTTCCAACTGATCGGAGAGCTCGCAGTCGGGCAGCTCGAGGTCCCCCAGCCCTTCGGGAACCGCGACGGCGTAGCGCACTTCGACCCGCCAGCGTCCCTGGTCCTGCCGAATGTCGTACTGCATGGGACCGTAGTACAGGCCGTAGTGGGGCATCGTGCCGCGGATGGTGCGCCATCCCTGGGGCGCCGGTCCGTGGAACACCTCACTGGGCAACGGGTCGCAGACGTACGCGTCCTGGGAGAGACTCGTGGCGAGGACAGCGCGGAAGGTCTCTCGATGCTCGGCGAACCAGGGAGGGCTCATGGCAGCCAACTCGTCCGTGATGACATCGAGGCGGGCGTAGTGAGTGCAGCCGACGGGACTCGAACAGATGGCAAGAACACCGGCAAAGCGGGCGGCTAGGAGGCTGGCTGGGCGGTTGCGTCGCTTGGGGGCTGGCATCTTGTTCTCGCCCTCGTGGTCGGGCTCCCGTACGATACGTACCATCCGCCCTTTCCGCCACGTCGGCATCTTTGACAGGAGGTTCTCATGCGCTCTTCCGCGGCCACGATCGTTCTCGCCCTGTCTGCGGCCCTTGCCTTGTCGGCCTGTGGGTCTTCGTCCGATTCCGAGCAAAGCGGCGGGGCGGCCGGCTCGGGAGGGGGAACGGGGGGCACGGGCGGAACGGGCGCGACAGGAGGCGCAGGGGGTACGGGAGGTACGGGAGGTACGGGCGGTGCCTCTGGGGCCGCCGGAGAAGCCGGATCGGGAGGCGGCGGTACGGGAGGCACGGGCACCGGCCAAGACGACGATGAGGACGGGTTCGACGTGTCCGTGGACTGCGACGACAGCAACCCGGACATCAACCCCGGTGCGGACGAGCTTTGCAATGGGATCGACGACAACTGCGACGGGAACACGGACGAGGGGGCGACCAAGACGTTCTACTACGACGGGGACTCGGACAGTTACGGCGTCAACGATCCCGCCACGAACGTGACGGGCTGCACGCCTCCGACGGGGTTTGCGGAGCTTCCGGGGGACTGTGTGGACACAGACCCGAACGTCAACCCGGGGATCCTCGAGGAATGCAACGGGCTCGACGACAACTGCGATGGGAACGTCGACGAGGGAGTGGAGGTGACGCTGTACGTGGACCAGGACGGTGACCACTACGGTGTGGACGATGCGGCGACGAACATCGAGGGGTGCCCGTCGACGTTGGGTTACGCGGCGGTTGCGGGGGACTGCGACGATGCTGACGGGCAGGTGAACCCGGGGATGCTCGAGATCACGGGCAACACGGTGGACGAGAACTGTGACGGTATCGAGGCTCCGTGCGTCGTCGGCGCCATCGAATGCGACAACAACGTGATGCGGGCATGCGAAGCGAACGGGCTATGGGAGACCCCGCAGGACTGTGGCAACTTGATCTGCAACACGCTGTACGGGTGCGTGGTCTGCAACCCGCTCGAGAGCGAGTGCCAGGGGAACACGTTGCGGCAATGCGCATGGGACGGTTCCGGGTGGGTCGAGACGCTTTGCGACCCGCTGGTGGGAAGCACCTGCGAGAACGCTTCCTGCACGGGCCCGTGTTCTCCGGGCAACCTGGGGCAGAGCTACATCGGCTGCGACTACTATCCGACCGTGACGGTCAACTCGGCCTTGCAGCCGAGCGCTCCGTACACCCTGGGGCACTTCGCGGTCGCGGTGTCCAACACCACGACGGACGCCGCAACGGTTACGGTTACCCAGGGCGCATCGACGGTGGCGACCGAGAACGTTGCGGCCGGTTCGGTCGCGGTCATCCAGTTGCCGTGGAACGCATTGCGCACGGCCTCGGGCACGCAGCGGTTCGACGGTATGTCGTATCGTCTCCGGTCGACCCAGCCTGTGACGGTCTACCAGTTCAACCCCCTCGAATACACCTCGGGGGGCTCCTACACGTACACGAACGACGCTTCGTTGCTACTTCCCGCGACGGCATGGCGCCAGGACTACCTCGTCGTGAGCAGGCAATCCTGGGCTTTCGGAGGGTCGTTCTACCCTGGGTTCTACGCGGTTGTGGCTTCGGAGAACGGGACGACCGTGAGCATCGCGGCTTCGCCGACCTCTCAGATCCGCGTGGGGGCGGGGTTGGCTGCGGATGGTTCGGGCACCGTGACCTTGAACGCGGGGGACGTGTTGCAGGTGCTTTCCGGTAACAACGCGACGCACGACTTGACCGGAACGCGCGTCTCCTCCGACAAGCCGATCCAGGTCATCGGGGGTCACGACTGCACCTACGTGCCCTCGTCCGTGGCGGCGTGCGATCACCTGGAGGAATCGATGTTCCCGCTCGTCACGCTTGGCAGCGACTACATCGTGTCGGCCACCTCTCTGCCGGGACAGACGACGCCGAAGGCCGTGTTCACGCGGGTCGTGGCGGTGGATGCGAACACCACGCTCACCTACGACCCCCCGAGTGCGGCTTGGCCTGCGAGCATCGCGTCTGCCGGCGGGTACATCGAGCTCGATTCCGCCGCCGCCTACCGTATCACGGCCAGCAGTCGCGTCATCGTCTCGCAGTACATGAAGGGACAGCAGGCTGGCGGTGGTGCGGGCGATCCGGCCATGGCTCTGGCCGTGACCACGCCCCAGTTCCGTCAAGACTATCTGTTCCACGCTCCCGTGAACTACACGTACAGCTACGTCAACGTCACGGCGCCATCGAGCGCCCAGGTGTTTCTCGACGGTACGGCCGTGACGGGCTTCGAGGCCGTCGGCAGCTCGGGCTACAGCGTGGCACGTGTTCCCGTGAGCAACACGGGCAACGGCAACCACACGATCACGTCGACCGACCCGTTCGGTATTTCTGTATACGGATACGGACAATACACGAGCTACTGGTACCCCGGCGGCCTCAACCTGCAGGACATGTGACGGCCCATGGGCTTTGCTTTCCTCCATTCCCGCGGTGTCTTGCTGGGGGCCGGGATGCTGGGGTTGTGGGTCCTGGTTCCGAGGCTTGCCTCAGCCTGTCCTGAAAAGGATGATTCACCTTGTGAGGCCAGCTCCGAGCGGGAGGCTTGGGTGGAGCGACGCTTCGACGCTGCGGCGTCCAGTGGCTCCACCGGAGCGCGCGTGTCCATCACCAGGCTGCAGGGGAGCGACGCGGACGACACGGGGAGGGGCATGGGGCTCTCGCTCGCGGGACATGCGGAGCGATACGCCGCCTACCGAGATTTCTCCGTTCGGGAGGCGAGCTTCGCGTTCTTGGGCGGGGGCTCGTTGGGGCTGGAGGGCGGCGTCGGAATGGACGTGGCTGCGGGGCTTCGGTTCCCCTTCTCGCAGGGCCAGGGCCCGATCGTCCGCCTCGGCATGCGAGGATATTTGCTGGGAAATGACAAGCTGTACGAATCGCTGCTCGAGGTCCCGCAGCTCCAGATCGGATACCAATTCCTGCAGCCCAAACACCTCGTGGAGGTGGCGGGACGTGTCGGACCGGTCCTCGCTGGGCGGTTCAACACCGGCGACGAAACCGAGCGCAAGCTCGGCAAGGCGTTCGAGGTCGGGGGACACGCCTCCGTGCACTGGAGCGTCGTTCATTTAGAGATTCAACACACACACGTCCTGATGGATGGGCCGCTCGCGGACGTGGACCTTCTGTCCGGTCGTCTTTGCGGCGATGCTTGGCGTCTCGAGTTGTGCGTGGACACACGGGTGGGGTGGGGCGGAGCGACGGTGCGTGGCGCGAGCGATCTGGAAGACCCCGTGGTCTCCATGTTTGGCGGTCTCGTGGTGGGGTTCTCCGACCGCGCTTTCCAAACCGAACCACGGGACCCACGCCGCGAGAAGCGACCCGGGGCGCGCCAGCCCGCGGTTCTGGCCATCGACCCCCCTTCAGGTCGGTGAGCCGGCATGCCGTCGCCGCACCAGCGTATCGGAATTCTCGCGCACAAGAGCTTCATGCGGGACGTGCCTCCCGCCGCGCGACCGGACATCCACGCCTGTCTGTGGAAGCTCAAGACGCTCGACCGTGACCGGTGGAGCAGTGCCGGTGTACGGGTCAAGAAGCTCGCGGGCTTCGCGCAACCGGTGTTCGAGGCTCGGCTCAACCGAGGCGATCGAATCGTCTTCACGCTCCAGAGGACGGTGAGCGACAGTTTCGAAGGCCTTCATGTGGTTCTCTGGTGCGCGGGTCATCACGACGATGCTGTGCGCACGGCTGGCCGTCGAATGGGAATCTCCGATCCGGTCGTCGAAGACCGAGGAGACCTGATGGAGGTCCCTGACGCGTGGGGCCCCGGGGGCGACGACGGCGCGATCATGGAGGCGGGTCAGGAGCGCGAGGCGCGATCCGGAGGATTCTTCCCGTTGGTCGAGGTGTCGGAAGCGGACATCGACCGGTGGGCGGAGAGCCAGATCGACCCCGTTTTGCACCTGACGCCCGAGCAGCGGGCGTTGACCCGTGCGGCGGAGGACCAGCCGGTCTTCCTGCGGGGAGGTGTCGGGACTGGGAAGACGACGGTGCTGCTGTACAGGATGTTGAAGCTGCTCGTGGCGGGTTCGATCGAGCGGCCTGCGTTCTTGACGTACTCGAGGAGTCTTGCGGGGTGGTGCCGATCGGTGTTCGAGCGGCTTCCGGGGTGGGAGCGGCACCAGGTGGAGTTCACGAGTCTGAGCGGACTCTTGCGTGCGAGATTCGGCAGCCCGAAGGGGGGCAAGCGGTTGTTCAAGCGCGCCTGGAGTCAGCTGGGGCTTCGAGGCGACCCCGAGGCGGCGTGGTGGGAGTTGCAGCGGATGCGTGGGTCGGCGGCCTTTCGAGGTCAGCAACCGAGGGCGGGGGAGGCTCTGCCGGATCACGTCAGCGAGCCTCTGAAGGTGGCCTACGACGCCTACCGAAGTCAGCTCGATGGTGCACCCGACGTGCTGGATTTGGCCTGGGCAGCCTACGAGCACTATCGGTCCCCAGCGGCTTCGGCGAGCCTGCCGTTCGATGCGATCTTCATCGACGAGGCTCAGGATCTGACGCCCATCGAGTGGCTGGTATGCATTCTCATGGGTGACCGTCCTCGTCTGGCGTTCTTCTGTGGCGACGAAGCGCAGGACATCCGGGACACGCGGTTCTCGTGGGAGGGGGTGGAGGCGGCCATGCGGCTGATCGGCCATCGGGCTCCCACGTTCTCGTGCGTGGAGCTGCACGGCAACCGAAGGAACACGGTGGCGATCGCACGTTTCCTGGGGCGCCTATCCGATCGGTTCGGGCTCGGTGCGTCTGGGGGAAGCGGGGGCACGGGGGAGGGACCTGCTCCCGTCGTGTGTGCGGTGACTCTGGATGCGGCCGAGGGGGCGGCGCGTCAGGCGGGGTGTCCGGTTCTGCTCGATCTGACGGCCCGTTCTGACAGAGACGCCGGCAACCTCTTCTGGGTCCTGGACCTCGACCACATCAAGGGTCTCGAGTTCCAGGTCTTGCCGGTGTGGGCGCCCGCGTCCGCTTGGCCTACCGATCGTCACCTCGCGCGCAAGCTCTACACGGCTGCCAGCCGAGCCCTGCACGGGCTGGTCATCTTCACCGACGGCGGCACGCTGGGGAGCTTCGAGCAGATCGGGGCGAGCGCGGGATCCCTCCGCGAAGTCGAAGGATTTCTCGAGGCGAGTCGGGACCTCATCGCTTGGGATCGGGAGGCGATGGCGCGCTGGAAGGCGGTGACGTTTTCACAGGCGGGGGCGTGGGTTCGCGCGGGCGTCTGCAGCTGGGCAGACTTTCGCTCGCAGCTCGCGCGTTGGTCTTCCGAGGTCTCGTTCCCGATGGCAACGTCGTGGGTGCGGGACGGGCTGTGCACGTGGGAGTCCTTCCAGGAGCGGCTGCAAGAATGGGCTCGGTCTACGGATCCAGACCTAGCGGCGACGTGGGTGCGTGACGGGCTCTGCCTGCGTCGGGAGTTTGCGGATCGGGCGTCCGGGTGGGCGTGGGCTGCGCGCTTCGACCAGGCCGTGGCCTGGGTGGATGCGGGCCTTTTGGGATGGGAGGACTTTCGGGGTCGTGTCCGCGATTGGCTTCCGATGGCTGACCTTGCCGTCGCCGAAGCGTGGGTGGGGTCCGGTGTGTGTGGATGGCTCGACTTCCGGGAACGCGTGGCCGAGTGGGTGCCGGACGTGGCCTTGGAGCAGGCGAGAGGGTGGGTCGAGGCCGGCGTGGTCCCTTGGGACGCGTTGCGGCAGCGGCTCCCAGACTGGTACGCGCAGGTGGATGTCGAGTTGGGGGCCGCATGGGTTCGCAGTGGCCTCTGTTCTTGGGAGGACCTGCGCTCGAGGGTTGGCGCGTGGCGAGACACGGTCGGTTTGGATGACGCGCAGGCGTGGGTGACAGGGGGATTGTGCACGTGGGCGGAGCTTCGGCACCGGGTTCGCTCGTGGACGTCCGAGGCTTCGTTTGAGCAGGCGTCGGCCTGGGTCGAGTTGGGGCTGTGCAGCTGGGCGGACTTTGGGGAGCGAGTGAACCCGTGGGTTCCCCTTTCCAGCCCGGAGCAGGCGATCGTGTGGCTGCGTGGCGGTGCGTGCGCGCCTGCTGGGGTGTGGGAGCAGGTTCCCCGTTGGCGTTCTACCCTGACGTTGCAGCAAGCCGCTGACCTGGTCGACGCGGGCGTGTGTTTCTGGGGGGGGCTGGCTCCCAGGCTACCCGAATGGGGCGCAAGTGCTTCGTTCGAGCAGGCCGGGCAGTGGGTCGCCGAGGGATTGCGAACATGGAGGGACTTCCCGGACCGGATCGGAGAATGGAAGCCTGTCGCGTCGCTGGATCAGGCCGCCGCCTGGGTCAGGGAGGGGCTTTGCACCTGGAAGGACTTCGAGGGCAAGACCGGAGGATGGAAGCCGGAAGCATCGCTGGACCATGCGTGCGACTGGGTGGATGCGGGGCTCGCAACATGGGATGAGTTCGAGCTGAAGCTGCCGAGGTGGGCGGAGTCTGCCGAACCGTGGAGGGTGGAGCAGTGGAGGGAGAAGGGGCTCATTTCGAGGCAAGTGGCGAAGGCGGCTCTTCGGCGACGGCGGTGAGCTGGCGCCATGTGCGGCGCTGCCAGGCTTGCGTCAGGTGCGTCGTGGTGCTCTAGATCCCCGCATGGGTAGCAGAGTTGCACTGTTCTGGCCGGGTGACGGCCGAAGCATCCCCAACGACTTGGCGCGCCCCAGCATCAAGGAGGCCACGACCCAGCTCGATCGCGCTCTGCGCAAGCTGGGACGCGAACCCTACCTGGTTGAGGGGTTCCTTTCGAAGCCGCACGAGTCGATTGAGAAGCTGGGGCCGATCCAGGACCCCATGGTCGGCGTGTGCGTGCACTGGATTTACGGTCCCCACACGACGGACGGGGTGGTGGGCAAGGACAACCCGCTGCTGCTTGCCAGCAACTTTTCTGGGCAATGGCCCGGGCTGGTGGGACTGCTCAACACGGCTGCCTGCCTCGAGTTGCTTGGGCGGCCTTGCTCTCGCGTGTGGACCGATGCGACCGACTGGACCCGGGACGAGGTCTTCATGGCCCGGCTCGAGACGTGGTGTACGACCGGCCGGATCACGTATCCAGAGGACGGACTCTCTCTGCATGCCTGCGTATCGCCGGCTGCGTCGACGCTCGCGAAGCTGGTGGCCAAAAACATCAAGGACCGACGCGTGCTCATCCTGATGCTGGGAGACACGTCGATGGGCATGATCAACGGGTACTTCGGTCCCCGGCTCCTGGTGCGTCACGGCTTCACGGAGCACAAGGTCGACCAAGCGTGGATCGTGGACCGCGGTCGCTCGATCGACCCGCGCCGCATCGAGGAGGCGTTTGCGTTCGTGGTGGACAGGGGCGTTTCCTTCCACTGGCGGGAGAAGGGGGCCGAGGACTTCGACGAGACAGCGACCAAGGAGCAGCTTAGGGACTACCTTGCGGTGCTCGATCTGGTGCGCGAGTACAAGGCGGATTGCGTGGGATGGCAGTACCAGCTGGGCCTGCTGCCGCTTCGACCGCCCTCGGATTTCGCAGAAGGGTTGCTGAACTCCACCTGCCGTCCGGAGTCGGACGGGGACACCGTGGTCTGTGCCACGGAGGCGGACCAAGGCAACGTCATCCCTATGGAGTTGATGAAGCGCTTGTTGAAGGCCAAGGGGTTGCACCCCGCCGTGATGTTCCACGACGTGCGCTGGGGGGCGGAGCACGACGGCCGGTTCGTCTGGGTGTTGTTGAACTCGGGGTCGACGAGCGCCTACGCCTTCAACCACGACCCGGACTCGTTGCGAGGCGTGCATTCCTTCCGGCAGCCGTCGCTGTACTTCCCTCACGCGGGGGGAACCTTCGCGGGGGAGAGCAAGCCCGGGAAGATCACCTGGTCGCGGGCGTACGTGCGAGGAGACGCGGTCTGGATGGACGTGGGACGGGGGGAGGTGCTTGCGCTTCCTCCGGCGGTCCGCGATGCCTGGTGGGAAGGAACGACGCGCGAGTGGCCGTTCATGGCGGCGGACCTCGGCATGTCCCGTGATGCCCTGATGGCGCACTACTTGTCGAACCATGTGGCGGTTGCCTACGGAGACGTGTTCGAGGAGATGGTGGCGCTTTCCCAGGAGCTTGGATTCCGGGTGCGCGTTTGGGGTCGTTGACTTCGAGCGGGAGGCTTCCCATGGCGGAACGGGCTTATCTCGGCGTAGACGTGGGGACGGGGAGCGTGCGTGCGGGGGTCGTGGACCCTGTGGGGCGCATGTTGGGGGTAGGGGTGGAGGCGATCTCGACGACGCGTCCGGCAGAGGACTTCGTCGAGCAATCCTCTGACGACATCTGGCGTGCCTGCGGGGTGGCGATTCGAGCTGCGTTGTCCGAGGCGGGGATCGGTCCAGCGCAGGTCGTGGGCATCGGTTTCGACGCCACGTGCTCGATGGTGGTGTTGGACGAGCGGGACCGTCCGGTGACGGTGAGTCCTGACGGTGAGGATGAACGCAACGTGATCGTGTGGATGGATCACCGTGCGATGGAGCAGACAGCTCGGATCAATGCCACGGGGCACGACGTCCTGCGGTACGTGGGAGGGGCTGTTTCGCCCGAGATGCAGACGCCGAAACTGTTGTGGTTGCGGGAGCGCATGCCGGGAACGTGGCAGCGGGCGGCTCGGTTCCTGGACCTGCCGGACTTCCTCGTGTACCGGGCGACGGGCGTGGATGCGCGGTCCGAGTGCACCACGACGTGCAAGTGGACCTATCTGGCGCACGAGGGGCGGTGGGACGAAGGGTTTCTGCGACAGATCGGGCTCGAGGACCTGGTGGGAGAAGGGGTGAGGCGGATCGGCGCGCGCGTTTCGCCCGTGGGGAGCCGGGCTGGGGGCCTGACGGAGACGTCCGCACGAGAGCTCGGGTTGAAGCCAGGGACACCCGTGGCGGTGTCGCTCATCGATGCGCATGCGGGAGGGGTGGGGGTCCTCGGGTACCCGGGGGAGGGCGGAGAGCTGACGCCTGCGATGCTGGAGGAGCGCTTGGCGCTGATCGGCGGGACGTCGACCTGTCACATGGCGGTGTCGCGAGAGCCTCGGTATGTGCCGGGGGTTTGGGGGCCGTACTACTCGGCGATGGTGCCGGGAATGTGGCTGAGCGAGGGAGGCCAGTCGGTCACGGGGGCCCTGATCGACCACACGATTCGCATGCACGTGCGTGGGGCGGAGCTGATCGATCGGGCGAAGCGGGAGGGGACGAGCGTGTACGTGCTGCTCAACCAGCGTCTGGAGGAGCTGGGACGGGACGTGGTGTTCCCGGCGATGCTGACGAGCGATCTCCACGTGCTGCCTGATCATCACGGCAACCGATCCCCTCGCGCCGACGCGACGCTGCGGGGGATGGTGAGTGGCTTGCGGTTGACCGAGAGTGTCGACAGCCTCGCGCTGCTGTACCTGGCGACGGTGCAGGCGCTGGCGCACGGGACGAAGCACATTCTCGACGTGATGAACGTCCATGGGCACCGGATCACGACCTTGGTGGCCACGGGCGGGGACGCGAAGAACCCATTGTTTCTAAGGGAGCATGCGGACGTGACGGGACGGCGGATCGTGCTGCCGCGAGAACCCGAGGCCGTGCTGCTCGGGTCGGCGATGCTCGGAGCGGTCGCGTCAGGGGACGTGGTGTCGCTGGTGGAGGCGATGCGGGCGATGGGGGGCGTGTCGCGAGGGCTGGAGCCTGCGGGTGGCGACGTGGCGCGCTACCACGCGGCGAAGCACCGCGTGTTCCAGCGGATGTACGAGGATCAGATGGCGTATCGGGGGCTGATGGCCTGAGCTCAGGGGTCGGCGCCTCCTGCTCCGGCAGCGCCTGCTCCGGCGGCGCTTGCGGCTCCCAGGTTGATTTCCGGGCGCGTCACCTGGCGTGAACGCTCACCAGTGGAACGTGAGCGTGCCCACCGCGTAGGTGCGTCGGCCCAGCGCGTCCTTCCAGGGCGAGAGGGCGCCCGAGGAGCGGACGCCGTCGGTATCCACGAACATGGTGCGCGCCATCACACCCAGGGACAGCTCGTGGATGATGCGCACCTGGGGGCCGACGCCGACGACGAAGTGGGGCAAGGAACGGTTCTGGTTGGTCCGGTACTCGAGTGAGTCTCGCAGCTCGGCGTCCGCGAGGGTCGCTCCGAGAAAGGCTTCCGTGGTCAGCCGCCAGCCTCGAGCGATAGGGAAGTAGACACGCAGTCCGAAGTCCACGTCGGTCAAGTTCAGGTCGTAGGTGGATCGGGCCGTGTTGCTGTCGGTGGTGAGGGCGTCGTGGGTTCGGAGGAAGCTTGCGGTGAGGTAGAAGCGAGCGGGGACGCCGCGGGGCTTGCCGCCGAAGCCGAGCAAGGCGCCCCAACCGAAGCTTCCTGCGCCTTGCATGTGCGTGCCGGTGGCCATCTCTCCGATGAAGTGCGATGACCGCTCCTTCGAAGGAGACCGCTCGGCGTCAGTCGAGGGCTGGGCGACGGCGCTCTTCGAGACCAAGAGCGCTGCGAGGATCATGAGTGGGGTGGTGCTGCGCATGGCGATAGCGGTTGCAACCACCATACCCGCGAGCACATGGGACGAACACGCGCGATTGCGAGGGTTCTTCTGGGAGCTGTCGTGATTCTGCTACAGCCGCACGGTACCGATGCCGTGTTCTGGCGTTCACGTCCGTCCGGGTCGGCCCATGGCCAACTTTTTTGATCAAATATGTCCAGTAGTTACGATGAATAGTAAAAATAGTGCTCCTAGGGGGTTGACGTGCGCGCATGTGGGATACAAAACGTATGGCATGTATAAATCCAACGTTTCGTCAGGTTTTGTTCTTGTCCTTTCCGCAGCGCTCTTGTCTGGATGTGCCACAGGTTCGGATGATGTGCGCGAGACCGATCAGGTGGAAGGAGCCTCGGGGGGGGAGGAGAACTCGTCAACCTTCGTTGCAGCAACGACAATCGGTCCACAAGGAGGGGCCCTCACCTTGGATGATGGGTTCGGCATGGTCATCCCCGCGGGTGCCCTTGCCGCTTCCACGCGCATCGAGATTCATCGTCTCACGCAGCCGCCGAAGTTCGCGAAGGGCCCGGCGTATCGCGTCGAGCCCGTCGGCCTCCTGCTGACGTCGCCTGCGCAGGTCACGGTGCCGGTGGTGGTGTCGGACTTGCCGCCGAACACGCAGCAGGTGCTGCACGGGTACGCGTCGCCCTCTGGGGTCGAAGAAACGTACGAGCCCGTGTCCACGACGACCAGCCCGGACGACGTGATGTCGTTCGAGGTGTCCGAGTTGGGATACTACACGAGTGGCTCGCCGTTCCCGCACGTGATCGCGGCTGGCGAAGACTACCCGCGGCGGATCGCCACCGACGCGACGCACGTGTACTGGTCGAGCAGTGGCAACCTGCAACGGAAGCTGGACTACGGCAACGATGGGGTGGTGGTTCGCGCGCCGATCGGCGGAGGGCTTGTCGAAGTGCTCACCACGCCGCAGCCAGATCCCGTCGGCGTCGCTGTCAACGATCAACACGTGTATTGGGTCAACGGTGGAGACGGTGCCTTGTGGGAGGGAGAGGGGTCTGGCGGCGCCGTGATGCGGCTGCCCAAGGCCGGAGGAACGCCCGAAAAGCTCTCGGACGAGGCTTTCCCGCAGGCGATCGCGCTCGACGCGACCCACGTGTATTGGAGCGATGCCGAGAATGACGAGATCCGTCGCATGCCGCTGGATGGTGGCGCGGTGACGGTGCTGGCATCGAACCAGGGAGATCCCCGGCACCTGGCGCTGTCCGACACGGACGTGTTCTACACGACGGGCGAGATGGGTGTGGTTGCGAGGGTGCCGAAGACCGGCGGCGTCCCTGCCGTGCTCTCCTCCGAGGGTGGCAAGACGACTGCCATCACGGTGAGCGACGGCTACGTGTACTGGACGAACGAAATGAGCGGTGCCGTTCGCAGGGTCTCGGCTTACGGCGGAACGCCGATCACGATCCGCGAGGCGACGCGTCCGACGGCGCTGGTTGTGAACGGCAGCCAACTGTATTTCACGGACCTGACCGAATCGAATCTTTACAAGATGTCGGTCACGGGCGGGATGGCGACGATTCTTGCGACCGACCAAGCGCTTCCGTGGGACGTGAAGTTCCACGCGGGCACGAACCAGCTGATCCTCGCGTCGGCCGGCAAGTACGACTTCGAGGGTGAGTTGGCCCGTGTGGCGCTTCCCTGAAGTCCGTCAGTTCCTCCCCCTGATCTCTTCATCCCCTCCCAAAGTTAAGACCCCCTAGCGGGACTTTCGCAGCGTCGAACCGAATGCGCTTAGAATCAAGCCAGATGCGTTCAGTTTGCATGGATGAACGAACAGTTGGCCTCGGGCAGGGTTTCGCCCTTCAAGTGAAGCGAAAACGACACGCGCACATCGGCGCCAGTGACGTTCGTGCTTCAATGGACCGGCGATTCGTTTGTTCATGCAGGTATCGAATGCCGAAATCATCTGGTTTTCATGCGCATGCGGTGCCGTTTCTGGTCGCCAAGTGCGAAAGTCCCGCTAGCGGCCTTCGTGGACTGGCGACGATCCTGCCACGGAAGGGGGGACGCACGGCTGCGAGCCTTTGGCGGGGGCGATTGGGCTTGCGGGTATATGTGGTTACATGTATGAGCTGTTCCTCTGTCTCCATATGGGGTCTTGTGCGGAAGGAACGCTAAAATGACTACCAAAGTCTTTGGAATTCTTGCCTGGGTCACGATCACTGCGGTTTCGACGGGCTGCGCTTTGGGCGCGATTTCGACCACGGAAGATTACGAATCGGATTCGGTGGCGATGCTCGCAGCGCACGTGCCGGTTTGCACCAAGGTCGGTACTGGGAAGGAAGGCTGGCGGTGGGGGGACACTGGCGCGTTCATTCGCTATGCGAAGTGTGAGGGTGCGACGCCCCAGTGTCAGTTCGTCGGAGAGCAAGCGGAAGGTTGGTACGCCGGAGACCTCATCGCGTGGGCTGACTGCAGTGATGTGGCCCGGGTCCAGGGTGTGGGGGAACCGTGCGGCCCGAGCATCGGGTACAGCTGCGATTCGGCGCGCGCTTACTGTCAAGGTCTTCCGGAAGAAGGCAAGGGAGGCACTGGGGTATGCCAGCCGTTGGGTACGTGTCTGGACGCGGCGGACTGTGGTCTGTCAGATCACGAGTGGGCCCATTCCAGCGTGCCCGGAGAGGCCGTGTGCGATGCCGGCCAATGCGTCTGGGTACGTGAGGATTGCCGCACGACGGAGGATTGCCGTGAAGGCTTGGCCTGCATGGGGATTCCGCATGACGGCTCCAGCTCGTACGGCAAGTGCCGCTCCTATGAATCGCTTTCGGGAGAGGGAGCGGCATGCAGCGAGGCCCTGGCTTGCCAACCCGGTCTGGCCTGCGTGGGGCTCAGCATGGGGCCGGAGGGCTGGTGTTTGCCGGCGTGGATGGTAGCTGATTACACCAACGCGAAGACCTACGGGACGACCAGCAACGTGGTTGCCTATGGGCTCGCGACGGTGCCCGTGGACATCGTCGTGTGGGCAGAGCTCAACAAGAAGACATCGTCGAAGTGGACTCTTCAGCTGACGGACCCGAACGGTGTGGCCGCGGTGGTGTGCAGTCCGAGCACCGTGACGTGTACGCCCGAGAATCTCGCCGCGGGGATCTCCGTGCTGGGCAACTCGCGCGACGACGCGGTGAACGGGCGCTGGACGCTTCAGGTGAAGGGGTCGGGGAGCCCGAAGATCAAGACCTGGACGCTTCACCTGTCGAGCCGCATGGACTGAGGCGGGGTCCCGCCGAGTCACTTCTCGTCCTTCTCTCCATCCCGAACCCCACCGATCTCGCGGCGGCCAGCGTCGCGGCGCCGACGGATCCGCTCTCATCCCTTGTCAGGAACGTGGGCCTCGCCGCGTAGAGGGATGCAAGACAACGAGGGCCGCGCCTGGAAACGCGGGCCCTACAGGCGTCGTTCGTATCTCAACAAGCTTCTCCAGGGGTGGGGAAGGACGGGAGGACATCATGCGTCATCTTTCAGTTGCTGGTCTCGCGCTGGTGGTTCTGGGTGGTTGTGCGGTTTCGGCCGACGACGGTGCATCTGAAGGGGAGACCTTGGGGGTGTCCGAGGAGGTCGTCGGGCTCAACCCCATTCCTTTCCCTCGCCCGAACCTCGTCGCGGTGGCGCCCGACGGCAAGGTCCAGACTTCGTGGTACGGGTTCAGGTACTGCGACATCGACGACGAAGGGTTCGTGATCCGGGTGAAGAATGTGGGGCTTGCCCCGTCGGGGCCGAGCATGACGGCCATTCGGGGGGAGGATCCTGCGAAGTGGGCCGTGCTGGCGACGCCGGGGCTTGCGCCGGGCGAGACGGTGGAGCTTCACCTGGATCCGTGGGCGTTCATGGTGTGCAATCCGGACTGCAGCTTCTGGATCACGGTGGACGCGGCCGGCGAGGTCAAAGAGATGGACGAAGCCAACACGTTCGTGGGGTGGTGCATCGGCTAGACCCAAATCAAGCGCTTCGCGTTGCTTTGGGTCTAGGTTCTTCTTGGGGGGCTTTCGCAAAGCCCCCTCGCCGCGCTCAACGCGGCTCACCCCAAAACGCCTCGCCTTCGGCTCGGATAGCCCCAAGGGAAGCACTCCACGTCAGTTGCAGCATCGGAAGCCGACGTCGGCTTGAGCGCTGGAGCGGGCGAGCATGAGCTCACGTGAGCAGTTGGGGGTGGTCGTGGTGTAGCTGCCGCCGCGGACGTGACAGGTGTTGGTGGCGCTCTTGCAGCTATCCTCCCACTCCCAGACGTTACCGGACAGGTCACGGATGTTTTTGAAGGGAGGGGAGGGGGCCTTGCAGGAGGTGGCCTGGGCGACGGGGATGGTGGAGGAAGCACCGTAGTCCGTTCCGTTGCAGGCGAGCGGGTTGAACGTGTTGCCGTAGGTGTACGCGTTGGCTCCTGAGGAGGAGCAGGCGTTGTGCCACTGGCTCTTGGTGGGGTCTGTCTGGGTCTTGTAGTCGGCGGACCCGCCCCCGATCTTTCCGCACAACCGCATCCCGGCCCATGTGCAGTAGGCTGCGGCGTCGCACCAGTCCACGCACGTCACCGGGTGGTTGGGGCGTGTGGTGGAGCTGAAGGTCGAAGGGGAGCAACTGCCTCCGGTGGTTGCGGGCTGAAAGGAACTGTTCCCGGTGCAGGTGGAGATTTGCCCGCTGGTGTCACTGCCCTTGGCGGACAGGAACGCTGCGTACTGTGCCTGGGTGACTTCCGTCGCGTCCATGCAGTAAGAGCCTGCCGAAGCGGTAACGAGCGCGCACCTGGCGCACACGCCTCCGCTGCAGTTCCCGCTGACGCAATCCGACCCGCTCGTGCAGGACCCACCCGCCAGGCAGGGGACGCAATAGGGGCCGCCGCAGTCCACGCTCGACTCGTCGCCATCGAGAACCCCGTTGGAGCAGGCCGCAAGTCCGCACGACCCGGCCACGCACAGGGCGGCGGCGCAGTCGGCGGCTTGGGTGCACGTCTTGCCATCGGCGCACGGGGCGCAGGTCTCCCCGCCGCAGTCGACGTCGGTTTCCACTCCATCTCGGACGCTGTTTGCGCAGGGATGCACGCCGCAGGTTCCGCCCGAGCAGCTCTTGCTGGCGCAATCTTCGGCCGTGGTGCAGGTCTTGCCGAGGGCGCACGTGTCACACGTACCCCCGCCGCAATCGACATCGGACTCTATCCCGTTACGGACACCATCTGAGCAGCTTGGGGCCTGGCACACGCCCGTGGAGCACACCCTGCTGGTGCAGTCCGAGGCTGAACTGCATCCCTGGGTCGCTCCGCAGGCAGGGCAGGTCCCTCCGCAGTCGACGTCCGTCTCGGAGCCGTTTCGGACGAAGTCGGAGCACGTGGGGACTTCGCAGGATCCCTGGGTGCAGACCTGGCTCGCGCAGTCCAGGGAGGCGTTGCAGGTGGAGCCAGGCGAGCATCCCGGGCAGGTTCCCCCGCAGTCCATGTCGGACTCGGTGCCGTTGCGCACGTCGTCCTCGCACGACGGCGCCTGGCATGCGCCCAAGTCACAGACCTTGCTGGTGCAGTCTGCGCCCGCGGTGCACGACGCGCCGGCGGCGCAAGGGGCGCACGACCCACCGCAATCGGTGTCCGTCTCGGTGCCGTTGCGGGCGCCATCGCTGCAGCCGGCGGTCTGACAGTAGCTGTGGGTGCAGAACCCGCTGGCGCAGTCACTGGCTGCATTGCAGGTTGCCCCGAGCTGGCAAGGGGCACACGGACCACCGCAGTCGACGTCGGCTTCGGTGCCGTTGCGGATGCCGT
The DNA here is from genome assembly GCA_964488865.1 of uncultured Polyangiaceae bacterium. Taxonomy (GTDB): domain Bacteria; phylum Myxococcota_A; class Polyangia; order Polyangiales; family Polyangiaceae; genus MWCO01. The sequence continues at coordinate 119,267 of CAZAWR010000001.1, read as the reverse complement.
CGGTGCAGCTAGCTGCCTGGCAGAGTCCCGCCTTGCAGACCTGGCCCAGGCAGTCCTCCGGGGCGGTGCAAGCCTTTCCGTCGGGGCAGGGAGAGCATGCGCCGCCGCAGTCGACGTCGGTCTCGTTGCCGTTGTGGACCTGGTCGGAACACGCAGCCGCGCGGCAGATGGATCCGACGCAAGACAAGCTCGTGCAGTCTGTGGGGGTTGCGCAGGCGGCACCTGCGGAGCACGGGGCGCAAGCGCCGCCGCAGTCGATGTCCGATTCGGCGCCGTTCACTTTCCCGTCGGAGCAGGAAGGTGCTTGGCAAACGTGCTCGGTGCATACGCCGGTTTTGCAGTCGGTGCCGGCTTGGCAAGTGGACCCGTCGGGGCAGGCGGGGCACAGGGATCCGCCACAATCGAGATCGGGTTCGCCTGGGTCGAGCACCGCGTTGGTGCAGGTCGGGTCGGTGCACATGCCGACCGCGCAGTGCTGTGTGACGCAGTCCCCGTCCATGAGGCATTTTTTGTTGGGCTCGCACCGCGGGCAGGTTTCTCCTCCGCAGTCAATGTCGGTTTCGTTGCCGTTGAGCACGTAGTCGGAGCATGCGGGAGTCTGGCAGACGCCCTGGGAGCAGACGCCGGAGGAGCAATCGCCTGCCCATCGACAGCTGGCGCCTGGCGAGCAACCCTGGCACGAGCCACCGCAGTCTGTGTCGGTCTCAGCGCCGTTGAGCGCGTCATCGGCGCATGTGCTGGGGAGAGGAGCCGGGTTCGCGTCGCCGACGGTGCCACCGGTTCCCGCTGCGGCGTCCGTTGTGGCCTCGTACCCGTCGAAGCTCTCCTGGAGCAGCGTGGTGCATCCTGTTGTCAGGACCAGCAGGGTGGTCGCGACGATCGGGAACAGAGGGGCAAGGCGTGTGTTCATCAGAACCTCCCCTTCATGCCGAGGAAGCCGCCGCCTGGCATGGCGGTAGCCTCGATCTGGGTCGAGGGATGCTGTTCCGTTCGCGGGGAGAGGAAGAGGTAGGTCCCCACGCCGAGACCGAGGACCCCGACGACGCCGGACACGGTGCTGATCGTGGCGTACGTGCGACCAGCGCTCGCCGCGTCGAGACCCTGATCGTCACAGCGCCGATCGATGCAGTGAGCGTCGAGGGTGCGCTTGCTGGACACGGCCAGGGCGCCGGTTGCGAGGCTGGTGGCGAGGCCGGCCGCGCCGATCCCGCCGGCGACCCAGGCCCACGTCTTGTCGTTGGAAGGGGGGGGCGTGAAGGCTGGCTTGGGGCGCTTTGGCAACGTGGGCGTTGTGGAGACGGGTTGGTCAGGGCCGAGCTCGAGGGTCACTTCCTGGCGTTGGGCCTCGCTGATGGAGATGGTGCGGGTGGAACGTAGGTGTCCGGGTGCTTCGACGACGAGGGTATGGGTACCTGGGTCCACGGGCAGGGGGATGCCGAGGCTGGCGGAGCCCAACTCGATCCCGTCGCGGAAGACGCGGACGCCATCGGTTGCTTCCCTGGGAACGTGGAGGGTGAGCCAAGGGAGGCGGCCTTCGAGAGAAGAGGAACGGCTTCGAGCGAAGTCGACGCGTTCGTCGTGGAGCATGTCAGCGACTTGTCGGAAGCCTTCCCAGGCGGAAGCGATCCGGCCCGTCTTTTCGTGACAGAGGGCGAGGTTGAGCAGGGTGCCTGGGGCTGGGTCGAGGCGGTGGCTCTCGGCGAACTTCTCGCACGCGGAGGCGAAGTCTCCGCGGTCGAACTCGGCGCGAGCTGCTTGGAAGAGGGCGTCGGCGGCCGCGCGGTCGCGCGGTTGTCCTGCGGCCGAGGGAGCGAGCAGCGCGAGCGAGAGAAAAAGAGGAGCGAGGCGAAGGGTGATGGTACGACGCATCAGTGCCTCTTGTTCAGGAGCTCAGCGAGCTCGGTGGGGGGTCCACGACGAATCGACGGCCGCGTGGCGGTTCGCGCGGTCCGCGAGGGTTCGGAGGCGGTGGGGGCTGCGAGCTCCTGCAGAGCTTGCAGAGGGACGGCCACGGTGCGGTCCTGGTCGGGGACGAGGTCGATCCGGGTGGGAACGTAGCCGTCTGCGCGCACGAACACGGTGATGGGCGCGGGTCCGCGTGCCACTTCGAAGCGTGCGATGCTTCCCAGGACGGTTTGGTTTCCCAAGGAGAATGTGGCGCTTGCGGCCGGTGCGGTGGACAGGTCGAGGACGGCCTTGTTGGGTGGCGCGGGGGGGAGGGTCGGGGCTGCGGAGGCAACCTCGTTGGTGCTCGGTACGTCCGCTGGCGCGTGCTGCAGACGGTCGATCCGGAGCGGGGAGAACACCCAAGCCGCGGCGACGGACGCGGCGAGCACGAGTGCGATCGGCCATCGAGCGCGGCGGGTCAGGCGAATCGTGTGGGGTCCGGATCGGGACAGTGCCACGGAAGAGGCATCCTGAGCAGGCTCATCGGACCAAGCGGGTGCACCGGGGTCTTTGCAGAAGCTTCGAACCTGTTCGATGGCGGCGTCCTTGCGCGATCGGTCCTCGGCGAAGATGGTTCCCATCATGAGGGCAAGGCGGGCCTGAGGGGGTTCGAGGCCGGAGGAGGCGACGAAGGCGTCGAGGTCTTCTGCCAGTTGCAACGCGGAGGCGTGTCGTGCGGTGGGGCGCAGGGCGAGAGCTTTGAGAAGGATGCGCGCCATCTCGTCCGGGAAGCCATCACGGATCGACCGTGGGTCGGGGATCCTGCCGCTCAGGATGTTGCGGAGGGTCTGCACGTCGTCGTCGCCGCGGAACAGGCGTTGTCCGGTCGCTGCTTCGAAGAGGGCGGCAGCGAGGGAGAAGAGGTCGGCGCGGTGATCGCAGCTTCCGCCGAGGGCGCGCTCGGGCGCGATGTAGCTGAAGGTCCCCTTCATCTGACCGACCTTGGTCTTGGCCGTGCGTCCCACGGCGTGGGCGATCCCGAAGTCGATCAACTTCACGGTGCCGTCGTACGCGATGAAGATATTGCGGGGGCTGACGTCGCGATGGATGAGGTGCAGAGACTGTCCGGAGGAGTCGGTGAGGGAGTGGGCGTAGTGCAGGGCGCGCGCCACGCGGGCGCCGATCCAGGCGACGAGGTCGACGGGCAACCGTGCGCCCTGGCGGGTTCCGCGCACGAAGACCTCGTGCAAGGAGTGGCCGTGCAGGTATTCCATGGCCATGAAGAGGCGGTCGCCGTCTTGTCCGAGCTCGTAGGTTCGGATGACGTTGGGGTGATCGAGGCAGGCGGCGACGCGTGCCTCGTCGAGGAACATGTGGACGAACTCGTTCTCGACGGCGAGGTGCTCGTGGATGACTTTGAGGGCGACGACCTCTCCTGGGGGATGGTCTGGTTCGGGTTGTTCGGGGCTGCGTACCCCGAGGTAGACGGCGGCGGCGCCACCGATACCGAGGCGTGCCCCCACGAGGTACGGGCCGAGGCGTGAGCCCTCCATGCCTGATGCCTTTTCGTCGCGGTGGAGTGTCTTCATGGTGGTGCACCGAGTGGTTGACACTTTGGAGCGTACGGGGAGGGCGGGGGTCGCGGTAGCAGGCGGATCCCTAGAAATGGAGGGCGACTGTGCCGGGGAAACCCCCGCAAGGGGGGACACCAAGGAGGACATCGGACGCCGAGAGGTGGGTTTGGGCTGGGAGATCGGGCATGCTGGCTGCGTGGATCCGAGGCTATTTCTCAAGCGGGAAGGGGGGCGCCGGTCGCTGCTTTCGATCGGGGGCCAGGGAGTTCGCTGTCCGAAGTGCGGGTGGTGTCCGGGCCCTCGTGACGTGTGGCAGTGCTCGTGCGGTTGCGTGTGGAATACGTTTCAGACGCGGGGCGTCTGTCCCGAATGCGGCCATGCGTGGCAGGACACCCAGTGTCTTCGGTGCAGGGGCTGGTCACGGCACGAGGAGTGGTACGTCGAGGATCCCGCGGGCAGGTGACGCGGGCGTAGTCACGGCGGTGGGACTTCGGATACAGTGGAGTTGGTGAAGGCTTCGGATCAGACCCAGCCCATTCGTGTGGCGTTGGTCGATGACCATGCCGTGTTGCGATCGGGGCTCCGCATGATGATCGACTTGCAGCCAGACATGGCGGTGGTTGCGGAGGCGGCGTCGGCGCAGGGGGCGCTGGAGGTGGTGGCGCAGCATGCCCCGGACGTGCTGGTGCTGGACCTAGCGATGCCCGGTGGGGGCAGCATCGAAGCGATCCGGCAGATCGTGCAGACATCCGGCCAGACGCGGGTGCTGGTGCTGAGCATGCACGACGAGAGCTCGTATCTTCGCGCGGTGATCGGAGCGGGGGGGGCGGGCTACGTGACGAAGCGAGCTGCGGACACGGAGCTACTCACGGCGATCCGGACGGTGCATGCGGGGCGATCGTACGTGGACGTGTCGTTGAGCGATCGTCCTCCGCCACTGGTCGAGGGGCGTGGACCGCCACCGGGGGTTCCGCGGCCGACCGTGTTGAGCGATCGGGAGCGCGAGGTGTTGACGCTGGTGGCGCTGGGGTACACCAACAAGGAGATCGCGCAGCAGATCCACGTGAGCGTGAAGAGCGTGGAGAGCTACAGGGCGCGGGTGGCGGACAAGCTCGGGTTGCACAGCCGCGCTGAGTTGGTGCGTTATGCGCTCGAGACGGGCTTGATCGGGTGATGCATGAGTGAGTCGAAGGCGCGGGTCCGGTTCATCGAGCAAGCGATCGTGGCGCAGGAGGAGGAGCGTGCGCGCATTGCCAGGGAGTTGCACGACGGCATCGGGCAATCTCTGACGTCCTTGCTCGTGGGGTTGCGTTCGTTGGAGTCGGTGCTGGAGGATGACCCGGAGGCGCGGGAGCTGGCGGCCCAGCTTCGGGAGACGGCGGGGCATGCGATCGACGAGGTGCGATCGCTCGCGCAAGGATTGCGTCCTGCGGTTCTCGACGACCTGGGGCTCGCGGCGGCGATTGATCGGCTGGTGGAGGAGCTGGCGGTCCGGCATCAACTCGCGGTCGACGTGCAGGTGGCGGGTCTGGACGCGGAGCCTCGGCTGTCGCCGTCGGTGGAGATCACGATTTACCGGATCGTGCAGGAGGCTTTGCACAACGTGGCGAAGCATGCGAAGGCGACGAGGGCCTGTGTGATTCTCGATCGGCGTACGGATCTGGTTCGGCTGATCGTGGAGGACGACGGGCGAGGGATGGACGATGGGGAGGTGGGGGACGGGTTTGGGTTGCAGGGGATCCGCGAGCGTCTCGCGCTGATCAACGGGGAGCTGACCATCGAGTCGACGCTTGGGGAGGGGACGACGGTTTTCGCGACGATTCCGTGTCCGGCGTTTGCGCCGCGAAGGTTCTTTCTTCGCCATGGGGGCCAGGAAGTGCCGCTAGGTCGAGGCGAGTACGTGATCGGCCGGAGCAGCGAGTGCGATCTGCGGCTGGACCGTCGGCGAGTCTCGCGTCGACATGCGAAGATCCAGGTGGGGGAGCACGAGGCCTGGCTGGAGGACCTTGGGAGCATGAACGGGGTGTTCGTCAACGGGCGTCGAGTGGAGGGGTCGATGCGGTTGAACGATGGCGATGGGATCGTGATCGGCGACGAGGAGATCGAGATCGGGAGTGCGCTTCGGCAGGTTGGGGGGGAGGGAGGCCGGGCGTGGGGGATGGAGCGCACGCTTCCGGGGTCGGTACGTGAAGGGTCGAGGACGATGGCTCGGGACGTCACCGAGCGTGCGAACATGCTCGAGGTCGCGGGGTCGATGGCGCTTCGGTGGTTGCAGGAGGGGAGAATTGCGGATGCCGAGCGCGTGCTGTCGGGGCATTTGAGGCAGGTGTTGGCGGCGGCGAAGGCGGGGGAGGCGGTGAAACCGTCGGTGGTGGAGACGTCGGTGTCTTATGCACTGCGGCTGGCTGGTGCGACGCGGAACGTGGGTTGGTCGCGGTATGCGTTGGAGCTGCTGGACCGCTGTCGGTACCCGGCGACGTCTTCGACCGTGGGAGCGATCGAGGCACTGTCTCGCGAGGGGTTGGTGTTGCCGGGGGATCTTCTTGGTGCGTACGTGCGGACGCTGGAGGGCCTTGCGGCGGATCCGGGGGTGGTGGCGAGGATGCGGAAGCTGACGTGAAGGTCGGCGCTACTTGACGGTGATGGTGGGGCAGCCGAACTCGAAGGTCACGCTCTCGGCGCCTGTGGTCTCGAGCTCGTCACACGTTGCGCCGGTGATGACGATCGTGGGAGGGGTCGTGCTGTTGTCGTAGTGCCAGCCGTCGGGACCGTCCTGGGGGAGGACCTCGCCATCGATGTAGACGTTGACCTTGTCGGGATCGGGCGGTGTCTCAGTGAGCTGGAATTCGCACGTTTTCACGAGGGCCCGTGTGATCTCGATCAGCGTCTGGGTGAGGGCGTCGGGGTCGCTGACCTCGAAGTACTTGGGTGAAGTCGCGCTGGCGGGGACGCCGCCGGCCACGGCGAGGGAGTCGAGGACGCTGGTGTACAAGTCGCTGCCGGGGATGCCGACGACGAACGTGGGGATGCCCTCGTTCGAGAGGGCGCTGACTTGGGCCGTGGTGGCCGTGTCGTCGAGGCAGGCTTCGGGTGCGCTATCACAGCAGCTCGCGGGATCGATCGGACAGGCCGAGGCCGTGGGGTCGAGGACGCTGCGGTCGATGTTGGTGGTGCACGAGGCTGCCGCGCAGGTGATGTCGGGGTTGCAGTTGGGGCCCCCGTCCAGAGCGAGCAGAACGTACTTCTCGCCTGTCAAGGAGCTGCCGGGGCCGACGGTGAAGTAGCGGTGTGCGAGTGCGAGGGCGTCGGCGGTGGGGGTGTTGCCGTCGGGATCATTCGCCGCGTTGTCGAGCTCGCTTGCGATGAGCGGGACCGTCACGGTTCCCTCGTCGATGCTGATGAGCACGTCGTCGCCTTCGGACATGCCGCAGCCGCTGACGGAGGCGACGGAGGCATCGGGGAAGAACAGCAGTCCGATGTTCATCTCGCCCTGAATGCCTTCGAGGGCGGTCTTGAGGGAGCCGACCATCGTGTCCCACTTGTTGTCGACGAAGCCTGTGGGGGTTTGCTTCATGCTTCCGGAGCGGTCGATCACGACGAGCAGGTTGGTCACGACGGGATCGCCGAGGACGGTTTGCCCGCCGCAGATTGGGTCACCAGTGTCGCCGTCCGGTTGGTTGACGTCGACGAGGGGAAGGCCATCGCTGCTGCTTCCGTCATCGCTGCCGTCGGTCATGCCGTCGGGATCGGAGCCGGCATCGGAGGCAGCGGAGCCAGCGGAGCCGGCGTCACCGTCCGACTCGCTGTCGCCGCAGGCGGGGGCGAGCACGAGGGCGGATGCGGCGAGGGCGACGGCGCCGATCGCGTGGTGAAGAGGCGTGAGAAGTCTGGTTCGTGCCATGTCGTTCGATTCTCCCGCGAGTATGCCGCGTTTCGGTTCAACCCTGGATCAGGCACTTGCCGCCGATGCACGTGACGCCTTGGTCGGTGAAGCAGCAGTCGGCGTCGATGGTGCAGCTCTGGCCGTAGGCGGAGCACTCTGGTGAGCCGCCGCTGCCGCCGGTGCCGCTGTCGGCGGGGCCGCCGCCGGAGCCGCCGGTGCCCTGGGACCCACAGACGCCGAAGATCTCTCCCGGGGGGATGATGCAGGTCGATCCGGGACAGCAGTCGCCGTCGTTGGTGCACATGCCGCCTTCGGGGATGCACGTGGTGCCGCCGTCGTCGGGGATGAAGCACTTCAGGCGGTTGTTGTCGTTCGGGTCGGGGACGCAGGGCAGGTCATCGCAGCAGTCCGCGGCGCTGGAACAGTAACCGCCGGAGGGCACGCATTCCTTGAGGCCGTTGCAGCGCGGGATCAGCAAGGTATCGAACTCGCACTCGCCCTTCTTGTGGTTGGGGTCGGAGGGGTTCGCGTTGGTGGGGCAGCAGTTGGAGGGCAGAGCCGTGGACTCGCTGCACGCGCCGCCGATGAGCTGGCAAACCTCGCCCTGGGGCAGGCAGCCTTGTACCTTGCATCGTCCGTATTCGTCCGTGTCGTCCGCCTTCTCGCAGGTGACATCGGCGCTGGTCGAGCCAGGCAGGCCAGTCTGTCCATCGCCGCCGCAGCAGTCGAGTGCGGTCTTGCAGATCTCGCCCTGGGGCCGGCAGCCGGATGCTGCCTGGCAGACCATCACGCCCTTGGGTCCGGGGGCGCAGGCGCGAGCGCAGCACATCCCGCAATCGTCGCAGACCATGCCCGCCGCCCCGTCGGCGCAGCGGGCCGGCCCCACGCTGAGCATGGAGCAATAGCCGTAGGGGTCCGCGTCGGATGCTTTTTCGCAGACGCCGCCGCAGCACTGGTTGTCGTGGCTGCAGAGGTCGTAGAGCTGAACGCAGTGCGAGACGTAGAGCTCGCAGACGCCGTTGTTGCACAGCTTCGAGCAGCAGTCCGCATCGTCCGCGCACGTGTTTCCCGCGCTCTTGCAGGAGGAGACGGTGCCGTTGTTGTCGTCACAGATGCCGCCGTTGCACATCCCGCTGCAGCAGGCGTCGCCGCCAGCCGTGCACGCCTCGCCGTCGCTGATGCAGAGGTCCTGGCCGCAGAACCCGCCAGCGCAGTTGAGAGAGCAGCACTCCGTGTTCGAGACGCACGGCCCTCCCGTTCCCGTGCAAACCATGGGATCCGCGGAACAGGTCGAGGTGCTCGGGTCACAGAACGCGGAGCAGCACTCCGCGCCGTCGGTGCAGGCCGCGCCTAGCGGGGAGCAGGTCATGGTCCCATCCGTGGTCGCGTCGGTGGGTTCCCCGTCGGGCCCTGCGTCTGGGATACCGCCCTGTCCGGCGATGCCTCCGGAACCGCCGGTGATCCCAGTGCCGCCTGTTCCGGCCTGTCCGGCATCCCCGGCGGTAGCGCCAGTTCCTCCGGTCGTGCCGCCGCCCGTCCCCCCGATGCCGGTGCCGCCGGAGCCACCGGAACCGCCAGATCCCCCTGCGGAAGCGTCCGGGCCATCGGTGGACGAGGAATCGTCGGAACCGCAGCTCACTACGAGCAGGGCTGTTGCCAGCCATGCTGCCGCTCCGTAAGACGTGTGCTTCAGGTTCATCGGTCGATCCTCCTTGTGCGCGTTCGAGACAAGGCGCCGTCAACGCCAACTATGTACTATTCCTGAGTCACGGCATCGACGCAACGGTCTGGGGGCATGCGGGGTGAGAAACACGGCAACGCACTGGAACAGTCGAGAGGAAAGGTGTTCGAACATCGGTCCCTTTCACCTCGCGTTGCTGGCGTCGTCCAGTCGGTGATACAACACGCGCACCCCGGCACCGACCCCGACCGTGGGGTCTGCTGGCGACTGGGACGTAGTGCCGGAACGCGAGAGGGAATGGCATGCAGCACCGAAGATCGTTCTTGTTGTCCGTGGGCGCGCTGGCCGCGCTGGGTTCGTGCAAGCGCGACGGGGCGGGGGGGGCGAGCGGCAAGCCTCGGATTGCGGTGATTCCGAAGGGCACGACGCACGAGTTCTGGAAGACGGTGCATGCGGGGGTGAAGAAGGCGGCCGCGGAAGACGGGCTTGACGCGGTGTGGAAGGGGCCGCTGAAGGAGGACGATCTGAAGGCGCAGATCGAGCTGGTGCAGAGCTTTGTGGCGCAGAAGGTGGCGGGCATCGTGCTGGCGCCGCTGAGTGACAAGGCGCTGGTTAGCCCGGTGAAGGCAGCGAAGGCCGCGGGAATACCCGTTGTCATCTTCGACTCTGCCTTGCGGGGGGAAGAGCACGATGCGTTCGTGGCGACGGACAACCTTGCGGCGGGCAAGCTCGCGGCAGAAGAGATGGTGAAGACGCTGGGGGGCAAGGGCAAGGTTGTGGTGTTGCGGTACCAGGAGGGGTCGGCGAGCACGATGGAGAGGGAGAAGGGCTTCCTGGACGCGATCCGGGGGCAAGGCGGCATCGAGGTCGTCAGTGACAACCAGTACGGCGGCGCGACCACCGAGAGTGCGTTTTCCACGAGCGAGAGCTTGCTCACGGCGCGGCAGGCGGCCTCGGGCGGGGTGGACGGCATTTTCGCGCCCAACGAGTCGACGACCTTCGGCATGCTGCTCGCTCTGCGCAAGGCGAACCTTGCGGGCAAGCTCAAGTTCATCGGCTTCGACGCCTCTGACAAGCTGGTGGAGGGGGTGAAGCAAGGACACTTGCATGCGATCGTGCTGCAGAACCCGATGAAGATCGGCTACCTCGCGGTCAAGACGGCGGGCAAGCTGTTGCGCAAGGAGGCGGTGGAGCGACGCATCGACACGGGGGCGCAGCTCGTGACCGTGGGGAATCTCGGGGACGAGGTGGTGAAGGAGCTGCTACGTCCGCCGGTGGAGTGACGGGTTTGGATCGGGAGGGACCGTGAAGGCCGCGCCAATGCTGGGGTACAAGGTCGTGTCCTTGGCCGTCGCCGCCCCGGCCTCTGAGCTGAAGCTCCCGTAGATCACCCGTCCGAACGGGCCAATGCTCCACTGGTCACTGACCCAAAGGTCGTAGCCCACGCCCAAGCCGAAGAAGGTGCCAGTCGGGTCGTTGCCGCCACTGCGACCCGCGGAGCCCTCGGAGTGGCAAGCAATCTGCGTATGAGCGTAGGCTGCTATTCCCGAACGGGCGAAGTCAGGACCCGCCCGCGATCGATATCGTGAAGGCGAAGCTCCGAACGTCAATTCCGTAGCCGACGTCGGCCTTGATGGCAGGGATGGCGACGCCCGGGAGGATGACGCGAAAGCCGGTGCCTACGCTGGTGTGGAAGTCGGCGAGCTTTGGGCGGGCCGGGTTGGACAGATCGGCGGCCGTGCCGCCGGGATGGCGTTCGAGCAGCGCGGCGGCGTCGACGAACGCGGCCGCGGCGACGTGGAAGCGTTTCTCGACGAACGGGAGGGGAAGGTTGCGCAGCACCACGACTTGGTCCTCCAACTGCGTTCTTACGAGCGTGTCACCGTGGAACTCGTCTACCAAGTAGCCACGGAGGTCCGCGCCGCCGATCCGGAGCGTTTCCGTGATCGGTACGCCGCGGGCCGAGGTCGGAAAGTTGAAGACCGTCTGCAGGACTAGGGAAGGGTAGTTCCAAGCGAGTTTCCCGAACAGCTCGGTTCGGACCTCGAACTTGGAGTAGTCGAATTGGGATCCCCAGTACCGGTCCGACAGCTCGTTCTTGAGGAGCAAACGTGTGCCGCGCCGCATGCCCCCGGGCGAGGTCGTGTTGTCGTAGGAGACCTGGAACACCAACAGGAAGACGCGGCCGCTCCGCGGGTTGAAAGCCGGCTGTACCGCGGCCGCTTCGAGCACTTCCGGATCGCCGACGCGCTGCGTGCGCGCTGACACGCCGAGGAGCGCGCGCAGGTGAGGTGACAGAACCCAACCGAACTCTCCCGCTCCGCCGGCTATGAGCGTGGGGACCTGCAGTACCAGCTTGTGGTCGACGAAGAAGCGAACCTGCTCAGAGCGAACGATCCCGGCGACGCCCCAGGTGAGCGGCGCGCCGACCACGACGGGAACGCGAAAGCCAACGAAACCGTAGCTGCGGGACACACCGTATTGCGCAGCGGCGATGAGGGTCACGTCGTGCCCGAGGAGATTCTGGTCACCGTAGGCCAGGCCACCCGCGTAGTCACCGCTGCCGAAGCTCCCGGTCGGCACGATGAACCACGACTGCTTGTCGGTCACCTCGACGTGCACATCGATGCCGTAGACGTACGGGTCGACGTACATGAAGTGCGCCGCCTTGTCGATGGGCAAGTCGACGTACACACGTGCGGAGGTGAACAGATCGCTCTCGACGAGGCGTTTCTCGGCGCCGGCGAGGGAAGCGAAGTCGACGACGTCGCCTGTTTGAAGGGTCATTCGTGCGGTCAGCGCACGCAGGGTCGTGTTGGTATGGCCGTGCACGACAATGCGCTTGACCACGAGGCGGGCCTCCGCGAGGTTTGGCAGCGAGACGCTGACCAGCACCGCGGCGACCAAGGAACCCAGGAAGCGGATCCAGAAGTTGCGCGTTGCGAGCGCGTTACGCCATATTCTTTCGAGCATGGTTCCGAGTCCTGCTGGAGAGGTTCAGACCGTTGTCGGGCGTCCCCTTCATGGCGCCTTGGCCGTCGACGTCGCGGCAGCCCTCGTCTCGAGCGCCTCGTGCACCCTGCGCGCCACGTCCTCGGAGGCTGCCTCGAGCGCGGAAGCCATTGCCGCGATGACGTCCTCGATGACGGGCTCTTCACCCGCTACGCGGCGGTCGAAGGTGAGCGTGTCCTCAAAGAGCACACCGGCGTCTTCGTAGAGAATCACCCTCAGCTGGACTCTCGCGGAGCGGCCCGTGCTCAGCCGCTGGTCGTCGAACGCGAGCACTTCGACCTCGAGCGTGGGTGCGTCGCCGCTGAAAACGCGATGCAGCCTATGGGTCTCGAAGAGCGAACGAGCCAAGTCGCGCCGAACAAAGGTCTCGGGGCGCTCGGTCCATCGGAGCTCCTCGTAGTAGCCAAGCTCGTATTCATCGTCGCGATAGGCGATGCGCTCCCTCAAATTCGAGCCGGACAGCACCCGTCCGAGTTTCACGCGGAGCGCCTTATCGGGGGGCTTCGCTTGTGAGACTTCGCTGGCGGGCTCAGCCTTCACCCGCTCCGGGCTGAAGTAGCGAATGTCGACCAGGTCGGCCTTCGATGTCAGCGCGCAGCCACTGAACGCGAGCACCGCTGCCGCGCGGAGCGTGACTGCCATGGTGTGGTTGTTCCAGCGGCTCATCGTTCGCCCTTCCGTTTGGTTCTACCCTTCAGCAACATGTCGGGATCGCTCTCGAGCGCCTCCACGAGGGAGCGAACCGCCTCGGCCGCTTCACTCACGTCGCGCAGGGCCGTTCCGAGGTCGCGCTGGGTGTGCCGCCCCGCCTGGCCGATGTCGCCGAACGCGTCGGTCGCGCGCTGGGTGCTCGCGACCAATCCGGCCTGACCGTCGAGCCGGTCGAGGACGCTGTTCATCTTGTTCATGGCCACGTTGACGTCCGCCATCGCCTTTGCGGCTTTGCCTCCGAGGTCCTGCCTGTCGATGCGAGCGATGGCTCTCTGCAGCGAGACCATTACGGCGTCGGCGTTGGCGAGCGTCGCGACGGTCTTGCCGGAGACGTCCTGCTGTTCGAGCTTGGCGGCGAGGCGGTCGACGCGAGCCATGATCAGGACGACCGATTCGACCATTTGGGGGAGGCTGTCCATGGCCCTGGTGATGGTGTCCTCGAGGTTCTTCATCATGCTCGGAGCGGCTGGGATGTAATGATCAACAGGGGCTTCGAACGGGAGCGTGGGAGTCGGATTGCTTGTTACGTCGAAGAAGTCGATGGCGATGAACTTCACTCCTGTGATGCCCTGGGAGCCGAGTTGGGCTCGCAGGTCGGGTGGCACCGAGAACTTCACTTCACCGTGGTCCCTTCCGGCCTCGTTGAGCCCCATGCGCTTGACTTCCTCGGTGTCGAGCTCGCTGACCACGTCGACCATGCGGTGGTCGGGCGCGATTTCGATCGCGGAAACATAGCCGATCGTCACGCCGCGGAACTTCACGGGGGAGCCGAGGGAGAGTCCCTGCACCGACTCGTTGAAGTAGGTGTGATACAGAACGGTGTCCTTGCGAAAACTTGCGGCACCGAACAGGGCGCCGGCGAGGATCGCGGCAGCGACACCGACGATGACGAAGAGACCGAGCTTGTAGTGGTTGGTTGGGGCGGCCATGGGCTCAGCTTTCCTTGCTCTTTCGGTTGAAAAAGTCGCTGACGCGGGGGTCGTCACTGTCGCGCAGCTCACGTGGGTCGCCGATGGCGATGCTGGTTTTCGCGTCCTTGTCGAGCATCACCACCCGGTTCGCGATGCGGGCGATGCTGGCGAGCTCGTGCGTCACCAGGACGACGGTGAGGCCGAGCGACTTCGACAGTGTCGAGATCAGCTCGTCGAGATCGGCTGCCATGATGGGGTCGAGTCCGGCGGATGGCTCATCGAGGAACACCAACTCGGGCTCGAGGGCCAGGGCCCGCGCGATCGCGGCGCGCTTCTTCATGCCTCCCGACAGCTCCGCGGGGAACTTGTCCGCAGCGCCGTGGAGACCCACGAGTCTGAGCTTCGCACTCGCTATGGCAGCGATCGCGTCGTCGGGCAGATCGGTCCATTCTTCGAGCGGAAGAGAGACGTTCTCTCCGACGGTGAGGGACCCGAAGAGCGCGCCGGCCTGGAACATGACGCCGAACGGCGGGAGCCCAGCTTCGAGGTCAGGGAAGCCGGAGCCTGCGATATCGATCTCCCCTGCCATCGGCCGCTCGAGCCCGATGAGGAACCGCATCAGTGTCGACTTGCCCGCCCCGCTCCCGCCGAGGATGGCGAACACCTCGCCCCGTTTTATGTCGAAGGTGAGGTCCTTTTGGAGAATCACGTCGCCCCAACCGATGGTCAGTCCCCTGACGTCGACGATGGGCCTGTCGGCCTTTGCGCGGCCTCGCCGCGGCATCCTGCGCTCGACGCGAACCAGGGGCGCTCCGGCCCTGTTCGGGCTCCCTTTCGGGTCGTGCTGCTTGCGGCGATCGATGAACATTAGATGTCAAATGCTCGGAAGATGACGGTGAACACGGCATCGATGATGACGACGGCGAACAGCGATGTAACGACAGTCGAGGTGGTGCGCTTGCCGACGCCTTCGGCGCCGCCGGAGGCAGCGAACCCTTGCTGGCATGCGATGAGCGCGATGGCTGCGGCGAAGACGACGCTTTTCATGAGCCCGGTCGCGACGTCCCATGCTTTGACCGCGGAGAGCGTCTGGGTGAAGTAGCCCTGCGCGGTGAGGTCGAGGTTGAGGACGCCGACGAACAGACCTCCGGTGATTCCGATGAAGTCTGCGATGATCGTCAAGAGCGGAACAACGAGGACCAGCGCGAACACGCGGGGGACGACGAGCCAGCCGAAAGGTGTGAGCCCCAGCGTTCGGAGCGCGTCGATTTCCTCATTGACCTTCATCGACCCGAGTTCGGCGGCGAACGCGGCACCGGACCGTCCGCACACGATGATCGCGGTCATGAGCGGAGCGAGCTCACGCGTGAGGGAGATGCCGACGAGATCGGCGACGTAGATGTTCGCGCCGAACATCTTGAGCTGTCGGGCTGACTGGAAGGCCATGACGAAGCCGACCAGGAAATTGATCAGCACCACGATCGGAACGGCATTGGCGCCCGCCTTCTCGCAGAGCGGTGCGAGGTCTTTCCAGTTACCCGCCCGCGGGCGACGTACCAAGGCGAATGCCGCCAGGACCATGCTGCCCAAGAAGTCGAGGATGTCCTTCAGCTCGTCTTTGACCTCGACCGTCGAGCGACCGATCTGGGCGACGAAGCCCTCCGGTTTGCGTTTTCGACGCTTGGTGACACCTGCATGGCCGGCGTACAGGTCGACGATGGTCTCGACGCGCTCGTTCGCGCCGATCAGTTCTGCTGTCACGCCCCGAGCGGAAAGCTCGTATCGAAGCTCCACGATGAGCGCCATCACGCCGCCGTCGGCGGCGCTCACCTCCGACAGGTCGAACACGACAGCGCCTGATGCGTCGGCGGTCTGCTTGCGGAGGTCACGCCAGATGGCCGCGGCGTCGCTCATTCGCAGGTCCCCGGCGAGCTTGATTGTGTTGCCATCGCGTTGAAGCCCGTAGGCCCCGACTGCTGCAGGCGCGCGCTCTTCGATGGGGATGGCGTGTAGAGTCACGCTCATAAGCACATGGCGTGCCGTGCCGAAATCTGCGTTGGCGCTTCACCCTTCGGATTGGCAGCGGCGTGCCAACCGAGCGGCAACCGCTGAAGAGGTATAGACAATGCTCGCGAGGACATGGGGCGAACGTGCACCCGGCCAGAATGATGGACTGGGCATTTCAACTTGACTGAGGCGGCGTACTGGTCGCTTGCGGGCGCTATCCTCCGATTCCTCAATTCCGGAAGGTCAGCTGAACCACGACGTAGGCGAGGAAGGCGAACCCCCATAGGTAGGCGCGGACGTGCAAGCCGGCGCGATGGGCGAGAAACGGCGCGGCGGGCGGCGCCAGAAGCGCAACGATGGCGGGCCACCGCGGGCGGCGGGTGACGAGCCCCGCTACGATGACGACGTGTGCCGTCAGGAAAAGCCCCGTCAGCAGGGCGAGGGCGCCCACCACACCCAGATCGGCGCTCATGTTCCCCCCGTTCGGCGGGCCGTAGTGGGGCAAGGCGTCCCGGTGAGGCGAAACATCGCGTTCATGGCGGTTTCGCGGCTGGCCACACCGCTCGCTGGCCGAAGGATGCGGGGGGCAGCGTCGTGCAGGTCGCGTCGCGCCGGTCCCTGCGCCCCCGATCCCGAAGCTCCGAGGGAGCCAAGGATTCCCCATTCGCGAGGTGGATGACCGAGGCCGCATGCCGCACGCGCGTCCCTTCTCGCAGCGTCTCCCAGCGCGCAAGCCGCGCACCCTCGGGCGGTACCACCCATACGCCCCGCCGCCACCCCCAGCGTGTCCCCTGCCAATGCCATTCTCCGTCGATCCACACGGAGTCCGGACGCGGGCGCGGCGGCACCATATCAGCGCGCATTGCCGGCGGAGGAAACGGCACCTCGACGAACTCGTCTGCCGTGTGGGGCGACGCCGGAAGCGACGGGAGCGACGAGCCGCAGCCGCAGAGCAATAACGAAACGATGGATACGTGGCGGAGCATGAGCCGAGTCCCAACGTAAGCATTGAGTGTGCCGTCCTTGAGCGGGCACGAATATTGCCCAACTCTCGTCCTAGAACCGGACGATGACGAATGAGAAGACATCCCCCAGCCCCGGCGCGTCTCGTCCCGTGAGACTCGGGGTAGCGCTCTGTGCGCTGGCCTCAATCGCCTTGGCAGGGGGCTGCGTTTCGGTTCCGGCTGGCCATTCTGTGGTCGACTCCGTGGACGTACGAGGGACAGAGGAAGAGGACGCGAGCGAGGTGGAGGAGCGCCTCGCCACCGCGCCGAGTCCGAAGTTCCTCGGGCTGTTCAGGGGCGTGGTGTACGACTACTCGGTTTTCAATCGACGCACGCTCGACATCGATCTCGCGCGCGTGGAGCGGTATTACCGTGCGCGCGGGTATTACGACGCGCGGGTGCGAGCCGGCCGTGTGGTGGCCACCGCAGAGGGACACGTTGCGGTCACGATCGAAGTCGAGGAGGGCCTACCCGTGCGCGTGCGCGAGGTGAAGGTCGAAGGCGTAGCCGATCTCCCTGAGGCGGTGCGTGCGCGGACCCTGGACAAGATAGCGAGCACGCTTCCCTCGGGCGCCCTGTTCGACGAGGAGGTCTACCAGGCGGCCGAGCAGGGAGCCGCGCGGACGTTGACCAACGCGGCCTACGCGTTCGCCAAAGTCACGCGCTCTGCCACGGTCGACCTCGCGACCCGCGCTGCGGACGTCACGTACGTCGTGGACGCTGGCCCTGCCGTGGTCTACGGCGACATCACGTTCGAGGGTCTTGATCGCATTCCCGAAGCTCCGGTCCGTCGCGCGTTCGACACCGAGCCGGGATCGCCGTACTCGACAAGCGAGCTTGACGCAGCCCGCGTGTCGGTGCTCGACCTCGGGGTGTTCGCGGACGTGGAAGTGCGGCCCGACCTGACGCCCACGAACAAGCAAAGAGCGACGGTCCCGATCGTGATTCGTGTGGAGCCCACGAAGCTGCACTCCATTCGCCTCGGTGGGGGTGTGGAGGCCGACCTGATTCGTACGGACGTGCACGCGAGCATTGGCTGGGAGCACAAGAACTTCCTGGGTGGTCTTCGCAAGCTATCGATCGAGTTTCGCCCGGGACTGGTGTTCTTTCCCACGCGTTTGCCGTCGCTGCAGTCACCGGAGCACTTGCTACCGGAGGAAAAGTCGCGGATCGAGCTCTCTCAGCCAGGGTTCCTCGAGGCCCGTACGCGTGGCCTGGTTCGCGGGGAGTACAACATTTATCCAGTGCTGCTCTCGCCCCAGGTGGACCCGACGGCGAGCGTGCTGGGATACCGCGAGTTTCGTAGCACGGTGGGAATGGATCGCTCCCTGTGGAAGCTCTTCGGGCAACTCACGTACAACTACCAGCGCAACGCCCCGTTCACCTACGTGGGAGTGCTCGATCCGTCGCTTACGGGCGTGAGCCTCGGATATGTCGGTTTGCTCACGCAGCTCGACCTGCGGAACGACAAGATGTCGCCGCACAAAGGGTTCTTCCTTGCGAATGAGCTGCAAGTCGCCGGAGGACTTGGCGACGCGCGAGACATTCGCATACAGCCCGAGCTGCGGATCTACGTGCCATTGACCAAGCGTTCCACGATTGCGCTCCGCAGCTCCGTTGGGTTTCTGTTTCCCTTCAATTATGGCTCCACGCTCGTCGACGGCGCCAGCGGCAGGGGGATGCGCCTCATCATCGACCGGGCTGCTTGGGTGAAGGACGTGCAGCTCGTCTACTTCCGTGCGTTCTATTCGGGCGGACCCAACTCCAACCGTGGCTACCCGCTCCGCGGTGTGGGACCCCACGGCGCGATTCCGTTCTTCAACCCCGCACTCGCCGCCGTCGATCTCGCGGAGGGTTGCGAGCGCAGCAACCCAAACTACAGCGCGGCTCGGTGCGCGCAGCCCCTCGGCGGCATGTCGTTGTGGGAGCAATCCGTCGAGCTTCGTTTCCCCGTGACGGGCCCCCTCGCCAGCGCGCTGTTCTGCGACACCAGCGACGTCTCCCCCGAAAAGCTCAATTTGCGCTTCAACTACCTGCACCTGTCGTGTGGCTCGGGCTTGCGCTACGCGACGCCGGTGGGACCCATTCGCCTCGACGTCGGGTACCGCGTTCCCGGGATGCAGATCCTCGGTGAGGCCCATCCCGAGGTAGACGGCGATCCCGGTACGGTGTTCGGGGCGCCCATCGCGCTCTCCCTCGGGATCGGGGAGGCGTTTTGACGGCCCGTGCACCATCGCGGCGCTCGCGCGTCCGTGCGGTCGCGCGCACCTCGCTGGCCGTGCTCGGGACCGTGCTGGTCTTCGTGGTCGCGACGGTGGCTGGTCTCGCATTGCATCTCAATCACCCGGCTGCGCGCCGGCTCGTGGGCAGCACGGTGACCAGCGCGCTGGCCCCGGTCTTGAACGGTTCGATCACCCTCGACAAGGTCGATCGAATCGCGCTGCTTTCGGGTCGCGTGGCCGGAATGGACGTCACCATTCGCGATGCAGAGGGGCAAACCGTGATCGTGGCGCGATGGGTGTCTGCGCAGATCGCGTTGCTTCCGCTCGTGCGATCGCTCATCGACGACGGACCGCTGCTCGTGCGGCTCGAGCACGTGCGTATCGATGGCGTAGACCTCACGCTTCGGGACGACGCCAGCGGTGTCAGCTCCCTTGCGAACACCTTCTTGCCGAGAGAGTCCTCGCAACCCCAAGCGTCGTCGAACGAGCAAGGGACGCCTGGAGCGGGATTCGTGGTTACCATCGACGATGTCTCGATCGGGCACGTGTGGGGGCACGGCAGCTTGGGCAGCCAGCTCATGGACATCGAGCTCGATGGGTTATCGGGCCGCCTTCGCGTGGACCCTGATGCGCTCGCGGGGACGCTCCGGCCCGTGGCGTTTCACGCTCGCGCGCTTCCGATCGCGGCGGGTGCGGCCGTGGGCTCCGTGGAAGGAGTCATCACCTTTCCGTTCGACGACGACCAACGAACGGAAGCCCGCGTCAGTGTGCGAGCGCGCGCGGGGGACCTGTCCGTAACAGCGCGGGCCACCCTCTACGGTGAGGCGTTGGTGGCGCACATTGAGGTACCGACCTCGCCCGCGAGCGCGCTGTCAGCCGTGGTCGAAGGTCTTCCCCTCCTCGCTCCCGTGCGGGCGAACATCGAGGTGTCGGGCACGTTGACGGCCGTAGCCGTGAAGGGCCGCGTGGACGTGGGGGCGGGACACGTCGAGCTTGCTGCCAGCGCGAAGCAGGGCGATGACTTCATGTCTTGGCTCACGGCAAGGGTCGTGCACATTTCGCTCTCGCAGAGCTTCGCGGGAATGCCACCTGGGATCATCGATGCCGAAATCGAGGCCTCGGCTTCCGTAGCGCAAGGTGCCCTTCGCGTGGACTACGACGTGCTCACTGCCGCCACGACGATCGGCGGTCAAGAGGTGCCGTCGGTGGCTACCCGTGGGCGCTTCGACGGGGATCGGCTCACGGGAAAGGCAACGATTCACGAGCCGGGAGCGCTCACGACGGCATCGTACGTTCTCGCCCCCGAGCAGAAGGACCCGTCGACACTCGGGCTCGAGGTCGACGTCGGGACCGAGATTCCCAACCTCGCGCTTGCCCCACGGCTCGGCACATCCGTGGGAGGCGCGGCAAGCACGCGGGTACGAGGGCACCTGACGCTCGACGAGAATCTCGCGTTCGAGGCGGTCGCCACAGGGAGGGCCGCGAGACTCGCCACCGGTTCCATCGGGGTCGAGAGCGTGCTCGTGAACGTCCGTGCGCGGGGCACGGTGCGAGATCCGGTGGTGAATGCCACCGCGTTCGCCACCCACCTTCGTGCCGGGGGTTTGGAGGTGACGAGTGCCACGGTGCGTGTGGACGGCGAAGTGCTGGCCCCGCGGGTTCGCGTGGCCGCCCAGACCCACGACGGCGACACCCTGGTTGCGTCGGCGAGCGTGGTTCTCGGACGCAGCACGACCGTGCGCGACGTGGATGCCCGCCTGGTCCGCAAGGGTGAGGCGGTACGAGCTCGCGTGAGCTCGGTCCGTGTGAGCGAGACAGGAACTGCTTTCCAAGGCGTGAGCGTACAAGGCGCTGGGGGATCGCTTCTTGGCAGCCTGAGCGACGAGCGCGGAGCGCTGCGGGTCAGCGTCATGTCGACCGCATTCGACCTTGGCCGCATTCGGGTGCTCGTCGGACCGAGCATGCCAGCGCTCACGGGCATGGCGACGGTTCACGTCGACCTCGTGGCGGTGCCGGACTCCGCCAAGGGCTTTGCTCGGATCGCAGCGAGAGACGTGGGGGTAGGGGCCGACGTGCACGGCGCGCAGGTAAACGGTGAAGTGGTGTTTGACGGACAAGCTGTGACGCTCCGTGTCGCTGGGAGCGTGCCCGACGTTGGCACCGTGCTCATCGCGTCCGATGGCGCGCGACTTGGGGGGGGCATGCTTGGGATATCGTCGTATCGGACCGCGACGGGGGCGCTGAACGCGATGGTGGTTGCGGATCTTGCGCGGGTGGCGGCGCTCCTGCCGAAGCGGACGCTGCCCCTTGATCACGTCGCGGGAAAGGCGCTCATCACCCTGCAGGCGCGTCGTCTTGGCGAGTCGGAGCCCGACGTGAGCGTGGGTATCACGACGATGGGACTCGAGCTTGCGACGAAGACGGTGGGCGGCGTTGTTGGCAAGAGCCTGCGGGGGGTCGATCTGGCGCTCACCGGGAATCACGACCCTCAGACGGGGTGGGTCACGCTCGACGCGTTTGCGAGGGATGTGCACGGGTTGCTTGCGGAGTTGCACGTTGGCGCGAAGCCATCGCGCGGTGTCCTCTTCGTCGCTCCGGACCGGTTGCGAGAAGAAGTGCTCCGCACACCCTTCCAGCTCGAGGCCAGCGTTCCGCGCCGCAGTCTGCAGGATTTGCCCGACGCGGTGCGGGTGGTGAGGCTCCAAGGGGTCGCAGCCCTCGACCTGTACGCCTCGGGCACGGCGCTCGATCCCAGCGCGACCGTCACGCTCCGCGGCAGCGACGTGACCGTGGACGAGCAGGGCCCGCGGAACAAGCCTGTCGACGTGCGTCTGGAGGCCGCGTTCGAGGACGGGCGGGGCTCCTCGACCGCCGAGCTTTCGTCGGAGGGACGAACCTTCCTCGTCGCACGAGGAGAGGGCACCCTGCAGGTCGCCGACCTTTTCGACGGGCGTGCGGAGGGGCCTCGGTGGACTGCGGGCGGCGATCTGGTGTTCTCGGGTCTGCCGCTGCGGGCGCTTCACTTGCTCGCAGGGCAACGGGTCAACGGTTGCGTGTCGGGCACGGTGTCGTTGCGTGGGCTTCACGAGGACGCGATGGTTGACGCTGACATGCACTTTGACGACCTCCGGGTCGGCCGGGCGTTGATCCGCTCGGCAAAGGTGAAAGCGCACGCTGGCAAGGGCAGCGCCACCGTCGACGCGCGCGTCGAGCAGGAGGACGGGCTGCTGACGGCCAAGGGCAGCGTGGGCATCGTGTGGGGCGCGTCGCTGATGCCGTCGGTGGACCGCACGCGCGAGGTAACCGCCAGGGTGCGGGCCGATGCCTTCCGGCTCGCGCCGTTGCGCCCATTCGTGCGCGAGATGCTCGGCAGGATCGATGGCATTCTTGACGCCGATCTTCGTTACCGTGGGACACCGTCGGATTCGGCGCGCGCCAGCTTCGAGGGCGAAGCGTCTGTGCGTGACGGTGTCGTCGACGTTGCGTTGCTCGGCCAGGAGCTCCGGGAGATCCAAGGCAAGCTCACGATCTCGCGCAACGGGGAGCTCCGGCTTCGCGACGCCTCCGCCGAGGGCATCGTCGGGCGCGTGGTCATCGACGCCACGGCGCACCTCGATTGGCTCGCCTTGCGCGACGCGAAGGCCACGGTGCGCATCGCTCGCAGAGAAGCGATGTCCATCACCTACGAGGGCGCAGAGTTCGGCAACGCGTGGGGCGACGTCGACATCACGGTGGCGAACGAACCGAACGGCGTCACAGCCGTCGACATAGCGCTACCTCGTTTCCACCTGGAGCTCCCGCATGAGACGGCTCGGGCTAGCCAGAAGCTCGACGACGAGCCGACGGTACGCATGGGAACCCGCACCGAAGAGGGCTTCGTGACTCTGCTGCGTGAGCCGCCTCCGAAGGCGACCGAAAAGGCGACGGCGAAGGCGAGCACGGACGCGACGACGAACGCGACCGCGACGCCGACCACGAAGCCGACCGCGACGCCGACCACGAAGCCGACCACGAAGCCGACTATCGAGGGGACGGGCAAGTCCTCAGCCCCCGCGGGCGGTGTGCTCGTGCGCATTGCCCTTGGCCGGGAGGTGAGGGTCTATCGAACCAACGCGATCGACGCTCGGCTGAGCGGCAAGGTGCATGCGCTCCTACGTGACAGTCGATTGGAGGTGTCTGGCGCGATACAGGTCAACCGAGGCTTCGTGGAAATCCAGGGCAGGCGCTTCACCATCGAGCACGCGATGGCGAGCTTCGACCCCACGCGTCCGCCTGAGGACCCCACCGTTACAGCGACTGCGGTGTACGACGCACCCGACGCGACGCGAATCTTCGCGGACTACACGGGAACGGCGGAGACAGGCAAGCTCCGTCTGTACTCGGATCCAGCGCTCGAGCAGACCGAGATCCTTTCGCTCATCGCGTTCGGCACGCGCGAAGGGGGAGAAAGCTCGGGCGGCAGCACCGGCGCGGGAGCGGTCGGCACCGCGGCCAGCGCGGGTGGGGGCATTGCGGCAAAGGGCCTCAACAAGGTTCTGTCCGACATCACGCCGGTGGACATCACGACGCGCGTGGATACGAGCGACGCCCAGGACCCGAGGCCCGAGGTGGCGGTGGCGATCACGGACAAGGTGAGCGCTTCGGTGGGATATCGGGTCAGCTTGCCCATGCCGGGTCAGAACCCCGATCGCTCGATGCTTCGTGTCGAGTACCGCTTCCGGCCTCGCTGGCTCCTCGAGACCACGGTGGGCGACAAGGGGACGTCGATCGTCGACCTGGTGTGGAAGCTACGGTACTGATGTGTCCTTGGCTTCGGGGCTGCGGAGGTGGTTTCGCGCTCACTCCACCGTGAAGCTCTCCCAAACCTCGCTCGTGTGACTCGTGGCACTGCCGCTCACGCCCACGACGTTCACGTCGAGCCGGCCGCCTTTCACGAGCACTTGCGTTACGTGGTAGTCGCAGCGACGCCCCTGGGCGAAGTCATAGCTCGACTCTTGCTTTTCCGGCGCGCAGCCGTTGAGCGGTCCTCCCCCACCTCCCGTCACGATGTAGTGAATCCCTTGCCCGTCGTGAGGGAATGCCGTGGGCGGAGGTGTTTGCCGGGTCGCGTGCCCGTCGTCGGGGACGTAGAACCGGTCGTAGAGGTGCGCGTGCCCCGAGAACACCATGGTCACGTCGTATTGGCGGAAGAGCGCCTCGTAGTACCCTCGCACAGGGCCATAGCACTCCCCGTCGTCGGTCTCGGCCATCGTGGAGGAGTACACCGGGTGGTGCATGAAGACGAAGACGTGATCGATCTCGGGGTCCTGCCTGGCCGCTTGCAAGTGTTTCTCCACCCAGCTTCTGGGGGTGTTCGACCACCAGCGGGTGCCCTGTTCGAACGAGAGGAAGTAGGCGTTGGCGTACTTGAACGCGTAGAACGTCTTGAAGGAGAACCCGCTGGGGACGTCGTCGGTGCTGCCTGGGTTGCCGGGGTCCTGGGAGTAGTCCGTCGGGTCGTCCTCGTAGGCTAGGGTGAAGTCGTCGGCGTAGGAGGGGCCGTAGGCGGCCGGGTTTGTGACCTGCAGCTGTTTCTCGAGGAAGGTTTTGAAGTCGAGGATGGCGCCGCTGCCCATGTCGTGGTTGCCCGAGGCGGGGAACAGGGGGACCTTGGCGAGCAATCCCTCGTAGCAGGATTCGTACTTGGCGTAGGCGCCGTCTTCGTAGCCGTGGTCCATCAAGTCGCCTGCCTCGAGCATGAAGGTGGGGGCGAGCTCCAGGATGACCTCGGGGACGGCGAGCCGCTCGGACACGCCGGAGGTGCAGCTCGAGGTGGCGAACTGGGTGTCGGCGAAGACCACGAACGAGTACTCGGGGGGAGGAGGCTCGGTGGCTTGGTCCTGGGTGGCGTCGGAGGATGCGTCGTCGGCTGCGTCGGGGGACGCGTCGGGGGGGGCCGTTTCGTGTGGGGAGTCGACCGCGGCGTCGGCGGGGGCCTCCGCGTCGGGCTTTTCGGCCCACCAGTCGGGGGACTCGGGGGCTTGGCCGCAGGCGGCAGTCGCGCAACCGAGCAGAACCAGGAGGGAGGTTGAGAGGCGCACGGGGTTAGGGTAGCACGGACCTCAAGACCGCGTGAGTTGGCGAGCGACCTGGCGGCCGCCACGTCGCGCCGGCGCACCGCCAATCACCCATTTTGAGGCTGATTTTAGCCAAGATCCGGCTCAATCCGGGGTCATTCCGGGTGGCGCACCGCCACCCCCGACCGCTCGCAACCCGCTGAAATCTTTAGACTGCAATCTTGGCGTGCGACGTGCTTCTGGCTCCGGCATGTCGAACGTGCATGACGCCCTTTTTCGTTGGGCCTTCTCGGAGCGGGAGCGCGTGGCCTCCCTGCTCGCCTCGGTCCTGCCCCGGCAGCTGTCGAAGATGGTCCATTGGAAGGGTATCGAGAAGGTCCCGGTGGAGCTGCTGGACAAGGATCTATCCGAGAAACGCACGGACATGGTGTGGCGCCTTCCGCTGCTCGGGCGCCGGGGGTGGCTGTATGTGATTCTCGAACACCAGAGCACGGCGGTGCGATGGATGGCCTTGCGGGTGTTCGACTACGAGCGGTGCTTGTGGGAGTGGTGGACGGACCGTCACTCGGGGGCGTTGTACTTGCCGCCGATCGTGGCGCTTGTGGTGTCCCATGACCCGCGGGGGTGGCGGAGTCCCACGCAGTTGTGGGACCTTCGGGAGACGGACCCGGAGCTGGAGGCAGTGCTCGGGGCAACCCAGCCGGACGTGAAGTTCTTCCTCGAGGACTTGCAGGCGCGAGCGGACGACGAGATCGCGGCGTGGGACTTGGACGCAGTGGGGAAGCTGACGCTGCTGCTGCTGAAACACGGGAGGACGGCGACGGACATGCTGGGTTGGGTGAGCCGTTGGCGGGGGCTGTTTGCGACGACCGAGGAGCGGTGGGAGGCTGCGCTGCCGCGGTTCGTGTGCTACGTGCTGTCCGTACGCGAGGATCTGACGCCCAGCAGCTCAGGAAGGTGTTTGCGGAGACGCTCGGCAAACGAGCAGGAGAAGTTGTCATGACGGAAGCGGAAAGGCTGATGGCTGAAGGTGAAAAGCGGGGACTGAAGCAGGGGCTTGCCCTGCTCGTGCGTCAGTTCGAGCGTCGTCTCGGCCGGGCCCTTGCGGAAGGCGAGAGGACGGCTTTGAGCAAGCGCTTGCCGACGCTCGGGCCGGAACGCCTTGGGGACGTGGTGCTGGATCTCGCGCCGCGAGAGCTTGCGAGTTGGTTGGCGGACCCGAACGCGAAGTAGCGCGGCTCCCGCTCATTGCCTGGGAGCGTTGCGTTAGCGCTACCTGGTTTCGGAGACAATGGAAACCATCGAGCGAAGGTCCCTGATCAACAAGAGCGGCCTCGGCTTCTGGTGCGTCAATGCCGTGCAGGGGTGCTCTCACGGGTGCCGCTACCCCTGCCATGCGTTTCTGCTGGCGCGGCGCTACGGGCGTGTGAGCGACTATACGGCGTGGCGGGTTCCGAAGCTCGTCGGCAACGCCTTGGGGTTGTTGGACTGGGAGCTTCGCCGGAAGCGGCAAGTCGATCGCGTGCACCTGTCGCTGACCACGGACCCCTTCATGGTCGGCCATCCGGAGGTGACCGAGCTGTCCTTGCAGATCATCGAGCGTGTGAATTGTGCGGGAATCCCGTGTAGCGTCTTGACCAAGGGCATCCTTCCCCCGGAGCTTGCGGACACCCGGCGCTTTCACCCCGACAACACCTACGGGATCAGCCTGGTTTCGCTGGACGAGGGGTTCCGCACGCGGTGGGAGCCGGGGGCGTCGCCCTATGCCGCGCGCATCGCGGCCGCGCGGGCGCTGCACCAGAGCGGGCGCCGGACGCGGGTGCACATCGAGCCGTACCCGACCCCCGTGTTCGTGAAGCAAGATGTCAATCGGCTGCTCGGGCAGGTGGACTTCGTGGAACACGTCTACTTCGGCGGTTGGAACTACAACGCGGCGGCGCGGGAGTTCCCGGGGTGCGCGAGGTTCTATGAGGAGCAGGCGAGCGCCGTGCGGCGGTTCTGTGACGCGCGTGGTATCGCCTGCGATATGGGGTGAAACGACCGTGAGCTGGTTGCTCGACCCCCGTCTCACACAGCGTGCGTGTCTCCTCCCCAGCGCGCGAGCAGCGCGGGCACCACGACCATGTTCAGCGCGGTGGACGTCGTCAGACCCGTCAAGATCACCACGGCCATCGGCGCCTGGATCTCGCTGCCAGGCTGCCCGAGGGCGAGCGCGAGGGGCACGAGGCCCAGCGCCGCCGTCACCGCCGTCATCAGCACAGGGGCAAGCCTTTCGCGAGCGCTCTGTGCGACCGCTTCCACGCGAGCCACGCCCGCAAGCTCGAGATCACGGGACCGCGTGGCCACCAGGATCCCGTTGCGCGTGGCCACCCCGAACAGCGACAAGAAGCCGATGAGGCTGGCCACCGACAGCACGCCGTCCACGAGGTACACGCCGACCACGCCGCCCGTGAGCGCGAGAGGAAGGTTCGAAAGCACGATGAGCGCACGCCGGGCCGAACGCAGCGTCGCCCCCACGATCAGTCCGATCCCCACGATGACGAGACAGCCCAGCAGCAAGAGCCGGGTGGTAGCAGCCTCCTCTCGCTCGAACTGTCCCGCATAGTCCACGCGCACGCCCGCTGGCAGCGTCACCCTCTCGTCCACGCGCTTGCGTACGTCGTCGACCACCGCCCGCAGGTCGCGACCGGCCGCGTTCGCGGTCACGACCACCCTGCGCTGCACGTTCTCCCTCAAAATGTAGTTGGGACCGAGATCCTTGCGCACCGTCGCCAGCGAGGAGAGAGGAACCACCGCCCCGCCAGGCGTGGCTACCCGCGTACGGCCGATCGCCTCCGCGCTGTCACGCACGTCGTCGTGATGGCGCACTACCACGTCGGTCAGCGCGCCGTCCTCGAACACCTGCCCAGCCCGACGGCCCCACAGCGCCATGCCCGCAAGCTCCGCCGCAGCGCCCGCGGACAGCCCGAACTGCGATGCGCCGAACGGATCCACGTCGACGATGACCTGCGGGATGTCCACCATTTGCTCCACGTTGAGGTCGACCAGCCCCGGCACGTCCGCGACGGCATCCCGCACTTGAAGGGCTGTGGCGCGGATCGCAGGGAGGTCGTCGCCCACGACCTTGATCGAGAGGGACGCACGTTGCCCTGAGAGCATGTGATCGATCCGGTGGGAGATCGGCTGGCCCAGGTTGAACTGCATACCGGGCACGCTGGCGAGCTTCGCACGGATGTCTTCGAAGACCTGCTCCTTGGTCCTCCCGTCGGGGCGCAGACGGACGTCGATCTCGGCGGATTCCGGGCCCTGCACGTGCTCGTCCTTCTCCGCGCGTCCTGTCCTGCGTCCGGTCGAGACGACCGCCGGGTCGGTGAGCATGGCCCGCTCGGCGAGCGCGCCGAGCATGTTGCTCTCTTCGAGGGACGTCCCCGGGAGGGTGACGGCCGCGACGGTCAGGCTGCCTTCGTTGAACTCCGGCAGGAACGAGCGCCCGACGAAGCTGATGGCGATCACGCCTGCTGCCGTGAAGGCAACGGCACCCGCGATCACGGTCCGGGGCTTCGCGAGGGAGAACCGCAGGGCGGGCTCGTAGGCGCGAGAGAGCCAACGCAGCACCGGAGGCTCTCGCCCAGCACCACGCTCCACGCTGCGTGGCAGAAGGAACGAGCACAGTGCCGGCGTGACGGTCACCGCCACGACCAGGGAGCTTCCGATCGCTGCGAGATAAGCGATCGCAAGAGGCCGGAGCAAGCGTCCCTCGAGCCCTCCCAGAAGCAGCAGAGGCACGAACACCAGCATGAGAATGAACGTCGCGCTCGCGATTGACGACCGGATCTCCAGGGAGGCCGCCAGCACGGTCTGCAGCACGGGGCCGCGTTGATCCGGGGGAAGCTGCGTCCGATCGCGCAACCGTCGCGACACGTTCTCCACGTCCACGATGGCGTCATCGACGAGCGCGCCCACGGCGATGGCGAGGCCCCCGAGCGTCATGGCGTCGAGGCTCAGGCCAAGGAAGTCCAGCACGAGCACGGACAGGAGCATCGACATGGGCAACGCGATGGCGCTGATGAGCGTGGGACGTAGGCTCCACAGAAAGAGCAAGAGCACCGCCACCACGAGCACGGCGCCGTCCCGCAGCACGCGGGTGAGGTTGCTCACGGCCAGGTCAATGAAGTCGGACTGCCGGAACAAGTCGCGGTGGACGGACACACCCTTCTGCTCGAGCAACGGGAGCAAGGCATCCATGGCCGCGTCGACCTGTCGCGTCACCGCGATCGTGTCCGCCGCCGGTTGCTTGACGATACTCAGGATGACCGCGGGCTGCGCGTTGTAGCTCGCTGTACCCCGCGCCACGGCTGGACCGACGATCACGTCGGCCACGTCGCGGACCCTGACGGCCACCCCTGATCGCTGCGCGATGGTCAGGTCCTTCAAGTCTTCCACGTCGTGACTGCGGCCGAGCACGCGGACGACGGCCTCCTGGCCCTTGCCGATGACGTAGCCACCGGGGGCGTTCTGGTTGCCCCGGGCGACGGCGGCGTGCACGTCGTGGAGGGTGAGACCGTATCGCTCCAGGCGGAGTGGGTCTGGCAGGACCTGGTACTGCCGCTCCTGACCGCCCATGGCGACGACTTGGGACACGCCCCGCACGGCGAGCAACCTGCGCCGTACGTCGACCTCGGCGACGCGTCGCAGCTCCATGGGATCCAGCGAGGTGCTGGTGAGCGCGAGGAAGGCGATCTCGCCCATGACGGACGACGCGGGGGCGAGCACGGGACCTTCCGTCTCGGGGGGCAGGCCGCTCACCCCTTGAAGTCGTTCGGTGACGCGCTGGCGAGCGAGCTCGGGGGACGTGTCCCAGTCGAACTCGACCCACACGACGGAGATGCCGGCCGCGGAAGCGGACCGCACCTGACGAACGCCGGCGACGCCGTTGACGGCTGCCTCGATGGGGAAGGTGATGAGCCGCTCGATCTCTTCGGGGGCCATCCCTTCCGACTCCGCGAGGACGGTGACCCGTGGCGCCGTCAGGTCGGGAAACACGTCCACGGGCATCCGGTACGCGCGCCAGGCGCCGGTGAGCATGAGCGCGGCGGCCGCGATGAGCACCGTCCACCGGTAACGCAGCGAGCTTCTGAGCAGGAAGTCGAGCATCAGTGCACGTGCCCGTGGGCTGGGGCCTGCCCGGCTTGCACCGAGAGACGAATGATGTTCGAGCCCCGCACGACGACGCGCTCCTTGCCCCGTATGCCTTGCAGGACTCCCACGTGAGGACCGGACCTCGGGCCGAGCCGAACCGCGCGCTCCTCGAAGGCTTCTCCCTCCACCTGCACCATCACGACCTGGCGTCCGTCCTTGTCCAG
The DNA here is from genome assembly GCA_964488865.1 of uncultured Polyangiaceae bacterium. Lineage (GTDB taxonomy): Bacteria > Myxococcota_A > Polyangia > Polyangiales > Polyangiaceae > MWCO01. The sequence goes on along the minus strand of CAZAWR010000001.1, from coordinate 88,956 downwards.
TACGGCCTGTTCCGGGATCACGACGCCCTTCCAGACGTCGCCGATCGGCACGCGCACGCGCACCCTCGCGCCCACACGCAGCGCCTCGGCAGGCTTGTGAAACGAATAGATCACGTCCACCGTCCTGCTCTGGGGGTCGACGACGCGACCCACTTGCACGACGCTCGCGTTTGCGCCTTCACCCGCGAGGGTGATCGGGAGCCATGCGGTGGTTGCGGGCAGCTGGAACGCCGCGTCGCGGTCGGACCGCAAGGCCGCCGCGTCCTCCTCGGTGACGCGTGCCTTGACCCACAGCTCTCGAAGGTCGACGACGCGAAGCAGAAGCTCCCCCGCGGACACGGACTTGCCAGCGGTTGCCTCGACATGGGTGACGACCCCGTCGATGGGGGACGAGACCCGGTAGGACCCGCCGCCCGTTCCGCTTGCCGCACCGCTGAACACGGCCGCGGTGCCTCGCGCTGCCTCGAACGCGGCATTCGCCACAGCCACTTCCCGCTTCGCGTCCTCCAGCTCCCGCGCGGAGATGGCCTGGTCCGTCATCAATCGCTCGGCGCGCTGCAGTTGCGTGCGTGCCGCGTCGACCCTCGCTCGGGCCTCCGCCACCGCGAGCGTGGCCTTCGCAGCCTCCTCCGGCGACGACGGCGTCGGGGCGATGGTGGCGAGCACCTCCCCGCGTTTGACCGCTTGTCCGGGTCGCGGCAGCCCTCGGGCGGGCACCACGATCCGCCCCTGCACGGGCGCACCCACCTCGGCGGTCCCGGACGGAGGCGTGGTGATCTCGCCGCTCACTTCCACGGTCGGCGTCAGCTCGCGCTCCGTCGCGAAGGCCGTGGCGAACGGCACCTGCCACTGCTGTTCCTTGAGGAACGGGATCGTGGCCCCGGCTCCCTCTTCTGCGGGTTGCGCTTTCGCGGCCGCGTCGGCGTTCGCATGCACCACGATTTCGAACCCGTCGACCGCGGCCTCGGTGCCGGGGCCACGCCAGACCAGCCGTCCGCGGTACGTGCCCGCGACCTTCGGCGTGAACACCGGTCGAAAGATACCGGGCCGGAGCTTCTCCGGGGCGACCGCTCGCAGTCGCTCCGGGCCGTCCAACTCGAGGGTAACCTCGCCCTGGTCCACCGCGAGAAAGCCTTCGAGTAGCGTGAGGTGCGCGAGGAAGGCGATCTCTTTGCCCACCACGGCAGGCGGATGTTCCGCGAACAGCTCGAGCCGGTCGGTCCATCGCGTAATGCCGATGGCTGGCTCGTCGCCGTGCGCGTGCCCGTGCTCGTCCGCCTTCGCCTCGGGCTCATCGTGGTTGTGACCATCCGGCCCGTGGCTGTGTTTGCAGCCGACCACGACACTTGCGATCAGCATCGTGACCCACAGGAGTTCTCTTTTCATCACCATGCACCCGTTGCCATGCGCAGGCGGAGCTCGGCCTGCTTGCCCCTTGCCGTGATCGCCAGCTCGGTCTGCGCCACCGTCGTATAGGCACGCTCCGCGTCGAGCAACTCCACCACGGACCGCGCTCCTTCCCGATATCCGGAGCGCGCGGCCTGCACCAGGACCGTCGCGTGCGGCATGGCGGCTGCGCGAAACCGCTGAAGCTCGTTCCGGGCCGCCTCGTGGGCCGCGTGCGCCTCGACCACCTGCGCGCGAACCTCTCGCTCCCACGTCGTCGCCCGCGCGGACGCGAGCGCGTGCTGGGCGTCGGCCCGCGCCTTCATCTCTTGCCCTCGCGAGAACACCGGGATGTCGACGCTCAACCCCGCGACGTAGCCGTAGTGGGTGCTGTCGTCCCGAACCGCATTCAAGCCAGCGTGAACCGAGACGTCGGGGACCCAGAGCCTGCCGCTGCGGTCGCGCGCGGTGTTCGCCGCGGTCGCCGCCCGCCGCGCGTGAACGACATGGCGCCGTGAGGTCATGGCCCTCGTGATGAGCTGATCCGCCGGCGGCAACGGGCGCAAGGCGAGTTCCGCCTCGGCACGGAACTCCGGGCTCGGAAGGTTCAGGACGGCGGCTAGCCTCGCGCGGAGCCCGTCGAGGTTCGCCCGCGTGGTGTGCAGTCGACTCTTGCAGGTCTCGAGCTCGAGCTTCACGCGTGCAGCCTCGTAGCCCGAGGCCCCGCCCGCTGCGCTCCGTCGCTCCAGGGTGCGCGCCGCTTCCTCGAAGCTCGCCCGTTCTTCCTCGAGGATCTGGGCCTCGCGCGTCACGAGCTGCCACTCGAACCACAAAGCGAGCGCTTGCCCCACCGCCGCGGACTCCTCGAGCTCCGCGTCCGCTCGCAGCATCTCCGCATCCGAAGTGGCCAACGCTCGTTCCGCCGAGGGGCGCACCAGGGCCAGGGGAACCGTGACCTGGAACGTGTCTTGGACCGGACCCCCGTTGCCGGTCGTCTCCCTTTCCCAGGCCACCGACGGGTTGGGCAGCGCCCCAGCGCCGTGTTCGGAGGCATCGGCCGCAGTGCGACTCGCCCTCCCCATGACCGCCCCTGTGGCGTGAGAGCGTGCGCGTTGCACGACCTGGGCTTCATTCAGGACCTCCTGGGCGAGCAACGGGCGTGCAACGGCGGCAACCATCAGAAACAAGCCTGCGGCCAGGATGAAACTCCGAGGGTCGATCGGACTTTTTCTCGTGCGGGTGGGTCGCATGGGGGAATCCGGGTGCGTTAGTGGAGCCAGCCCAGGAGCGTCTCGAGGGCGTGGTGGACTTGGGCTGGGGAAGTGACCGCCGCGACGACGGCAGCCACGGCGAGCGCGGCCACGAGGGCCAGGGGCCAGGGGGCATCGTGGTCAGTGACATCGGTGAGCGCCATGACGCGAGCCCGCACGATGCCGTCGCCGAAGGCGAGCGCTCCGGCGGGCGCGCCTGCTCGGGCGCGTGCGAGAAGCAGCAAGCTTTCGGCGACCAGCAAGCGGTCCCCGACCGCGTGAGCGGCGCACGCATCCGCTTCGAGTTCCTGTGCCGACGCCAGGCGATCGTCGATCACGCGGGACACGGCCGGCACGTGCAGGGCGCCCGCGATCCGCGCGACGAACCGCCAGAGCAAGTGCCTGCGGGCCACATGGCAACGCTCGTGCGCGAGCACGGGGGCGAGCAAACGGGGCGGTAGGGCCGCGGCAGCTTGCGAGAGATAGATGCGTGGGCGTACGGTACCGGCCACGAAGGCTGCGGGCAGGGAACCGGGCACCACGCGAAGACCGTCCGGGGTCCCTTGCGCCTCCGCGGCGTGAAGCATCGCGATCGCTCGCCGTGCTGTCCACGTCTTGCGAGCCTCCCGGGCGCCTACGGTCGCGAGGCGTGCGATGCCGATCACCGCCAGAAGCAGGGCAGGGAAGGACAGATCTTGGGGGTGGTGCAGGCACAGATGGGGGTGGTGCGCGCCATGGATGAGGCAATGATCCGCTCCGAACCCGAACGAGGGCAGCAACGCGGCCACGAGGGCGACGAGGCCGAGCACCCACGGCATGACGGCGATCAGCATCCAAAAGGCGATCTGTGCTCGAGGTGCGAGCCTCTCGGTCCAACCTCCCGCCACCCGCCTGCCCAGGGCTCCTGCCAGCGCCCCTGCGAGCGAGCCCGCGAAGAACACCCCTGCCGCCATCACCAGGAACGACGCGGTCATCGGGTTCGCTCCTCCCGACGCTGCCGGACAAGTCGTTCCAGCTCGTCGAGCGCCTCGGTGTCTGCGTCAGCGACGAGGTCGACGAAGGCGGCAAGGACGCCCTCGCTTGCGAGGGTTCGCACACCGCCGGACACTTCGACTAGGCGCCGCGCCTGAAACTCGTCGCGAGCGATAGCGGGGCGGTAGCGGTAGGCGTGGGAGATCTTCTCCCGGCCCACGAGGCCCTTCTTGAACAGGCGCTCGAGCGTGGAGCCCACCGTGTTGACCGAGATCCCTCGCTTGGTTCCCACCGCGGCGTGGGCGTGCACGACGTCGGACTCTCCGTAGGTCCAGAGGTGTTCGAGCATGGCGAGCTCGAGGTCGCCGAGCAGGGAGAGGGAACTCATCGGGGATGGGTATGGGGTCCAGAGCTCCGACTGTCAATCGGAGTTTGGGCGTGCTCCCCAACCAGACTACCCTCCCTCCCATGGCCGCCCGCCTCCGCGTTCGTGACATTCGAAAGTCGTTCGGCGCCACCCGCGCCCTCGACGGCGTCTCCCTCTGCGCCCAGCCCGGCGAGATCCACGCCATCCTCGGCGAGAACGGGGCAGGCAAGAGCACCCTCATGAACATCCTCGCCGGCGGTCTCCCCCCCGACGACGGCTCTCTCGAACTCGATGGCTCCCCGTTTCAGCCGCGTTCCCCTGCCGATGCGCGCGACCTCGGCGTTGCCATGGTCAACCAAGAGCTCGCGATCTGCCCTCACCTCACCGTTCTCGACAACGTCATGCTCGGTCGCGAACAGGCGCGCTTCGGATGGCTCGACCGTCCGGTCATGCGCGACCGCGCGCTCGCTGCCCTCACACCTCTCGCTGGCGACCTCGCCTCCTCCTGGCTCGAAAAACCCGCCGGACAGCTCCCTGTCGCCGCCCAGCAGCTTGTGGAAATCGCACGCGCCCTCGTCGGCCGGACCGGGTGTGCCGACCAGGGCGGCTGCCGCCTCCTCATCCTCGACGAGCCCACCAGCAGCCTCGGCAAGGAAGACGTCGACCGGCTCTTCGATGTCATCCGCCGCCTGCGCGACGAAGGCGTCACCATCCTGTACATCTCCCACTTCCTCGAAGAGGTGCGCCGCGTCGCCGACCGCTTCACCGTCCTGCGCGACGGCGTCACGGTCGGGGAGGGGACCGTGACTGACGTGCCCACCAGCGAGATCGTGCGCATGATGGCGGGGCGACGGATCGACCAGCTCTTCGTGCGTTCGGCCCGGGAGCCGGGCGAGGTGCTGCTCGAGCTTGACGGCTTGGAGGGTGCTGCGCTGCCACGTCGTGCGTCGCTGGCGCTTCGCCGGGGCGAGGTGCTGGGGATCGCGGGGCTGGTAGGGGCGGGGAGAACGGAGCTGTTGCGAAGCGTGTTCGGGCTCGACGCGGTCCGCTCGGGCAAGGTGCGTCTGGGCGCGTTCTTAGGGCCGGCGTCCCCCGCGCGACGCCTTTCCCAGGGCATGGGCATGCTCAGCGAAGACCGCAAAGGCGAGGGTCTCGCGTCCGGCCTGTCCGTGACGGACAACCTCACGCTGTCGCGGCTCCCGTCCCGTCACGGTCTGGTGCTGCCCGGTGATCAGAAAAACCTGTCCTCCGCGTGGATCGAGAAGCTCTCGATCAAGTGCGGGGACCCGTCGCAATCCGTCAGCCACCTGTCGGGTGGCAACCAGCAGAAGGTCGCCTTGGCGCGCTTGCTCCACCACGACGTGGACGTGCTGCTTCTCGACGAGCCTACGCGCGGCATCGACGTGGGGAGCAAGGCGCAGATCTACGAGCGGATCGACGCGCTCGCGCTGGCGGGCAAGGCGGTGCTGATGGTGTCGAGCTACCTGCCCGAGCTGCTGGGGGTGTGTGACCGTGTTTGCGTCATGCACCGAGGGGTCCTGGGGCCGTCGCACCACGTGGCGGAGTGCACGGAGCACGGCTTGCTGGAGGAGGCGGTGGGAGCGGGCGCATGAGCGTGGAAGGAGGGCCATGTGCCGGTTCGGCAACTATCCGTAAAGGGACTCTACGGGCAACCCGATTGGTACGAGGCGCCTGCGCAGACCTTCACGGCCGCTCGTAACACCCGAGGTCGGGGGCCGTGCCGGTGCTGAACTGGCCCACGTCGGTTCCCACGTCGACAAGGTCACTTCCTTCGGTGAGTCGTAGGAACTCTGTGACCGGAAGGCTCCCGTCGGAGTTGCGGGGGCCGAACATCGCCGAGTCATCCAGGCTTGCGAAGTCCTCGGCGGTGACGGTCACGGCGGTGGTGGAATCCCACGAATTGAAGGTGCTGGTCGTGGTCGTTGGGATCGTGGAGCTCTTGAGGCTGTCGAAGTCCAGGCTGTTCGTGAGGACATGGGGCTGCGAGCCGAGGTCCCAGCCGAGGGCCCGACGGCCATTCTTGTACGAAGAGCAGTGAATGAGCTCGTTGGGACCGCCATCCATGCGGAAGCCCAGGTGGACGTTTCCCCAGGACAGGCACCTGATTGCGACGTGGCGTCCGGTGTCACTCGCATAGCTGAGCTTGATGCCCTCCCCCCACGCAGCCTCGAACCCAGGGGTTCCCGTGATCGTTCCCGGAGCGTCGTCTCGCCCGGTGTTCGCAGCCCAGCAGTTGTGCAGGACGATTCGGTTCTCGGCCCAGACCAGGTCGTAGCCATCGTCGAGGTTGTTCCAGCTGCGGCACCCGTTCAGTTGCAGGTTGGTTCCGCTCTTGATGCGGAATCCGTCCCCGTGCTGATAGAGATTCTCGTCGACTGGCTCGCCAGGGATCGTTCGGTGATTGGCGTTGTGGTGAGCATCGCAGTTGAGGAACCGGATGTTCTCGGCTGTCGCGTATTCCTCCTCGACGACGAGGAAGCCGTGACCACCGCGCGAAGCGGTCTGTCCGTTGTAGCTGCTCTCCACCCAGACGATGTCGATGTTCTGCGTGGCGCCTTCGATCGCAAGGCCTGGACCGCGACCTTGGGTCAAGTGCAAGGGCCCCCTAAGCTGCCAGTGCTTTGCTCCTCTCAAGACCCAGGTGGGCGTGGACGCACCGTCCTCGTCGCCCGAAGGAAGGTTCGTTGCGTCGAAGGTGGGTATCTCCCCAGGGTAGCTCTGCAAGACGATGGGAGCATTGGCGGTGCCTTCCTTGGAGAAGGTGGTGGGGGCGGACGGGCGGTACGTCCCGCCACGAACGTAAATGAAGTCACCGGGCGCAGCAGCGTCATGAGCACGTTGGATCGTAGCGAACGGAGCCGACTCGGTCCCGTCGTTCGCGTCATTCCCGTCCGGCGCTACGTAATAATCCGCCTCGCGCGGGGAGCAGCCCGGGTCGGGTCCCACGCACAACCCTGCCTCGATCAGTGACGTGTCGCACTCCACGTCGTCGTAGAACCCAAGCGCGTCACAGACGTCGCATCCTGACGGTTTGCCAGCGCGGGTGCATGCATCGTCGTGGGTGCGGCTGGCAGCGCCCGCCGCGAGCAATTCGAACTTCGAGACGAGTGGGGGTTCCTGAACACCGCCGCTTCCCGCAGCGCCACCCACCGACGCGCCAGCGTGTCCTCCTGCGCCACCTTCTCCCCCGTCGACCGAACCGAGAGGTTGGGAAGGTTTCGAGGAATCGTCACCGCACGAAGAGCAAGCGAGCATCGATACGAGGAGAACCTTGCGTGCGGCCGTGCTGCTTCGCATCGAGTACCTCTTGCGGTTGCATTCCGTGGAAACCGGACAAGCGTCGAGTATGGGCTCGGCGCATGGCGCTGTCCACAGCGCTCGTGCTGTCGCGACGGCTTGCTGAAGCTACGACGTGGACGTGACACCCATGTGTCTCATCACAGCCGACCGGGACCACGTTGGACAAGGGGAGTGCGGCCACGTACCATGAGGCATGGATTCATTCCCCTGCGCACTCATCCTTGCGGTCGTCGCGCTGTCCACGGGCTGTGGGTCGACGGATGGCGACACGACGGCCGGCGTGGATGGTGGGTCGGACGGCTCCACGGATGGCAAGGTGGACAGCGGTTCGGATGCGGTGCTGGATGCTCCGACGGACTCGAACGCTTGGCCCCATCCGGATGGCAGCCCGGATGCGGGCGAAGATGCAGGCCAAGATGCAGCCCAGGATGCCGATACGGATGCGGCCCAAGACGCAGCCCAAGACGCAGCCCAAGACACGTCGGACCCCAACTTCACGCCGGACGGCTGTTTTCGGTGGTTCGGGCCGAGCACCAGCGGCGCGCTTCAAGCCGCCCTGGACGCCCACGCCTGCGTCGAAGTCCAGCCAGGAACCTTCGTGCTGGACGCCCCTGTCCATGCCAAACCCGGAGCGACCCTGCGCGGGATCAGCGCCGATGTGTCCATCCTCGTCGCCAGCAACAACTGGTCCTTTGGATGCTGCGACTCGATGATTGCCGACTCCTTTCCCGCGGATCCGACCCAGAACCCGTTCAAGGTGCAGAGCTTGACGCTCGATGGGGCGGGCGTGGCGACCTACAACGTCTGCTGCCGGGGCTACACGGTGGAGAATTCGGTGTTGAAGCGATCTCGCTGCTCGGCGATCGGGGCAGCGGGAACGGGCGTGGCTGCGATTGGCAACCAGATGCTGGAATCCGCGCAACCGACCGACGTGCCCGGCAAGGGACTGGTCAGTTGCGCGACGGGAGGGTTCGGGGGGGTGGCCGAGGGGGCGGCGATCTACTCGGAGGGCAAGGGGAACAACTACGGCACACGGATCGAGGACAACGTCATCTCCGGGTCCTTCGGTCCCGCCCTGGACATCAACGGGGCATGGGGCGGCACGTTCCGCAAGAACATCGTTTCGGGAAACACGGGCTGGGCCGCCGTGAGCTTGTACGGCGCGAGCCAGTGGCTCATCGAAGACAACCAGATCAACCACCCCGCCAACGAACCGCCCCAACCCTACCACCCCTATTGCGCCACGGGCCCCGCGGGCGGCAACTCCGCCGGCATCTTCCTCTGCCAAGACAAGGACGCGGACAACCTCGTCACCAACGACAACATCATCCGCAACAACCAATCCGCCTCCTTCTACGGCATCCTGTCCGTCGGTGCGGACGAGATACAACCCTACTGGGCCCCAAGAAAGAACAGCTTCCAGAACAACAACGTATTCGGATCCCACTTCGGTTGCGCAGACGACTTCACGCCCGGCCAATGGTTCTCCGACGACAACCTGTGGAGCGGAAACAACTGTGCGGGGACCGCCAACACCGGCCCCGGCTACTTCTGACCCATCCCTCGCAAAGGTTCGCACAGCTTGCTGGAAGAGGCGGTGGGAGCGGGCGCATGACCGTGGTACGAGGGCGCTGCAGGCCGGCCCGGTCCGGCAACTATCCGTAAAGGGATTTCCGTTGAAGGACTCGTTGCGACAGCTCGTGCGCCGCCCGTGGTTCGGTCCCCTCGTGGCCCTCGTGGCGGTCTATGCCCTGTTCGGGATCCTGAGCCCCGACACGTTCTTGGGGACCGCCAACCTCGTAACCATGCTGCGACAAACCGTGGTCGTCGGCATCGCCGCGGTGGGCATGACCGTCGTGATGATCCATGGCGGGATCGACTTGTCCGTGGGATCGGGCGTCGCGCTCACCACGGTGGTGGTTGCGTCGCTGCTGCGCGTCGGGCTCGGTCCCGTGGAATCGTCGATGCTCGCGGTGGCGGCCTCGGGCGCCGCAGGGCTCGTCATGGGGCTTCTGATCACGAGGCTTCGCGTAACCCCCTTCATCATCACGCTCGGCGGCATGAGCATCCTGCGCGGCGTGGCGAAAGGCATCGCGGGCGAACAGAAGATCGACGCGGACCCCAAAGGGCTGGACTCGCTGATGGCGCCGGGGACGTGGGCCCTGCTGCCTGCGGGAGTGTGGGTCGGGCTCGCGCTCGCGCTCGTCGTGGGGCTCGCGCTCGTGTACACGCGCTTCGGTAAGCACGTGTTCGCGGTGGGGAGCAACGAGCAGACCGCGCGCCTGTGCGGCGTCGAGGTGTCTCGCGTGCGCGTGCTCGTCTACGGCCTCGCCGCGGTGCTCACGGGCGTGGCCGGCATCATGGAGTTCTCGACGCTCACCGTCGGTGATCCCACAGACTCGTTCGGGCTGGAGCTGGAGGTGATCGCGGCCGTGGTGATCGGCGGCGGGTCGCTGTCGGGGGGAGAAGGTTCGATCCGCGGAAGCCTGATCGGCGCGCTCTTGATGACGGTGATCAAGACGGGCGGCACGCACCTCGGACTTCCGAACTGGGTGCAGGAGATCGCGACAGGGGCGATCATCGTGGCGGCGGTGGCTGTCGATCGCCTGCGGAAGCGGTGAAGCAACTCGGTGTTGGAGGTTGGAGCGGGGGGATGCCTGAGTCAGCGCACCGTCACGGTCGGTACAAGTCCGCCGACGTAGCGAATCGACACCGTCGAGTCGAGCGTGTGCGCGGCACCGCCGCGCCGTAAGCGGAGGAGCCAACGGACCGGAACTGGTGAACCGGGAAGGGGAAACCGAAGCTCTTGCCATTCCCTGCTCCCGGTTCCGCACTCACCAGTTTGGCTACGGTCCTCGCTCGGCCTCACGCGCCAGGGTCGGGTGATCCTTCGCCCACGCCTGCGCCTTCTCGATGCTCTCCCCGAGCGCCTCGGCCACACCGTCGTGAATGCGAACGTGCATGTGCGTTCGGTGCCCCCAGACGTGACGAATGATCCCTGGCTTGCTCGGCCCACGCGCGAACAGCGACGCGACCCACGCCTGGTCCTCCTCGACCTGTTCTGCGTGCTCGCGGATCAACACGAGCACCAGCATGTCCACGAAGAGGTACTCCACCGAGCAGTCCGTGACGAGGGCGCGAACCAAGGCCCAGGTACGCTCACGGTCCAGGTTCTTCTCCGTGGCCGTCAAGTACCACGCGCTCTCGCCATGGTAGTAGTAGCCGATGTCCGCATCGAGGCCGGATTGATGGCTCTTGTGCCCGCGCAGGAACCCTCCCTCCGGGCGGCTCAGGTCCCCCACGTGCAGCACGGGTGAGCCCGGGAAGCGCTCTTCGACCGCCGCCACGCTGCGCTCCAGGCACGACACGAGCTCGGGTGTTCCCCACGCTCGGTCCGGCTCCTGGATTTGCCACGTGGGTGAAGAAGGAAGCTGCTGCCCATTCAACAGCGCGCCCAACACCGGGCTCCCCACCGACGCGGGCCCCAGCAGGTCTGGCTGTCGTCGCAACATCTGGTAGAACGACGGCAGGTCGAGATCCTCGAACGGAACCCGCCGCGGCTCGATCACCTCCTCCGGGAGGAGCCACCCACCCGTGGGGCTGCGACGCGCCCTCCCCTCGAGCGGGTCGAGGAGTCGTGCGGTGTCTTGATGCTCCTCGGGCTGCGCGGAACCGGACGTCGGGCAAGCGTCGACCAAGGAGCCGGGAACGGTTCCCGCGAGAAAGACCATGAGGCCGACCTGCGTGAGCGGCGGCAGACGCACCTGGTAAGGATACTCGGTCCTGGCGACGGTCAACCTCCGAGTTATGGGTTCGCCGGTAGAAGAAAATTCCAGTTGACGTTCAGCTGTTGCGGGACTACAGGCGGGGATCTTCGAGGGAATGGCGAGGGGGCGCGAGAGTCGCCGATGGAGGTTTCGATGAAGCGTTGGTTTGTCCTGGGTTCTGTGGTGCTGGCTTCGGTCACCGTCCTGATGGGGGCTGATTCGTGCGGCAAGGTCGTGTGGGCGGACACCAACGCGACCAAGTACATCGTGGGGGGCGCGGGCACGACCACCTTGCACAACGACACGGACAAGGCGGTCTTCCTGCCTGGCTGCGTGACTTTCGTGTACGAGGTCAAGAACGGTACCGAATGGACCGTGGCGGGCCCGAACCGCTGGTGCGTCTGGGAAGGCAACGTGCAGCGGCTGGACGCTGGCAAGAGCCTCACCTCCGACCTGTTTGGCAAGGCCGCCGGCACCTTCCGAGCTCGGTACACCGTCTACCGCGGCTGCACCGACGGCAAGCCCCTGAGCCAGGCGGGATGCACCTCCGAAGAAGAGGTCTTCACCCCCGTCTTCGAAGTCACTCCCTGAATCCGCCTCACTGAATCTCCAACCATCGAGTCTGACTGTCAGTCCGTCGTGAGCTGACACGCGATCCATGCTCCAAGACCAGAACGTGGCAGGGAGCGCTGTCGCTTCCGTGGACGCAGAAGGTTCGCTTCGTCATGGGTGGGGCCCGGTGACGTCCCCGCTGCGCAGCCCGAACCGCGAGCACATGGCCTACACCGCCCACGCAGGGACGGTCCTCGGAGCCGTCTACGCCCTCGACACGGACTCGCTCCGCAACCGCAAGGTGCTCGGGTCGTGGACGCCAGTGCTCGTCACCGATCAGCACTTGATTCTCACCCGCAATGCCACGGGCGGGAGCTTCACGGGGCTGTACCGCGTGTCTTTGCAGTAGCCCGCGAACCGCGGCCCCGACGCATGCTACCCTGGCGGCGGCTTCATGGTTCGCCGTCGCGCCCCCAGGTTCCCCTCTCCGCATTGCCTTCGTCAAGGTCTCACCTTTGCTGCGTGCGTTGCCTCCACAGGTTGCGCGATCCTGTCCCCCCGCTTTCCCGACGACGTCCAGACAGCCGTGGTTCGGGATTCCATGCGGCGCATGGAGACCGATACCCTCGTCATCTACTACCCCGAAGCGAGAGAAGCACAGGCCAAGCGGATGGCTGCTCGCGTGGCGTACTGCACGCGAGCGGTGCGCGAGCACGCGCCGGTTCGCGATGCCTGGACCGACCAGAAGCCGCGCATCGTGATGGCGGACCTGCCGTTCAACAACGCCTACGTTTCCCCGCCGTGGTTCTCCGAGCCCATCTCGGTGGTGCCGACGCACAACACCACGGACATTTTCGCCCCGTTTCACCTGCCCCCGGACCCGGGCGTCATCGGGTGCCACGAGTCCGTACACTACGTCCAGCTCCTGCAAGCTGGAGGGATACACCGGTTCTTCACCACGGTGTTCGGCAGCGGGTACACCCCACAGCTCGGGCTCGAGCCGTGGTTTCACGAAGGCGTTGCGGTGTACTACGAGACGAAGCTGCAGGGCGGGATCGGGCGGCTGGGCACGCCCTACTACGAAGGCATTCTCGCAGCTGGCGTCGCAGGCCGGAAGATCAACGGCGGATGGCTCCACTACCTGAATCGCGAGCCCACCCACGGCGGTCACTACCTCGTTGCCTCGTTCTTCGTCGACTGGCTCGCGCGCACTCACGGGGAACGCAAGCTCTGGGACGTCGTGGGGCGCCAGGCCAACGCTGTCCTTCCCCCCTTCGGCGTCAACGGGCGATTCGAAGCCGTGTACGGCAAATCCCTCTCGACCTTGCTCGAGGAGTTCGACGCCGAGTTGACCCGTCGCTACCCCGTGCGGCAGCGCCCCGTGGACCAGCGCATGGTGAGGCAACTCGGCAGTGACGCTCGCTATCACCGAACGCCCGACGGATGGGAAGCGGTCATCGACCGCGCTCTCGACCGGCCCACCACGCTGGTGGTGCGCAACGCGGCAGGCGAGGTCTTGGTCGATCGCTTGCTGGCGGAGATCCTGCCCGGTCGCGTGCTGCTTCATCCGAGTGCCGCGGGGGCTTCGGGGCTGGCGTTCTCTCCTGACCGTCGCTCTCTGTACTTCACGATGCTGGACGCGGGGCCGCTGTTCTCGAAGAGTCGCCTGGTACGCGCGGACCTGGGGAGCGGCGCGCTCGAGGTCGTGGGTGACGACTTGCATGGGCCGGGCGGTGGACTCACGCCGGACGGGACGCACTATGTCTTCTCGCGCGCGCAAGGGGACGCTTGGGGCATCGCCAGCTTGAATCTGCGGTCCAGATCGGTACGTTGGGTGCGTCGGCCCGAGCCGGGGATCTACTACCACGCACCGAGAGTATCGCCCGACGGGGCGCGTATCCTTGCGGTGCGGAGCGACGTCACGGGGACCACGCTCTCTCTGGTGGACGTTGCGTCGGGTGACGTGCTGCCGCCACCTGCCGTTCCTTCTGGGCCGGTTCTGGAAGCCAGTTGGGTGGACGCGGACCGCGTGGTGTACGTGGCGGGGGCGCAGGGGCGCATGCAAGTGTTCGTCTCGGACCTGCGCGACGCCCGATTCCGGCAAGCCACGCACGTCCCGTATCTGGCCCTGCACCCGCAGTCGGATGGAAGGGTGATTCGGTTTCTTCATCGCGAGGGGTGGACCTGGACGCTCGACGAGGTGGCTTTCCCGTCTGCCGAACCCTTGGACCCTCGAAGTCTGAAGCGCCCCGTGCTTGGCGCCATGGTGGCGACCGCCCCGCCGGTTCCGAAGCTCGTCGTGCGGCCGGTGCGCAAGGACGAACCCTGGGACGTGTCATTCGCGAGGCGAAGCGCCGTGGGGGCGCGCGTGGCGGAGGATCCCGTGCTATCTGACGAGCCCTATTCGCAGCTGGACGGGCTGCTGGTGCCGCAGGTGCGGGGGCCGTGGCTCGTGGTGCGGGACGCGTATTCGGCGGTGCTGGGGGTGAGTGCGCTCGGCGGCGACCGGCTCGGATACCATCGCTGGGCCGCGGGGGTGGGCGTGGACCCGGCCAAGCCTGAGCCTTCCGTCCAGCTGGACTATCGAAACGCGTTGCTGGCTCCCGTCTTCCTCGACGTCACGCTCGCGCGGTTCGTCTCCCGCGAGCAAGTGGACGAGAGCCATGCGGCTCCCGACGGGCACTTGCCGGACATCGTTGCGAAGGAGACGCTAGGTGTCCTGATGCTGCAGCGCCCCTGGTATGACAGCGCGGTCGCGTGGGGATGGCGCGTGAACGACGTGCGCCGCAGTGAAGAGGGAGAGGCCGCGGAAGCCCGTCGGTTCGCGGGGCCGTTTGCTGCCGTCGGGCACGCGGCGATCGAGGGGACGCCCTACTCCGGGGTGCGGCGTCGGCTCTCGTTCGAGGTCTTGTCGGCGTACATGCCGAAGGGGTTGTCCACGGTGTCGTTCAACGTGACGGACGTGGGGGCGCGGACCGGGTTTGTGGTCCCGCTGCCGCTATCCCGACGGCACACGTTTCGTTTCGACGGGCGGGGGCGGTCGTTGCGAGGGGTGCCTGCCTCGCTTGGGCTCCTGCAAGTGGGGGGCGGGGGAGGCGTGCTGTCGGGGTTGTCAGGGGAGGAAGAGGTTCGGACGGCCGGCGTGTTGCCTCCGAGTCTCCGGTTCTTCGAGCCGTTGCGGGGGTTCGAAGACCTGGCGCGTTACGGGTCCCACGTGGTGTCGGGCGAGATGGCCTACCGGTTTCCGTTCATCATCGACCGCGGCACCGCGTCGAGCCTTTCGGTTCTGCCTTCGTCTTTCCTGCGCGAAGTCGCGTTCGAACCCTTCGGTGTGGGGGCGTCGCTGCTCGACGGAACGGACGCGTCGTGGGCAGCGGGGGCGAGCCTGGATGCGGGGGTGGCCTTCTGGCTGCTGCCCCTCGACTTGCGTTTTCAGTTTGCGCGAAGGCTCTCGGACGACGAGTCCTGGGCGTTCTTCTTCACGGTGCTGGGAACGGAGTAGCGGTGAGCCCGCTCGGCCGTGCGCGTCTTGCGAAACCTTCACGCTTGAGAGCCGTCCCGTCCTTGTTCGTCCGAGGGCCGCGTCGTATGCTTGCACATTGGCCCTCTTGGTGTCTGGACGACGGATCGAGCCGACATGCGAACGAGATTGTCTTTGCTTGTGGTGGTTGCGGTGCTCGGGTGCGGCGAGGCGGAGCCGGAGGGGGTACCCGGTCAGGTCGAGCAGCCGTGGCTCAGCGGGTACGGGCCCACCCGAGGGCACGAAGACATCGCCCGATTCGCGGTGGAGTTCGCGAACACGTTGATCCACGACGAGCTGCACGTTCCCAGCTTCTTTCCTCCGGTGTCCCATGGGGACGCATGCTTCACGACGGCAAATCCGCTGCTCACGGGCAACTGCATCACCGACTGGCCCGACGGGGAGATGATCGCGTACTACGGGGTGTCTTCCGCGGACTTCGGCTCGCACCCCGACCTTCAAGACCTGCACTACATGCGCAACTTCCACGATGGGGACCAGGCTGTGAGCGGTCGTTACGGGTGTTTTGGCGCCCGGGAGCGGATCCAGACGGCGACTGAGCGTGGGATGGAGTTTTGGGCGCAGGGTGACGAAGAGGGGGGGCTGCGGTGGTTCGGCCACGCCACGCACAACCTCCAGGACTCGTTTGCCACGTGTCATACGGCGCGCACCGGCGCCAAGCACGAGACCCTGGCGGACCTCTGCACCTACAAGATTCAGGTGCCCGGTGTTTGCTTTCACGAGACCGCTGACCTGCGAGACCGCATCTGGGAGACGTCGATGGAGTGCACCCTCGACACGGAACGATCGTGGGATTGTCTCGTGCCCGAGGCCCAGTCGGCGGCCCACGCCACGGCGGGCTACCTGCTTGTCGTTGCGCGCCACATCGAAGCGGGGATGAGCGGGGACCTGCAGGTCGAGTTGAAGGCTTTCTTCGAGGGGGACACGACCGTCCCTCACTCCGGCTACTACCGCTGCGATGCGCTTACGAACGACGGGTACGAGCCGTCCGGATGGGACCCGAATGCGGTGCCGGATGCGGGCGTAGATGCGGCCGAGGACGCGCAGCTTGATGCGGCCGAGGATGCGGTCGCGGATGTGGCCGCGGATGTGATGCAGGAGGCTGCGGACGACGCATCGGTAGACGCTTCGGGTGGGGACACGGGCGTGCTCGAAGCGGGCACGGGGGGATCGGGGGGAGGAACGGACGGGGCGGCCGGTGGGACTACGGACGGGGGAGGAGCGGGACCGAGCGCGAAGCCGTACGACGAGCCCGAGGACACCGGCGGGTGTTCTTGTCGGGTCGGTGCGTCGCCGTCGGGAACACCGATGGGGGTGGCGGTCTCGCTTGTGCTTGGGTTGCTGTTGTGGCGACGCTGGCTACGGGGCTGAGCCCTGCTCAGTGTTCGGGCGCGGCTTGAGCTTCCATGCGTGGCCGGAGGGTTCGCGTTCTGCCTGGACCCAAGCCCAGAAGGCTTCGGCCCATCGGGTGCCGGCGGGTCGGGTGGGGTGGACCTTGTCGAAGGTTTCGCGTTCGAGGTCCGCGGCGAGGGGGGTGGAATCGAAGACGCGGCACGGGGCGGTCTCGCGCTTGATTTCCGCGACGATCCCTGTTTCCCCGCGGTCCACGGGTGGCGGGGGGGTGACCCAGACGCAGCTTGCCCCTCCGCGGCTCACGACCTCGCTGACGCGGCGAATCGCGGGAGCATGGTCCGAGGGGCTGGGCATCCGCATCTCGTTGGCGCCGATGTTGAGGATCACGAGCGACGGCTTGTGGTCGCGCATCAGGTCTGGGAGGTTGAGGCCGTTGATGAGCGTGGGGGTGTACATCGAGTGCTTCGCACGCACCACGTACCGCACCCCCGCGGCGCGAAACCTGGGGCTCAAGGTCTGTGAGAAGCCGACGTGGACGAAGGAGTCGCCCACATGGAGCACGACGGGGGCGTCGGGGGGCAACGGGGCTTGGTCGGTAGCGTTGGCGGCGGGCAGCGCAGTCAGGAGTGCGGCGCCGGAGAGGCAGAGGGTCACAGCGAGGAGTGGGCGGACCGGGGACATGAGCGAAAGATAGACCGGAGCGCGACCTCGGGCCAGATCCGAGCGCGAAACGAGATCAGACGCTCACCAGGGGCCGCTGTCGTAAGGGGGAGGCGCTCCCCCACCGAGCCCGGCGTCCTCTTCCGCGTCCTCACCCGCGTCGTAGGGATACGGGGCCGCGCCGCCGATCTCCGCGTCCATCTCGACCCACCCGTCCTCACCCGCGTCGAACGGGGGAGGGACGTCACCGGCCAGCGGTGGTTCGGTATCCGCCTCTTCTCCCGCGTCGTAGGGGTACGGCGCGACTCCTGCGGTGGGGGGCTCGGCTTCCGGCTGGCCGCCGTCGTACGGGATGGGGGCACCGCCGCCGCTCGACCCGCCTACGCCCGGGTCCGTACCTCCGGCCCCGGCTCCTCCGCCTTCCCCGTTGGACTCCGTGACCGCCTGTCCGCCGCATGCGGCCAGGGCGAACGCCAACCCCGCCCCCAACAAGCGTGGGTAGCCCGGGTTGGGCATGTCGGGTCGGGGACGAGCATGGGTGTCGCGAAGCTTGAACATGGGTCCTCCGGTGGCCTTGCCTTCTCGCAAACTCATCTGGCGCAACCTGACGCAAGAGCGAGGTCGAGAAAGACGCAAGCGTGCATCATGCCCCACATCGGACCATCCAGGCAAGCAGTACGGCCGATCAGTCGTCCGGGTTCGGCGCGGCAGCCTTCGCTCGAGGTTCACTCTCAGCGGGTTCCGACGCAGGGGCGGGGAGTGGTGCTCTGCTGGGGACGGGATCGCTGTCGGCCGCGTTCCCCGGGGCCGTTTCGGGGAGCGGTTCATCCTCCAGCGGGTTGCACGACACCGTCTCTGACGGCCCGGTACAAGGCAACGCCAATGCCGGCCCGCGATACATCGCCGAGCGGTGGTAGCTGGCAACGACACGGACGAAGAGGACTTTGAGCACCGCGGCAACGGGCATGGCGAGAAGCACCCCGAGAAACCCGAACACCTCGCCCCCCACGAACAACGCCAAGAGCACCCAGACCTCGCGCAATCCCACACTATTGCCTACGATCTTGGGTGTGATGACGAAACCCTCGAGGGTTTGCACCACCGCGTAGGCTGCAATCACCCCCGCAAGCTGCCACCATCCCCCGCCACCGATCAGTGACATCAGAATCCCGGCCAACAGAGCGAACATGCTGCCCACGTAGGGCACGATGTTCAAGATCCCAGCGGCGATTCCGATGGGAAACGCCAAACGAATCCCGAGCAGGTAGTACGCCCCCCCGTACAGAACCGCGAGGATCGCCATGACAGTGAGCTGCCCGCGTACGAACTGGCTGAGCACGCCGTCGACCTCGTTCGCGATCTCCACGACGTGGTCCCGGTGCTGGAGCGGGATGAGGTTTCGAACGCCGCCGATGATGCGGTCGAAGTCGTAGAGTAGATAGACTGCCAGGATGGGAACGATCAGCGCCGCGAGCACGGCACCCACGGCGGAGAAGGTGCCACCGACAACTTGCTTGACCACGTCTCCGACGGGAGCCAGGGGGATGGTCGCGAGTTTGTCCGCGTGGGTCTGCAGTCCCGCAAGCCATTCCTGGGCATCTTGCGGCACATGCACGCCGACGCGTTCGAGCAAAGGCTGCGCTCGGGTGGCCCAGCTCTGGAGATGACCCGGCAGCTCTCGGGTCACCGCGACCAGGTCCCGCACGACGTCCGGAACGACCAGGAGCGCGAACAACACGACAGCACCGACGAAGCCTCCCGACACGATGGCGATGGCCGCCAGCCGCGGGATCTTCCACTTCACCAGGCGATCCACCACCGGGTCGAGGACGTACGCGATGGCAAAGGCCAAGAAAATCGGCGTCAGCACACCCCGCAACTGGTAGAGCAGCAGCACCGCCACCAAGAACCCGATCGCCACGAAGCCGCTCCGGCCCAGCACCAACTGACGTCGCTCCGCTCCCAAGTCCGTCCCTCTCTCCCTGGCGCAGTCCGCCCTCACGAAGGACCTCACGGTACCACGCAGGATTGGGCCGCCGCACCAGCGGAATTGACCGCGAGCCGATTGCGGTACGGAGACGCCCGTCGCTTCGCTCCGAATCAGGGCCAAGGGGCGGGCTACAGAACCCTGCTTCGCACCGTGCAGCACGGGCCGCCTTTTGATACCCTCGGCGTGCCCATGACGTCCAACTACATCACCCCGGAAGGCGAGAAGCGCCTGCGCGACGAGCTCAACCGACTGTGGAAGGTCGACCGTCCCCGCGTCACGCAAGAAGTCGCGGAGGCCGCGGCCATGGGCGACCGCTCCGAGAACGCCGAGTACATCTACGGCAAGAAGAAGCTTCGCGAGATCGACCGTCGCATCCAGTTCCTGGCCCATCGTCTGGACGAGCTCACCGTGGTACGCGAGAGGCCCCCGTCTGCCGATCGCGTGTACTTCGGCGCTTGGGTCCGGCTCGAGAGCGAGGAGGGCGAAACCCACCAGTTCCGCATCGTCGGTCCCGACGAGACCGACCTGCACGAGGGCTGTATCAGCATCGACTCGCCCATGGCTCGCGCCATCATGCGCAAGGAAGTGGGCGCTGAGGTCGTGGTCCGGCGACCCCGCGGCGATGCCGAGTTCGTGATCATCGACGTGCGCTACGAGCCGTTTCCCGGATCGCAATGACCGCTACAAGGAAATGGCAACCTTCGCCTCGTTCGCTTCATGAATCGTGCGATAGGCAAACCCGTCGTGGCTCCCTAAGTTAGATTTTGCGCCCGACACAGGATGTTCGCCTGGATCCCTCGACCACTGCGAACACGGACCTTGTCGGGCGACCCAATTTGGTGGCTACCGCAACGCTGTCCATACGTGCACGACAGCGCCGTTGCTCTCCCCGATCCCGCGCTCGATGAGGAAAAGCCGACGGCTTTGCGCGTCGTACGCCATGCCCCCCACGTCTCCGCAGGTGTGTCCCTGCAGAAGGAACTGTTGGGGGCGCCACACCTGATAGGGGAGTACGGACCAGGGCTCGCGCTGCCCGAGCGCCACCGCGCCGAGCTCGTCCACATCGTAGAAGAGCAGCTGTCGTTCGAACGGATCGCAGTGATAGCCCTTGCTCTCGTTGCAGCCGCCGGTCTGCTCCCCGTACCGGTTCGAGCCGAGCCCTTTCCTGCCCGCAAGCACGATCGCACGTCGCGATGGCGTGGTCACGAAGCTCCCGCCTTCCCAGGTGTCGCACATCGTGAAGCCGGGGAAGTCACAGGCGCGTGGGTCGCCCACGTTGGGACCCGCGCAGGCGGGGAACTTGATGCGGTACGCGAGCATCTTCACCGCGTCGAGGTCACCTGTCGGCTGGTCCGTATCGAACGGACGAAACGCGATCAGTGCCGGTCCCTGCGAGCCGTGGAACGCTCCTCGCGTGTTGCCCGTCACCAGGGTCCTTCCTCCCAGGTACTTCGACGCGTAGTCCTCCGGTACCTGGAACAGAAAGCCACCGGCCTGGTTGCCGTGAAAGGCCGGTACACGCGGCCCCACGTGATAGGGGCCCCGTGGGTGCGAGCCGTCAAGCTCGGAGAACCACACGGTGGGGTGCGACTCGTCCACGACGCCGTACCAGTGCGCGATCGAGCCGTAGAGCTTGTCTGTCCCTTGCGACCCGCGTCGCGCGACCACCTCGATCCCGCTTGTGAACGCCGTATCGGTGATGCCTTCGACGAGGGACCCGTCGAAGGAACGCACTGGCGCGAGAAGCTGGGCCATGGGTAGTTGGGACGGGTTGCGAGCTGGGACAGGCATGGGGATCGAAACCGGCGCGAACTCGGCGGGACGCTGATCGTGTCCTGTGATGAGCAGCGTGCCTTGGGTGGGGTGGTACGCCAGCCCGCGGGCTCCCCAGTCGAAAGCCTCTGGCAGGCGGAATGCCCCAACGTATCCCAGGTCCTCGGGGGTCAGTCGCGTGCCGACCGTGCCCTGCGGGGTCGGGCCCGCGGGAAGGCCTTGCGAAGGCAGTCCCGGGTGCGGGACGGGGTCACTGCGTCGGTCCCCCGAGCAGCAAGCCGTGAACGCCAGCATTCCGACGCCCAAGAACCACGACGAAGGCCCCTTCATGAAGGCAGGGTATCCGAACGTTCGGGCCGACGGAAGGCGAGCCTGCCGAGCACGTAGAGGGGGAACCCTGAGGCGAACACGACACCCAAGAGCGCGAGGGCGAGCCAGCTCATTGCCATGAGTTTGTGGAAGGGCCTGGACAGGAAGAGAAACACGGCCCATGTGGCGATGACGACCACGCAGGCGCGGGCGTAGGCGATCCAGTCGAAGGGTGGGGTATGCGTGGCTTCTTCGTCAAGGATCGAGAGGTCCGGGACGGGGCGTCGGCGGGCGAGCCACACGGCCAGCAGGCCTGCGTAGGCCGCGATCAGAAGCAGCAAGGCGAGGACCGCGGATATGCGCCCGGACGCGATTAGGCCACCGGTCCTGATCAGAGCCGCGATGCCGAGCGGCGCCAGAAGGAATGGGTAGTGCCATCTTCGTAGCAGCGGGGAGGAGGGCCAGGTGCGCGAGGGGATCATGGCGGCACGCAGAGCCAAACCCACGAGGACGAGCGGGTAGACGACCCAGAGGATGTGGATGGGAAGCGGGATGCCGATCGGGAACTGGCGTGTGACCCAGGGGGCCTTGGAGGATGAGAACCACGCGAAGGCGAGGGCCGCCAACAACAGGGTGCGTGGGTGCAGGAAACGGTCGATGCCGGGCCGGAGGCTGCCAAGCCGCACCGCGCGTATCAGGAAGAAGGCGCCTGCGAAGTCCACCACGGGGTGCCAGCAGAGCGCGGGGTAGGCCACGCTGGAGAGCGAGAGCCCCAGTAGGGAAGGTCCCGGGCCAGGCAGGAAGATGCGATCCGCGAAGACGCCTTCCAGCAGCAGACCGTACAGGGACCCCAGCAAGGCGAGGCTGACGAAGTCGCGGACACGGAAGCGCATCACGACGTCCGCGGCCAGAGCCAGCACCGCGAAGTACCCCAAATGGGCGACGGCGATGGCAGCCGCCACGGCAAGGGGGCCGTGGGTTGCCGCGCGCGTCAGAGGCGCGACGTTGAAGCTCAGTACCTCGGACAGGAACATCCCCAGGATGCTCAGCGAGACCACGAGGGCCCAGCGGTTCGAAGGGCGGGGTCGCACGGGGCCATGGTACCCCGTTCGGACAGCGAGAGGGCCGGCATGGTTGCTCAGCCACCTTGTTTTTTTGGTTTGATACCGACCGTCGCGCTCCTACAATGAGAAACTGCGTCGTCGGTCGCAAACAGATGAATGAACGTCGTAGGTTCTTTTCGGCCTGCATGGGTGTGACTGCCCTGCTGGCGGTGTGTGCTTGCTTCCCCGAGATCCCCGAGTTGGTGACCGAGAGTGCGGGGGGCAGTGGCGGCACGGCGGTGCCAGACGCAACTCCGGACGTTTCGGACGCCAGTTCGGATAGCTCGGACAGCGGCGGGGCAGACGGTGGCGACGGGGAGGTCGGCGTGGACACCGGAGGCTCGGAAAGCGGAGGGGCGGACGTGGGCGGAGCCGACACGGGCCCCGATGTGGCGCCCGATGCGGTTCCCGACGTGAGCCCAGACGGCGCAGCAGGCAGCGGACCGGCTTGTCCTGACGACATGGTGCACGCGGAGGACCTGTCCGTGTCGTTCTGCGTCGACCGTACCGAGGTGACGCAGGCGAAGTACGTCGAGTTCCTCACGGCTGTGAACGGGGACGTGGCCCAGACCGATCAGCCTCCCGAGTGCGCCTTCAACGAGTCTCTCACGTACACCCCGGATGGGTCCTGTCCCTCCTTCTCGAGTTCGAACAACTACCCCGTGTTCTGCGTGGATTGGTGCGATGCCTACGCCTACTGCGCGTTTCGAGGCAAGCGGTTGTGCGGAGCGTTGACCGGCGGCTCGCTCGCCCTCGATGGCCCCTTGACGTCCGACGAGTGGCACTTCGCCTGCACAGGAGGGTTCCAGACGACCTACCCGTACGGCGACGACGCGATCGTCGGTGCGTGCCACATTCCCAAAGAGAACACGCCTACCGACCCGTCCGATGACAACCACAAGGCCCCTGTGGCGTCCTATCCGGACTGTGAAGGGGGCTTCCCGGGCATCTTCGACATGCAGGGGAACGCTGCTGAGTGGACGGACCGGTGCGATCCCGGGGATGGAACTGGCACGGAGATGTGCATGACCCGGGGCGGGCACACCTACGGTTCGGCCGACTACTGGAAGTGCAGCAATCTGATTGGCAAAGTCGCGCGCAACGACCCCAGCATTCGCCAAAATGGGATTCGCTGCTGTGGAGACACCCTTTGACCCGTCAGGGGGACTGACTGCGACCTCGCGTGTCGCAGGTGACCTCTGCGGTCGCATCCGAGACGGTCGATCGGTAGGGCGCGCAAGGGTTCTGCCTGCACGCGAGGATGGACCTGTCCTTGCAACCCGGGGATAGGACGTAGCGTCGGGCGGCCCACGGAGGAACGGCAATGAGAGGCAAGGCAATCGGTTTCATGTTGATGGCAGGGTTGCTGGCCATCCAGGGTCGTGCGGGCGCTTGTGAGGACAAGGACGGGGATGGGTACGGCGCCTACCCGGACACTTCAAAGCTGCGTGGGTGCGAGCACGACGGGATCGACTGCGACGATTCGGATGCTGGGGTCCACCCGTTCGCGCAGGAAGTATGCGGCAATGGCAAGGACGAAAACTGTCGGCACGGCGCAGACGAGGGGTGTGGGGCGGATGCTCCCTTCGATGGGTGGAGGCTGATGCCGATCCGGAGCGAGGGTGAGTTCTCCCGGGGAGAGCTTGGCGGGCGTGCGGAGCAGTGGCTGCAAGGGGCGGCCCGTTGCCTTTCGGACCCGAACGTGATCTACCTCTCGCACGACTGCAGTGTCATCTGGCGTAGCCGCGACGGGGGCAAAACCTGGGAGAAGCCCCTCAGTCACGGGCTGTTTCTGGCCCACGGACAGTCGATTGAGGTGGACCCAGTGGACTGCGACCGGCTCCTTTTGGTGACGGCCGAGGCGTGGAACTACAAGCACGTGGACTTCACCGGCATCTACCTGTCCGAAGACGGTGGCGACCACTGGGAGTTCGTCCAGAAAGGACCGGCCACACACAGCCGCCGCTACGAGCACGACATCGCTTTTGCCCCGTCCAGCGCGGACGCCTCCGGCGCCCGGGTCTGGTACACTGCCCTGTACGACGAGCCGGGAAAGCCGGATCAAGACCAGGCTGGCATCTACCGGTCCGACGACCGCGGCGAGACCTGGACCCTGCGCGCGAGCCTCACGTCTCACTACCCCGTATATGAGCTCCAGGTATCGCCCAGCAACGAAAACGCTCTGGTGGTGGCCAGTGACGAAGGCCTGTACCGGAGCACGGACGGAGGGGCCAGCTTGCAGCCCTGTGGCGACCTGCCTGCGGGGGTCGTGACCTCTGCCGCTTTCTCTCCCTCCCAGCCAGACGTGCTCTACGCCGTCCTTCGGGACTCGGCATCGAATGGGCTCTACCGATCCGCGGACGGCGGAGACTCCTTCGTTCGCATGCAGGTCAGTGACAGCCTTCATCAGCAAGTGCTGAGCGATGCCAGGCGGATCTTCGTTCACCCGACCGACGGGGACACCTTCTACGTCATCCCGCAAGACAAGGCGGGGGGCAAGACGGCGATACGGACCGAAGACGGGGGCGCGACGTTCGCAACCACGTCGATCTCGCTGCCCGACGACGTCAAGGCGTGGAGGTGGGGGCTCAACGTCACGGGCAGCTTTGCCTTCGTTCTGATGAGCGCAGCGGATAGCCGGCACGTGGTGGTTCAGAGTGGCGGGGCGGCCCTGTATCGGTCCGAGGACGGCACGGCGTTCGTGAACGGCTCCACACTCTACGACGGGGCAAACTGTGGGGGGCAGAACTACTCGATAGCGTTCGACCGTGCCGATCCCGACCACATGGTCATTGCCCACCAGGACATTGGCGTGTACGCGACGGAGAATGGGGGGAATTGGTTCGTCAGCCGTTCCGTCCCTCACGCGTGGGTGTCGGAAGAGAAGATCGCGTGGACGAGCACCTGGACGGTCGACGTGCACCCGACCGACCGCGATCGCTTCGTCGCCGCGGTGGGCACGTCGTTCGACCGCAAAATCGTGCGGACCACGAACGCTGGGTTGGAGTGGACCTTGCCCACGAGTGAAGCGGGCAATTACTTCCGCGTGGTTCACCACCCCTTCGACCCGAACCTGGTGCTCGCGGGAGACAAGCGCTCTCTGGACGGGGGCGCGACCTTCGCGCCTCTGCCTATCCCGTCGAACCTGAGCGACGGGGTCCAGGTGATGGATCTGTGCCGTTCGCAGCCGGATGTGGTGTATGCGGTGTCTCGCACGAGCAAGCGGATCTTGCGTTCCGACGACAAGGGGAACACCTGGTCCGAGTACGTGCAGGTGGGCTGGTCGATGTCGCCCTTCGACCCGTACATTACCTTTGCGGTGGACCCCATCGACTGCGACGTTGTGTACACGGTGGACGCGGAGGGGGATCTTGCGAGGTTCGACGGGAGCGCGTGGACGAGTCTCGGTGTGCTGGCGGAGGTGCAGGCTCCGGCGGGATATTTCGTGTACGTGCGGGGCGTGGTGGTGGACCCGCAGCACCCGGATGTGCTGTACGCCAGCATTTTCGGGTCGGGGTTGCCGTCGGTGTTCCGGTCCACGGACCGGGGGGTGAGCTGGGAGGATGTTTCGTTCAATCGTTTTCGCGAGGGGGTGAGCGGAATCAACGTCAACCCGCATTCCGGCGAGGTGATGATCGGGGGGTGCTCCGGCACCTGGGTGTTGCCGCCGCCCTATGCCGCGAATCATGGTATCTACGAGAAGCTGGTCTCGCGCCCCTCGTGCTTCGACGGGATCCGGAGCGGGGAAGAGCTCGGAGTCGATTGTGGAGGGAATTGCGTGGTGGACTGCGTGCCCGGGACGGAGCCGGATGGTGGGGTGGGCGGCAGCGGCGGTGGCAGCGGTGGTGGCAGCCTGGAGGACGCGGGAGCGGCTGGGCACGCGGGCGTGAGTGGCAGTGGCGGGGTGGGTGGCATTGGCGGGTCCACGGGTGGCAGCGGTGCGCAGTCGGGTTCGGGAGGTCTGCAGGGCTCGCCGGACACCGGGGAAACGTCGGACGGGTGCGGGTGCCGGGCCTCGCCCCGAGGCGGCTCGGTTGGTGCCTTGCTGACGCTTTTCACGATGCTGGTTGTGGGCGTGCGAAGGAGGCCGCGCATCTTCGAGCGGTGAGGCTCGGGTGCGGTCCTAGGGCGAATTGCAGCGATGCGTTGCGGGCGGCGGGACGAGCGCCGGTCCAGTGCTGCGCCAGGCGAAGGGAACCGACGCCCACACGTCTCGAAGAACCTCGCAGTAGGGTCGGGACAGGAGCGACAGGTCGAGCTCGTGCTGGTCTCCCAGCTCACCCAACACGTGCACGCGGTCTCCGACCGCGACCGCATCGATCGGGGGGCCGTCGATAACCGACGATAGCAGTCGGTCGCCCGTGTCCACGTCCCACACGCCGACCCATCCCGTGTCCGTGCCCGCCACCACCGTGTTGCTCGGGCCTTCGCGGACCAGCGCGATGCGGCCTGCAGGGGCCTGCTGGAAGGGCAGGAATCCCGAAGCTCCTGCCGGCTTGCGCATCAGAACACCGTCGCTCGCCCCCACAACCAAGGTGGTTCCGACCACCGCCACCGCAGATGCGATGGGCGGAGAAGGCTCCTGGGCTTGGCGCGCGCCGGTCGCGTCGAAGGTGGAGACGTGTGTGGCCGACGCGACGACGAACCCGTCGGGGGCTGGGCCAAGGGCTGATGCATGGCGCTCCACCGTCCGTGGTCCGTCGGAGTCGACGAGGACGACGTCGTGGCCTTGTAGGGTGACGCATCCGGACTTGGTCGCCACGACCGAGCGTGCGTTCGGTGCTTGCTCCCGAACGGCGGGGCTCTTACCACCGGGAGACCAACGCTCCACACTCTCGTCGAACGTGACGACGCAGGCGGAGGCGCCTTCGCGGGCGAGCAATCGGGTGTTGTGGACCAGGGATTTCCAAGGCTCGGACGGTGCGGAGCCGGAGCCGTCAAGACTCTTCCAGCCGTGGTGGTTGAAGGCCGAAGGCGGTGCTCCCACGGCCGCGAGACCGCGCCACACAGGACGCCCGTCGGAGAATCGCCACAAGCGAACGCTGGCGTCGTCGCTTCCTGTGACCACGAGCTTGCCATCGGGGCTCACGGCCACGGCATTCACCTCCGAGCGATGGCCCCCCAACGTTCTCTGCACTTGTCCGTCGAGACGCAGGACGAAGGCGCTCCCGTTGCTGCTCGCCAGGACCAGGTGCTGACCTCCGGGATGAAACGCGATGCCGTAGAGACGACCATCGTGCTGGTGCACGCGTCGCGGGTGCCATGTGCCCACGTCCAGGAGCCACACCTCACCTGCCTCGGTGGCCAGGGCGAGCAGGACGCCGGAAGGGTCGAAGGCGAGGTCGCGGATGGGGGAACCACACTGCCAGATGCGTTCGAAGGTGGTCGGGTCCCGCCTCCAAAGCCACACGGAACCGTCGGCCCCACCGGTCACGAGCCGCTCTGCCGTGGTGTCAAAGGCCAGAGCCGATACGGTGCCCGACTGACCCGTGAGGTTCGCCACGCGCTGCCCCGTGGAGGCTTCGAACACCTGAACCTCGCCTCCGTGCGTGCCAGCCGCAATCAGCTCTGCGTTTGCGTCGAGCGCCACGCCCCCTGCGGCCGTCGAGCCCGTGTACACTTCGCGAAGCAGACGCCCCGATGGCAACTCACGCAGCCGAACGAACCCGTCCGACTCCGACGTCGCCACGCGCGTCCCCGTATTGTCGATGCTCACGGCGCGAAGATCCAGCTCCGCGACGGCGTGTCCCGTGTCGAGGGTGCGACGACCCGAAGCGACGTTCGAGACGGCTATGCCGCCCCCCTTGGCAGCCACGATATGGTTGCCGTCGGGCGTGAAAACCACGTCGTTCACGATGGCTGGCTTGTGCTTCTGTGGTCCGTCGTTGGGCCGGCCTGGTCGCATCGACCACAGGGCAAGCCCCGTGCGGCCTGACGAGGCGAGCGTGCTGCCGTCGTGGGTGAGCGCAAGCCCGGTGGCGATGTCGTGGGGAAGCGGGACGCTGGCGAGTTGCTCGCCCGTCACGACGTCGAAGTGGCGGAGGGTGCCATCGTACCCACCGGACACCAGGCGGCTTCCGTCGTTCGCGAAGAGCAGGGCGCGCACGCGTCCGGCATGGCCTCGAAGGGATTGTCTCAGAGCCCCGGTGGAAGCGTCGTGCAGGCGGATGGCGCCGGCCCATGTGGACACCGCGAGGGTGGTCCCGTCGGGGCTGAAGGCGAGCGAATCCACGTGTTCTTCGCTGGGGATCCGCACGACCTCGGTGCCCGTTCCGGCGCGGATCAAACGGACGCCCGTGCTGGCGGCGAAGGCGAGGCGGTCGTCCGCGGGCGCGAAGGCGACGCGGGCGTGCCGTCCAGTACGAGCCTCGAGCGTCGAGTGCAGCTTGCCGGTGGCAGCCTCTCTCAGCTCCACGGTGCCAAGGTGGCTTGCGGTCGCCATCCAGCGACCGTCGTGGGAGAACGCGACGGAAAGGACCGAGTGGTCGGACCGAACCAGCAGCTCGGACGTGGAAGCGCTGAGGTTCCACCGGCGAACGTGGCCCGACCAGTCTCCCGTGACGAGCGAACTGTCCGGTGCGAAGCGGGCAGTGAGGACTTGGTCTTCGTGCCCGGAGAGCACGCGTTGTTCGTAGGTCTTCGTGTCGAAGACGCGAAGCAGCCCGTCCTGGCCGGCCGCTACCAGCAAGCGTGAGTCGGGCGAGTACGCGACGTCGTACAGCACGACACGGGACTCGAAGCGCCAGAGCAACGGGTCGCGGGACAGCTCGGCCCAGAGCATCCGCGTGGCGCGAGAGTCGTGCAGCTCGAAGGCGCTGCGGGTGCGGGCGCGAGCCTCGAACGGGTCCCTGCGCGCCTGGGCCGCGTACGCCGATTCCTGAAGGATGCGGGCCGAGTCGAGCTCGGCTTGCGCTTGCGCTCGTTCGGCATGCGCCGCGTTCTTCCAGATGGCCCACGCAGCGGTGCCCGAGGTAATCGCTGCCAACCCGAGGGCTGTCATCACGGCGACCGTCAACCGTCGACGAAACCGTTGAGATTGCTGGAGACGCGCCACGCCTGAGGTCACGAAGTCATGGGCGACTTTCGGTACAGGGGAGGTCGCGCGCTCGAGGTGGCGTCGCGCCTGGTGCAGCACGTCACCGTTCCAGAGCTCATCGGGCCGACGCCCCCGCTCGTGCCAGAGCGAGGCTGCGCGGTGGATCTCCTCCAGCGCCGTCAGCTCCTCACGGCTCTCCTGGATCCAGCGGGCCAGTCGCTTCCAACTCGACGCCAGCGACTCGTGCGCCAATTCCCCACGCATGGCCTCGACGTCACCTCCGTGGCGACGGACGCTGACGAGCCGGGCATCGATGAGGCGTCCAAGCACGTCGGCCGCGTGGTCCGGGAGTCCGTCGAGGAGCTGATCGCGCTCGGCGGGCCTCCGGGTGCCCGCAGGCGTCACGAGCCGAAAGAGCAGAGCCCGAGCCAGGGCCAGCTCCGCGCTGGACATGGCGTCGAGCACGCGATCGGCGTGGTTGGCGAGAGCAGCGGTCACACCTCCGCTTGCCGTGTACGCGGCGCGGGTCAGGTTGCGATGATCCGTGTCCCGATGGTGCCACAGCTCGAAGAGCGCGAATTGAAGGAGTGGGAGGCATGCAGCCTCGCCTCGAACCGCGGAGATCATCTCCTGCACGATGACAGGGTCTTCGAACGCGTATCCGCGGGCGCGCAAGGGTCTCACGATCGTGTCCTGCAGGGCCGCGTCCCCGGGAGGTGCGAGCATCGACACGCTTGCAAGCGCCACGCGCGCGTGAGCGCCCCAAGGGATGCGGCCGAGGAAGTCGTCCCGTACGGTGAGCACGACGCGAACCGGCTCTCGCGGGTCAATCGCCGCCGTGCACACGGCGTCGAGGAATGCCCGCCGCTCGGCGTCATCCTCGACCAAGGTCAAGACCTCCTCGAACTGATCGACAAAGAGCAGCACACGGCACCCGAGGCGGGAAGCGATGGCGTGAAGCTGGACGGAGAGCGACTCCGGGGAGCGGAGGAGGCTCGCGGCCAGCTCTGCTTCCGTCGCACTCCCGAAGCCGAGATCGACCCGGTCCGTGTCGGAAGAAAAGGCCGCGGGAGGAAGCATGCGTTGCGTGTCATCCGTTGCCGCCCTCGGCGGTGAGGCCCGGTGCAGCGAGGTCGTGGAAGACTCCGTGACGAGGCGCGAGGCGAGGACCCGCATCGGACGCGCACCGGGTCGGACGCGGACCACGTGCCAGCTTCCGCGCCCGTGCAACCTTGGCAGCACGCCCGCACGAACGAACGAGCTCTTGCCCACGCCTGAGGGACCCGCCACCACCACCATCGGGTCCGTGCGGATCCGCTCGATCAGCGCTTCCGCTTCGTCGTCGCGTCCGAAGAAGGAGTCTGCCTGGTCCTCGGTGAACGGAGCCAACCCGCGGAAAGGATTGTCCCCGGTCTCCTGAACCGTAGGCCGGATCTCCACCGATTCGAGCATCTCGACCACGTCGGTCGCCGAGGGGCGCTCCGCAGGGTCCTTGCGAAGACAGCCGCGCACGAGCGCCGAGAGACTCGTGGGCACATCCTTGAATTCGGCACCGAGCTCGACGGGGTCGGCCGAGGTGACGCGCGCAATGAGGGCGGGGAATTCGAAAGACTCGTAGGGCGTGCGGCCTGTCACGAGCTCGTGCAACAGAACCCCCAGAGCC
Organism: uncultured Polyangiaceae bacterium; assembly: GCA_964488865.1. Taxonomy (GTDB): domain Bacteria; phylum Myxococcota_A; class Polyangia; order Polyangiales; family Polyangiaceae; genus MWCO01. The sequence continues at coordinate 57,913 of CAZAWR010000001.1, read as the reverse complement.
CAAACATCGGTGCCTTTCGAGTCGACACCGGCCCACTGCTCCGGAGCCATGTAGGGTGGAGAGCCGAACGCATCAACCCCGGTGCGCTCTTGTCTCTGCGCAGGCGCACGCGTGGAGCGCGTGCCCGGCGCGAGCGCGCGAGCGATCCCGAAGTCGACCACGCGAGGCCGGCCGTCGTCGGCCATGATCACGTTGGAGGGCTTCAGGTCCCGGTGGAGAACGTTCTTGGCGTGGGCCGCCGCCACCCCGCGGGCAACTCCGGCGGCGATACGCAGGATCTCGCGAACGTCCAGGCGCTCGTGCCCGATGCGCGCCTTCAGGGTCTCCCCACGGACGTACTCGAGCGCTACGTAGGGACGATCGTGGAACCGTCCGAAGCCATAGAGCGCCACGATGTTCGGGTGGGAGAGCTGGGCGGTCAGACGTGCCTCGTTCAGGAACATCTCCTCCCGCTTCGGGTCTGCGGCGGACAGGCGCGACATGAGCTTGATGGCGACGAGGCGCCCGAGCGTAAGGTCGCGAGCGAGATAGACCTCTCCCATGCCGCCTTGACCGATCAGACGGATCAAGGCGTATTGATCGACCCGGGTCCCAGATGCCTCCGGACGCCAGGCCTCGGTCAGCGGCTCACGCACGAGTGAATGGTAGGCCGAAGTGCTCACGGAACCAAGGGAACCGCGAGGCGCGACCTACCTCCACGCCCCGACGACGTCGATCGCCCGCGCGTTCCACTCCTGGGCTTCCTGCGCCGTCGAGCCCTCCGTGTAGCACCGGAGCTCGGGCGCATTGCCCGAAGGCCGGATGTGTACGATGGCGCCGCTCGCAAAGGTCATCCGCATCCCGTCGGTCCAGTCCACGGAAGACAGGGGCCCGAAGGTTCCGAAGGCGTTTGCGATCGCCCGCTCCCCATCCCGTCGGAAAGCTTCCAGGTGGCTGTGGCTGACGTCCGTGGGAAAAGCTTGGAGCCGGTCGCTCCACGTGAAGCGTGAAGGTAGGTCGGCCAGAAGCCCGCTCAGCTTGCGGCCCGTGCTCGTCGACGCCCAGAGGATCGCGAGGTGTACGATCACGGCATCTCGCGTCGGCAAGGGCTCGAGGACTTGCTTCGGCGCGCCGACCGCAGACGCCGTGAGAAACCCCCCATTGGCTTCGTAACCCACCACGCAGCGCGCACCGTCCCGCAGCGCTTGCTGCATCCCCTCGATCACGTAGGGCGACCCAATCCGCGTTCGGACCACCCGCTCAAAGGCTCCGCACGCTTCTACCGCCGAGTTGCAGCTCACGGGCGTCACCACCACATCCGCACCGAGCTGCTTGGCGCACAGGATCCCCGCTACGTCGCCACGCATCCACCGCCCCTGTTCGTCCGCGATCAGCGGTCGATCACTGTCCCCGTCCGTGGACACGATCGCGTCGAACCCGTGCTCCTCGGCCCAGCGCGATGCGAGCGCGACGTCCTCGGCGCGGATCGCCTCCGTGTCGACCGGGATGAAGACCTCAGAGTCACCCAGCCTCGTCACGTCCGCCCCCAAGGCCTCGTAAATCTCCTGCATCAGGTCCCGCCCCACCGCCGAATGCGCGTACAACCCCAACCGCTTGCCCGCGAGCATGTCTCGCGGAAAGGCGTCGACAAATCGTCGTACGTAGTCCCGGGCCGCGTCGTCGCGAACGGGCGGTTCGGACGCCTCGCGCAACATGCCCTGTGCGTCGAACCGGTCGGGCAACGCAACCTCTTGCGTTCGCATGGAGGCTTCGTCGTCCTTGAGGATTTCTCCTTCCGGTGCGTTGAACTTGATGCCATTGCGGTCGTCGGGGATGTGGCTGCCGGTGACCATGATCGCCGGGATGCGATGCCGAAGGCCGAACAAGGCCACGGCGGGGGAGGGGATGCGTCCGCACGCGAACGGCACATATCCTCGGTCAGACACGGCGGCGGCCACGGCGCGCTGGATGCGGCCGGTGCTGGAGCGGAGGTCTCCCGCAATGGCAACCTGCATGCCCGGATGGCAGCGTTGGCGCCGTTCGAGATGCTGTAGGAACGCAGCCGTGTAGGCGTAGCAGACGTGGTCCGTCATGGCGGTCACGAGCCCTCGCGCACCGCTGGTACCGAACTTCACGCCGCTGGACTGCATCAGGTCGGAGATCTTCGTCAGCATGATGGGGTGAGGTGCTAGCACGAACCACGCACCGAGGGAGCGACGTTCCGTTTGCTTTTGTGTGGTTGTTGCGTGACACTTCGATCACTTCCGGAGGAGGTGCGACATGGCTTGTCACAGGCTAGGGTGGATTGCCGGGCTTTCGGTGGGAATGATCCTCGCGGGCATCGCCGGCTGTGGGGGTGACTCCGAAGGGGGTACCCAAACCACGACGGACGCCGGGACTGACTCGTCTGCCGGGGGGACGGGAGGCGTCGGGGGAACCGGTGGGACGGGCGCTACCGGAGGAACGGGCGGAACCGGCGGCGGTGCGGCGGGCACGTCGGGAACGGGTGGGTCCGCCGGAACAGCGGGAACCGGCGGTGGTGCTGCGGGCACGGCAGGCTCGGGCGGAGCCGCGGGTACCGCGGGCGGCGCAGGCACGGCGGGTACGGGTGGCTCCGGCCCCGTGTGCCCGACCGACGAACCTGCGGACAACAGCGACTGCGACGGCGCGGGCATGGTCTGCACCTACGGCGACTCGCAATGCTTGTGCTTCGGGGGAACGTGGGACTGCTCTCCCTGTCCTGCGCAACAGCCTGCGGACAACACCGACTGCACCGACCAAGGCGCCGAGTGCGTCTACGGCAACGAGCAGTGCCGGTGTGCGAACGGGGTTTGGGATTGTGACACGTGCCCCACGGACGAACCTGCGGACAACGTCCAGTGCAACGATCCTGGGCTTCAGTGTACGTACGACCAGATGGAGTGCCGGTGCACCAACATGGGGCTGTGGCGGTGCGAAGGCTGCCCGCCGGCGCAACCTGACGCGCAGAGCTTCTGCGATGACCAGGGGGCGATCTGCACCTACGGCGACACGACCTGTGCCTGCAACTTCGGGACGTGGGCGTGTGGCGACTGCCCCGCGACCGAGCCCGCGGAGAACTCCGCTTGCACCGACACGGGCATCTCCTGCACCTACGGCCAGCGAGAGTGCGATTGCACGATGTTGAGCACGTGGGATTGCTCGGGCTGCCCGACCCAGGAGCCTGCGGACGATAGCCAGTGCAGCGAGCAGGGGCTCGATTGCACCTACGGTTCGACCGAGTGCAGTTGCTCGTTCGGTACCTGGAACTGCGCCACCTGCCCGACCCAGGAGCCTGCGGACAACAGCCAGTGCTCCGCCATCGGGCTGGACTGCGAGTACGGGGACACGGACTGCAGCTGCGGGATGGGCGGTTGGGATTGCGTAACCTGCCCAGCCACGAAACCCGCGAACAACGAGACGTGCACGGACCAGGGCGCCCAGTGCACCTACGGGACATCCTCCTGCTCCTGCTTCGGTAACACCTGGCACTGCTGGGGCTGATCGGCTCCGACCTCCTTCGCCGTCCGCGTCCATGCCTCCCCGTGCGGGACGCGAAGGCCTTGCCATGATATCGTCGCTCTCTTCCTACCCCGGAGCAAAGCTCATGAATCGTTGGCGATGGGTGTTCCTGTCCACCGTCCCCAAGACGATCAGAGCCAGCGGGACCAAACGTTCATGTCCTCGATGCCGCCACCGATGCGGCAAGACCGCACCATGCGTCCGCAGAACGTGAACCCGAGTCGCTGGAAGGCGAGGTTCACCCCGGGGATCTCCGCGCGCGCCAGCGTGAAAGCCGTGGGGTAGCCCATCGTACGAAGGTCATCCATCAGGTCTGAGAGAATGAACTGCATGTAGCCGGCTCCCCGATGGTCCGGTCGCGTGGCGCAGTCCGTCAACTCCGCCGTCTTCGCTTCCCGCTCCAAGTCCGCGCTCGCGCAAGCCAGGATCTCCCCGTCGCGCGCGACGAAGCGAAACGGAATCCCCTCCTCGATTTGCTTGGCGACGTACTCCGCCACACCGCTGGGGGTGGGATAGTGCTCGAAGGTGGCCGCAATGAGCCGCGCTAGCTTGGGCGCATGCTCCCGGGTCGCACGCTGGGTCATGACGCGGATCCTCGGTCGTGCGGGGGGATTCTGCCGAACCAGGTCGTCCACATGCGCCACGGCCTCTGGGTTGGATGAGGTGCCCCGGCAGGGGTCGACCGCACATGCCATCGCAACGCAGTCCTTCTTGCCAGCGTAGAACCCCGGCAATCGCGCCTCTCTCTGGAGCCCAGCACGCTCCAGACCTTCCTGCAGTCGTTCGGGAGCGAGAACCATGACACGGCCCCGAGCCCGCAAGCGTGCAGCTTCGAGAAGCACCGCGCCGAGCGCAGCACCATCGTCGACCTCCGGATGGTCGCACCGGATGCGGTCGGAATACGCGTCGTCCCGTACGACGACACCCCTGCCGTTCGGGACATGCACCTCCAAGGGCAGCCAGCGAGGACTGGGATCGGAGGGGGACGGGAGCTTTTCGAAGGAAAGATGCATGGGCAACTCCAAGGGGAGCACGTTGTGCTCGCAAAGCAGAGGTGTTCGGCCGCAGACACCGGCGCTACAGGCCTGAGCGTTCGACGGTGGAGTCGATCATCCGGCGTCGCTTCGCGGGAACCCGCCACGCCTCTCGCACCGTCTCGTCGACCCCCCGCAGCGGGTCGAAGTAGAAGAAGGCTCTGCCCGGGTCGACCACGGGACTTCGATAGACCGCCACGCCGACACGACGGTCATACGTTTCGAAGCTGTTCAGCGCTCGCTTGCCCCCCCCGCCGTACGCGTCGCACACGAAGGTTGGGGTGTTGAACCCAGCCGTCTGCCCGCGTACACGCTTCTCGACTTCGATGGCCTTCGACAGCGTGGTACGCAGGCTCTCCACGCCCGGCACCATGTCGTGCACGTAAACGTAGTAGGGCCGCACATTGATGTAGCCGAGCCTACGCACCAGCAATGCCATCGTGTCCGGGTCGTCGTTGACGCCTCTCAGCAGCACGGACTGGTTGCGGACCGTCACGCCTCGCTGGAACAACCGGTCCACCGCCTCGCGGCTGATCTCGGTGATCTCGCGAGGGTGGTTGAAGTGCGTGTGCACGCAGACGTGCACTCCGGCTGCGCGACCCGCCTCCGCGGTGTCGGCCACGGCCCCGAGCCAGGCCTCGTCCGAGAGAATTTTCTGAGGCATCACCGCAATGCCCTTGGTCGCAAAGCGAATGCGACGGACATGGTCGATGCGCAGCAGCTCCTCGCCGATGGCGCGCAGGAGTCGATGGTTGAGCATGTAGACATCGCCTCCGCTCACGACCACGTCTTCCACCTGCGGGTTGCCTCGAATGTACCGGAAAGCCTCCTCCCAGCGCTCCGCGTTCGGGTGGAAGTCGAGCTTGTCCACGCCCCCCGCGTGCGAGCCGATGGAGTAGGACCGCGTGCAAAAGCGGCAGTAGACCGGGCAGACGTCCAAGGCGAGAAACAGGACCTTGTCCGGATAGCGGTGCGTCAGCCCGGGAGCCCGGGCGTCCCGTTGCTCCTCGAGACAGTCCAGGGTCCCCATGGGGTGGTCTGGCTCGTGCTCGGACGCGAGGGGAACGAACTGCTTGCGAAGCGGGTCCCGCGACGGGTCCAGCCAATCAATGAGTCCCAGGACGTAGGGCGTGACCCGCAGCTGCATGGGAGCGATTCGGAAGCCCGCTCGCATGTCTTCCACGAACGCAGGGGTGACGACCCCCGAGAGAAGCTGTGCGAGCTTGTCGGGGTCCGTGACGCTGTTCCGCATCTGCCAGCGGTGGTCCAGGAACTCTGACGGCGACACGTTCCGCCAGGGGGGCATCTTGCGCCACCAGTCCCCCGTTCGTAGGCGCTGGTGCTCCTGCAGGGGTGGTTGTTTCTCGACCGGAACGGGCCTGTGCATGGACGGGGACAGGGGCGCCAATTGGTTCTTCCTAGTATGAAATGTGTGATGATTGTTTGAGCACGAATGATACTTGCACAGATTAGATTGGTAGCGCAACCCCGAATCAGGGAAAGGCTCAGCCGCTCGCGAGCGGTCGCAGCCCGTCGCACATGGCACGTTGCTGCGCGGTTGTTTCCCTTCGCAGACCAACAAGGTCATCCGCGGCCGTCTGCGGGGTCTGCGGCCAACACGACGGGCTTGCCCCGAAGTCGCTGTCACCGCGGCCCGTTTCCCGTCGACCCGTTCGAAAGGTCAGGGGTCGGGGGACTTGGTGAGGTCTCCCGGGGCGAGGATGGGCGCGGCGTCCAGGGTCGATGCGCCGAGCATCTCCACGACGCGACGGAGTCCTCGGAGCATCTCGTCGCGCTCGGACTGATCGAGCGCCAAAATGGCTTCGACGAACTGGTCCTGGAGGGACCGCGTGGTCATGCGTTCCCGGCCTTCGGGCGTGAGGACGAGGCTCACCTTACGCCGGTCGCGTGACCGTCGCTCGCGATGGACGAGGCCCGAACGTTCGAGCCGATCGAGGATGCCGGTGATGGTCGCGGGGCCGACGCCGACAGCGCGGCTGACTTCGGCGGCGGTGATGTCCTGGTCTCCTGCCGCGGCGATCGCACGCAGACACAGAAGCTGGGGGACGGTCAGACCTGCCTGCCGGTACAGGTGCTTCGAGTGGATCGTGATTCCCTGGACGATGCGACGGATGGCGCGGAGAATCTCGTCTGGCGTGGCAGGGGAGGAGGTCAGATCGTCGATGGGTCCCATGATGGCAAGACGGGAAGCGCTTCGCGCGGTCGTGCTGGGCGTTGAACGGAGCCTATCGTTCTTCCGAACGTGACGGATTGCAAGGGGGGACGCGACGAGCGTGTCAGGGGTTCTTGCAGCACACGGTGAGCGGGCTTGCCGGCAACAGGCTACCCCCTGGGTTGCCGCCGCTCGGCGAGCAGGTCGCTTGTAGCCCGCCCGGCAGCCATGACTCCAGTGAGAACGTGCCCATGGTCGAATGAATGGGCAGCGCTGTGCAGACGTTGTTGGTGAGGACGGTGCCGTTTCCTGGGCAGCCGCCCGATGGGTCCTCGACGCTGATCTCCGCGCCGCTGCAATCACCTGTTGGAGCACCGCACGTGCAGGGCGAGCACGACCGGTCGTCGTCCACGTCTCGATACAGGATCCAGCTGTAGCTGCCATAGTCCACGGGGCACTCGGTTTCATGGGCTCCTGGCCGTGTGACACAGATCAAGCCATCTTCTGCAGGGGGACTACAGAAATGCGAAGAGTCACACCCCGCTCCCAGCGCGGACGGGAGGCACGTCCACGCCTCGTCTTGCCAGTCTGCCGGAGGGAAGCTGGGGCTGCCGAGCGTCTGAGCGGTGCAGCTTCCCGACACGACGCGCATCCCCGACGTTGGGCGGACGGACTGCGGACCGAGCGCCTGCATCCCGACGTTGATGCACTGGCCGTCCGCGAAGAAGACGCTGGATTGGGTGATGCCAACGCAGTTCGATACCGAGAAGACGGACACGTCCATGCCGCACTTCGCGTCCGCGGAGTCCGTGCAAGAGCAACCCGGGCATGTTGCGTTTGCCGGTGCGATGAACCCGACGCCGCCCACGGAGCCGGAACCCGGCCAGGAGCCGAAGCAGTTCGGCAGCTCTCCCAGGCTGAATTGGACTGGACCGCTCCAGGGGGAGGGAGGGTTGGGAAGGCACTCGTAGCCCATCGCGCTGCAGTTCGGGTCGGCGCAGTCCGTCAGACCATTGTCGTCGTCGTCCTCCATGTTGTCGCATATCTCGCTGGAGACTGAACCGCCTGTTCCGCCGGCGCTCGTGCCGCCGCTCCCGCCAGTACTCGTCCCGCCAGTTCCGCCGGTGCTCGTCCCGCCGGTTCCGCCAGTACTCGTCCCGCCGGTCCCGCCGGTGCTGACGCCGCCCGTTCCCCCGACGTCGGAGCCACCCGTGCCGCCGAATCCCGCTGCTCCTGCGGACCCACCCGTCGGCGCGTCCGCTCCCCCTTCGGGGAGCGGAGAACCGGCCGATCCCGACTGTGCGAACGGGGCGTCGAAGTCGATCGCGCAACCGTGCAAGGGAAGAAGTCCCCCTACGATCGTCAAGAAGACACCAAGTGTGCGCGTGGACATGGCAAGCTCCTCAGCCTTCGAGTCTAGCCCCAATTCAAGCACTATTCGAAGAACGTGTTTGAGTTTGGGGCAATCCGAGCCGAAGGAGAGGCGTTTTGGGGTGAGCCGCGGTGAGCGCGGCGAGGGGGGGGGCGAAAGCCCCCTTAGAAAACCTAGACCCAAAGCAGCGCGGAGCGTTTGATTTGGGTAGGGGCAGGTCGGTGACTTCGTGAATCGCTCACGCAGCAGGAGGCGGTTGCAGCACGTAGAGCCGCTTGCGCCAGATGATGAGCCCGCACGAAAGAACAACGGGAATACTGAGGAGCTGGCCCATGGTCAGGGGGGACGACGAATCCAGCACCTGATACTCCTTCGCGAACTCCACGAAAAAGCGCGTGACGCAGTACAGCCCGGGCATCAGGAACACGAGCAGGCCCGGCGCGAGCCTCGTCCTCCAGGTGCGAACAATCGCGTAGCATGCGCCAAGGAAGAGCAAGCCGAGGAAGGCCTCGTACAGCTGGGAGGGGTGCCTCGGCTCCGTGAACCCCTGCCGGACGAACACGACGCCCCACGGAAGGTCCGTCACCCGGCCGTAGATCTCGGAGTTGAAGAAGTTGCCGATCCGGACGAGGGGGATGGCCCAGTAGAACCCGTAGGTAGCGATGTCGCCGTAGACCCAGGGGTTCACCTTGTAGCGCTTCGCCATGAGCATGGCGCCGAGCAACCCGCCGATCGCGCCGCCGTGGCTGGCGAGACCTTTCCCGAACTGCAGGAGGCGTGAGGGGTCGTCGATCAGCGCCTGCGGCTCGTAGAAGAAGACATGCGCCAGGTGCGCGCCGAGCAACGTGCCCCCGAGCGTGTAGATCATGAGCGGCCCCGCATGATCGCGTGGCAGGCCCCGCTTCGTCAGCGTGTGCGAGATGACCCGCTCCGCAATCACCATGCCCAGCAGAAACAGGGCGGTGTACCACCGTACCGGGAATTTTCCGAAGTGCAGGAGGACGGGGTCGACGTCCCAGTACAAGGGCGCAGAGAGCAGGGCGAGCATCGGACGAACGCTACTCGAAGATGGTGCTGGGGAACGGGGCGCGGTAAGGCCAGTTGTAGCCCACGCGGTAGGACCCGCGGTCGGTGACAAACAAAGCTGAGCCTCCCTTGCCGTCCTTCGTGCGGACGACGATGTCGAGGACCTTGCCCTCCTTCTCGAACTTGAAGTAATCGGCGCCTTCGGAGCCAAGCCCCGTGATGTTGGCGATGCGCAGCGGCGTTGGCGTGTCCGTGTCCTTCGAGCAGTTGATCTTCAGCCACTCGCGTACGAACTTCATGTGGCACCCGTCGGGGAACTTCTTGGTGGTGATCACCGGAGCGCGAGTCCACTCGGCAACGTTCGGCGCGGGCGTTCGCTTCGAGGGCATCACCTCGGGGAACCCGTTGGATTGGTAGGCGTCGGTCGAGGCGGTGGTGGGCGCGGGGGTGGGGGCGGGCAGGGCGGTTTCGCCGGCCGGGGTGAGAACCTTCTCCTGACCGGGTTTCGGCTCCGGCAGCAGCAAGGGGTCCGTCGTGTCGGGCTGCTCCTTGCAGCAACCTCCGACCCCGAGCACGAGGCCGATGAGGACCCACGCCGAGCCACACCACGAGAACAACTGCTTCACGGGAATTCACCTTTCTGGCCGACAGAGCCGAGTTTGCATCGTAACCCTGCGCTCTGGCGGTGGGCAAGGTGTAGCGGCGCAGCCACGGATTCGTGCTACCGTGCCCTCGAGGTTCTTCGATGTCCCCCACAAGCTGGACAAGTCATACCCTCGGATTCTGGGGGCTGGTCGGTGCGTTGGTCGCGTCAGGGTGCTCGTCGAGCGAGGGGACCGAACGCGCCTTCGCAAGCGGTCCCGAAGGCGGCATCGACGGCTCTTCCGGGTCGTCCGGGTCGTCCGGGTCGTCCGGGGCCGGCGGCGGCGGGTTCGAGCTTCCCCCGGACTTCGGAAACCCTTGCAGCAGCGGCTCGGACTGCTCCTCCGGCGTGTGCGTGGAGGGGCCAGACGGCAGCATCTGCTCCGCGCCTTGCGAAGACTCCTGCCCCGACGACCACGAGTGCGTGAAGCTCGAGGGGCTCTCCCCCCCTGACGATCACGCTTGCGTATCCCAACTCGCTCGCCTCTGCCGCCCGTGCAAGAGCGATGCGGACTGCCAGCGCGAGGGCGTCGCCCAGGACGGCTCCCGGTGCATTCCGCGGGGTGACTTCGGGTCCTACTGCGGCATCCCTTGCTCGTCCGACTCTTGCCCCGACTCCTATGCCTGTGACGAGGTGAAGTTGCCCTCGGGGGTGAGCGTCTTTCAGTGCGTGCCGGACGGGGGCACGTCCTGTGAGTGCAGGGACTCCTGGGCAGGTCAGGGCATGGAGACCACCTGCTCGGTTTCCAACTCGTACGGCTCGTGTTCCGGCACGCGCTCCTGCGACGCCGACGGGCTCACTACCTGCACTGCCGCCACCCCCGGTGCCGAGGTCTGCGACGGCGCAGACAACGACTGTGACGGAGCGGTCGATAACGGCACGTGCAGCGACGGCCTTGCATGCACCGCCGATAGCTGCGACGGCAACGGCGCTTGTTCCAACCCGATCGACGCGTCGTCTTGCCTGATCGACGGCGCATGCGTGAGCTCGGGGGACGTCAACCCCGCAAACTCCTGCCAGTCTTGCGAGCCTTCGTCGTCCCAGACGGATTGGACGGTGAAGACCGGGGCTTGTGACGACGGCGACGCGTGCACGACAGGGGACACCTGCGCGGACGGCTTGTGCGTGGGCGAGATCCAGCAGGACACGTACGAGCCGAACGATGGGCAATCGACCGCGGCCTCTTTGCTCGCCGTGTCGGATTGCGACGACTTCCCCAAGGGGAGCGTGACCGCGACGCTCTACGGCCCGGGGGACGAGGACTGGTTCCGGTATCACCTGTCCGACGACTACTTCTGCTTCATCTATCCACGCGCGACCCTCGCGGTGCCCGCGGGGGCGAATCACGACCTTTGCGTGTACTTCGTCTGCGAGGACGGTTCGACTCCCTCGGTGGACTGTTCGGCAGGGCAGCCGTCGGAGGAGTTCGGCATGAGCGGGTGCTGTGCGACCAACGATGGGCCGGCGGCGGAAAACGTCAAGCTGAACCACACGTGCGCGGGCGGGTCGGACGACTCCGGGACGGCGTTTGTGAGGGTGTTCAATGCCGGGACGGCGTACTCCTGCGATGCCTACACGCTGCAGTACGGGGACGACTGAACATTCGCCACAGGTTCGGAGAGAACCGCCAGATCTCAGTGTGTTCCAGGGGGGCGCAGGGACCGGGGGTGATTGCGTCCGCCAGCACGCGGTTTTCGCGGATTCTTGCGCTCCGGCCCGTTGGCATGTCCCGTGCTCCCTCGTTCGGCACCGAGACCGGGGAGATCCAACGATGGCAACCGCTTCCTCCAGACCGCCCCTGTGTTCCGTGGTGCAAGCCACCCACCCTGAGACCGAGCCGGCGGGCTGCCTCGTGGAACGCCTCCTCGCCGCGGGCGTGGCCCAACCCGAACAGATCAACACCGCCCGGCGCGAGGCCATGGAGAAGTCGCAGCGCTTGCTCGACGTCCTCGTGGACGGGGGCGTCGTGGAGGAGCGGACCGTGGCGGCCCTGCTCTCCTACGAGCTGGGGCTTCCCTGGGTCGACCCCGCCCTGATCCGCTTCGACCTACGTCTCTGCGAGGCCCTCCCGCGCTGGGTCGCGGAAGCTCTCTGCGTCCTGCCGGTTCACTTCCAGGAGCGAGACGACGGGAGCGTGATGCTCTTCGTCGCCATGGACGACCCGACCGATCACGAGACGTTGTTGGCGTGCTCCGTATGGGCTGGCGTCCAGGTTCGACCGCTGGTGGCCTCTACCCGTGCCATCCGCCAGGCCATCAAGCGTTGGTACGACGATCCCAGGATGGGAAGGATCCCGTTCGAGTCCCACGTGCTGTTCCGGGACAGTGAAGTCGAGGCGGTTGCGTAATCCCAAATCAAGCACTGTCCGAAGAACGTGCTTGGGCTTGGGGCTATTCGAGCCGAAGGCGAGGCGTTTTGGGGTGAGCCGCGTTGAGCACGGCGAGGGGGCTTCGCGAAAGCCCCTTAGAAAAACCTAGACCCAAAGCAGCGCGGAGCGCTTGATTTGGGTCTAGCGCTCAGGCTGTCATCTGCGCGATCGCTTCCGCGAGGCCTACGAGTCGCTTCGCGTTCTCCACGTGCAGGTTCTCGATCAGCTTGCCGTCGACCACGACCACGCCTTTCCCTTCCGCCGTCGCCGCCTCGAACGCGGCTATGATCGTTCGCGCTTGAGCCACGTCCTTGTCCGTCGGCGCGAACACGGCATTGGCCGTCTCCACCGTCTTCGGGTGAATCAACGTCTTGCCGTCGAACCCGAGCTCCAGCCCTTGCTGGCAGGAAGCCTTGAAGCCTTCGTCGTCCGCCAAGTCGAGGTAGACGCCGTCGAGGATCGGCAGGTGCGCGGCGCGCGCGGCCAGCATGCACAGCCCGAGGGCGGTGATCATGGGCAGCCGCATCGGGGTGTGCGCGGCATGGAGCTCCTTCGCAAGGTCGCTCGTTCCCATCACGAGTCCGCCCAAACGCGGGCTCGACTCGGCGATCTCTTCGGCGTGGAGCATGCCCCGCGCCGTCTCCATCATGCACCAGATCGCAAGTCCCTTCGGTGCACCAGCCGCGTCGAGCACGGCCTCCGCCTGCCTCACCGCGTCGGCACTGTCGACCTTGGGCAACAGCACCGCATCCGCACCGGAGCGGGCCGCCGCCACGAGATCCTCGTAACCCCAAGGCGTGTTCATGCCGTTCACGCGCACCAAAAGCTCACGCTTTCCGTAGCCGCCTTCGCGCACGGCCTTCACCACTTGCTCGCGCGCTACCACCTTGGCGTCCGGGGCAACCGCGTCCTCCAGGTCCAGGATCAACCCGTCGACAGGCAAGGTCTTGCCCTTCTCGAGGGCGCGGGCGTTCGAGCCCGGCATGTACAACACGCTTCGTCGGGGGCGAAATGTCACGGCCATCGCTCCAGTCCTTTCTCAGAACCCGTACGCCTTCTTCAAGTCTTCGTCCGTCTCCGCCAGCATCCTCGCCAGATCGACCATCACCTTGCACTGCTTCACCGTCGCGTCGTCCTGCATCTTGCCGTCAATCATCACGGTTCCGGTCCCGTCGCCCATCTCGGCGATCACGCGCTTGGCCCAAAGCACCTCGTCGACCGGCGGACTGAAGACCTTCTTCGCGATGTCGATCTGGACCGGGTGCAGGGACCACGCTCCCACGCAGCCGATGAGGAATGCGTTGCGGAACTGGTCCTCGCAGGCGACGGTGTCCTTGATGTCGCCGAAGGGGCCGTAGTAGGGAAGAATGCCGTTGGACGCGCAGGCGTCGACCATGCGCGCGAGGGTGTAGTGCCAGAGGTCTTGCTGCGCGGTGGGGCGCGGCGCCTCGGGGGCTTCGGGGTTGGGGTCCGTGCGAACGAGGTAGCCGGGGTGTCCTCCGCCAACTCGCGTGGTCTTCATGCGACGCGAGGCTGCGAGGTCCGCGGGGCCCAAGCTCAGGCCTTGCATGCGAGGGCTCGCGCTCGCGATCTCCTCGACGTTCGCGACGCCGAGCGCGGTCTCGAGGATGGCGTGCACGAGGATAGGGCGTCGCAGCCCGGCGCGTGCTTCCAGCTGTGCTAGCAGGCGGTCCACGAAGTGAATGTCCCACGGCCCTTCTACCTTGGGGACCATGATCACGTCCACCTTGTGGCCCACCTCGGTCACGATGCGGATCATGTCGTCGAGGAACCAGGGGCTGTCGAGGCTGTTGACGCGCGTCCACAGCTGGCATCGACCGAACTCGGACTCCTTCGCGATCTGGATGAAACCTTCGCGTGCGTCGACCTTCTTGGTCGACGGGATCGCGTCCTCGAGGTTGCCGAGGATGACGTCGACCTGGGCCGCGATGCTCGGGACCTTGGCAGCCATCTTGGGGTTGCTGGGGTCGAAGAAGTGGATCATGCGCGACGGTCGAAAGGGGATCTCGCGCAGGGGTTGCGGCGCTCCGATGGCGAGGGGCTTGAAGAAGTCTTTGGGATTTTGCATGGGGATATCCGGGCCTGGGTGCGATGTGACGCTTTGGATGATCGGAGAGGGCGTTCGGTTTCGAAGAACGGCTCAGCGCATCAGTCCGATGCTCGCCACGTCGGTGCCGAACTTCCCCATGCGCTGTACTTTGAGGCGATCCGACGCGATCGAGTAGACCAAGTCATCGAGGAAGATGCTGCGCTTCACCACGCTGTTGGCCTGGGACCACCACGTCTGGCAGTTCGCGCCGCGCGTGCCGTGGTCCACCCCGCCCAGGCGCTTGAACCCGCCCTCCACGCTCACCTCGTAGACCAGCAATCCGCTGAACGACAGCTCCCCATACTGCCCATCGCCACCCCCTTCACAGATCGTCATCGGGAACGCGAGCAGCCCCCGGTCCCCAAGATAGTTGAACGCAAGGTGGTTGGTAGCCGCCTCCGAGCTCGACCCCCGCGTGCCAATCGTCTCCTTGTGGATCAACTTCGGGTCCGTCGCGCTGGTCACGTCGAACAGTTGCAGGATCACGCCGTTGAAGTAAGCGAAGTCGCCCCTCTCGTCCGCGTCGAACCCGATGGACAGAAGATGGTTCGCGTCAATCCTGTGCATGTACGTCGAGTACCCCGGAATCTTGAGCTCACCGAGGATCTTGGGGCGCGATGGGTCATACAGGTCGAGGACGAAGAGCGGGTCCGTCTTCTTGAAGGTCACGATGTAGCCGCGGTCGTCGTCGAAGCGGACCGCGCGGATGTCCTCGCCAGGGGCGATGTCGTCGACGGCGCCCACGCGCACCAGATTGCCGCCCGATTCCGCGAGCACGGACACCACGCTTCGGACGTTGGGGCTGGGCACCCTGCCGCGGGTGGTGGCGATACGCAGGTATCCGTACCACTCGTCCATGGCGAACTGGTTGAGCACGTGACCGGGGACCACGCCGCTCCCCACGTACTGCGTGTCGCGCGGTGATTGGCCGATGCGGAACTTGTGGATCTCGCTCACCTCGTCCACGGTGGGGTAGAAGCTGTACCAGCGTCCGCCGCTACGTGGCCTGTTCTGCACCACGGACAAGTACAGCGCATTGGCGGAGGCGAAGACCGCGCCCGGACGACTCTGAATCGTCGACGTGCTCGCCGGCGTTCCGTCCTGGGACAGGTCGAAGGACACGACGGTCGTGAAAGCCTTGCCGTCGCCGCGACCCGCCTTGTAGCCCACGCACAGCGGGATCTCGACCCCGTTCTCACGCAGGGTCGGCAAGCCCACGCCAGCAGCGCGGATGGCCCTCTCGTTCTCGAGCTTGAGCGCGGCGAACTTCGCGCGGACCGTCGCCTCCTTGGTCCCGCACGTGTCGAGTCGCGCCGGCCAGGTCTGGTAGACCGGTACGACAGAGTCGCCGTCGGCGACCACGGTATGCACTGTATTACCGACCCTTCGTGCGGCCATGAGGGACCCGGACAGATCGATGCTGCGGACCTTGCGCGGCGCCGCCCGGTTGGCGACGTCGAGCACGAGGAGGGTGGTGGCCGTGCCGTCCCCCGCGAAGACGCAGTCGTAGCCGTAAGTGCAGCGGGGGCGTCCGCCCGGGCTCGAGGAATAGACGACGGCGCGGTCGCCCTCGACGAACATCTCGCGCACGTTCCCTTCCAGGCGCGTGGTGGAAAGAACGCGGGGGTTCATGGCTTCGATGATGCGAAGCGCGCCGTGGGAAGCGACATAGACGTAGCGGCCGTCGGTCTTGACGAAGTCCGCTTCATCGACCCCTGCGACTTGGTTGTTGGTGCCGGAGGCACTCTTGGCTTTGGGAGGGGGGCCGCCCAGGGCGCCCGCTCGGCCTGCGACGCTCACGCTTCCGAGGCCCATGCTACCGGTGCCGAAGCCCCCGCCGCCGGACCCGATACCGCTCAGTCCGAGGCCGCCTCCGAACCCGTCCCCGGATCGCATGGCTTCTTCGAAGCGATACTGCTCCCAGCAGCCGGGTTGAGATTCGACCCAGGTGCGGAAGGCTTGATCGACCTCGACGCGCATCTGGGCGACACGGGCCTCGATGATGCGCTCCTTGGTCGTGGCATCTTGCTGGCAGGAGGACGAAATCAGGCGGACCTCTTGGAGGGAGTCGGATGCCGGTTCTCCAGCCATGGCGACGGTGACGAGGGCGGGAGGGGGGCGAACGGCCGGGGCCGTGGCTGCGATGGCTTTCACCGGGGTTGCTGGGGCGGCGGCCTTGGGCGAGTCGGGTTGTCTGGGAGCCGGGGCGGCTATGGGAGCGCAGGCGCCGAGCGCGAAGGAGATCAAGGGGAGAAAGAGGAGGGAAGGGAGCTTGGACATCGGGCACCTCGGAGGGATGGCTGACGGGGCCGTGGAAGCTCGGACCGCGGAGGAAGGCGAAAGTTCCGAAGGGTGCAGTCTCAGAACCGAGCCCGAGTCGGCAGAGCAACCACAGAGCGCGCAGAAGGCACAGAAGGGGAAGGCCGACCGCCTTTCGCTCTCTGCGCCATCTGCGCCCACTCCGGACCCAGCGAGGGGCGGAAACAAGTCGGACCCAACTTCTTCTCCCCTCGGACGTCCCATGGGCATATCGTTCGCCAACAAGAAGGTGGCATTCATGCGTAGCTATGGACGGATTCTTTTCTCCCTGATCCTCTCTATCGGTGCGTTCGGCTGCGACCCCCCGGCACCCCAATCCCCCGTCCGAGATGCAGCCTCGGGGGCGGTCACGACACAACCTCTCGCTTCCCCCACTCCCGCACCCTCGGCCCTCCCCGCACCCACGGCCTCTGCGGAGAAGCCTTCCCCGGAAGCGATGACCCAGCTCGCCGCTTCCAGCAACAAGTTCGGGTTCGACCTCTACAAGAGGATTGTGGCCAAGCAGCAGGGCAACCTCGTCATCTCCCCCGCGAGCATCACGACGGCGCTTTCCATGACCTGGGGCGGTGCCAAAGCCGCGACCGCGGGCGAGATGAAGCAAGTCATGCATCTCGCTCAAACCCCCGAGGAGGTCATGGACACGAGCGGCAAGCTCACGGCCGTGCTCACCGACCCGTCCCGCCCCGTCACGTTCCGGATCGCCAACCGTCTCTTTGGCGAGAAGACCTACGACTTCGACGCAGGATACATGTCGCTGACCGAGCGGGCGTACGGTGCACCCTTGGAGCGTGTGGACTTCAAGGCGGCCCCGGAGCCCGCGCGCGTGCTGATCAACGGATGGGTCGACAAGCAGACGGAGAGCCGGATCAAGGACCTGATTCCGGCGAGCGGGGTGGACAAGGAGACGCGTCTTGTTCTGGTCAACGCGATCTACTTCCTTGGCGATTGGGCCGAGCCCTTCGAGAAGGGCGCCACGCGGCCGTCGCCGTTCCGGCTCTCCGCGAAGGAAACGAAGGAAGTGCCGACGATGAGCCGGACCGACTCGTACAGGATCGCGTCCAGGGACCGGCTCTCCGCTCTCGAGCTTCCCTACGCGGGTGGGGACCTGTCGATGGTCGTGCTCTTGCCGGACGCCGTCGACGGGCTTGCAGGCATGGAGGCATCGATGACCGACGCGAAGCTGACCGCGATCCTGGGCGATCTTCGAAGCGAGCGCGTGTGGGTATCCCTTCCGAAGTTCACGATCAACCCGGCGGTTTCCCTGAGCCTGCGAGACGACCTGATGGGGTTGGGCATGCGCTCGGCGTTCGACCGTGATCGCGCCGACTTCACGGGGATCGCGAACCCCCCGAACAAGGCCGACCGGCTATTCATCTCCCAGGTCTTCCACAAGGGGTTCATTCGCGTGGACGAGAAGGGCACCGAAGCGGCCGCTGCCACGGCGGTCTCGATGGCTCGGGCGGGAGGCGTGCCGAGCAAACCGAAGGAGTTCAAGGCCGACCACCCCTTTGCCTTCGTCATCCGAGACAACGCGAGCGGTCTCATCCTGTTCATGGGCAGGGTCCTCAACCCCGCGACCGAATGATCGATCGAGCGAACCTCGCTACCCGCCCTCGACCGTCAAGCGCCACACGACCTGGTTCTCGCAATCGGGACAGCCGATGGTGGCCGTGCCCTCTTTCTCCTCCCACGGGAGCGAACCGCCGAACCGGAGCGTGTTGAGGTACGGCAGGCACGCCCCGAACGCGCCCATGCAGATCCCCTTCACCGTGTGACTGCCCACCAGGAATTCGTCGCCCACGCGGTGGCCGTTGGGACACCGCCCCCCTGGCGCCTTCACGGACACGACCTGCATGCGAACCTTGCGCTTGCTCGAACCGTGCGAGGTCATGCTCTTGACCCAAATCAAGCGCTTCGCGCTGCTTTGGGTCTAGGTTCTTCTAAGGGGGCTTTCGAAAAGCCCCCTCGCCGCGCTCATCGCGGCTCACCCCAAAACGCCTCGCCTTCGGCTCGGATAGCCCCAAATCCAAGCACGTTCTTCGAACAGCGCTTGATTTGGGTCTAGTCCCTTTCGTCGAACCCCTCGACACGGCGAGCGCGACGGCGCAGTCGCAGCGCCCCGAGACCAAGCGCTGCGAGCAACCCCATCCACCACGATGCACGCCCAGGCGTCGTTGCGCGACAAGCGCAGCCTCCGCCCGCCGTGAATTCCGACAGGTCGGCCTGCACACCGCCATCCGGACCGCCCGCCCCGCTCGATCCGCCCGCCCCACCCGCGACCTCCAGCTCCATCGTGTTCGTGTTGTTGGTCTCGTCCGTGTCGCAGTCGGCTGCTCCTTGCACGACCGCCGTGGCTTCGAAGTTCTGCCCGCCCGCCTCCACGGTCACCGTGGCCGTGACGGTTTCGCCCGCAGAGAGCTTAGGGAACGAACAACCCGCCGCCGAGCACGTCCCCTGGTCCGACACCAGACTCACCACCTTCGCGTCTTCCGTGACCGCGACGGTCAACTTCACGTCGCGAGCTTCACCGCCTTGCGCATGGGTTACCCGTATCGGCCAGGTTGCCGTCGCTCCCGCGGTCATCGCCACGGGGGCTTGCTGCGCCACGCTCAGGTCGCTCGGGTAGACCGCGCCGACGTCAGCCAGGCTCACCACCTGGGCGCGCCTGTTCGCCTCGTTGCTGTGGTGCAGCAGCAGGAGGGACGGGGGACCCTGCTCCCCGATCTCGTCGTGGTGGAGGAACACGCGGACGGGAGCGTTCGGGCCGAACAGGGGCCTGCCCAGGTAGCCGGCTCGCGCGGTGTCCACCGGGGCATGCGTGGGGTCATAGGTGACCCAGTCCGTTCGATCCAGAATGTTGGGGAACATGGCCTGCTGCGTGTAGACGCGGAACGAGAAGCGCGCGCTCTCCTCCGTGAGCTCGGCCAGGGCGCTGAGCTGTACCGGAAAGACAGCCACGCTGTTGAAGAAAGGCTCGGTGTTCAGCTCGTCACGTCGGACCCCATTCAGGTCCGCACGCCCGGCGCGTGACCCGTCGCTCTCGCGGTACGTGACCGAGCGAAGGACGTCCCGGAACCGAAAGGCGGAGGACGGCTCCGCCACTACGGTGTAGTCCTCGATGAAGTCGCCCGTGGTGTCGATGGCGATGCCGAACAGGCTCAGTGGACCCTTGGCCGGGGTGGACCATGTTCCGGACACGGCGACCGCGAAGTACAGGGTGCCATCTGCAAACGAACCCACGCTCGCGAGGTCGTGAGCCACGCCAACCTCGGCGATGTCGGCCTCAGCGGGCACGCTGTCCGGCAGCACCGAAACCGGGTGGGACAGCATGTGCTGGAACACGGATACCACCGGATCCTTGTGCGTGCTCGGGCCCGTGATGGGGATGCTGACGGGCGGGTCGTCCCCGGCCACGCACATCGCAGCGGTGCCCGCCTCGTGACGGTCGGCCGCCCGAACGATCGCGTGGAAGGGCACCCGCAGGTCGGGGCTTTCGACGCTCGACAGCACGACGTGTCCTCCGAACTCGGTGACGAAATGGCGTGGGTAGGGCTCGTCGCGGATGATGAGGACCGCGGGGGTGTGCGGGTCAGGCACCTCGAGAGGCAGCTTGTCGGGCTCGATGGTGAGGGTGACTGTTGCGGTCGCGGTGCCGCCTGCGGGTACGGAAAGGGTGTCCGGGGAGATGGTGATCGACGCGCCTTCGAGCGCGTAGGTGGGGACCGTCGAGGCTTCGAACGTCCGGTCCTCGGTGCCATGGTTGGTGACGACGAGATCCTGGGACCTGGTTTGCGTTTCCGTGGTGATGATGGCCCCGAAGGACAGGGACACGGCGCCTTGGGGCAAGGCTGCGGCCGCGGTCACCGTCTGGGCCGCCGCGTCGTTCACGCGAATGCGCCCTGCGCCACCCAGTGAAACGGGCACCGGCACGCCGTCCGGGTTCGCCATCGGAGCCGTCGTGTTCATCATCATCGCCTTGATGTCGAACGGTGAGAGCTTCGGATGCACTTGGCGCAGGACGGCTGCAGCCCCCGCGGCCATCGGGCAGGCCATGCTCGTGCCGCTCGTCTCCCGCGGGTCCGTGCCGGAGCCGACACCCGCGGAAAGGATCGCCATCCCGGGGGCGGACACGTCGGGCTTCAGCCGGCCGTCCAGCGAGCGCGGTCCCCGCGACGTGAAGCTCGCCATCTGATCCGACGGCATGTCTGCCTTGTAGAGGTTGTCCGCGTCGAGCGTGACGAACACGCCCTGGGAGAAGTGGGGCATCAAGGTCGCGCCGTCGGCGTTGCGAATGAGCACGGCAGGGATGGGCTTCTGGGAACCGTCGCCGCCCATGCTGAACGGCTCGTCCTGCTCTACGTTGTCCACGACGACCACGGCGAGGGCACCCGCGTCGGCGGCGCGTTGGACCTTGTCGACGAAGTAGCAGTCGCCGCGCTCGACGTACGCGATGTTGCCGGCAAGGTCGGCCGCGTTCTGCAGATCGTCGCACGCGATGGCCGGCACGGTGGGCACGAGCTTGCCTGTGATCGGGCCCGACATCGCGAGGGGAAAGCTGAAGGAGCCCTCGGCACACGGCACGTCCCCCGCGATCGCCGCCGGAGCGTTGACCTTCAGCGCCAGGTACGAGATCTCGTCCACCGTGGCGGCCACCGACAACGTCTCGGTGTATGTCGCCGGCTCTCCCGTCACGAAGAACACGTCTCCGTCGTTGCCCGCCGCGACGACGAGCAGCATGCCCGCGAGGGTCGCGTTCTTGACGATCTCCGCTTCTGTCTTGGACTGGATTCCGTACGAGCCGCCTAGGGACATGTTCAACACGTCAAGGTGGTCGCTCAGATCACCGTCGTCGTCGGGGTCGACGGCCCACTCGATGGCGGCGGTCACCATGTTCGTGCCGCCGTCGCAACCGAAGATCTTGAGAGCGTAGAGCGAGGCTTCCGGGGCGACGCCCGGGAACACGCGGAAGGTCTTTGGGTCCAGCGAGGCGAGGTACGATCCGGTGAACGATGTTCCATCGAGGTTGACGCCGACTCCGGCGGCGATCCCGGCCACGTGCGTGCCATGGCCTCCCGCGATGGCCGTCGACTCCTCCTCGAAGCAGTCCAGCGGATCAGCGTCGGGTTTGATCCCGCTGTAGCCGTCGTAGGCGTCGCCGACGAAGTCTTTGCCGCCGACGACCTTTGCCGTGGGGAAGGTTCCGGGCTCGACGATCGCGCGATCATTGGCCTTGTAGTCGGCTGGATTTCCGCTGCCGCCGAAGTCCGCGTGCAAGTAGTCGATGCCCGTGTCGGCGATGCCAACCTTCACGCCGGCTCCGGTGGCCGCCAAGGTTTCCCATGCCTGCGGCGCGCGTACGAACGGGACTGCGGAGCTCAAGGACCGATGGTAGATGGGCACGAGCTCGACCCGAACCACGTCCGAGATCTCTGCGAGCCAGGGAGCTCGCTCCCTGGGGATGCGCACCTGCAGCGCGTTCGCAAGACGCTTGATGCTCGCAACGACTTCTCCGCCGAGCGCCTCGACCTGGCGCGACACCAGGTCGTGCTGTTGGCGAAGCACATCAAGCTGGCGTGTGGAGCGCGAGACGTTGGCCGGGGAGCCGACCGGTTGGCCGAGGTCGAGCGTGTCGAGAACGCATCGCCCTTCGAGCGCCAAGTGAACCGAGATCCATTCTGTGTCGGTCCGAGGTGCGCTGGGAGCGCCCGTAGCAGGTGCGGCGGTCAGAACGAGAGGCAGGGCGAGGGCGAGCAGGTGCGCGGGACGAGTCATGGCGACAGCCTAGAGGTGGACCGCGTGCCAGGGAAAGAGGGATCTACAGCACGAGCACGAGCACGATTCCGAGCGTCACCACGAACAAGAAAGCCATCGCCGCCGCCACGATGAACCACCACCGCGAGACGGAGCGAGGGACGACGGCCGGTTGTTCCGGCTCCGACTGCCCCTGGTAAGGGTCGGTCACGGCCATCCATCCCTCGTGCGGGTCCGTCTCCGCCAGGCGCGGGTCTTGGCTCTCGGGGGAGAATGAGCGGACGCCGGACCCGTGCTCGAGATCCAGGGATGCCTGCCCGTCCAGCGCCTTGCGGAGCTTGTCCCTGCGTTGGTCCAGCGTGTCGCCGATCAGCGCGCGCACGAACCTTCCCACGTCTCCCGGCGACGCCACGCCGCACACCGACCGGGCAGAGAACTCGAGCGCGTTGGCGAAGGCCTCCGCGGTGGCGAACCGCTCGGCGGGATCCTTGATCAGCGCCTGCGATAGGACGGCGTCCAGCGCGTCGCCGAACACGGACGTCACCTGGGACAGCGGGGGCGCGGGTTCGTGCGTCACCTTCATCATCGTAGCTGCGGGCGAACCCCCGTGAAACAGCCTCCGCCCTGCGAGGAGCTCCCAACCCACCACAGCCAGGCTGAACACGTCACCTCGACGGTCGATCCCCCGTCCCTGCACGTACTCGGGCGCCATGTACGCGTACTTGCCCTTCAGCACGCCCGCCGTCGTTGCAGGGGAATTCTGTGCGTTGACGCACTTGGCGATGCCGAAGTCCGTGACGCGCGAGACTCCGTCCACGCCGACCAGGATGTTGTGCGGGGTCATGTCCCTGTGCACCAGACCGAGCGGCTTGCCGTCGTCGTCCAGCAATTCGTGGGCAGCGTGCACCCCGGCGGACGCGTCGAGCAGCACACGGACCGCGACGTCGGGAGGGATGGGCATGTCGCGTTCCCGTGCGAGCTCAATCAGATCGGCGAGGGGCGCGCCTTCGACCAAGTCCATCACGAGGTACACGTTGTCGTGCACCTGCACGACGTCCTGCACCGACACGACGTTCGGATGATGGAGGCGCGACGCGAGGTTGGCCTCGTGCAGCAGCATCTCCACCAGACGCGGGTCTTCGAGTAAGTGGCGGTGGGGTCGCTTGATGGCGACCAGGCGCTGGAACCCCATCGCGCCGGCGAGCCGCCCCGCGTAGACCGTCGCCATCCCACCGCTCGCGATCTTGAACAGAGGCTCGTACCGAGCGGCCTTGCCCTGGATCAACCTCTGGGACGGGGTCATGGGGCTGAGATCGTATCACGGCGAAGCGCGGCGCGGCAGTTCTGGTATCCTGCAGCCCATGGGCGAATACTTGGCGCTTTGCATCGAGGACCTGGACGCGGACAACCCGAACGAACGGTACGTGCAGTGCGTGGCGGTGTCCGGGCGAGCCCCCGGCTTGCGCCTCGACCCGCGCGGCCAACCGCTTTGGCGTGTCGAACAAGGGGCGGTTTGTGAGCTGTGGCGATCCGCGGACGGCAGACTCGTGCTCTGGAAGCTCGACGGACCCGAGCCCATCGTGGTCACGCGGGCACGACGCTCTGTCGAAGTGCCGGTGGGCAAGCCTGTGATGCTGCTGGACAAGGACAGCATCGACATGGGAGGGAGGCACTTGCGCATTCATGTGCACGGACCCACGGCGCAGGAGCACGCCCCGCGTCCGCTGGTGACGAGCCGCCCGCGCCCGGTGTTCCGCGCGGCCGCGTCGGCGGTGGTGCTCGGGGCGACCCTCGTAGCCACGACAGCCGGCTCGGCCCAAGAGGCGCCCCCGATCGAGGTGCGGGAGCACCCTCCAGCCCCGCCTCTCCCACCGGATGCGGGGTCGGAGCCCGACGACCCCGGAACGGGCTCGGTCATGGTCGAGGACGATCGCCTGCCGGGTGAGGAACCTGGCGCAGACAACGAGCCGATCGAGGTCCGGGACACGCCCCCTGCACCCCCGCCGCCGCCCCCGCCCGCAGGAGGGTGCTGCTCGCGACAGCCCGGGACGTGACCTGACGTGGATGAGGTGGACGCGCGAGAAGGGGTCGTTCGCGGCCTGTACCGCGCCCCCGCGATCCCGACGGACCTCGAAGCCGCAGTGCGCCTTGTTCATGGGGCGTCGCTGCCCGCCGCGGAGCCTGTGGTCGTGCTCTACGATGACACCCTGTTCGGCACCGGCGAGAACGGGTTTGTGCTGACGCCACGACGGATCTGCTGGAAGGCGCTTGGCGAGGCGCCCGTGTCGCTACCTTGGAAGGTGCTGCGGGCGCGAGACGTGCGAGCAGAGGGATGCGGCGTGGTGGTCGGCGCGGGCCGCTTGCCGCTTACGGGATGGGACGAAGCCATGGTCGAGCGCCTGGCGGTCGAGCTTCGGACCTGGGTGGAGCGGGCCGCGGGAGAAGAGCAGGCGTACCGGAGCGCGGCGCGGGAGCGACAGGCTTGGGCGGCGGATGATGCGTTGGCCCTGGTGCGTCGGCACTTGCGGCCTTCGAAGCGAATGCACGTTCACCCCGATGTGCGGTCAGAGCTCGAGGCGATGGTCCGCAGGGTGCACGGGCTCGGAGAGGCGGAGGTGATTGTTGCGGTCTACGATGCGTCGCTTTGGGGCGGCGGTGCGGAAGGGTTCGTGGTGACCACCGAGCGACTATGCTGGAAGAACATGCTGGAGCCCCCGCTTCAGGTGCGGTGGGACGGGCTCGCGGCGGAGTCGGTAAGCGTGGTGGGGGCCAGCGTGCGGGTGGCGGGGGGGACGGTGCGGGTGGGGGCGGCGAAGAGAGCGGCCGCGGCAGTCTTCGCGGGGCTGGCTCTTGGATGATGCCACGCCTGCCGAGCGGTCGAGATCTGTTTGTCCAGGAGGGCGATCCTGCTCACGCGTAACCGAAAGCACTTCGGGCGAGTCGCGGGTCTGTCCGTCGCTACGCTGCCTGGGGATTGAAGGTTGAGCCGGGACTCTCCGCCCCCTGACCCTTCGCGACCGCGTGCTATCATCCCGCCCGTGAACCTGCCCGACCCCTCCGACCCTTCCCTCGGTGCGACGCTTCCTGGGCCGCACACCGCTGAGCTCGACGCGACCATCGCCGTGGGGGCCATGGCTCAGCCCGGCGTTCAGGGTACCCTCATCGCCCAGGCCCTGCGAGCCACCGTCTTGCCACGCGTGCAGGTCGACGTCGCCGGCCCCGTCATGATGCACGAGCCCCGCGTACGGTACGAGGAGGGCGACATGCTCGGCCGCGGTGGCGTCGGGGAGGTCGTCCGCGCCATGGATAACGACATCCATCGCCCTGTCGCCATCAAGCGCATCCTGCCCGACAACGAAAGCCCTGCCGTTCTCGCTCGCTTCGTCGACGAGATCCGCGTCATCGGCCAGCTCGAGCACCCCAACATCGTCCCCATCCACGACGTCGGCCTCGACCAGAACGGTCGCTACTACTTCGTCATGAAGTACGTCAATGGCGAGACCCTCGAGTCCATCCTCGATAAGCTCGACGCCGGCGACCCGCACTACCACGCCATGTACACCTTCGAGCGTCGCACCTTGCTGTTCGTGGGCATCCTCGAGGCGATGCAGTACGCCCACGCGCGCGGCGTGATCCATCGTGACATCAAGCCCGCCAACATCATGGTCGGCCCCTACGGGGAGGTGATGGTGATGGACTGGGGCATCGCCAAGCGCATGGGCGAGGCAGGCCCCGACGCCCTCGTCCCCGACGCCCCCGCGCCTCGCATGGCAGGCACGCACGTCGGCTCCGTCGTCGGAACGCCCGCGTACATGTCGCCGGAGCAAGCTCGCGGCGAGATCGACAAGCTCGACGTGCGCAGTGACATCTACAGCCTCTGCGTGCTGTACCACGAGCTGCTCTGCCTGCGTCACTACCTCGCGGATTGCACGACCCTCGAGGCCCTCCTCGCGGGCGTGCTCACCCGCAAGCCGATGCACCCTTCGTTCGTGCACCACCCGCACCAGGGGCGCGTGCCGGCGGACCTTGCGTGGATTGTATTGGACGGACTCGCCAAGGACCCGGTCGAGCGATATGCGTCGGTGGAGGCCTTGCTGTCTCGCATCCGCAAGCGCTTCGAAGGGCAGATCCGGATCCAGTGTCCGGTGACGTTCACCAAGCGGCTCACCATGGTCTGGACGCACCTGATCGACGGGCACCCGATGATCGCGGTTGCCCTGGCGATGATGGGCGTGCTGGGGTTTGTCGGGAGCGCCGGGTTCATCGCGTGGCAGGTGGTCGCGATGTTGTAACCAGAGCGAAGGGAGGGGACGTGCAACGGAAGGAAAGGGGACCGGCGCCGAACGATGACGTGCTCTTCGGGGCAGCCGCCGGTCCGTACCTGCGCGACGCCGTCGAGGATCTCAGCTGGCTGCTCTCCCGCGACTACCCCGTGGACGCGTCGCTCAAGGTCGTGGGCGATCGGTACCGGCTCACGGCGCGGCAGCGCAAGGCGGTCCAGCGCTGTTCTTGCTCGGACGCGTGTCGTGACGGTCGCGTATCGCGGCGCATTCGTGTCGAGGAGCTCGCGGGGGCGGATCTGAGCATCGACGGGTTCAACTGCATCATCGTGACGGAGTCGGCGCTGTCAGGGGCGCCGGTGTTTCGCGGGCGCGACGGTGCGTTGCGGGACCTGGCGGGCGTGCACGGGACGTGGCACCAGCTTGGCGTCACGGACGCAAGCCTTCGCGCGTTGACGCAGGTCTTGGTCGAAGCGGGGGCAGGACGGGTGCGATGGCTTCTGGATCGACCCGTGTCCAACAGCGGACGGTTGCGTGAGCTGTTGCTGTCGCTTGGGCGGGACGAGGGGATCGAATGGACGGTGGAGATCGTCGACGATCCGGATCGCGTTCTTCTGACCTGCGGGGGCGTTGTGGCGACGGCGGACGCGAGGATCCTGGACGGGTGCGCGAGGTGGGTGGACCTTCCGGCAGAGGTGGCCGAGGGGGCTCTCTCGCCAGCATGGGTAGTGGGCTGACGGCAGGGTTTGGGGAACTTGCCATGATTCCCGTTATACCCTGAGAACCAGAAGGGTAGAAGGGGCAGGATGCCTACCCCGCCTGCTTCGAATGCCACATCGCCACGAAGTGGCAAAGCAAGTCCATGGCGGACGCCGTGCTCGAGGCGACGCGCGTGTCGCTCACCCCAAGGGTCTGGATGGTGAACTGCGAGAGCCGCTCCGGGATCTTCCGCCCGACAAGGCGGTCGTCGTAGGCAGCGCAGGACGCGTGGGAGCGGATCACCTCGACCGCGGTGAGGAAGTTTGCGCGCTCGGTGGCCGCGAGTCGGTCTCCGAGCCCGACGTAGCGGGTGCCGGCTTCCTGCAACAGCCACGGGCGCTGTCCCGCACGAGGGAAGAGGTAGAGCACGTCCAGCTTGTCATACGCGTGCGTGGTGCTCGTCTCGGTGGTTTTCTTTCGCATCACGAGACCACCGGTCAGCACGGCCCGGCCTGCGCTGAAGGTCTTCTTCGTGGTGTGATGGCTCGCCTCGCTGCTCGTCTCGTGCGTGGTCCGGAGCAGCAAGAAGATGTCTACGAACCGCAGGTGCTCCGGGTTCGGATCGCCCGAGGTGAGACCCTCGTCATGAAGCGTGAGCTGGCGAGGCCGCACCATGCTCTCGCTCGGAATCACGGCTTGCGTGTCGAACGCGAGCGCGTCGTGGCCTCTCCCGCGCACCTTGGCGAGAAGCTCGATCGCCCGGCCCTTGTCCGGCGTCAGGAGCACGATCGCAGGCAGACCGGGGGCGAGCAGAAGGCGCGCGTCGTACGCCGTCATCCCGAGGTCCGCCGCGAGCAAGGGCGCCTCGTCCTGAAGCGGTCCTGCCAGCCGCGCGATGCCGACCACGAACATGCACCTCTCCCTTCGCGACCCGGTCGCGTGTCATCTCCGTCAGGGGTTGCTCAGCGCTCCCACCAACGGATGAGAGCGTGCCCAAACGCCGAGCGAATCCACCCCGACCCCATGCTCAGCCGGCTGACCGCGGGCCCCGTGTCACGACGCCCCGGGCGAGGGCAGGGCGGAAGCGGCGGCGCCCGGTGAATCTGGTCCCGAAGCACATCGCGCGCTTGCGGCGACAGCGTGTCGAACTTCACCCCAAGCTGGCGGGTCCTGTCCCCGTCGCGACGCCCGTGAATCACCCGCGCGACGGTCGCCTCCGTATCGATCCACTGGCCCGAACGCGGCAGGCGGAACGAGAGATACAAGGGCTCTCCGGTCAGCACCGGGTCACACGGGCCCACGAGGAGCCCGCCGAGCGACAGGTTCTCGATCGAGTCGGCCACCAGCTTGAAGTCGCGCAGGCGCACGACTTGGCAGGGGATCCGGATTCGATGACGGGACGGACGGGGCAGGAGAAGCTGAGCTTTTCGCATCGTTACCTCGGGTTGTGGCGCTATTGTAGTCAGATGTAGGTTCGGACGGCCAACAACACGTCAACCCATTCGGCACGAAGTCGTCGTATGGTACGCGCAAGCTACCTGATCGATAGCCGATCCGGGCTTCCACGCGAGAGGTTTCGCCCATGCGCCACGTTCTCCCCGCGCTGCTTCTGATGGCCGCTGTTTCATTGCCCGCATGCTCCAACGGGCGCGCGCGCTATCCGTCGACGGACTCGAACCTTGAGCTGAGCCGCGTCGTGCTCTACCGCAACGGGGTCGGGTACTTCGAGAGGCAAGGCGAGGTCGATGGGGACGTGCTGCGGTTGCGTGTGCGCAAGGATCAGGTCAACGATCTGCTCAAGAGCCTGACCGTGGTGGAAAAGTCGGGAGGGCGTGCGGTGAGCGTGTCGATGCCGCTGGACCCGCAGACCTGGGCGAATGCCGCGCTTGCGACGCTGGCGCCCGGTCGAGGAAGTCTTGCGGAGGTGCTGGACACCCTTCGTGGCACACGGGTGACGCTGACCACGGAGTCGTCGTCCCTCTCTGGACGGATCCTGATGGTGGAGAAGGTGGACGTTACGGCGCCGTCTCCCGCGCCGCGTCGAGGGGCGCCGCCCGAGGAGCCGAAGACCGA
The DNA here is from genome assembly GCA_964488865.1 of uncultured Polyangiaceae bacterium. Taxonomy (GTDB): domain Bacteria; phylum Myxococcota_A; class Polyangia; order Polyangiales; family Polyangiaceae; genus MWCO01. The sequence continues at coordinate 28,546 of CAZAWR010000001.1, read as the reverse complement.
CCACAAGATCACGCTTCTCGACGGTGACGAGATGCGCGTGGTGCTTCTGTCCAAGGTCAAGGGGATCACGTTGCTGGACGGGGACCTGGCGATGCAGTTTCACCGCAGCCTCGATGCCACGGCGGGCGAGGGCATGTTCCAGCAGGTGGAGGTCTCGATCCGGTTGGCGGGCAAGGCCTCGCACGACCTTCTCGTGAGCTACGTGGCGCCCGCGCCGATGTGGAAGCCGACCTATCGCGTGGTCTTGCCGGAGCAAGGCAAGGGCAAGGCGCTGCTGCAGGGGTGGGCGGTGGTGGACAACACGAGCGGCGAGGACTGGCGCGACGTGCAGCTTGCGCTCACGTCCGGGGCGCCCATCGCGTTTCGGTACGACTTGCACACGCCGCGGGAGGTGGAGCGGACGGACCTGACGGAATCGGGAGTGAGCAAGCGCGCTCGGGTGGCCGTGGGAGAAACCTCCTACGAGCCAGAGCCGGAGGCCGCGCCCGCGCCGATTGTCGCGGCTCAACCGAAGATGGACGCGTGGGACGGGGACGAGGAGGCCGCCGCGGAAGTCATGGCCGACGCCATGGGAGGTCTGGGCGCCGGCAGGAGCGGAGGTACAGGCACCGCTTCCGCCCCCGCGAAGCCCTCGAGGTCGCGCGCCCCGGGAGCTCCTCCCCCGCCACCGGCAGACTACCGCGCACCGATGGAGGAGCCCGCCGCGGCCCCTGCGGTCGACTTCGACTCGCTCCGCCGAAGCACCCAAGCCAGCGCGCGAGCCACTGCCGTGAGCGGACTGACCCGCTTCGACCTCACGGACCAGGTGACCGTGCCCGAAGGCTCGTCAACCATGGTCGCCATCGTGAACCAGGCCGTCGAGGCCGAGGAAACCTTCCTGTTCAAGCCGGGAGGCGCCGGGTCCGGCTACGAAGCCAACCCCTACCGCGTCGTCCGCTTCCGAAACACCACCCCCTTCGTCCTCGAGCCCGGCCCGATCGCTATCTATGCGGGTGGCTCCTTCGTGGGCGAAGGCCTCAGTGAGGCTGTGGGTACCGGCACGAGCGCCACCATCCCCTTCGCGGTCGAGACTGGCATCATGGTGTCTTCTTCCACCGAACGATCGGGTGAGGAGATGCGGTTGCTGCGGATCGTCCGCGGCGTGCTCGAAGTCGAGAGCTTCGCACGCACCACCACCACCTGGACCGTGCGCAGCCAGACGCGCAACGACGGCTTCACGGTTCTGGTGCGCCACCCCAAGTCCGGCTGGAACTACGAGCTGGTGGACCGGCCCACGGGCGTGGAGGACCTGCACGGCGCCTACCTCATCCCGGTGGTCGTGCCGCAGGGCAAGCGGGAGAGCGAGCGCAAGGTCGTCGAGCAAACCCCTTCGAAGATGCAGCTGAGCATCTGGGATACGCGAAGCGTCACGCTGCTCGACACGCTGATGGTGTCGGGGACCCTCACGCCGGCGGCGCGGGCGAAGCTGCAGCCCATCGTGACACTTCGGCAGGATATCGGCCGGATCGACACACAGTCCGAGGGCCTTCGGCGGCAGCGGGAGGACCTGGACCAGCGCGCGAGCGAGACGCGTCGGAGCCTCGAGGCCATCAAGAAAGACGGGGCAGCGGGAGCTCTGCGTGCCAAGCTCAACAAGCGCCTCGATGAGTTCACCTCGGACGCGGACCGGATTGGGCGCGAGGTCGTGGAACTGCAGAGCAAGCGCTTGGAGAAGAAGATCGAGCTGGAGGATTTGCTGCAAGACCTCGACCTTCGCCCCTCGCAGCCCGCGAAACCCTGACACCTGCAACCCTGGCTTGGGAGCTCACATGACTGCAAACAGTGTATGGATGGGTCTCGTGGCCGGACTGCTCCTGGTCCACTGTGGCGGTGACGACGGAGGCGGTGGAGGCGGTGGAGGCGGTGGAGGCGGCTCAACTGGGGGAACCGGTGGCACCGGTGGAACCGGCGCGGCAGGCGCGTCGGGCGAGGCCGGTAGCGGAGGCAGCACGGGGGGCACGGGTGCGACCGGCGGAACCGGCGCGACTGGCGGCACGGGGGCGACCGGCGGCACCGGCGGGACGGGAGGGGGCGGTACCCTCTGCGAGCAGCGGTGCGCCAAGACCGCCGAGCTCAACTGTCCCAACGACGCTAACTGTGTCGTGGCCTGCCAGTCCGCCATTGACTACGCGCCATGGTGCAGCGACATCATAACCTCGTTCGTCACCTGCGCGGAAGCCCGTCCCGTGACGGACTGGGCCTGCGACGGGACCGGCCACAGCGCGCTCGTCGCGGGCGTGTGCGAAACAGAGGCGCAGGCGGGAATTTCCTGCGTGGCCAATGGCCCCCCGGCTGGCATGCCGGACCTGTCTGCCGAGTGCACGGCCACGTGCAACGCGATGTCCAGCCTCCCGTGCGCTCCTGCCAACTGCGTGCAGACGTGCAACGACAAGATCGCCAACGGTCCTTGCGCAGGTGCCGTCGGCCTGGTCACCGTGTGTGGCGCCACCCTGTCCGCCGCAGAGTACCAGTGCGTGCAGGACGCTCCCGTTCCCCTGGACGGCAAGTGTGGCGCGGAGATCAACCTCCTCGTCACATGCCTCCAAGCCCAGGGCGGCTGACCGAGCCGCATAGGCTCCCTACCCACGTAACGGAACGCCCCCCGTCTCGAGCACCCTCATCGGGCCTGCCTCGCGGACCCTCCCCAGCTCTTCCTCATTGCGAACCAACAAGCCTCCCGCATACCCGATCGCGTTGATCGAGATCCCCTCGAACATCTCCTGCGACCGAGGCACCACCATCATCCACCGCCGCGTTATCAGAAGGTTGTACGGCGACGGTCGCGTCATCTTGCCCGGCTCCACCCGGACCCCTGAGCGCTCGAGCAACCTCGCATAGAGGTCCTGACTCGCGCAGGCCGCTGCGTGCGGGTCAGCGCACCAGGACCCTTCGCATTGCGCCACCGCGTGGCGAAACGCGAAGTGGGTGACGGTCTCTCGTCCACTCTCGATCGCGGCGATCACGACCTGGTCCACGGGCAGCCGTTCGATTCCTTCCGACAGAGGGAAGGGGGCGAGCTGCAAGTGCTTGTGCTGCTGGCTTGCCCCGGCCACCACGCCGGCGTTGTAGAACCCCAGCCCGTCCACCTCCCGCAGGCATCGCCACAGCGCGTGGAAGTCCGCTGCGGTCAGCAGACGCTCCTGGTGCTCGAATTCCCGCGTGACGACGAGCAGGTGATGGGCCATCACGTTGAACTTGTTGAGCACCGCCACGTGCGTGTCGGAGACGTCGGTCACGTACAGGTCGGCGTCGCACGGCAGGAACGGGTTTGCGGGGGAGGTCTTGCCCTGCGCCTGACGGGCTTGCTGTTTGCGGCGCAAGCTGTCGATGATGCGCACCACGAAGGTGATTCCGTGGTCCTCGAGCGGAAGGAACGAGGTAGGGATCGGCTGCAATGCGCCGCTGGCGTGTCCTCGCTCGGTGGCTTCGAGGATTCGGTCGCGGAGGGTTCCGGGTCGGAAAGGAGGTTGCCAGGGGTTCTCGGCCATCGGGCTACAGGGCAGAGGAAAGTCGAGCGACGGTGGGTTGCATCGAAGGAACTCCCGATCGCGGGAGCTTGCCTCACGGGGGGCACCGGGGCAATGGCTTCCTACTGGGACCGGGGGGTGGAGTCGGGGCAAGTGTAGGCGGTGCCCGTGATCGTGACCGACGTGGTGGTGCCGTCGCCCTGCCCGAGTTGGGGCGGGTCGTGGCGCACGTGGGTTGCACCGAGCTCTCCGGACTTGTTGCGGATGTCGTTCATCGCGTACTCGATGAGGTCTTCGTTGCTGACCATGCCGCCACCGAAGGTTCCGCCGCCTTTGCCGGTGACCAGTCCGAGGGTCTTGCACTCGGGGGGCAGTGGGTCAGGGGTCGGGGCAACTTGTGCACCGCTGGAGGTGAGGCTTGCTGTTTTGCAGCCCGCTGTGGCAGCGGCCGCGACCACGACAACGAGGAGGGGAATCCAAATGCGCATGGCGACCGTACTAGCGATTTCGGTCGCAATCGTCAACGACGTGACATGGGTGGGCTTGGCACCGGGCACCATCGGCGCTATCTAATCACTTCATGTCCGATCCCAAGTCCACCTGCGGGCCGCACACGGAACTCGTCAAGACCGACGGCGTCCGCGTCACCCGATGCCCTTGCGGCACCATTCACGTCACGCTTTCGAAGAACGGAACCACGGTCCAGCTCGCGCCGGAGTACTTCGCCGAGGTTGCCCAAGCGTTCGGGCTGGCCCGCACCGTCCTGGCGGGACAGGCCCCCGTGCACGACAAGCCAGCCACCGCTGCTAACGCCGGGCGGTTCATCACCCTGTCCCCCTTCGACCCGAAGAAGCCGTCGAACTGACCCCTACCGAACGGGTTTCGGTCCGATCGGCCAGGGTGGCGTGGCCATCTTGGTCAACACGCTCCCCAGACCCTCCATGTACAGCTGAACGAGCGACTGCACGTACCGGTCCTCAGGACCTGTGAAGTAGTTTCGGCGCCGCAACTCCCGCGCGGCAGCCAGCGAGTCGCCCCGGTCGCAGGCGATCATCACGTGCGGGTACTGCGCGTCCATCAGCTTCCAGTAATCCAATGCCCCAGCCTCCAGGGTGGGGTGGACCCGGAACGTCTGCGAGCTCGATGCCCATCGATTGGGGTTCGCGCTCACCTTGTGCGTGAAGGACTTCACGCACGTGGGGCCACGCCAGGCTCCCGTCGTGGTGATATGGCCCAGGTTGTTGCCGAACAGCTTCGTGCCTCGCCCGTGCTCGAACGCACAGTGGGCCCAGGCGCAGGCGAGGCGGTTCGCGCTCGCCGGCCGTCCGTAGAATGCCTCGTAGCCGGCCTGGAGCACCTCCGCCAGCTGAACCTCTGTGAGCGCGGCTTGCATCACGCAAGCGCTACCGTCCGCCTCGGCGCCACTCGATGTCGATGCCCCCGGCGCGTGCACCACGGCCTTCACCTCGCGGACCGCCGGGGCAGGCGCAGGAGCGTCGGGGCCTATCGGTTCGTTCTCGGCAAGCAGGTCCTCCGTGATCGTCGCGACCCCTGGGAGTGGGGGCGCCGCAAGAGCCACGAGACCCGCGACCCCCAGCCCGGCCAGGACCACCACCGAAGCGCGTCCAAGCGTGTTCGTTCGAGAAAACGCCCTCGGCGTCGCAGGCTGGTCTCGCTTGGATGAATCGCGATCGAGCTTCATGAGTGGGCAGACAGATTCGGTTTGGACAAAACGCTACCAGGTGAACAGGAGCGTGGCCCAGTTCGTGGCGCACGGAGCGAAGTGACGGTCTGCATCTGCCGTTGACAAGTGCGCCACGCCTGCGCCATGTCCTGCCCATGCCTCCCCCGTGGGTCATCCTCAAGACGGGAAGTACGCTGCCCGTCATCGCCCGCCGGCGCGGTGACTTCGAGGACTGGATTGCTGACGGACTGGGCCTGTCCTGGCCCGACCTCCTCGTGGTCCCCGTCTTCGAAGGCGCTCCTCTTCCTCCGGCCAACGAGGTTGCCGCCGTGGTCATCACCGGGTCTCCCGCGATGGTCACCGCCCGGCAGGCCTGGAGCGTGGCATCCGCCGCCTGGCTGCGCGAAGTCTGGCTGCAGGACCGTCCCACGCTCGGCATCTGTTACGGACACCAACTGCTCGCCGACGCCCTCGGCGGACAGATCGCTCGCAACCCCGCAGGAAGGGAGATCGGCACCGTCCCGATCGACAAGACCCCCGAGGGACGAAGCGATCCCTTGCTGTCGGCTCTCGCTGACCGCTTCCTTGCCCATGAATCCCACTCGGAGGCCGTCGTGCGGCTGCCCCCGGGCGCGACCCCGCTTGCCTTCAGTTCCCTCAGCGCCCACCAGGCCTTCCGCCTGCGGAATGCGTGGGGGGTGCAGTTCCACCCCGAGTTCGACGCCGACGTGATGCGGGGGTACATCCAGGGTCGCGCGGACGCCCTGCGGGCCGAGGGCTTGGACCCAGATCGCCTTCTCGCAGAAGTCCGAGAATGCGACGCCGCAAGCACGGTGCTGCGGCGGTTCAGACAGATCGTTGCGGGGGAGTAGGGCTCCTCAGGAATCCTTACCCGGCCTTTCCCCACCTCTCGACCTCGTCGCGGATCTGCTCGAAGACGATGTCGTCCAGGTTGTTGCTCTTCACCGGCCCCGTCACCCCGTGGGAACGGGCGCTCTCCTCTTTGCTCCCGTACTCGATGAAGATGAACTTGCCGCGGCAAAGCTGCGCCGTCTGGCGGAACACGAGTGTCCCCACGGGGTCGAGCCCGCTGGCCGCCACGCTGTGCACCCGCAGTCCCTTGCCGATCGCCCGCACGGCGCTGTCCCCATAAGGGAGGTCGCCCTGGTAGTCCATGTGCGGGGGGGCGTCGCCGATCAGGAATGCCACCTTCGCAGCCCCGTCACGCCATCCCATGGCAACGGCTTCTGCCAACGCCTGATTGACTGACTCCGGCCCGTCACCGCCCCCTCCCGCCTTCACCTGTTGCAGCGCACCGTCGAACGCCGAGATGTCCGTCGTGAACGCGTGAGTCTTCGTCAGATACTCGTCCCCGATGTCGCGGAACAAGACTGCCCCGTAGCGAAGGTCAAAGTCCGTCTTCAACTCCCGCAGCCGCTCCGTGACCCGCAGCAACGTGTTCTTGACCCGCTCGATCTCGTCGCCCATCGACCCCGTCGTGTCGATGAGAAACAGCACGTCCAGCTGGATCTCAGGGGAAATCCCAGCAAGGTCCGGCAGCTTCACCGTCACGTCGCCATCGCCCGTCCAGCTCGCCACCGCGCGCTTGCCGCCATAGGACACCTCCACAGCCGTGACCCCGCCCTGGCCGCCCCGCGCGAGCGCCCCGTAGAACGGAGTTCGACCGTCGCCATAGGTCATCGCGTCCCACACCGACCCGTCCCGGTCGGGGCCGAGAACTCGCACCTTGGCAGCGGGCACGGGGTTGTCCTTGGCGTCCACCACCCGAATGAACCGACGGCTCTTGACGTCGAGTTTCTGGTAGCGGTTCTCCATGCCCGCGCGGTCGGTCCAGGTGGCGAGGAAGGTGAGGAACTCGTCGAACGCGGCGTTGTCGTCGGTGGAGCCTGCCTTCATGGGGGCGCCTCCCATGGCGGCTGGGGGCGGGGGCGTCCCGGCCGACTTTTCTTCCATTTCCTCAAGGGGGGCGGCGGCCATGGGAGCAGGCGCCTCCGCTGCCTTCGCCCTCGCGGGGGAGGGCTTGCCACCTGGTGCACCGAGCCCCGAGGTCCCCGAACCCTTGCCGCCGCGCCGCAGGTCCCCCGAACCCCTGCCGGCGCGTCGCACCTCCCAAGGGCCATCCTTGGAACCTTCCACACCGACGCCGTTCAGGGTCCCCACCGAAGAGACCGGACCGGGAGGCGGGGCCGACCCGGTAGGGTCCGCGGAGACGGGATCAGGCTCGGGTACGGCCTTCGACTTGTCCTTGCAAGCACCGGCGCCGAGCGCCACGAGAAGCAGGATCGGCCAGGGAACGAAGGTGCGGTTACGCATGATTGGATCCTCGGGTTAGCAAGTCGTGAGGTGGACACGACAGCCGCCGCTGCGTTGGGTGTGGTCCCATGATGCGCCCGAAATGGCCCGCGACGGCGGACAAAAACCTCCCAAGGGATCCAACCCCGAACCCGTCGAAGGCCGGGACGGACAGGTGCAGGAAAATGCACCGCCAGCGGGTGCTCGGGTAAGCTGGCCACTTCACTTCCACACAGGGGTCTTTCACGATGCGAAAACTCGGTCCTTTCCTTCTTGTTGCCGCCCTCTCTGTCGCCGCGTGCTCCGGGGGGCGAGCGAAGTATCCCCACGCGGACGCGGGCCTCGACCTGTCCAGTGTCGTTCTGTACCGCAACGGTGTGGGGTACTTCGAGCGCCAGGGACGCGTCGATGGTGACGTGCTTCGCATCAAGGTCCGCAAGGATCACGTCAACGACTTGCTCAAGAGCCTCACCGTGGTGAATCGGGACGGGGGCCAGGCGGTGAGCGTGTCGATGCCGCTGGACCCCCAGAGTTGGGCGAACGCCGCGCTGGCGACGCTGGCTCCGGGGCGGGGCAGCCTGGCCGAGGTCTTGGACGTGTTGCGCGGTACCCGCGTGATCCTGCATATGGAGCGTGGGACTCTGTCGGGACGCATCTTGATGGTGGAGGTGGTGGAGGGGGCAATCGCGGAGCCGGCTCAGCGTGGGCGCGATTCGGAGCCGAGCGTCACGACGGACCACAAGATCACCCTGCTCGACGATGACTCCATGCGCGTGGTGCTGCTATCGAAGGTAAAAGGAATCACCCTGGAGGACGGGGACCTCGCCATGCAATTCCACCGCAGCCTCGATGCGACAGCAGGGGAAGGCATGTTCCAGCAGGTGGAAGTCGCCGTGCGTCTCACCGGCGCTTCCTCCCACGACGTCGTCGTGAGCTACGTTTCTCCTGCCCCCATGTGGAAACCCACGTACCGCGTGGTGCTGCCCGAGAAGGGAAAAGGCAGGGCGTTGCTGCAGGGGTGGGCCGTCGTGGACAACACCAGCGGCGAGGACTGGCGTGACGTGCGACTCTCCCTCACGTCCGGCGCCCCCATCGCTTTTCGCTATGACCTTCACACGCCGCGCGACGTGGAGCGCTCCGACCTGACGGAGTCGGGAGTGAGCAAGCGCGCGCGTGTGGCCGTGGGGGAGACCACATACGAGCGCGACGAGCCACCGCCCGAGGAAGTGGCGGAGGCCGAGGATGACTCGGGAGTGGAAGAACGTAGGGCGGAGAAGGCGGGGGAGAGTGCCTTGATGGACATGCCGGCCGGTGCGCTAGGAGCGGCGATGCCCTCGTCCCGGACCGCACGCGGTCCCGTCGGCGACAAGAAGAACAAGGACGAGAGCGGGCGTTACGACAACGTGCCCTCAGCTCCTCCGCCCCCGCCCCCCGAGCCTGCCGTTGCGTTCGAGTCCCTGCGCCAAAGCACCCTGGCCCAGGCACGCGCCAGCGCCGTCAGTGGCCTCACGCGCTTCGATCTCGTCACGCCCGTGACGGTCCCCGACGGCTCCTCCACCATGGTTGCCATCATCAACCAGGGTGTCGACGCGGAGGAGACCTTCCTGTTCAAGCCCGGCGGCGCAGGTATGGGCTACGAAGCCAACCCCTACCGCGTCGTCCGATTCCGCAACAGCACCCCCTTCGTCCTCGAGCCAGGACCCATTAGCATCTACGCCGGAGGCAGCTTCGTAGGAGAGGGGCTCAGCGAGGCCGTGGGCGCCGGCACCAGCGCCACCATCCCGTTCGCCGTCGAGCCCGGGATCATGGTCACCTCCTCCGTCGAGCGGACCGGCGACGAGATGCGACTGCTCCGCATCGTTCGCGGTGTCCTCGAGGTCGAGAGCTTCGCGCGTACCGCCACTACGTGGAACGTCAAGAGCCAGTCCTTGAAGGATGGCTACACCGTGCTCATCAGGCACTCCAAGGCGGGCACCAACTACGCCCTTGTGGACCGTCCCAAAGAGACAGAGGACCTGATGAATGCGTATCTGATCCCCATCAAGGTTTCCGCCGGAAAGCGAGAGGGGGAGATCAAGGTCGTCGAGCAAACCCCCTCTAGGATGCAGCTCACCATCTGGGATAGCCGAAGCGTCAAGCTCCTGGACACCCTGCTCGTCTCCGGCGGCCTCAACCCGGCGGACCGCGCCAAACTCGAGCCCATCGTCAAGCTGCGCCAGGAAATCGGGCGGATGGACACCGAGATCGAGGGGCTTCGCGAGCAACGCGATTCTCTCGACCAAAGGGCCAGCGAGACCCGACGGAGCCTGCAGGCGATTGCGAAGGACAACGCCGCCGGGGCGCTGCGTCAGAAGCTCAACAAGCGCCTCGAGGAGTTCACCGCCCAGGCAGACAAGGCGGGCAGAGAGATGGTCGAACTCCAGAGCAAGCGCCTCGAAAAGAAGATCGAGCTGGAAGACTTGCTCCAGAACTTCGATCTCCGCACCAAGTAGCTCACAACGGCCCCCCGAATCGCCCGTCCGCCTTCCGTCTCCCAAACCTCTTCCGTCCCCTCAACTCGCCCCCGGCGCGGGAGACAGCCCAAGCGGTCCGGCGAGATCCTCGAGACCGACCACCCGTCCCCCATGACGCCGTCGCGCCTCGAGCATCGCCTCCTGCGCACTGTCCAGCGACGGCTCCAGTCCGAGCCGCTTCGTCAGGTCGAGCAAGGCCAGCGCAGCCGCCACGCGCTCCGGACTGGGTTGTCGCACCGCATTCGCCACCGCCTCGACGATCCGCTCGCCAAACGCCGCCTGCGCTCGCCCTCGGTCGATCCGATACCCGCGTCGCGCTGCCCGCTCCGCCAGCGCCACCGCCTCGCGGTAGTCCGACGCGTCGTGGCTGTCTCGGTTCGCTTGGATTTCTTGCGAGAACCGTCGCCCCAGGGTGAACTCCGCCGCCGCCCGCAGCTCCACCGGAAGCTCGAACCCCACGTCCTGTACCTTCTCGATGATGCGCGCGTTGTCATCATACAGGTGCGCATACTGCTCCGAGAAACGCTCGATCAAGTCCCCGAACACGAGCCGCGCCACCCTGTCCCGACCCTCCGGCAACACGTGAGACAAGTCGAACTCGTCCGGGCCGAACTCCTCGTGCGCCACCCGCAACAGCGTCGCAAGCGACTCCGTGTGAAACGCACGCCAGAGCCGGTCCGTCGACCGACGATACCGCTCTACGCCGGGGAAAGGCTTCAGCGCACAGTAAAAGTCGATGCCGCCGAGGTGCATCGCCACCGTCGCGAACTCGGTCTGCCTTCGCACGGAGGTCGACTCGAGCAGCAAGCGCGAGGTCGAAGCCACCAGGCGTCCGTGAGACTGCGTGTGCCCGTCCTTGCGCGTGAACGCATGCCCGCACAGCTCGCCCTCCGCCTCCGGGTCTTCGTCCGCCAGCCCCGAGATGGCGAGGTGCGCGCCGATCCGGTACACGCTGATGCGCGACGGCTGCACGAAGCGGCGGAACACGTCAGCCCCGCTGCCCATCTCGGGCAGATTGCTCTTCGCCTCTGCCAGCAGCCCGAGGAAGCGTGCCCTGGGAGACTCGAGCTCGAGCTCCTCCATGAGGTCGAGCACGCGCGCGGCATAGCGCAGAATTTGCACCGTCTCGATCCCGGAGATGTCGGCGAAAAACCAGCCGCAACTGGTGTACATCAGCATGGCGTGTTTCTGCATCTCGAGCAGCGCGAGCGCTTCGATCTGCTCCGACTCCCGCAGGTGTCGCCCCGCGTGGGCGCGCAAGAACTCCTCCCGCGGTGCGGCCCCCAGAAGGACATCGATGTACGCGTCTCTCGCTCGCCAGGGGTCGGCGAACAACCGCCCACGGGCCCCTTCGAACACGCGAATCGCCTCCCCCCGCAGGAAGTCCAGCGCCTTGCGCAGGGGCCCCCTCCACGCCTGGTTCCAGCCGTCCCGCGCCCCCGCCTGGCATCCGCAGTCCCGCAACCACCTGCCCAACCCGTGCGCACAGCTCCATGCCGTGCCCTCGCCGTTGGGCCCAGGCTTGATCTCCACTTCCTGCGCCGGAGGGTGCTGCTCGAGATACGCGCCGTAGTTCGTGACCTCGAACCCCCGTTGCTGGGCAAGCGCGTCCAGCGCGTACGCCAAACACCGCTCCCCGAACGCGAAGTGGTGCCCGTAGCTCTCCCCATCCGTCGCCACGTGCACGATCCGCCCTTTCCCTCCCACCGCCCGACCCAGCCGGTCCAGCAACCCGTCACTCGACGCCAACGCGCCCTCGAACGCGATCGACCGCGCGATCGGCCCGTCGTAGAAAAAGACCGCAAGGGAACGGCCAGACCCGTCTCGGTGGAAGTAGCGGTATGCCACGCCAGGGTCGATGCTGCTGTCGGACACGTCCCGCCATTCCCGCGCCACGATCGCAGGCTCGTCGGCTTGGGTCTCCTGCTCATCGTCCACAGCCGTAACCCCAGCCTCGTCGCTCGTTGCCTCGAGCTCGGGCGTCTCGTTCGGCTCCTCTGGGAGGGAAGACGTCTCTTCCGCGTCCTCCACCGGCAAGGTCCGCACACGTTGCGCCTGATGCGGCGAAAGAATCACGTAGTCGAGCCCCTCCTCGATGAGCACGCCCAGCGTCTCGTCATTGCATCCCGTCTCCGGCAACCACAGCGCTTCGGGCCGTCGTCCGAACCGATTCCGGAAGTCCGCAACGCCCCAGCGAACCTGTGTGCGACGGTCCCGATCGTTGCAGAGGGGCAGAATCGCGTGACCGTAGCCCTGGGCAATGGCATTGCCATGTCCGTGGCGGGCCAGAACGCTCTCGCGGTCCGCGGCGAGGATCTTCTCGTAGGTCTCCGGGTCCTCTCGCTGCATCCAGGATAGCAACGTAGGGCCGACGTTGAAGCTGAGGTGCTCGTAGTTGTTGACGATGCGCTCGATGCGTCCGAAGTGGTCGAGGATGCGGGACAGGGCGTTGGGGCGATAACACTCGCGCTGGATTCGCTGGTTCCAGTCGTGGAAAGGGTGGGCCGAGGGCTCGCGCGGCACACGCCCGGTCCAGGGGTTCTCGCGGGGAGGCTGGTAGAAGTGCGCGTGGATGACGAGCGACGTCTTGGACATGGGCAGGGAGAATGGAGGCGGAGGGAAGGAAACGCAAGCGGCCGGCTTCGCCCTCAGGGCGTGCCGACCCACGCGAACGGCGACGAGTACTCGTCGTCGTCGTCCACCGAGCTCCACTCCAGAGGCGAGTTGGATTGCGACGTTCCCGGCGTGCTGCTCGTCGCGATGTCGTTGGGAATGCTGTCCACCGCGCTGCCGTCGCCGTTGGCCGCGAACACGCCAATCGTGCTGGTGTCCAGACGATCGGCGGTGATGTTCAGCAGCGACAGCGGGATCTGCAGCTCGAAGAACGTGTCGTACTGCGTGCTGTGCCCGATCGAGAGGTAGTTGATCGAAGGCCCGCCGTAGCCTCCGGGGTTTGCATCGTCCACGTGCGGGGCCACGCCTGGCAAGGTGGCCCCGACGAAGAACTCGCCTCCCTTGCCGGTCAATTCGGGCTCCTGCAAACCGTCGGTCACGGGGGCGAGCGCCGTGCCGTCCCATGCCCCCCAGTACGTCCCCTCCTGCGAGAAGTTGCTGTGGAAGTACAGCTGGAACTCGGGCTTGTCCGTGCCCACGAACGCGTGGTCCTTGCCCCACATGTCTCCACCCGTCGAGTACCCGCTGCCCGCCGCCGTGTCGAAGACCACGAACTGGACGAGGTCCATGCCGTGAATCTGCGACCCTTCGGAGCTGCCGAGGTTGCTCGGGTCGACCACGTCTGTGATGTTGACGTACTGGACCCCGACGTAAAGGAACTCGTCGTCCCAGGCGGCGTGCAGACCCGCATAGTCCCAGGGGGGCTCGTGCGCGCACCAGTTCGTGCCCAGGAACCGGGCGTCGTCGCCGGCGGGGTCTCGGATGAGAAGGGTGTCGTCCCCCCATTCGTTCGCCGTGTTCGCACCGTCGATGCTGATGGTCTTGCGAGCTCCATAGCCGACGCTGGCAGGGTTGCCGGGGCCGGTCCCTCCGCCTCCGCTGACTCCGCCCGTTCCGCCGGTTCCGCCCATGCCGGCGGTTGCCCCCGTGCCCTCTCCCGCGGCCCCTGCGATGCCCCCCGTCCCCCCCGTCGCTCCACCGCTGCCCGCGGTCCCACCGCCAGACCCCGCGGTGCCGCCCCCGGACCCCGCCTGTCCGCCCGTGCCTCCCACGCCCGAATCGTCGGGTCCGCCGGCACCGAAACCACCGGTTGCAGGCGGTCCTCCCCCCGCGTTGTCGCCGGAGTCGTCGTCAGAGCAGGCCGCGATCAGCGCGGCGAAAAGAAATACAGCGAGGTAAGGACGTGCGTGCGGTGCCATAGTGCGTTGCCTCCGCGCACACACATACCGCGAAAATGAGTCCGGTCAAGGAAAGAGTGACTCAGTAGTGAGGTGTCATCCGGCGACCCACCCGGCGACCCACGGGTACAGGTAGCGCACCGCCAGGTACAGCAGCAGCGCCGCGAGCCCTCCCTTGATCCAGTTCGCAGGCACGAAGCGCTGCATTCTCGCTCCCAGGTACATGCCCGCCACCCCCCCGAGCCCGAACAACCCCCCGAGCAGCCAGTCCGGCGCCACCGACATCTGCCCGTACCATGGCGCCACCACCTGGTAGAAAACCACCCCAACCACCGACGTCACGAACGTACCCATCAGCGTCGCGCCCGCGACCGTGTGCACCGGCAGCTTGTAGATGGCGACGAAGAACGGCGCGATGATGGCCCCACCCCCGATGCCGTAGACCCCACCCACCACGCCCACGATGAGCGACAGCGTGAAGATGCCCGGGGTCGAGCAAGCGTGATCCTCGCCCTGAAACCGGTACACGAGGCGTCGCCACGTCCACTCCCGCACCTCCACGGAGAACGGCTCGGCGGGTGGCGGCGCCGCTTTCGCCTTGCCGCGCAGCACACGCGCGAGATCCATCACCAGCCGCACGCCGATGTACAGCAGCACGCACCCGACGAACGCTTTGAAGGGCGTTGGGTCGGGCAGCCAGTGCAAACGAATGAACCCGCCCACGATCACCCCCGGCAGGGTCCCGGCCACCACCACCCACGTGAGAGGCCAAACCATCCTCTGCTCCCGAACGTAGCGCGCCACGCCGCTCGGGATCGCCACCACGTTGAACACCATGTTCGTGGGGCTCACCGACGGGCTCGTGAACCCGAGGACGCTCATCTGAAAGGGCAGCAGCACGAACGCGCCCGACACGCCAGCCATCGACGTGAAGAACGAGACCACGAACGCCACCAGGGGCGGAAGCCAGAGGTACGTCTCGACGCCTGACGTGGGAAACAGATAGTGCAGCACGGCTCGTCCTCCTGTTCTTTCCCGCAGCGCTACTCGACCGTCAGCACCACGGCGGACGCATCGATGAGCGCCCAGCCTCGATTGCCTTCTCGCAGGGCCACGGCCTCCCACGCCGTGGCGCCCACGACGGCACAAACCTCTTCGCCTCCGTCGAGAATCAGCACGACCTCAGCGACGCAGGCATCCATTCGAACGCTCCCCACCTTGCCGGGCCAGGCGTTGTCCGCGGAACACCGGGGCCGCGCCGCGCCCGCCGCGATCATCACGAGCGGCGCCTTGACCGACGCTTCCACCGGCAGGCCTGGCTCCAGACCCATGTGCTCCACGCTGTGGTTGGTCACGATCGTCGTGATGGACAGGCCGCCTTGCGTGGTTGCTCGGACCTCGGTCAGCACAGGCCCCGGGCGCAGCGCCTCGATGACCGCCGGGAACACGTTGCGTGCGCTCGTCTTCGCGCGGGACTCCTGCCGCAAGAACGCGCGGCATATGCGCGCGATGTCGGGCTCGTCGTAGCGCACGAGGGCGGCGGTGGTCGTGGCCGTCGCAAGTCCCAGCTGTGCTTGGACGACCGGCATGGGCACACCGCCCCGAAGCTGCTCTACCGCCCGCGAGACCCGGATGACCCGAGGGCCGGCGCAGTCCTTCGGGATGCCACACTCCTTCGCGAGCGCGTAGAGTTGGCGTCGCACGTAGCCGGGGTCGAGATGGAACAAGGTGCCTCGCTGGCCGTCGTAGGACCTGTCCGCCAGCAAGCGCCCGAGTTGCCCCGCCACGTTCTGGGGCAAGGGTATGGTGCGGGGTGCGCCACCGCGGCTGCCTCGTAGCGTGACCGCGGACGCGGGAAGGTCGAAGCTGGTTCGGTCGTCCAAGGCAAGCACTTCGCCCAAGGACGCCCCCGTGTGCCGGAGCATCAAGTAGACGAGGACCAGGCGTCCGCGCGCGGCGGCTTGCGACGCTCCCCTCGCTCGCTCGTGCCATCCGTGGATCGCCTGCCCCAAGGTGTCGAGCTGCTCGGTGGACAGCAGCTTGAGACCGGGCGGCAGGAGGAAAGGGCGAGAGGATCGTGGGGACGCCGACCGGGGGACCATCGTAATCACGCATTTACTCGAAACCGTGACTGGAGACAACCCGGGGCCGTCCGCCCCAGATCCGGAGCCATCGGAGTTGGCCGCAGATTCAGAGAACCGCAGATGGTTTCGTTGCTTGTGCGGATGTGGGTAGCCGCGTGGCGACGGGGCTTTGCGTTCGAAGCCGCCTCGTGGGAAGGAGCGCCACCCACCTGGTCGGTGGCTGGCCGCCTCCATCGGTTCGCTCCGGATCAGGGGTCCGTCAGATCCCGCGGCCGACTCGCGCGTATGCTTCAAGAGCCGACCACCCGGAGGTGTCATGAGCCACTCCTTCCCACCGGTCATCGAATGGGAAATTACCCGCGCCTGCAACCTGTCGTGCGCCCACTGCTACAATCGTCCCGGTCGCGCGCGCACCGGCGAGCTCGATAGCGACCGCGCGGTCGACGTGGCAGGGCAGATCGCGAGCTTGGGCGGCCGGTCCGTCACCCTGTCGGGCGGTGAGCCCACCTTGCGAGCTGACCTTTTCTCCATCGCAAGGACCCTCACCGACCAAGGCGTGGGCGTTCAGCTCGCCACCAACGGGCAGACGTTGACCCAGGAGGTGGCTCGCGCCATTCGACGCGCCCATATCCGGCTCGTCCTCCTCAGCGTCGATGGCACCGAGGAGGTCCACGACACCGTTCGTCGCAAGCGCGGGGCGTTCGCCGCTGTGCGCCGAGCGGTGGACGCGCTGTCCGAGGCCGGTGTGCCCTTTGCGTTCACGACCGTGCTGCTTCGGCCCAATCTCCCTGTCATCGAGGTGCTTGGGGCGTGGGTGGCGTCCACGAAAGCGGTCTTCTGGAGCCTCTGGCGAGGCATTCCCACGGACCGTTCTTCCCTGTGGCTGCGCTCAGTGGACCTGGCGAGGTTGCCAAGCTTGCTCGAGCGCGCCCGCCAGATCGTGCCCGCCTTGGTGCCGGGTGACAACGTGCGACCGCTCCTCGGTGCTGGCCCGTCGGCGCATACGTGCGGACGTCGCGGCGGGGCGGACGACGACTGTCCGGCGGGAGTGCGAGCGATGGGACTGCGGAGCGACGGGACCGCGGTCGGATGTCTGGCCCTTCGCGATAGCGCGGTGGAGGGGCCAGCGCCCCTCGTGACCCTGGATTGCCTCTGGTCTCGTGTCCGACAGGAGAGGGCGGCGCGTTTGCGTAGCGTGCGCGCCGCGTGCCGAGGGTGCGCTCGCGCCGATGCCTGTCGGGGAGGCTGCCACGCAACCACGCTCGCCCTGGCCGATATCGCTCCGACATGCCATCAAAGCGCGCGTCGTGTTCACCCCCCGACGTGGCACGAGACCTCGGTCGCTGCCTCGCTGATCGTGCTCCCCGCTCTTTGCGGGTGCGGGACCCAGGCGCAGCCCGTTCCGCCATCGCCTTCGCCCGCCGTTGTGGTCGTGCAGCACCCCGCTGAGGGAGAAAGCCACGCCGGTGCAAGCGTTGCAAGCCCGTCGGTCCTGGAGGACGAGCCTGACGCCGATGTCCCCGATGCCGAAGAGGAGGTGATCCCCGCGCCCGCGAACGATCGACGAGGCAACGCCAACACCGTGGACCCGTTTCCGTCGTGCTGCATGATGCACGTGCTGCGTCCGGACTGTCAGTGCGGGTCACCGCCGCCCGGAAGGCCGCCGAAGCCGTGATCGCCGTGATCGCCGTGATCGCTACTCGAGGCAGGTCACCGGTCCGTTTGCACAAAGCCATTCGAGCTGGGACCGCACCCGTTCGGACCTCGCCACCGTGCCGTTCCACAGCGCCACCAACGGTTCGGCCATGACGTTGCCGAGCACCGGCCCGTGGAACGAAGCGATACGTACGTCGCCGTTCGGGTCGAGGCAAACCTGCTCCCAGGCCGCTCGACAGGGGTGAATCTCGCTGCGGTTGGCGAACTGGTCTGCGTCGAGGAAGCTCGCCATCTCGGGACTCTCCTTCAGCCGGCAACGCCAAACCCGCGGCGGGCTGGTGTGGTCGACCATCACCAGGCCACGCGACCGGCCAGCGCCCATCGCCCCTTCGATCGCCTCACGCACGTGCGAGGCTCGTTCGTCCACCCTCATCGCGCGCGCTTCCTCTGTGCTCGGAACGAGCTCCTCGAGCTTCATCCAGTCCACACCCATGTCCGCCGCAAGCTGCGTCAACGCGCTCAGCTCGTGCAGGTTCTCCGAGGTCACCACGCAGGAAATGCCCACCCGCACGTCGATCTGGCGCTCCCTGCACATCGCCGTGATCGCGCGCACGTGCCCGACGATCGTCTCCAGACGTGACCCTTCGCGGATGCTGTCGTTGGTCTTCGCAGTGGCGCCGTCGATGGACACCGAGATCGAAGACACTCCCGCGTCCACGAGCCGCGTCGCGTGGCGAGGCGTGAGCAACATGCCGTTGCTAAGCAGGTGCACGACCGTGGGGGCGCCGGCCCGCGCGAAGCGGATCGCGTCGAGCACGTCGAACAGGATGGGCGCCGTGAGGGACTCGCCCCCGTGAACGAACCCGAAGTACGCCGCGTGCGCGAAGTCCTCGCGGATCCGCTCGAGGACCGCATGCGTGAGCGTTCGCGCGGAGCGCTGGCACGTCCTGTCCGGAGAGTGGTTGATGCAGTGCCGGCACCGAAGGTTGCATCGCTCCGTCAGCGAGAAGTCGATGCGCGTGG
Source organism: uncultured Polyangiaceae bacterium (assembly GCA_964488865.1). Taxonomy (GTDB): domain Bacteria; phylum Myxococcota_A; class Polyangia; order Polyangiales; family Polyangiaceae; genus MWCO01. The sequence continues at coordinate 9,916 of CAZAWR010000001.1, read as the reverse complement.
GGCGGGTGGGCACGAAAGGCGACCCGGTCGCGAAGGCTTCGTCGCGAGCTTGCCGTTGCACGCGCGCGCGCGACTCCTCCATAACGGACACGCGCGGTCTCGGCTCGCGGTGCGCCAGCAACCCCGCGTTGGGGCCCAGGGACACTTGCTGCCCGCGCACGCGGACCTCCCCCGTGGTCGCGATCGGCTCGAGCACCTCGAGCCAGTCATCGTCCAGATCCAGTTCCACGGGCGCATCGGAGGCGTTGACGACGATGTCCAAAATATCGTTTCCGAAGGCGCGTCGTGCGACGAGCAAGCGGTCTTCCGCGAACATGAGCTGCAGGTCACCGTGCTGCAACGCCGGGTGGGCGCGGCGCGCTTGCAGAAGGGTGCGCGTCAAGGTTCGGAAGGCGACATGCCGCTCGGACCAATCCCAGGGCATGGGAGGGCGGTCCTCCCAGACTCCCTCGGGACGCAGGCCAGCGACGTCCGCTGCCAATCCCAGCTCTTCTCCATAGACGAGCATCGGCGTCCCGGGGGCGGCTGCGAGCAGGAGCATGCCCAAGGCAGTGCGGTTCGGGTCCCCTCGCACCGAGCAGAGCGTGGCGAAGCGGTTGTGATCGTGGGTGGAGAGGAAACGCACGGCGCGCGCCCCAGGCAGCCCGCCCGTGTGCATCGACGTCGCGAGGCGGTCTGCGGCAACGCGCGCATCGATCGACCGCTCCGCCACGAACGCGGTCATCACACCCTGGAAGGAGAAGTCCGTGGCGACGTCGACCACGCCGGCTTCGTGCCAGCGCCACGCATGCTCCGGGACGACCTCGCCGTACACGACGCCATGGGGGACGTGATCGCGAAGGGCATCGCGGACGCGCTTGCCCAGCGCAATGGGAACCTGCGCTACCGCGTCGAGGCGGAACCCGTCGATGCCCCGCTCGGCCCAGACGCGAGCCGTCCGAACGACGAGCTCCTGCACCTCGGGGTTGCCGAGGTCGAGCAGCGGCGCGTCGCGCCTTCCCCCGTAGTGCTTGAGCACGCGTCGTCCGCGCTTCTCCCGCCACTGGAACCACGAGGCGAAAGGCGAATCGGTTCCGTCGCGACGTACGGCTTCGTACGCAGGGAATCCCTCTCCCGCGTGCAGGAGGGAGAAGTCGAGCAGCACGCGCAGCCCGCGGTCGTGGGCCGCCACGAGGAGGCGCTTCAGCGCAGCGTCGCCGCCCAGCGAGGGGTCGACCTCCATGGGATCGATGACATCGTAGCGATGGCAACTCACGGCGCGGTGGACAGGGGTGAGGTGGAGAACCGTGACGCCCAGGTCAGCGAGGTGGTCCATCGAGCGCGTGACGCCGTCGAGGTGTCCGCCTGCGGGACGATCCGGACCGGGGTCTTGTGTCCAGCTAGGGTGGTCTTCGGCCGGGCGGAACCGATCCACGAAAACCGTGTATATGACTGCGTTCTGCCACCACGACGGCAGCGGGTCTGACCCTTTCGGGATGGAGAAGGGCAGGCAGTCGGTGGCCTGTCCCACGAGGGTCTGGTCGTCGAGCAGAAACCGAAAGGTGGCGCCCGCCGTGGACGTCGGGAGGTGCAATCGGAAGACGAGATGCTCGCGCTCTTCGCCCGCTCGGATCATCGGGGTCAGGGCTTGCGTGTCCTCTCGTCCCTCGGACCACACCACGCGCAGGCTCTCGCCGTGGCCCTTGCGGAGCAGCGCGGTGAGCACATGGCCTCCGAAGGGGTGGCGGGCGAGAAAGGGAAGGCCCGGCGCGAAGAGCAGGGGCTCCGCGGTCCCGTCGACGACGAGCACGTTGTTCTGGTTCTCACCCATGCACCGCGTACGGGGGTTGCCTGGGTCGAGGAGCCACGTGCGATCCACCCGGAGCTTGTAGGCGTAGACCCCGGGCGGCAGGTCGAGATCGCTCGCGAACAACGCGCCGAAATCGTCCTTGCGGACGAGGGTTGGCTGGCGTCCGGTTGCCCAGTCGTCGATCTCTCCTCGGATCTCGACGGTGGACGGGGTCCCGGGGAGGGAGAACTGGAGGCGGGTAGGGGACGGCACGTGGATCTCGAAATACGCTTTTAACACCGTATGTTGCAATCGAATTATCGAAATGAGTTGCACAGGGTGCTGCCATGTCGTACATGGTGCTCAGTGACTCATGAATGAGTTACTTGTGAGCCCGAGGGCAGAGAACGAAACGAAGGTCTGCCCGGCCGCTGCAGCAGAACCTCCACAAGGAGAGCGCGCGTCATGTTGAACGTGAAGGTCAAGAAGATGGGAGCCCTGATCGCCGGAGCCACGGGCATGCTCGCCCTCGGCCAGTCCACCATGGGATGCGCCTTCGATGCCTCGCGTGAGGTCCAAGAAGGCGACGGGGAGCCTGTGGCGCACCAAGCCCAAGCGGTCGAGCCGGGCTCCGCCACGCTGGCGGCGACCGTGCAGTACTACAACCAGCAAGAGATCTCGCTCACGGTGACGAACCCGACCACGGACGAGTTCATCCGTGTGGGCGAGAAGCTCAAGGTCGACTTTCGGGCGGTGGACTTCTGGTGGCTCGCGCACCCTAACGGCGGGGACGGGTACGACGACGTCAACCGGTTGAAGAAGCTGAACGTCCAGGTGACCGCGTACTTCTACCAGAACGGGACCTTGAAGAGCAGCTCGGCCGTTGGCATCACCTCTTGGTCCAACGCTTCGAGCTCGTGGGAGCTCATCGGCACGACGCAAGAGTTCGTGGTGCCGGCCAACACGGACCTGGTCCGGTTTTCCTACGCGGTGACGGATGCCGACGACTCCTCGGTGAACGTTCAGTTCACCCAGGACCAAGCGGACCGGCTGGTGGTGTTCGGTGCGCGTCCCGAGAAGCACGTGGTGTTCGACAATGACTTCTCGGACCTTCGCGAGCGGGTGATCGAGGACGGCGCTCTTCCGCGCGGGCGGGACATCCTCGTTGGCTACACGGATCACCGGGCCAACACGGTGGCGGACACCTCGGGCATCAACACCGAGATCGGCAAGCAGAAGAACTACGGCCGGTTCGGGGCGGACATCATCGCGATTCACGGCATCCTCGAGCACGAAGTCACGATGGGCGTGCAGTTCGACGACGTGTGGGGCCAGGAAGCCCCGATGGTGCAGCGCCTCGACTCGGCCATGGTGCCGCGCAGCCAGCCCTGGAATCGCAGGTTCACCTTCGAGCGCCGCGTGGCGATCCCCGCCAACGCCAATCAGGTTGGGATGTACTTCCACGTGAAGACGTACCTGAAGGTCGACTACAGCCGGTACCCGAATGCGGTCGAGAAGTTCTACGCGGACGGCGAGCGGATTCTCGTCCGCGACGCGTGGGACAACAACGGGGGCAACGGGATCGACTATCACTTCGCCACGGAGAACTCGACGCTGCCGGCGGTGCAGCCGCGTCCCGCGAACGTTCGCCGCACGGTGATCTTCGTGCAGGGTGAGACGAGCCCCGGACAGGACATGTTCGTGCGCGGAGGTCTTGACCACACGGTGGCCCAGGTGCTGCTCGGAAAGTCTTGCACCGACAGCCAGGGCAACCCCGACTACAGCTGCTCGATCCCGATCACCCTGCTGAACCGGAAGAACGCCTACACCGACCCCTGGAAGACCGGTGACAGCTTCCTCGACTGGTACGGTGTGGAGTCCTCTCAGACCGGGCAGGGGGCCAACGGCACGGCGGCGGATTGGACCACCAACTACTGGCCTTCGGAATGGGGCCCCGAGAAGACCGTGGCGAACGACGGATACGGCGTCGAGGCCCTGAACCAGTACTGCGGCATGCACTGCTGGATGGTCGACGTGGAGATGGACTGCGCGAAGGCGTATCAGTCGCCCGACGGAACCCCGTGGTTCGAGGTCAAGTCGTTCATCTCGAACGGGCCGGGATGGGAGCCTGACGCGCGGCAAGGCTTGGACTCCTGGTACGGCTACGCGCAAGCGCCCTACGCTTCGAAGAACCACATGGGCAAGTGCGGCATGGTGAACGTGTTCCGTCGAGGAGACTCGTCGGCGGAGTTCTACCGGTTCGATCAGCTCACCCACTGAGCTCCCCGCCCGAGTCTCCCCGCCATCGTCATGCCATCGTCATTGCCTCTCCGGGGCCCCGGTGCCACGATGCCCTGGCCTTGAAGCGATCTCCCCGCCCCCGCAACCCGAGGCGCATCCCTCCGCTGCTCACCGGTGTCCTCTTCACGGCCGGTGCAGCCGTCGTTGCCGTCGCGATCGTTGCTGGCCCTCATGTGGCAGACTGCGGCGCCGGCTGCGTTCGTTCGTGCCGATCCTCGGAGCCCGGCGTAGACCGTGTGGTCTGCGAGTCCTCGTGCCGCGCCCAGTGCGCCCTGACCCGCTCACGCGAAGACCTGCCGGCCGTCTCCGCTCCCTCGCGGGGCGGCACCCGCATCCGCATGGGCGATACGGAAATCGTAGCCCCCGAGCTGAACTTCCCCGTCGCTGACCTGGTGAAGGCAGCCGCGAACTTCCGAGTTCCTCTCGCCAAGGCCACGACCACCACCGCACCGAGCGCGGACCTTCGGCCCGAGATGTCGCGACGAGGTGTTCGCATCAAGGACCAGAAGGACACGCCCACGTGCATGGCGCACGCGTTGACGTCCGCGATGGAATACGCGCTCGTGCCCGCCCTTCGCGCGGACCCCGCCTTGGCCAAGCGCGTCGGCGCGCCGACCACCGGTGTGACCTTGTCTCGACGCCACGCGCACTACGTCTCTCTGCACGCCGCCATCGTGTGCCAGCGCGAGAACCCCCGGGGCAGCTGGGTGCTGCATGCGGCGAGCAACATCGCGGCAGAGGGGACGTTCCTCGAGTCTCACTGGCCCTGGGCCGCGTGGGACCCCGCCAACCCGCGCTGGGAGACGTGTGAGCAAGCGGTGAACGGGGGCGAGCCTTCGTCCAAGGCGCTTGCGTCCCGCCGCTTTTTCCTGCGCGAGTTCAACTACCTGCCTCCGTACGGGCTCGAGGCGGCGGCCAGTGCCCGGAACCCGGCTCATCTCGAGGGCATCCTGGCCCTCGGTCATCCCGTGGTGCTGGCGCTGGTTCTGCTCAAGGAGCCCTTCGAAGCGGCTTGGCGCAACGGGGGCATCGTGAAGATGCCGAAGCTGGGGACGAAGACGCCCTCCACGCTGCACTATGTGCTTGTTGTGGGCTACAACCGTGCCCACAAGCACTTCGTCTTCGCCAACAGCTGGGGGACCGCCTTCGGTTCCCGTGGGTTCGGGTACGTGGACTACGACTACGTGACGAACTACGCCATCGAAGGGTTGTTCGTGGAGTCTCTGCGCGTGAGGTCGTAGCGGACCTCGTGACTCAGGCGTCTTCGGGCTCGTCTCCGACCGAGAGCTTCGCGTTGCCGAACACCACCTCCATCTTGCCCTCTTCCGTGGAGAGCTTGATTTCGAGGGTCTTGGCTCGGATGACGGTGTTGTCTCGCACGGACCCCGATAGCTGAACCGTGTCGGCGTCGAACTCGCCCGCGATGTCGCCCATGGAGACCACGGTGCCGATCTTGGCCTTGCCGTGGACGGCGCCGGTCTCGCTGATGGTGAGCGACGGTGTCGCGATTTCTCCTTCGACCTTTCCCCGAACCACGACGGGGCAGGTGGAGGTGAGCGAACCCTTGAACTGGGTGCCTTCCTCGACGAGGGTTTGTTTCTCCCCGCTCTTGAGATCAGCCATTCGACGCTACCTGCCTTTCTCGTCGTCCGGTCGGACGATGTTGAGTCGCAATTTGGAGCCTGGTTCGAAGGCGAACTGGGTGTGGCCTTCGGGTTGATGGACGGTGGCCTGGATGGCCCCGCGGGAGGATACGATGAGGCGCTTGGGGCCGACGATGCCGGGGCTTTTTTCCTCGAGGAAGCGGCCGTGGATGATGATGTTTCCGGCGCCTTCGATGGTGCAGCTCTGCAGGACGCCGGCGTCGCCCACGACGAGCTCGGTGCCCGCTCCGAGCGCGATCGAGCACTTCTCGAAGCGGCTCTCGATCTCGACGAAGGAGTTGTCGCCGAACTCGAGGGCCGCGTTGCGCATCACGTCACCCTTGCCGAAGTAGCGTCGGCCGGGTACCTCGGCGGAGGGACGACCGCTTCGGAGCATCTCGATGGCCGCGTCGCCGGTGATGCGGCGCGTGCCGTCGCCGTCGGTGCTGGCGTCGATGAACTCGAGCTCGATTTCGTCGAGGTTGGCTTCGGAGAACGTGGCGCCGAAGACCTTGGCGCCGGTGAGCTTGGCGCCGCGCAGGTCGGCGCTGGTGAAGTCGGCGCCACGCAGGTCGGCGCCGGTGAGGTTGGCCCCTGCGAGGACGGCCTGGGACGCGTTCGCGCGCTGGAGGCATGCCTTCGAGAAGTTCGCTCCCGGGCCCTTCGCTTCCGAGAGGTCCGCCTCCGTCAGGTTCGCCTCCGTCAGGTCCGCCTCCTCGAGGTTCGCGCTCGACAGGTCCGCGTTGCTCAGGTCCGCGCCCTTCGCCTTGGCCGCGCCCAGGTAGGCTTCACTCATCTCCGCATGCGAAAGGGTCGCGCCCTCGAGCTTGGCGCCCCCCATGTCCGCCATCTCGAGGCTCGCATTCACCACGAGCGCTCGCGATAGGTTCGCCTCCGTCAGCGTCGCCCCCTCGAGGGACGCGCGCTTCAGGTCCGCCCCCTCCAGGTTCGCCCGCTCGAGGTTCGCCCCCTCGAGATCCGCCTTGTCGAGCTTTGCGTCGCGTAAGTCGGCGTCCTTGAGGTACGCCTCCACCAAGTTCGCGTTCGCGAGGTTCGCGCCCTTGAGCTTCGCGCCTTCGAGGTTCGCTCCCTCGAGATCCGCCCGTCGGAAGTCGACCTTGTCCAGCACCGCCTTCGACAGGTCGAGGCCCCGCAGATCGGCTCGCGCGAGCTTCTCTCCGCCCCGCACTTTCGCCAGAACTTCGTCTCGGGAGTAGTCCGCCATCGTTGATCCTTGTGGCTCCCTTGTGCCGAGTGCCTAGCGCCGCCCTTCGGCTGCGGCGCGCTCCTTGACTTCTGCCATGTACGCGCGAAGCGCATCCACCTTGCCCTGGAACGGAAGCTTCTCCAGCTGCTTCACCAGGTCCACCTCGCCCAGTCGCGCGAGAAGGACGTTGAGCTCCAGCACGGTGTCGTTGCGCTCCGTGCGCAGCTTCTTCTTGTCGTGCGTGGCCCGGCTCGACCACGACTTGGACGCCGCGTCGAATCCCTCGGTCTGCTGGGCCAACTGCGCCACCAGCACCGCCATCTTCTTGTGCTCGTGCGTCCGCTCCAGGTCCGGCGCCCCTACCGACGTCTCCCGGCGGTATTGCGCGAAACGCTTGACAATGCGCCCCGCCAGCTCCTCGCTGAGCCCCGCCGCTTGTGCCACGTCATACGGCTTCGCCGCGTAGTACATGTCCAAGCTGGTCAGCCCCGCCGCGTATAGCTTGTCCAGCGCCACCTTGCGCACCTCCGGGACCTGGCGGAGCAACGACTGCACGATGATCGGCTCGCGACGGTCCCGCTCCTCGTTCAGGTCGAAGGCTCCCGGCAGCTCCGACGCCAACAGGTCGAACGCGTCCGTCAGCTCCTTGGCTTGATCCGGTGTAATCCGCGACGTCTCGCTCTTCACCACGAGGTCGAGCGCCTCCAGGTAGACGTCGGTGGCAGCGCGAAGCTCCGTGAGACCCATGCCCTGCGCGGACTTGCCCAGCGACGACACCGCCGGCCTCACCAGGTCGATCCACTCCCGCGGCGGGTCACCGAGCTTGAGCTCGATCATGAAGTCACGTACCGGACGCATGTGCCCGGCGGCGATTTGCGTGAACAGCTCGCGCACCTCGCGCGTCTCGTGCGCCGTGAACCCTGCCTCGGTCCCGGTGCCTTTGTCCGTGCCCGGGCTGGTCACGATGCGGTCGAATCCCGCGTCGATGTCGTCGAGCAACGCATCGACGGAGCCCTCGAGGTCGTCGAGCAACCCCGCGATGTCCGCGTCGTCGACCTGCACCTCCGCCTCGGCCTTCGGGCGACCCTCGATCCGGGTCGTGGAGGGGAGGGGAGCCTCCGACGCAGCGGCCAGCGCTGGAGGCGGATTGGACCTGCGCAAGCCAAACACCGAGACGGGGGGCTCTTGGCCGGAAGGGGGAGGGGCCCAGGAAAGGTCGTCGCGGTCTGCATCGGAAGCGGTCGGCTGGGCCACGGGCGCAGGCTTGGCGACCGGCGTGACCGGCGCCTTGGCACCGAAGGTGTACATCGGTCGGCTCGGGGCCGGTGACGTGGAGGCCTTCGTTCCCGCGTACAACGGCCGGCCCGGAGGGGCGCCAGCGCCTGGCTTCGTACTCGTGGCGTACAGCGGACGGGTGGGCGGCACCGCCCCCGACGGTGCGGGTGAGGGATCCGCGGTCGGGCCCGCTTCCCCCGTGGTTTCCACCTTGGACTGCGGGGATGGTTCCACCGTCACCCGTGGCCCCGGTGTGGACTGCCTGTCATCGTGGGCGGCAGGCTCGATCGCGGGCAACGTCTGGGACCCCGGCCGTGGTGGTGCGGGCTGACGGGGGGGAGGTGGCGTCCACCCGCCTCGGGCGGAATCGACCTCTCCTTGCTTCGGCGTAGGCGGTTCGGGGGTATCCAGAGACGGCCCGGCTGGCTCCGATGGGTTACCCACCGGAGTCAGACGGGGTTTGGGCGAGACCCGGGCAATGGCTTCGGCCATGCTGTCGTGTGTTGCGGGGGTTGTCCAACCGGCCACGCCCGGCGACCCGCCTGGCAAGGTCGGGCGCTCGGCGCGACGTTCCCCGACGAACGAGTAGGACGAAGGCGCAGGAAGGTCCTTCGCCCCGCTGGTCGCCATCCGAACCGACTCCGGCGTGGGCTCTCGTGGGGGGATGGGGGAAGCCGAAGGCCGAGGGCCTGGGACGGGTGCGGCGTACCGGATGCTGGGCGCCTTGGGGGCATCCACCAGTTTGGCTTCCGCAGGGCTGGGGTCCTGTTGCGCCGGGAGCTTGGCCCCGCACTGGACGCAGAAGCGAGCCCCCACCAGCGGGTTCGGTGCACCGCAGCTCACACAGTGGACCAATGCTGCCTCCGTCGTGGCTTCATGCCTCCGCCCACCTCCGCACCCAAGGCGTCTGCCGTCCTCTCGTTCATGTCTCGCGACCAGGCTCAGCGAACCGTCGACGGACCGACGATATCACACGTCCCGCGCACCTTGACACCCATTCGATTCGTCCCGAACAACTCGCGAATTGCTCGCTGCAAAGCACAACCGTGCCGATGCTCGATTCTTGACCCGCGCCCTCGCCCGTCTGAAGATGCCGGCATGCGCGGGGACGACAAGCACCTCAACCGAACCGTGCCCGACGTCTGCGTGTGCTCTCGCGCTCGCGCCACCCGCATCGTCACCGGTCAGGAACCGTCGCCTCCGGTTGCGACGCTCATCTCGATCTGCGACCCGGGGCAACCTGCCCTCGCAGGGCATCTCCTGCCCGATCGCATCCTCAAGCTCGAGTTCTACGATACCCTCATCCCGTCCGATCCGCTCGGCCCCACGGTGGAGGACGTCGAGCAGGTCCTCGCGTTCGCGGCCGAAGCCCGGTCCGCGGGGGGGATGTGCCTCGTGCATTGCCAAGCCGGGATCAGTCGATCCACGGCCACAGCGGTCCTCCTGTTCGCGTCGTGGTTCGGCCCGGGACGCGAGGAGGATGCCGCTCAGGCCGTGTTGCGACTCGTCCCCCACGCCATGCCCAACCCGCTCCTGATCGCGCTCGGCGACGCGCGACTGGGGCGCCAAGGCGCGCTGCATGCCGCCGTCGACGAGGTCTTCGTGTCGCTCCTTTTGTTCTGAGGGGAGGACGCGTGAAACGGAGCTTGGAGCCTCCCTTTCCGCGAGCTCAGAGCCCACGGCAACTTCGGGAGAAGCCCGCCGCAAGGGCGGGCTTTGTGC